>JAZDPX010000033.1:0-174146 GCA_043797125.1 Candidatus Omnitrophota bacterium
GCTACTTGCGCTTTCGCGTGAACGCCTGAGTCGGTTCTGCCGCTTGCGTAGAGAGTAGATTTAGCATGGGTAATTAGCTGGATGGCGCGTTCTATTTCGCCCTGGATTGTCTTGAGCTGCCTGCCCCGTACCCGAGCGAAGCGAGTGGTACGGGGTGACCTTTGAACCTGCCAACCGTTGTATCTTGTTCCATCATACTCGATTGTAAGCTTAACATTTCTCATTTCACCAGCAATTCAGCGATTTGCACTGCGTTCAGAGCTGCGCCTTTGAGAAGATTATCCGAAACAACCCAGAGATTAAGGCCGTTTGCAATAGATTCGTCCTTACGAATTCTGCCTACAAAGGTCTCGTATTTGTTTGCTGCATCTATTGGCATAGGATATTTGATATTGGCTATATCATCTACAAGCTTTACGCCTTCGGCTTTTGAGAGCAGTTGTTTTGCCTTTTCAACGGAAATGTTTTTCTCGGTCTCTATATTAACCGCCTCGGAATGCGCCCTGAATACTGGAACTCTGACGCAGGTCGCGGTTACGCCAATAGAGTAATCATCAAAAATCTTTCTGGTTTCATTAACCATTTTCATCTCTTCTTTGGTGTAAGCATTTTCCAGAAATACATCTATGTGCGGTATAAGATTATACGCTATCTGATAAGGGAATTTTTTCGGCTTATATCCTTTTGGCAGAACAGCATCCCTGCTATTACCTAAAAGCCCTACTTCATCCTCTAATTGAGTAATTGCCGGATTTCCCGCGCCTGAAACAGACTGATAGGTAGAGATTACTATTCTTTTTATTTTTGCGTAGTCATGCAAGGGTTTTAACGCGACAACCATCTGGATAGTTGAGCAATTCGGATTCGCGATTATGCCTTTATGCTTAAACGCGGCTTTGGGATTAACCTCAGGCACAACTAAAGGCACGTCTTTTTCCATGCGATATGCGGAGGTATTGTCTATGCAAACAGCGCCTGCTTTTACAGCATGGGGCAGGAATTGCTTGCTTATAGCAGCGCCTGCGCTGGATAGAACTATCTCTATTCCGGCAAAGGCGTCTTCGGTAAGAAGCTGAACCTTGAGCTTTTTGCCTTTGAAGGTTATGGTTTTACCTACAGAGCGTTCCGAAGCAAGAGGGCACACCTCCGCGACAGGGAAATTTCTGTCCGCTAGAACTTTCAGCATCTCGGTGCCAACTACTCCAGTAGCTCCAACCACCGCAACATTGTATCGTTTCATAATAAACACCTCGTTTTAATTCAAAATTAAAAATGTAAAATTAAAAATTGCAATTAAAAATTCAAAAACTAATTCTTGTATTTAAGTTTTAAGATAATAGATGCCAATATATTAGACAGCTCCTTAATCTCTTGAGTTAAAGGAAGTATTAAATTTTCTCTGCATTTCTTTGCATCCTTTAATAAATTCAGCCAAAATTTAGTCTCATTGGCTGATTTAAGGGCATAAGTCATAAAATTAGCAAATTCTCTTCTTGAACTGCTGGCTTGGGCTTCTGCAACATTAGCCCCGACAGACGTAGCTGCTCTTAATAGCTGCTTAGCTATTACCTGTACTGACATTCTGTTATCTAAACTATCTATGAAATCAATTATATTCAAAGCAAAATTATATGTTCTTTTATCTATATCAATTTTAAATTTTGAATTGCAATTTTGCATTTTTAATTTTTAATTTTTAATTCCTAAAGATTCTCTGCAACAAGGTCTCCGACTTCGGAAGTCGAATACCCCATCTTCCCCGCAGACATCGATTTCATTTTCGTTGTTGCCTTCATTACTGATTTCTCAAGCGCCTGGGATGCCTTTTCCTCGCCTATATTAGAAAGCAACATGCCAAGTGCGCATATAGCTGCCAAAGGATTTATAACGTTTTTACCTGTGTATTTCGGGGCAGAGCCGCCTATTGGCTCAAACATTGAAACGCCTTTAGGATTGATATTCCCGCCTGCCGCTATACCCATTCCGCCCTGTATCATGGCTGCCAAATCCGTAATAATATCTCCGAACATATTATCCGTAACAATTACATCAAACCACTCGGGGTTTTTCACCATCCACATGCATGTCGCGTCAACGTGGGTGTAGTTGGTCGTAATATCCGGGTATTCTTTCGCGACTTCGTTAAATGTCCTTTCCCAAAGATCCCACGCGTAAGTTAATACATTTGTTTTTCCGCATAACGTTAGGGTCTTTTTCTTATTGCGCTTTTTTGTAAATTCAAACGCGTATCTTATGCAGCGCTCAACGCCTTTTCTTGTGTTGTATGAAATCTGAATAGCCACTTCGTCTTTAGTGCCCTTTTTCTGAAATTCGCCCATGCCTTTGTAAAGGCCTTCGTTGTTTTCTCTTACTACAACAAAATCTATTTCATCCGGGCCTTTATCCTTAATAGGAGTCCAGACATTCGGATATAATTTTACAGGGCGAAGGTTTATGTATTGTTCAAGGTCAAATCTTGTCTTAAGCAAAATACCTTTTTCCAATATACCGGGTTTTACATCAGGATGGCCTATGGCCCCTAGATAAATAACGTCGAATTTCTTTAACTGTTCTATGGCATCCTTGGGCAGGACTTCTTTTGTCTTTAGATACCTGTCCCCGCCCCAGTCAAAGGTCTTGGTTTCATATTTAAAATTAAACTTTTTTGAAAGGGCTTTTAGCACCTTTAACCCTTCGTTTACAACCTCCGGGCCTGTGCCGTCTCCCGGAATCACTGCGATTTTATACATTTTTATGTCCTCGTTTCTTTCACTGATTACACCGATTTAATGATTAGATTACACAGATTGTTTATTGCTTTAATCCGTGTAATCAATATTTAATCTGTGTAATCATATTATTTTTTTATCCAGTTCATCAAGCCACCTGCGTCTATAATCTGCTGCATAAACTTAGGAAAGCTCTGTGTTTTGTATTGCTTGCCTTGCGTAAGGTTTTTTATTATACCAATTTCTAAATCAATTTCAAGAGAATCTGATTGCTTTATTTCCCTGGCTGCCTGTTCTGATTCCAAAATCGGCAGGCCTATGTTAATGGAGTTTCTGAAAAATATCCTGGCGAAGCTTTCGGCTATTACGCAGGATATCCCAGCTGCTTTAATGGATACAGGCGCATGCTCTCTTGATGAGCCGCATCCGAAATTCCTGCCAGCGACAATAATATCGCCTTTTGCTATTTTTGACACAAAGTTAGAGTCAGCGTCTTCCATGCAATGCTTCGCAAGTTCCGCCGGGTCTGTGGTATTAAGATACCTTGCGGGAATTATCTCGTCGGTATTTACATCATTGCCAAATTTATGCGCTTTCCCCTTTAATATCACTTTATTTCTCCGGGATGCGTAATTCTTCCTTTAATAGCGCTTGCTGCCGCAACTGCCGCGTTGGAAAGATACACAAAAGACTTAGGATGCCCCATCCTTCCTACAAAGTTTCTATTAGAAGACGCAATCGCGACTTCGCCTTCAGCTAAAATTCCTGAATGCCCGCCTAAACATGGGCCGCAGCTTGGCGTATCAATAGCAGCGCCTGCCTTTGCAAAAATATCAAGAAGCCCTTCTTTCATTGCCTGCATATATATATTCTGCGTCGCGGGAATTACTATCAATCTGACGCGCGAATTTGCTTTTTTGCCTTTTAATATCTTTGCAGCAATTCTTAAATCCGAAATCCTGCCATTTGTGCAGGAGCCGATAAAAGACTGGTCTATGCTGATATTTTTTAACTTGCTTACGCCTTTCACATTACTCGGCAAATGCGGGCACGCCACTTGAGGTTCGAGTTTTGTAACATCGTATTCGCAGGTCTTGGCATATTTAGCATCTTTGCCAGATAATAGCGGATAGCGTATAGCGGATAGCGTATAGTTTTTGGTAATTTTATCAGGCGCAATAATCCCGTTCTTTCCCCCTGCCTCAATAGCCATATTACACATCGCGAATCTGTCATCCATAGGCAAAGCGCTGATAACAGGCCCTGTAAATTCCATTGCTTTGTAAAGCGCTCCGTCAACGCCGATATCGCCTATCGTAAGAAGTATTAAGTCTTTTCCTCCTACCCACTTTTTCAATTTGCCTTTATACACAAACTTTATGGATTCAGGCACCTTAAACCAGCATTTGCCTGTAATCATAACAGCTGCCAAATCAGTGGAACCCATACCTGTTGAAAAAGCGCCTAACGCGCCGTATGTGCAGGTATGCGAATCAGCGCCTATCACCAGGTCTCCGGGCTTAATAAGCCCGAGTTCGGGTAAAAGCGCGTGCTCAACGCCGACTCTTCCCTGCTCAAAGTAATTTTCGATTTTATATTCAGCAGCGAACTCAGCCAGCTTTTTGCACTGCCTGGCGCTTTGGGCATCTTTATTCGGGGTAAAGTGATCCGGCACAAGAGCTATCTTTTTATTATCAAACACCTTTTTAACGCCTGCGCGCCTTACTTCCTCGATTGCCAGAGGCGCTGTGATATCATTGCCAAGACAAAAATCCACCTTGGCGTTTATAAATTCGCCTGGTAAAACTTTTTGCTTGCCGCAGTGGGCGGTAAGGATTTTTTCGGTTATCGTCATGCTCATTTTTATCTGAATGTTTTTATCATTGATACTTCGTCGCATTTGGGGAATTTAGGACAGTTTATGCACTCATTCCATATCTTGTGCGGAAGGTACTTTTTATCTATTTTTCTGAATCCGAATTTCCTGAAAAACCTCGGTATATATGTCAGGCAGAAAACCTTTTTTATCTTTATATTCACAGCTTCCTGCAGATTTGCCTCAACAAGCATTCTGCCTATGCCTTTACCTTTGAACTTGGGCTTCACTGCCAACGCCTTTATTTCGGCTAAATCCTTCCAGCACACATGCAAAGCGCAGCAGCCTATGACAGTCTTGCCCTTTAAAGCCACGAAATAATCCCTTATCTCCTCGTAAATCTGCATAAGAGGGCGCATAAGCATAACATCTGATTCGGCATACTGTTGTATAAGCTTTTGTATCGGGACCGCGTCAGATATCTTCGCTTTTCTTATAATTACACTTTCTTTTAGCATAGTATATGTATTATATGAAAAATCGGGTATTTGTAAAGGAAAAAGAATTAAAGCGCGTAATTAGCGCTAGCCATAAGCTCCCTTGTGTATTCCTGGGTGGGCCTTTCGCAGATTTGCTTGCTTGGGCCCTGTTCTATGATTTTACCGTTATACATTACGGCAACTCTATCGCTTATCGCCTTAACTATGGATATATCATGGGAGATAAAGACATATGAAAGCCCTAATCTTCGCTGAAGGCCCATTAATAAATGCAGGATTTTGGCCTGGATAGAGACATCTAAGGATGAAACAGGCTCGTCGCATATTATTATTCTTGGTTCGCAGGATAGGGCCCTTGCTATTGCTATGCGCTGTTTTTCTCCTGTGCTTAGCTCGTGCGGGTATCTGTTTAATGCGGCTCTTGGCATTTCTACCATATCAAGCAACTCATTCAGTCTTTGAGGCGCGTCTTTTGGTTTTACTATATCGTGAATGGTTATACCTTCTTTAAGTATATCTTTTATCCTCATTTTCGGGTCTAGACTGCTGAACGGGTCCTGAAAAACCATCTGGATATCTTTTCTTATTGCTTTAAGCTCCCTGCCCTTTGCCAAAAATATATCTTTCTCTTTATAATAAACACCGCCTTCATCCGGCTTGTAAAGCCCGACGAGCAGTTTTGCCAGGGTAGTTTTTCCGCAGCCTGTTTCCCCCACAATGCCAAGGGTCTGTTTTTCTTGGAGCTCAATATCCACACCGTCAACAGCCTTTACCTTGCAGAAGTATTTTTTAAGCGCTTTTGCTTTTAACATCCTTTAAATCCTTTAATGTGGTAAGCAGCATCTTTGTGTAATCATGTTTTGGGCTTGAGTAAAATTCTTTTCTTTCGCAAACCTCCACGATTTTACCCTTATACATAACAGCGATTCTATCCGCAATGGTTGATACAAGGTTTAAATCATGCGTGATAAATAAAATCGAAAGCCCTAAATCCGCTTTTAGCCTTTTAAGAAGTTCGATTATTTTCGCCTGCACAGTAACATCCAAAGCGGTTGTTGGCTCATCCGCTATCAAAAGTTTAGGCTTTAAAACAGTTGCCATAGCTATCATGGCTCTTTGCTTCATTCCGCCTGATAACTGGTGAGGATATGAGGAAAAAATTCTTTCAGGATCTGCTAATTGAGCTAGGCTCAGTACATCCAAGGCCTTTGTTTTTGCTTGAAGCTTCGTTGTTTTTGTATGGGTCAGCAGGACTTCTGTTATCTGCTGGCCTATCGTAAAAACCGGGTTTAACGACGATGCCGGCTCTTGAAAAATGTAGGATAATTCTTTGCCGCGCAAATCTCTTAGCTCATCGCAAGACAGCCTCATTACATCTTTATTATTGAATATAATCTCGCCGTCTGTTATTCTGCCGTCACGCGGCGATATTAGCTTTGCTATTGATAAAGCAAGCGTGCTTTTGCCGCATGCAGACTCGCCAACTAAAGCCAAAACCTCGCCTTCGCTTATGCTTAAATTCGCGCCATTAACAGCGTCTGTAGGCATATCAGCGCCAAAATATGAGACTTTTAAATTTTTAATTTCGAGAAGCATGCTCTCTTAACCCTTCTCCCAACAAATTATATCCCATAACAGTGATAAATATCGCTAATCCCGGAAACAAAATCAGCCACCAGCATACGCCTAAGGTTGCCTTTCCCTCCATAAGAATATTTCCCCAGCTCGGAGTCGGCGGCTGAACGCCTATGCCGAGAAAACTTAAAGATGACTCTATTAAAATAGCGACAGCTACGCCCAAGACAGCGCTTACTAAAACCGGGCCAATGCCATTTGGAATAAGATGGGTTGTTATTATGCGAAAGTCGCTTGCGCCTAAAACTTTAGCTGCTTGTATAAACTCGCGCTCTTTTAAACTAAGTATTTCCGCTCTTATAAGGCGCGCAGTCCCCATCCAGCTTGTGATGCCTATCACTGCCATTATTATGAATATGTTGGGCTCAAGTATTGCTATCAAGGCCAATATTAAAAAGAAGCTTGGAAAACACAGCATCATATCCACAAAACGCATTAACACGGCGTCTATTTTGCCGCCATAATAACCTGCTATTGAGCCTATTATAAGCCCGATAAATATAGAAATACCTACGGCGACAAATCCTATAAGCAATGATATGCGCGCGCCATATGCCATTCGGCTGAATACATCTCTTCCTAACTGGTCTGTGCCAAGCAAATGCTCAAAAGAAGGCGCAAGCAATGCGTCTTGTATATTAATTTCAGTAGGGCCATAAGGCGCTATCTTGGGCGCGAAAATTGCGACAAGCGCCAAAAGCAACACTATAGATGCGCCGAAAAAAGTAAACTTATTTTTGAAAACTTTTCTCATGTTCGTTATTGCGTTATTGCGTAATTGCGTTATTGCGTTCGAACGCTATAACGCACAACGCTATAACCCTCCTTTTCCTACTCGAATTCTCGGATCTGCCCAGGAATAACTTATATCCGCGATTAAATTCCCTAATAAAGTTAATAGCGCGGCGATTACAAGCTCCGCCATTATTACGGGGTAATCCCTTGCCATAACAGCCTCAAAAGCGAGGCGTCCCATCCCGGGTATCGAGAAAATCGTCTCTGTTATGATACTGCCCCCTATTAATCCGGGAATAGAAAGCCCCAATATTGTGATAACAGGCAAAAGCGCGTTTTTTAAAGCGTGCTTGTAAATAACTTGTGATTCAGGCAGGCCCTTTGCCCTTGCTGTGCGTATGTAATCTTTATGCAATACCTCAATCATATTTGTTTTTATATACCTGGACATGCCGGCTAAGCTAACAAATGCCGCTACAAAAACAGGTAAAATAAGATGTCTTGCCACATCAAAAATCTTACCCCAAATAGACAAATCCTCAAAAAACAAGGATTTAATTCCTAAGACAGGCAAAAGATGCAATTGTATCCCGAAAAAAGACATTAATAAAAGCGCAAGCCAAAAAGAAGGCATCGCAAATCCGGCAAATACAAACACTGTCATAAACTTATCATACAAAGAATTAACTCTGACAGCGCTGGTTATGCCAATGGGAATGGCGATTATAAGAATTAATAATAAAGAAAGCACATTTATAAGCAGAGTGACAGGCAGGCGCTCCGCAATCTTTTCAATAACGTTTCTTCCGTCTAAAAAAGATTCGCCAAAATCAAACCTTGCAAGGCGCATAAACCAGTTTATGTATTGAATATGCAAAGGCTTATCTAAGCCATAAAGATGCATTAAACGCTGGCGCGCCTCTAATGTTACTTTAGGGTCCATATTTGTCGCGAGTTGTGTCGGCTCGCCCGGCGCGAGGTGGATTATAGCGAAAGATATTATGGTAATGCCGATTAGGAGCGGGATTATGCCGAGTAGCCTATGTAAAATATAACGGCTCATATAACTCCATAGGGGACACTTTGCCCACAAAAAACTTTCGCGTTACTTTCGGGTTTTTTGTGCTGCAAAGTGTCCCCTTTTATTATTCGGCTCAATATACCAATGTATAAAATCATGGTATATTCCGGCAGGGGCGGCTTCTATGCCTTTTATTCTTTTATTCACAATTGGAAGCGAATCCGCAATCCATAAAAACATATACGGCTGCTCATCGTAAAGAATCTCGTGTACGCGATGATAAATCTTGGCGCGCTCTGGCTTATCAAATATGCGCCTCCCCTTTACAAGCAGCTCGTCGACTTCAGGATTATTATAGCTTATAAAATTAAACTCCCCCTCTTTTGTTTTGGAGGAGTGCCATATATCAAAACAATCCGGCTCTCTGGCAAGGCCCCAACCCATAAGCACCGCCTCAAACCTTCTTTTATTTATAAACTCTGTTATCATAACACTCCACTCTACTGTCTTTATCTTAACTTTTACGCCTATTTGCGCGAGGCGCTTTTGAATAATCTGCGCTGCCTGCGCGCGAGAGTCATTGCCTTGATTTACCATTATGGTAAATTCAAAAGCCTGCCCGTCCTTGTCTAGGCAGCTGTCGTTGTCCGTATCCTGCCAGCCTGCTTCTTTAAGAAGTTCTTTCGCCTTTTCAGGGTCAAAGGGGCGCGGGCGCACGCCGGGATTATATGCCCATGACTCAGGAACAAACGGGCCTGTATCTATTCTTCCTAAACCCAAAAGAACCCCGTCTATAAGCTCGTTTTTATCAACCGCGAAATCTAAAGCCTGCCTGACTCTTAGGTCCTTAAATTTTTCATTCTTAAGGTTGTAGCCGAGGTATGTGTAGCCGAATGAGGCGTATTTATATTTATTAAAATTATTTTTAAAAAATGGCGTGTCAGTCTGGCGTTTATACTGCAAAGGCGTAAGATCCATTATATCAACACCGCCTGCCTGAAGCTCCAAAAACATGCCGGCGTTATCGGGGATTATCCTGTATATATAATTATCAATGCGTGGGCTGCCTTCGAAATAATCGCTGTTTGAAACAAGTTCTATCTTTTCGCCGGTAATCCATTTCCTGAATTTATAAGGGCCCGTGCCTACAGGAGCTCTTGCGTGCTTGGAAGTGTTTAAGTCCTCATCCTTCAATAAATGATACGCGATTATGGGCATGCCCCAGGATGATATCGCAGGCGCGTGCGGCTCGTTGTATATCACCTCAACAGTATAATCATCTATAATGTTTAATTGTTTTATCTTCTGGAAATCTCCGCCGTAAGCTGTTTTTACTTGGGGGTCTATTAATTTTTTATATGTAAATTCCACGTCCTTCGCGCTAAAGCCTACGCCGTCATGCCATTTCACGTCTTTTCTTAAATGAAATATTATTCTTACGCCTTCATCGAGTATTTCCCAGCTTTGCGCCAAATCCCCGACTAAGTTTATGTCCTTATCATATTTAACTAAACCGTTGTAAACAACCGAACAAATCTCCGCGGAGGCGGTGTCTGTGGCAAGCATTGGTATTAAAGAGCGCGCATCGCCTATGGACGCGGTTACTATGTATGAGGCAGCCGGATATTCCCCTTGAAAACCGCATCCAGAAAATAAAAAAGCTGCCAAAATAATTGGCAGCTTATATTTTGTAAGCTTGTCTTTAAAAAACATTGTTATTCGGCAGTAACCGGTTCTGCCGGAGGAGTTTTCTCTTCCTGAACAGCAACAGGGGTTTGCACTGCCTCAGCCGCTTGCACAGGAATTTGCGCAGTCTCGGTTGTTGTAACAGGGGCCTGCTGAGCCTGGGTTGCTGCAACAGGAGCAACGCTCACCCTGTCCATTAATGATTTGCTTTTCTTGCTTGATACTACTGCCAAAGCAAGGGACGTGCACAGAAATACTACAGCGCTTACCGAAGTAGCGCGCGTTAAAAACACAGATGCCTTCTGTCCGAAAATTGTCGCAGCGCCGCCGCCGCCGCCAAAAGTGTCGGCAAGGCCGCCTCCCTTTCCTGCCTGCAGTAAAATAACTGCTACTAAAATAAGGCTCACTATTATATGTATCACCAATATAAAAGCATACATTTTATTTACTTCCTTTCACGATTCCCACAAAAGAATCAGATTTTAAGCTGGCGCCTCCAACTAATGCGCCGTCTATATCAGCTTGAGCAATAAGGTCTTTTATGTTTTCGGGTTTGACGCTTCCGCCGTATTGTATCCTTATCGCTTGGGAAATTTCTTCGTTGTATAATTCGGTTAATAATTCCCGTATATAAGAATGCACTTCTTGCGCCTGACCCGGGGTAGCTGTCTTACCTGTTCCTATTGCCCAAACAGGTTCATATGCAATCACTAATTTTAGCACATCCTCATTGGAAAGTCCAGTAAGCGCCCCGTGGACATGGGCCTTTACCACATCGAACGTTTTACCATGTTCTCTTTCTTCCAGCGTCTCGCCGACACAGGCAATGGGCCCTAATCCAGCAGCCAGAGCGGCTTTTATCTTCTTGTTGACATCCTCGTTTGTCTCTTTAAAATATTTTCGCCTTTCGGAATGGCCGATAATAACAAATTCGCAGCCGACATCCTTAAGCATCCTTGCGGAAACTTCTCCGGTGTAGGCGCCTTCTTTTTCCCAATAAAGATCCTGGGCGCCTAATTTAATATTTGAGTCTATTAAAATCTCCCTGGAATCGGATAAAGCTGTAAAAGGCGGGCATACTGCTATATCAGCGTATTCCACATTGCTTAAATCGCGCTTAAGTTGAGTAATAAGCTCAACTGATTCTTTGATGGTGTTATACATTTTCCAGTTTCCGGCTATGAAGGGTTTTCTATTCATAATGTCTCCTATGCGTCATTGCGGGCATAATGGTTAAAAAGTGTTGCTGGTTAAAATTGTAACTCTATGTTATTATTCGTAATATGCTTTATTTTGTACTGTATTACTAAACCGTTTTAGTAAAGGATGACTATAATGCCAAAAAAAACATTGTTACTACTGCTCTTCTGCGCAGGTGAAGCGAAGTGGAAAAACTAAACAAAACAAACAAAGATATTATTGTAAAGCGTGTTCCAAAACCTTCATTTGGAGAAGACCTGATGCTAAGCAACTCAAAGAGCAGAGCTGGTTTAAGCTGTGGGTCAAAGAAGGTTATAGCATACGCCAATTATGCAAATTATCAGGACATAGCCATTTTAAACTTAAACTAATTAAAAATTATTGGCTTGATAAATTGCCTGATGAATTCATTGATTACGCGCAGTATAAATACATAATTTATGACGGTACATATTTTCATAAAAATGGATGCCTAATAAGCTTAATGGACGCAAAAACAAAAGACATTATCTCTAATATCTATGCAAAGAAAGAAGGTTTTAAGGCTGCTCAACCTTGGTTTGAACGGCTCAAAAAACAAGGCTTAAATCCTTCTTATATCATCATGGATGGAGAAATATCTGTTATTAGGGCTATTAATGCTGTCTGGTCAAAAATTAGTATTCAGCGTTGTTTATATCACATTCAGCGTGAAGGTATGCGCTGGCTAAGAACATACCCCAAAACAGAAGCCGGCATAGAATTAAGGCGCCTTTTAGGCAGTTTATGTACCATGAAGTCTATCAAAGAGCGTGATGTTTTTATCAACAGTTATAGAAACTGGTTAACTAAATATAAAGAATTTGTCAAATCATTGCCAGTAACTAATATTGCGTTTAAAGATCTTAAGAGAACCATAGTTTTAATAAATAACGCATTACCTGATATGTTTCATTATTTAAAAGAACCAAATATTCCATCCACAACAAATGCCTTAGAAGGTTATTATTCACGGCTTAAGGCTGATTACAGAAGGCATCGTGGCTTAAGCCAAAAGCATAAAATTCACTACCTTAAATGGTACTGTTTTTTAAAAAATAACAACACTAATTAACCATTATGCCCATTGCGAGAAGCCTTTGCTTTCTTCAGGCGACGAAGCAATCTGTTATGTAAAGTGTCAAGCTAATTAAAAGTTATTATTTTATATCTCCTTTTTGTTCTTTGAAAAACACTGCACAGCAGATCGGAACTATCTGTTATTCGTGGCATCCTCAATGGATCACACTTACTGATGGTTCGTTATAGTTCTTCCGAGTCTCTTTCTCACTACGAGCATAATGCTCTGATTGCTTTCGAGGCGTCTCGAAAGAACCCGTTCCTTGCCGTGTATACGTAAACTTCAATGAACAAGATATTTTCGTTGATCTTTTAAAACGCGGTATAACCGTTCTGTTAGTTTGCGCGCTACAGCTACAATAGCTTTTTGCGAAGCGCCTTTTCGGGTGATTTCTGCTAGCGATCCTATGGTAAAAGTGTCTAAGTTCAGCATCTCGACGTATCGCGCCCCATGCGGCTTCAACGAGTAAAATACGCAATTTACTGTCGCCCAAATGGGATATTGGCCCACGATGTTCGGTATTACCTGTTGAATGTTCTGTTGGGGTTAACCCTATAAACCCGGCCAGCTCCCTTGTATTTTGCAGGCGCGCTGGATCTCCGCTTTTGGCAAAAAGAGAGACGGCAGTTATAAAACCAATACCTGGGACAGATAGTGCAAATTCGACATTACGACGAATATCAACGGTGTTATTAACAAACTTTCTCAAATAGCGGTGGCTTGCGAGTAGCTGATTGCGTGCGTAGTCAAGATCCATAAGCAACATATCCAGCCTGGCGCGGACCGCATTGGTGCATGGTATTTGCTTAAGATTTTGAATAAATCGATTAGACCAACTCTTGTCCGGTTCTTTGATAAACTGGTATAAACTGGCATGCAACAGTAAAGATTTGATACGTTGTTTTGCGACTTTACGGGCGTCCGCATAATTCTCCCTGATCTTAACCAGATTTCGCAGCTCACGGTAGTTGCCTACGGGAACTCGTATCGACTTTAATCTGCCGGCACGGAGGTTTTCAGCTATTTTTCGTGAATCCATGTTATTATTTTTTACTTTTTCATTACTGGCTTTAGGTATAGTATTTGGCGATACAACCAGACATTCGCATTCGTTCAACGCAAGATGATCGTATAAGCCATATCCAGTGGGCCCGGCTTCATAAGCGCAAAGGACCTGTTTGTCTGGATAGTGCTTACGAATGTAATTATACAACTGTTCAGGATCAGATGGAATTGTTTTAGGTTTTTTCATGATATCATTGTCAATTATGGTAAAAGAAAAATTATTCTTATCGACATCTATGCCAATAAAAGTATCGTACTCTTTCGTGAAAGCTCGTGTCATGCTTTCCTCCTTGGTTAAGGGTTCAGAGAATAGTATACTATTCTCTGGGAAAGCTTGACACTTTAACATATCATCTCTCTTTATTAGATTGCTTCGCCCATTCGGGGCTCGCAATGAAATTCGGCCTTATGACTTACGTCGCTATCGCTCCGTAAGTCATGGCCTCATTTCATTTATCAGTCAGCGCTGCTATGCCGGGCAATATCTTTCCTTCCAGATATTCCAAAGATGCCCCGCCGCCGGTGGATATATGCGACATCTTATCGTCAAGATTAAATTTGCTTACAGCTGCCGCGCTGTCGCCGCCGCCTATAACAGTGGTGGCGCCTGAATTTACGAGCGCCTCTGCAATTGCCTTTGTGCCTTTTGCAAATTCATCTTTCTCAAATATGCCCATAGGCCCGTTCCACACAATGGTCCTTGCGCCTCGTAATTTATCCTTAAAAAGTTTTACTGTCTGCGGACCTATGTCCACTGCGATAAAACCTTCGTCAATGTCTGCTTTGTCTGTTGTTTTTATTATTTTTGGCTCGTCAATATTATCGCAGACAATATGGTCAACGGGCAGCACCACTTCAACTTCCATAATCTTCGCCTTATCAAGCGTTACTTTTGAAAGATTGGCTACTTCCTCTTCATATTTTGACGAACCGATGTTTACGCCTAACTGCTTAAGAAATGTGTATGCCATTGCCCCGCCGATAAGAATCGTATTTACCTTGGAAAGCATGTTTTCTATTACAGGAATCTTATCAGATACCTTTGCGCCTCCTAAGATAAGAACAAAGGGCTTATCAGGCAACGTAACTATCTTCTGAAAATATTCAATTTCTTTTTCCACCAAAAAACCCGCAACCGATTCAAGATGATGCGTCACTCCTTCGGTAGATGCGTGGGCCCTGTGACAGGTCCCGAACGCATCGTTTACAAATACATCTGCCAATGACGCCAGCTGCTTTGCAAACTCGGGGTCGTTTTTCGTCTCCTCCTTGTGAAATCTTAAGTTCTCAAGAAGTATAACGTCGCCTGCTTGCATTTTATTAACAGCCTCTTGTACTTGCTGGCCTATGCAGTCATTGAGTTTTTTAACGGGCCTGCCCAACAGCTCTTCCAAGCGCGTTGCCACCGGCGCAAGGCTTAGACCGTCCTTTGTTTCGCCTTTTGGCCTGCCTAAATGGCTCATAAGAATGAGCTTGGCGTCCTGCTGTAAAATATACTCCATAGTAGGCATAGCGGCCTTTATTCTTATATCATCGGTGATATTGTTGTTTTCATCAAGCGGCACATTAAAATCCGCACGCATAAGCACTCTTTTACCTTTTAAGTTTACATCTTTTACGGTCTTCTTTTGCATCTATTGCTCCTTCTTTCTTTAAAGTGACTTTGCGCAGATTAGCACAGATTAAAGGATGCAAGATGATCACAGATAAAATATCTGCGATCATCTGTTTCTTTTAATCTGCGATCATCTGTGAAAAATAATTTCATTTTTTCTTAATACGGCTTTTTGCCTTTTCTTAAGATGTTATAGTAACCTGACAACTTAATCCAAAAACTTAAAGGATTATCGACAAAATCTGAATTTTTAATCTTTATTCTTTTTAATTCGTAAATATCCTGATTGTTCCTGGCAAAACCACGATTGGTAGTGCAGGCGCCTTTATAACCTGACTCTTTAACTATGGTTTTAACTTCTTCCGTAAACCCGCCTGTAGGATAACAAAAATAATCCGCTCCTTTACCTATATTTTTCTCTATGTCTTCTTTAGAACCCAGTATTTCATTCCTTAATTCTGCTTCGCCTTTTACTTCCGGCAGATACGAATGATTTCTCGTGTGGGCGCCGAAACTTATTTTGCTATTTTGCGCCATTTCAATCATCTCTTGCCAGTTAAGGCGTTCTTTTTCTTTGCCGATAGCGTTTGACGCAACAAAGATTGTGGCCGAAAAGCCGCATTTTTTTAAAATAGGATGGGCGTACTTATAATTGTCCTTGTAGCCGTCATCAAATGTAATTACTATAGTATCGCGTTTGAATGCCTTTTTATTTTTTATGCCTTCAACAAGCTCATCCAGACTAATGACATTATAACCTTTCCACTTTATATATGCCATCTGCCTGTTGAAACTATCCTGGCTCACGCAGAGCGAGTCATCGCCTTTTTCGCTTACGCTGTGATACATGAGTATGGGCACAACATAGCGCGGGGCAAGCCACAGATAATAAAATACTGTCAGCGCAACGGCAAAGACAACAAGAAGTGTAAGAAGTTTTCTCGCGATTTTTTATCCCCTGCTTGCCATATGCTTAATCAGGTCAATAACCCTGCAGCTGTAACCCCATTCGTTGTCATACCAGGATAAAACTTTTACCATATCACCAATACAGAAGGTGTTATCAGCATCAACAATAGAGGAGAGCGGGTTTTTCTTAAAATCTATGGATACAAGCGGGGCCTTGCAGAATCCTAATATATCCTTCAACTTGCCGGCTGCCGCCTCTTCGAGGGCCTTGTTAACTTCTTCTTTAGTAACTTCCCTGCCAACCTGCATGACCACGTCCACCAGCGAAACAGTGGGAGTAGGAACGCGTATAGCAAGCCCGTCTAATTTTCCCTTTAGCTCAGGGATAACCAGGCCAACTGCCTTGGCAGCGCCGGTTGTTGTTGGTATCATTGAAAGCGCTCCTGCGCGCGCGCGGCGCAGGTCTTTATGCGCAAAATCCAGAATAGGCTGGTCGTTGGTGTACGAATGTATTGTGGTCATAAGCCCTTTAATTACTTTAAATTTATCCATTATAACTTTTACAACAGGCGCTATGCAGTTTGTGGTGCAGGATGCGTTTGACACTATATTATCCTTTGCGGGATCATAGGTTGCTTCGTTTACTCCCAACACAACGGTCTTTATATCGCCTTTCGCAGGAGCGGAAATTATCACTTTTTTTGCGCCGGCCTTAAGATGAAGGCTTGCGTTTTGCGCATCCGTAAATATACCTGTTGATTCCACAACTATTTCCGCGCCAAGGCTGGCCCAAGGAAGTTTAGACGGGTCTTTCTCGGATGTAACCTTTATTTTTTTACCGTCCACAACTATAGAATCTTCTGTGTGTTCAATTTTATTAGGCAAGATGCCGAAACTGGAATCGTATTTTAATAAATGGGCAAGCGTCTTTGCGTCAGTAAGGTCATTTACCGCCACAAAATCAATGTCTTTTACCTTGTTCTCCAATGCGCAACGAAAAACCAGCCTGCCTATCCTGCCAAATCCGTTAATACCTACTTTTGTTGCCATTTTTGCTGCTCCTTTCGTTTTTTGAAGTAGTATTGTAACATATATCACTAATACTGCAAGCGAAAAATGATCCGCCTTCCTTGCTTTTGAACTTCGTAGTAGATAACGTACGGCGGATCATCCGCCGAAGGCTATCTACTCCGAACCTAACCCGATACACGAAGGCGGATCACCCCAGCCTTTGCCCGGCCTTTAAATCTGCACCGCGCAGGAATTCTTCGGCGCTCATTCGTCTCTTGCCTTCAAGCTGAACTTCCAATATCTCTAATGCGCCCTCGCCGCAGGCAACGGTAAAGCTCATCTTTCCAACTTCCGCTACCAGCCCGGGCTTTGTTTCCAAAAGCAATTCCTCTGCTTTAGCCTTATATATCTTTAATAGCATCTTATCCAAATATGTGTACGCGCTAGGCCAGGGTTGGGTGCCGCGTATAAGGTTGTTTATCTGCTTAGCCTTTTTTTTCCAATCAATAAGGCCGTCTTTCTTTGTAAGCTTCGGCGCATACGTTAGATAAGTTTCGTCCTGCTTTATTAATTTTTCTTTTTTCGCCTCAATTAAATCTATGGTGGCAAGCAAGGTCTCTGCGCCTATTAAAGCGAGCTGCTTATCCAGATCTTGCGATGTCTCGCCTGCCGAGATATCCACAGACTGGCTTGTAATAATATCCCCTGCATCCATTTGTTCATTTAACTTTATTATTGTTACTCCCGTTCTTTTTTCGCCGTTTATAACTGCCCAGTTGCAGGGAGCAGCGCCTCTGTATTTAGGAAGTAAAGAAGCGTGTAAATTTATACAATATCTTTTTGGCATATCAAGTATTTGTTTTTTCAGTATCTCTCCGTATGCAATGACAACAAAAATGTCTGCCGGTTTCAGCTTTAGCGCGCTGATTGCGCTTTCTGATAAAAGGTTTTCAGGCTGGTAAACTAAAAGCCCGAGTTCTTCGGCAGCCTCTTTAACCGGGGATGCCTGCATTTGCATTCCGCGGCCTGCTTTTTTATCGGGCCTTGTAATAACCGCCTGGATTTTATGAGCGCTCTTCGCAAGAGTTTGGAGGCTTGCGACAGCAAATTCTGATGTTCCAAAAAATATTATATTCATTTTACATCGGGTTTACATCCACTGCCAAGCGCACGCTTAAGGATGATCTAAAACCCTTCAGCACGCTTGTCAGTTTTTCTGTTACCTTCTTAGAGTCTTTAACCTTTATTATCACGTTCCAGCGATACAGCCTGCGCAGCCTGTAAAGCATGTCGGGAATAGGCCCCGCAATTTCATAACAATCGGCTAATTTGACCCGGCTAAGCTCATCGACCAGTTCCTGCGCTTTTGCTTTCGCCTTTTCTTCCTTGTAAGAACGCAGGCTGATATTTATGATATCCGAAAACGGCGGAAGCAGCAACTCTTTTCTTAATTCGACCTCTTTTTTATAAAATCCCTTATAATCGTGCGCTATCGAGGAAATTATCGCATAATGATGCGGCGCGTAAGTCTGTATTATTACCCGCCCCGGGGAGGAACCCCTGCCTGCCCTTCCGGCTACCTGCGTAAGAAGCTGAAATGTCCTTTCGCCTGCCCTGAAATCAGGCAGGTTTAGCGCCGTGTCAGCGGATATAACTCCGACTAAGGTAACCTGCGGAAAATCATGCCCCTTGGCCACCATTTGCGTTCCTACCAAAATTTTTGATTTTCCGCTGGCAAAGCTTCTTAATATCTGGCCGTGGCTTTGCCTTTTAAGCGTGGAGTCCGTATCCATGCGTATTATCCCTTGAGTCGGAAAAAATTTATGCAGCTCGCTTTCTATCCTCTGGGTGCCGAAACCAAAATAACTTACATACGCAGAATTACACTCCGGGCAGATATCGCAAGGGTCTATCTGGTAATTGCAATGATGGCAGATCAATTTCTTCTTATCCGA
Source organism: Candidatus Omnitrophota bacterium (assembly GCA_043797125.1). Taxonomy (GTDB): domain Bacteria; phylum Omnitrophota; class Gorgyraeia; order JABMRG01; family JAFGKX01; genus JAZDPX01. The sequence continues at coordinate 18,977 of JAZDPX010000033.1, forward strand.
GTGGTAGTTTAAGGCTATATTGCATTTTTTGCAGCGGAATACATAACCGCATTTTCTGCAATTTGCGTACGTGGAAAAACCGCGGCGGTTTAAAAACAATATCACCTGCTCATTCTTATCAATTGTTTCTGCGATAGCGTCTCTTAAGATGCGCGAAAATACTATGCGCCTATTTTTTCTCTGGATAATCTCCTGCCTCATATCCACAATATTTACGGACGGCAGTGGCCTTTTCTGGATTCTTTCTTTTAATTCCAAAAGCTCGTATTCTTTGTTCTTCGCCTTGTAATATGACTCCAGAGAAGGCGTCGCGCTGCCCAATATCACCACCGCGTTGTTAAGCTGGGCCCTTTTAACAGCTACCCAGACTGCGTTATAACGCGGAGTATCCTGCTGTTTGTAAGATGTGTCATGTTCTTCGTCAACTATTAACAGCCCCAGATTTTTAAGGGGCGCAAATATTGCCGAGCGCGCGCCTACAACTATATGGCATGTGCCGTCTTTTATCTTTTTCCACTCATGATGTTTTTGCCCGCCGGTAAGCCTGCTATGAAACACAGCCACCTTTTCCTGAAAACGGCTTTTAAATCTTTCTGTTGCCTGGGGAGTAAGAGAAATTTCAGGAACAAGCACAATGCATGACTTGCCGGCTTTAAGTATCTTTGCTATTGCCTGCAGATACACTTCTGTCTTTCCGCTGCTTGTAATGCCGTGAAGCAAAAATGTGCGCGGCTCATTTATATCTATTGCGCTGTATATACTCTGCAGGGCCTTATCCTGCTGTTGCGTAGGGGTAAAATGCACGCTGGGAACCGGGATTTCTTCCTGCTCTTTGTTTCGCATCTTGACTTTAGTCTTTCCTTTTTTAAGGCTCGATGGGACTGCCGCCTCAATGGCCTCGCCCCAGCTGCACATGTAATGTTTTGATATTTCTTTTGTAAGAGCGAGCATCTCTTCGCCTAAAATAGGCGCATCATCTATAAGCTCGTCTATCTGCTTAGTCGAAGAAACAGATGATTCGCAAGAAAAATCAATCACATATCCGACCAGCCTTCTTATTCCGAAGCTGACCCACACACGCGAGCCTCTTTGAATCCTGTCTTCCATGGATTTTGGAATCTCGTAATCAAAAGGGCCTTCGACAGGAAGGTTTACTAGGACTTTGGCAAAACGGTTCATTTTTTTAACTCATCGCGGATTTTCTTGAAGTCTTCCCAGACCAATCTCTTATCATTGGGGTTTCGTAATAAATAGGCAGGATGAAAAGTGGGCATAACCTTTATGCCGTTATAGTCGTAAAACTTACCCCTCACTTTGCCTATGGGCAAATCTGTCATAAGAAGGCTCTGGGCAGCGGGCCTGCCCAGGCAGCAGATTACCCTGGGTTTTATTATTTCAATCTGTTGGGTAAGGTAATTTCTGCATGCAACAATTTCGGAGGGTAAAGGCGTGCGGTTTTGCGGCGGGCGGCATTTCAGGCAATTCGCGATATAAACATCTTCGCGCTTCATATTAATTGCCTCTATTATGCTGTTTAACAGCTTGCCCGCCCTTCCTACAAAAGGCCTGCCCTGCACATCTTCCTCCATGCCAGGGGCTTCGCCTATTAACATTAAAGAAGCCCTCGCGTTTCCTTCTCCGAAAACAGTATTTCTCCTTGTTTTAAAAAGCTCGCACTCGCTGCAGCGCTTTACAACTTCTTCGATGTTGGATAACGCGCAGGCCCTGTCTTCTGCAATAAAATTCTTTTGCTTAGTGGCAATATTTCCGCCGGCGGCAGGCGCGATAAGCCCTCTAAGGGGAGCTTCCAGCATGCCGCATTCTGCTTCCATGCTCATGTAATTTTTTAACGCCTTTACAATCTGGGCTAATTCTTTATCCATTTTAATGTAAGGTTTGCTATTGCCTGCGCGGATTTAGGCTTTGCTATTTGCGCTATTTTTTGTTTTATCTCGTCGAATTTCGATTCGTCCGATATCAAGCCTTCTACAACACCGTCAACCTCATTTGGCCTTTTTATCAGAAACCCTATGTTGTGTTTTAATAAAAACTTGGCATTTCTCATTTCCTGGCCCGGTATGGGCGAAATAGCCACGATAGGCAATTCGCTTGCCAGGGATTCCGATGAAGAAAGCCCTCCGACCTTGGATATCATAACATCCGACAAATACATAATTTCATCCATATTGTTGCAGAATCCAAATATAAATGTGGGCCTTTTAAATTTTTCCTTTAAAGCAGAAAGCTCTTTAAACAGGTTCTTGTTTCTGCCGCAGACAACCAATATCTGGCAGTCCTGTTTAAGCCCCTGAAGCTGCATCACTATCTCCTTGATAGGGCCTACGCCGTATCCGCCGCCCATGACCAAAATAGTAAATTTCGGCCTTGTGACCTTTAGCTTTTGTATGATCTCATCCTTACTTTTTTCAACAGAAAATTTATCCTCGATCGGGATGCCGCAAACCGTTATTTTATCTTCTGCTATGGCGCGCGAAATAAGTTCCTGCTTCGTGCTGTCTGCCGCAACGACAAAAGCATCCCCTCCTTTTGAAAGCCAGAAAAGATGCGATTGAAAATCGGTAATTACTGTTATTAATTTAATATCCAGCCTGCCTTCCCTTTTAAGGCGGCTTATCACCTCTGTAGCCATAAAATGCGTGGATACGCAGATGTCAAATTTTTCGTTGTTTAAAAAATCAACTAACCTTCGCGTGTTTAGCGCATTCACCATCACGCGAAACGGCTGATTAAGGGTGAAAAAGAATTTTGTATCAAGCATGTAATAAAAAAATCCCCATATCGTAGGGGTGTACTTGACTAAAAAGATATATATCTTTTCATACGCAAGCTTAAAGAAATTATTTGTATAATCCAGCGAATCCACCATGGTAACCTGTACATCGGGGGCAACCAGCCTTCTTAACGCCTCGTAAACCGCAAACGCGGCCTTTTTATGTCCTTCGCCTGCTGACGCGTAACAGACAAGTATTTTTTTCATAATTTTATCCTTTAACCTTTATCCTTTAACCTTCTACAGCTTCCCTTATCTTCTTAATATGCTCCGGCGTGCTTCCGCAGCATGCGCCGATTATATTCGGGCCTGCTTTTATTAATTGCGCGAGGTGCCTTGCAAAAACTTCTGCAGATTGCGAATATACGGTTTGCCCGTTTATCAATTGCGGGTCTCCTGCGTTGGGCTGGGCAATAATAAAAGCAGTGCCCAGCGGGCGCATTTCAGATATTATTTCAATCATCCCCGCTATGTCTACGCCGCAATTTGAACCGATAACATCCGAGCCGGCTGTCAAAGTATGCTGCACCATCTGCGGTATGCTCACTCCGGATGTCGTCCTGTAAGCTCCTTTTGCTGTTTTACCAAAGCTCATACACGCAATAAGAGGCAGCTTAATATTCTCCTTCACTGCCATCACAGCAGCCCTTAGCTCTTCAATATCTGTCATTGTTTCAATTATAATGGCATCGGCGCCTTCAGATTCAAATATCCTGGCCTGTTCCAAGAAGGCATTGTAGCAGTCGTTGAAGTCCAAATTTCCGACAGGCTTTAGATATTCTCCTGTAGGGCCTATGTCTCCAAGAACATAAGCGCTGTTTGCACAGGCGGCCCTTGCGATTTTTAAGGCCTGCGCATTTATCTGTTCAGTTTTATTCTGCAGTTTAAGCCTCTTTAACTTAATTCTATTTGCTCCGAATGTATTGGAGGTAATCATGTCAGCACCTGCATCTAAATAGGCTTTGTGTATGCCTGATAAGATACGGCTGTTTTTTATAGCCCAATAATCAGGGCTCTCTCCCTGCGGCAGGCCTTTGCTGATAAGCTGCGTTCCCATAGCGCCGTCGCAGACTAAAATTTTTTCATTTAATTGTTCAATAAGAGGCTTCATTGTTCCTCCCTGCCTGCCGGTGAGGCAGGCTTTAATACAATTTTCACAACAGCGTCATATAAATCCTTAGCAATGTAATTGGGCATCTTCTTCCAGTGCTTTTTCATATAGGGCATATTTGATTTACCTGATAAAACAGTGATGGTCTTAAGCCCCACTTTTCTGGCTGCTATGACATCTCTCTCTGTGTCGCCAATATAATATGTGCGTTCAGGGTCTATGTTTCTTGTTTTAAGCGCTGTTATGAAAAGCCCTGCCTCTGGCTTTCTGCAGGAGCAATTATCTTCTTTCTTGTGTGTACAATAATAAACTTCGTCGATCTTTCCACCGCGCGCGGAAATTTCTTTCAGCATCTTGGCAGTTATTCTATCGAGTGTCGCCTTTGAGTAAAGCCCTTTTGATACCCCGCCCTGATTAGATATGATAATTATATCGTAACCGTTGTTCTTTAACAGTTTAACTGCCTCTTTAACGCGCGGTAAAAGTATAAATAAAGACAACTTAGTGACATAGCCGCTCGGCGTCATGCCTTCTTTGTTTATAACGCCGTCTCTGTCTAAGAATATTATTTTTCCCTTTAGATCTTTCTTTAATATTTTTTTAGCCGCATCCAACACGCTGTTCACTACACCTTCGGGGCTGATAAGGTGCATACATTTCTCATTTACGGGGCATCTCTTTTTATAGCAGGGTGAACATTTGATTTTTGGCAACAGTTTCCTGCCTCTTGCGTAAAGTTCTATTTCATTGGCTGCTGTTGAGCCAAAAAACACTATTGAATATTTTCCCAAAGCAATGCCAAGGTGCATTGTAAGCGTATCGCCGGTTATTATTATGTCGCAATTATTTATTATAGCGGCAAATTCTCTTATCGTATTATCGCAGCCTGTGTCTATAATGGAATTCCCGAATAGCCTTATCAATTTTTTATTTACCGCTTTCTCCCGCGGCCCGCCCAAAAGCGAGACCTGCAAATCGCGATAATGAAGCAGGCCTTTTATTATCTTAACGTAAGAATCAAACGGCAGCCTTTTCGCGGCAAACGCCTTTCCGCTGCCTGTGACTATGCCGACTTTAACGGATTTTTTCAAAAGCCCTTTTGTTTTTAATCTTTCCGTCGCAATGCTTATATCCTTTTTATCCAAATTAAATGCATATTTTTCGCCGTTATATTTCAGGCCTGCCTGTTCAAAAATAATTTCCTGATAAGTTTTTTTGTTCTTCCTGAATTTTAATTCATCGTCTATGCCCAGCCTGTACGCGTAGGCGCTGTCTTTATCAAAAGGGATAAGCCTGCCGTTTGCATCCTGCCCGAAACCTTTCTTTACCCTGGCCGGTATCCTGATTGCCGATTGCAATGCCCTTTTATCCTTATCCAGGCTAATAACCAAATCCCAACTGCTTTTTTCTAACCTGGTTAGATTTGCCTGGTTAAAAACGACAAGCCTGTTGATAAGAAGGTTATCGCGCAGTACTTCATAGGAAATATCCTCGCAAAGCCATGTAATTTTAGCGCGAGGATATCTCCTGCGAAGCGCCGTAAGAATAGGCGTAGTCCTAAGCACATCGCCTATTGCGGCGAACTTGATGATGAGTATTTTCATATCCTAAATGTGCTGCGTATTTATTCTTTATCTGGTATTAGAACATTAAGCAGATTTACAGCTTCATCTACATTTGCCTTTGCCCTTTGCAAGACCTCCAAAGGCACGTTTTCGCCTTTTGCGAGCCTATCAAGAACTGCCGCAGGCGTTTCAAGATTGCTCTTTATCATCCTGTACGGCGGGTCCGCGACTGTGTCTTTTGCTGCAGGCTTATCTGCCATTGTGCTCATTCCGCACGCTGCATCCTCTGCGTAAACAGGGGCGCAATATACTCCTGCTAACGCTACAAGCGCCAGCATTACCCATATACATGTTTTGTGCATTTAGCACCTCCTTTTTGTCGCTCGGTTTACGCAATGCTCGGTGCTGAAATTTTTTTCCGTCTTTTTGAACTTACGGCTTGGTCACTTTCCCAAGAATAAAAAATCTTAGCCGTTCCCGCGCCGTAAGTTCTAAAAAGACATTTGGAAAAAAATTTCTAATGCGCCTCGCATTGCATAAACCTCGCTTGTGTGTTATGTAAAGAACGTTTAACTTAAAAAAGAACTAAGTCGCCAACCTATCGGGTACACTTTCCCGAACAACTTGGGAAACGGTACTAACTACCTTAGCATAGAGCAAGGGGCATAGAGCATAGAGAAAGAACTAAAGTCGATGGTTAATGGTCTATAGTAACCAATACAATTCCTATCTTTGTTTTATCTTATACTTTCCCCTAAATGGCTTTCTTGACCTTATTATCTGACAACATTTAGCAACAACTCTTATAAGATCTAAAAAGCAGTTATTTATAATACGCTCTACTTCACTATAACTCCAATTACGATCCTCGACTCTTCTCCTATCATATAAGATACCGTTTATATTGCCTGATTCTTCTTTTCGTTTCAAGAACAAATTATCTGTTGTTGGGTACATTTTTTTTAATTTTTGTCTATGAGCTTCAATTTCCCTTTTATAAAATAGTGGAAACATATATTCTATATCATGATGCCCTCTAACGCCATAAATTTGAATTTGCGGTTCTAGTTTATGCACTTTTAAATGACGATATTTTTCTACCTTTTGAAAACACTCATTTTTAAGTACTTCAAGATATATTAAAAAAGAACTGGTATTTTTTAAATTAAGCCCATAGCGTTTCGGAACTTTAAGACGATCAATTATATCTTCATAACTAAATAGCTTTTCCTCTGGATTAAATGGAACATAATAAGACCAAACCATCAACGCTATCTTATCCTTACAAGAATCTATTTTCGTAACACAATTGTTTGCAAAATATGTAATATGAAAATCGGAATGAGAGAAACGAGATTGCTCTTGATATTTGCTTTTATAATATGACGCATACGCACGCATGAAACCTAAGCCATATGCTATTTCTCTGCAGAGCTTATCGATGTCAAAGGCCCAAAATACAGCATTAAACTCGGGCACAAAAGGATTATCTATAACTATAGGTTCTAATTTACCTACAGAATTCACAAAATCTCGCCATTCCTTTGTTTTTGTAATATTCGTATGTTCTAACTGACTTCTTTCTATAACGCTGGGAAGTAATTCTGCATTCTCTTGCATTATAATAGCCCAATCTTTAATTATAAACTAGCTCCACCCAACGCAAATTGAAGCGGGGCGTTGGGGGCTCGGCGCAAAGTCCGGATTAACCTTTGGGCGGGGCCGAAAAAACAATAGCGGAAGATTTGGCCCCCTTGTTTTGGGTGTCGGCAAAACTTAGGAGTGCAGGCTGGGGACACCGAAACTGAACCCTTGGATAGTAGGGCAGGCTAAAGCCTGCCCTACTATCTGTAGGTGAATTTCGGTGGGGCCCCAGCCGAACGACTAAAGTTTTGCCCAAATCTGAAGCGTGTTTTTGAGGCCACGCCCAAAGGTTAATCACGATTTTGCACCAGCTCCCAATACTTTGCCCAATTCAAAAAATGCACCCAGGCGAACAACACGGAAAATATGAACCCGTATTTGCCCTCAAGGAAGCCTTTCTTTTTTATATAAAACTTGCGAAAGAGCTTAAACGGCTTTTTCTTTATATTATACTCGATTGTCTTCTTATCAAGTATGCCGTATTTATCCAGAATCATCCTTGCCTCGCGGTCAGAGTAGCTGTTATGCCTCTGGATGAACTGCTCGATGCTCTTAAACGGATAATGTTCAACAGCTGATTCAATTTTGCCTATATCTCCATCTACTATCAACTCTTCGTGTATATTACCCCTGTATCTGGCCTTGCCTCTTTTAAAAAAATGCAGGGAATAATGATACCATCCGCCAAATCTCATAAAATGGCCGAGGAAGTAATTTTTCCTTTTGAATTTATAAGCTGCACAGGGCTCTTTATCGCTTTTTAAAATTTTTTCTGCATCTTTCCTGAACTGTGCAGTCACTATTTCATCAGAATCAAGCTGCAAAATCCAGTCGCCCTTTGCATTATCTATGCCAATATTGCGCTCTTCTTCACCAACACCATAATAATCGCCCTTATGCTTATACTGCACAATCCTGTTTGTATATTCACGGCATATATCGAGCGTCTTATCCGTGCTAAAGCCATCGATAATTAAAATCTCGTCTGCCCATTTAACAGACTCAAGGCAGTTGCGGATATCGGTTTCGCAATTTTTTGTTGGGATAACAACGCTTAGAGCGCATTTGCTTTGGGCTTTGGGCTTTGGGCTTTGGGCCGCTGGCGCAATGACATAATCTGCCGGCTCCGCGACCTCCCAATACTTCGCATAGCTTAATATCTGATAAAACCCGCCGAATATTGCTAAAATAAATCCGAGCATCCCGTCTTTTTTGCCATGCTTTTTATTATAAGCCCTGAAAAATCTATCTATTGTCCGGCGCAATGCTCTTGAAAACGACCTCTTGCCGCCTTCTTTTATCCATTTCTTTGCTTCCATGGTTGTCTGCTTGTCCAGCTTTTTAACAAAATCGGAAATATCCCTATATGTGTAATGAATGATATCGGCCTTTATTTCTCCTCGCGGGTCCTTCATAAACGCCCTTGGATGGACCTCTACTTCCTCGTATTTGAACTCGCCCTTTCTAAAAAGCTTAAGCTGCGCGCTTGGGTACCAGCCGCCGTGTTGTATCCATGTGTTTCCGATGTAATTGCGCCTTGGTATCGTAAAACCGTTGCAAATTGTGCCGTCAGTAATAATCTTAATAATTTCATTTTTCAGCTCAGGGCTAACCCTCTCGTCAGCATCAAGGCTTAAAACCCATCCCTCGTTTGCAAGAGAATAGGCATAATTTCTGTGAGCGCCTTCTATTTCCATTTTTTTCTGAAATACCTTGTTCGTGTACTGCCTTGCTATATCAAGTGTTTTGTCTTTGCTAAAATCATCTAACACTATTATTTCACTGGCCCAGTCTACAGACTCAAGGCACTCTTTAAGCCTTTGCTCTTCATTCTTGGTTATTATTACAACCGATAACGGCATCTTGTTCATTTTAATTGCTCCGTGCAGGCGGCTAAAACTTTTTCTTCCTTTAGCTCTACGAGACAACTTATATTCTCGCAGTCGGGCACCTTAAAATTTTTATAACAAGGCCTGCAGTCTACATCGGCGGTTACGACCTTGTGTTTTTTGCTTTTAGGATACGGGCCGTAGATATTTTCATCTACCGGGCCAAATATCGATACGGTGGGTATATCAAGGCCCACAGCAATATGCAAAGGCCCGCCGTCATTGCAAAGCAAAAGCTTACACTGCGACAATACCGCCATAAATTCCCTGAGGCTGAAGCCTGTGGTTGCAATAGCCGGCGGATTTTTCATTTTATTTGCAACTTCATCGACAATCTGTTTTTCTTTCTTGTCGCCAAGTATTATAACTTTTGCGCTCTTTTCCGTTATCAGCGCATCGCATATAGCGGCGAACCTGTCGGCGCGATAATGCTTTCTGTATGACTGTTTGCCCCAGCTGGCGCCTGCGCCCGGGATAACAGCTATCGCCTTATCAGCCGGCAAAAAATTTTTCCTTTTTAGCAGCGCCGCTGCCTGAGCTTTCTCGTCTTCGGATATAAAAACCTTTATTGCCTTTTGCTTAGGCTCGATATTTAGGAACTTAAGTAAATCCAGGTAATACTCGACAACGTGTTTATCGCTGAAACTGTTTAAAGGTATTTTTTTGTTCAAAAACTTTGCCCTTTTTTTGTAATCGTAACCTATTCTTTTTTTGATGCCCGCCAACCAGAAAAAAAACGCAAATTCCCCGGCCAGCGAAAAATCATATACATAATCAAATGCCTCTTCTTTCACATCCGATAAAAGATGGCGTATTTCTTTAACGCATATGTTCTTTGACTGCTGCCACAGGCTCCTTAACTCGTCCTTCTCATACACGAAGATTTTATATATGCGGGGATCCTGTTCAAACAGAGGCACGACCCTCCTGTTGCACAGATACGCTATTTTGGAATCCGGCAGGGCCTTTTTAATACTATCAATTAAAGGCGTCGTAAATAATACATCGCCTATGCCGAACGGGTTCGCTATCAGGATTTTCATTTTATTTGGCGTAGGGCATAGAGCTTAGAGCATAGGGCTAAGGGCGTAGGGAAAAATAAAATCTTTCCCTTTGTGCTCTACGCTCTATGCTCTATGCTCTTTGCTCTATGCTTTTAACCGCTTCTACTACCTCATCCACGCTGATATCTTCTATCCTATCCTTATGCAGCACAATATGCCCCCGGCCCCACGGCCGCCACCTTGCGGGGCTGGAGGCTGAGCCAAACAGCGCTATTACAGGAATACCCGCACTTGCTGCTATGTGCATGGGGCCTGCATCATTACCTATAAAGGCCTTGCATGACTTAAAGAAACAAAACAACTGCTTTATCGTGAATGAGCCGCTTAAATCATATACAGCATCTTTGCACTCAGAAACAATCTTAGAGATTACCCCTTTATCATCCATGCTGCCTATCAAAACTATATTGCAGTCAAGGCCGGCCTTTAGCTTCTTGATCAATAAAGAGAAATGCTTTTTCGGCCATACTTTTAAGGGATTGCTTGAGCCCGGATGTATGGCAATTATCGGCCTGGCATTGTCTAAACCTGATTGGTTAAGCGCCCTTGCAATATAATCAGAATCCTGTGCGGAAACAGCTATGTCAAAAAAAGGCTCATATTTAGCCTTAACGCCGACAGCTTCCAATAAATCGAGATTATATTCTGCTTCATGTTTCACACTTTCTCCCTTTTTATCCTCTATCTTATGGGTAAGGCAAAAGGCCCATTTTCTGTCATATCCCAGCCTGTATTTTATGCCTGCCAAAAAACAGCCCATGTGTAATAACTTGTGGGGGTTTAATATCACGGCGAGGTCAACTCTTTTTCTCTTAAGATAAGATATGAGTTTAAAAAACCTTAAAAGCGAATTTTGCCCTGCGAGCGTATTAAAAATAAAAACTTCCTCAATATCGCTTCTGCCTGACACTATATCCTTTGCGTAATCAGAAGTTATAAATATTATACGGCTTTTAGGAAAGTAATTTTTTAAAGCGCTTATGCAGACAGTGGAGAGCAAAACTTCACCTATCCTGTCTGTGCGGAATACGGCTATATTAGTAATATTGTCAGGCTGGATTGGCTTTGGCATAATTACACAACGCTATGGTAAATCCTAAGAGAAAATAAAACATCACTGCCAAATTAACTGAATATAAATGGGTATCCACTGCAGAGTGAATTAAAAAACCTATCAAGCCCGCAAACAGGCCGACTACTGTGCTGTGCATCCATCCTTGCGGCAGGACTTTTAAATGCCTGGTTATATATATGAATACCAAAATGATAAACGACAAAAACAACCCTAATCCAACCAGGCCTATCTCTGTTGCCATCTGCAGATAGCAATTATGGGTATACACCGAACTCCAGTAGTCATCTGGTTTGTAATCAGGAAAATTTCTTGTATACGTATTAACGCCAAACCCTAAGACGGGGTGTTTTTTTATCATGTTTAAAGCCCCGCTCCAGAGCTTTAGCCTCTCCCAGTTGGTACCGTCTTTAAAATTCAACAGCCCCGAGACTCTCTCTTTGGCGTTGTGCGGCATGATAAAAGACCCGATGATAACCAATATTAGAAAAACAGCAAATATCTTCCTCCCTTTTATTAACGCCAGGATAAACAAAGAAACAAATAAACTAAGCCAAGCGCCTCTAGAATAGGTTTTGACAAGGCAGAAAAATAAAGGCAATAACCCTGACAAAAAATAAATTCTTTTTCGCGGCTCAATCTTTTCTGAAAAAACAAAACTTAAAAAAACAGGTATTACAACAACAAGATAAACCCCGAAATTATTGGAGTGATGAAAAGACGATTGAATTCTGTGCATATAATCCAGCGTGTCAATAACCCTTAGCCTTATAAGGTCAAAACCCAGCCAGCCCTGTATAATGCCGTTTGCCGCTATAACCATGCTCCAGATAATAAAAAAAAAGGATAGTTTTCTTAGAAGCCTTGCGTCTCTAAGGGTGTCAACGGCAATAAGTAAAAGCAGCCCGTATCTTATAACCTTCGCAAACCCTTTTATGCTTTCCTGCAAAAAGCTGCTGTTAAGAAAAGACGCTAAATTCCAGAGCAAGAAAACTCCAAAAACAGCCAAAAATAGATGTTTTGGAAACGTAATATCTTTTTGTACAAACTTTTTTATAAGCCACGAGCCTATAATGACGCCGACCGAAGCTTCAGTAAAACTGGTGGAATATGTAACGGCTGCGATCAGGACAAAAAACGCCCATACTATAATTTTATCTAAGATTTTGATTATTTTTTCTTTTTCCACTTCAGACTTAACACTTAACACTTTACACTTTACGCTTTCTATCCGCCTTCGCTGTTAATAAGAATTTCGTAGCAGATATGCTTCGGCGGATTAAATTCGGCCTGACAACTTATGTTCACTTCGTTCCATAAGTTGTGGCCTCATTTAATACGCGTCTCTCATCGTCCTGAAAATCGATAATACCGAAATGAATAATATCTTGATATCCAAAATCAGGGACCAGTTTTCTATATAATATATATCGTATTTGGTCCTTTCCTCTATAGATGTATCCCCGCGCAGCCCGTTTACCTGCGCCCAGCCGGTCACGCCTGAACGTATCTTGTGCCTTGACATATAGCGGGGTATGTTCTCTTTAAACTGTCTTACAAAACGGGGCCGTTCCGGCCTTGGGCCTACAAGGCTCATATCGGCGCGCAGGACATTTATAAGCTGAGGCAGTTCATCAAGATTGTGGCTTCTTAAAAAAGCTCCTGTTTTGGTCCTTCTGGGATCGTCTTTCTTCGCCCACACGGCTCTTATGTCTTTTTCCGCTTTATCTTTCATCGTGCGGAATTTTAGGATAGTGAAACGCCTGCCGTCTTCGCCAATTCTTTTTTGCATGTAAAATACAGGGCCGGGGGAACTAAGCTTGACAAAAATCGCAATTATTATAAAAAAGGGCGATAGTAGAATAAGCCCTAAAGCTGAAACTGTTACATCCATAAGCCTTTTAATAAACCTGTTATGCGCTTCAACTAACGGGCTCTCTTTAAGCCCGAGCAAAGGTATGCCGTCGATATTGCGCATATCAACATTAGAGGTGACCATGCCCAAAAGATCTGCTATAAGCTTAAACTCTATCATTCTTTTTTCGCATTCAATAATTAAATCGAATATCTTCTGGCGCGGCAGCGACGAAACCGTAAGAATAACCTCATCTATGTCTCTGCGGGATAAGATATTAGCTATTTCATCAAGCGCGCCTAAAACCGGGATGTTTAAAATTTCTTTTTCGTGCGTCGGTTCAATACAAACAATGCCGCAAATTTTATAACTCCAGTGCGGATTGCCTGAAATATGCTTTATAAGCCTTGTGGTGGTGGGGCCTGTACCTATAATCAAAAGATTTGTTATATCCTTGTTAATCTTTCTTGCCAAAAATCTCAATCTATTAATAATAAACCTGTTTATTAATATGAAAAATACCAGGACAAACCATGAGATTGCCATCACTCCTCTTGAATACGAAAACTCCCTATAAACAAAAGTTGCTGCCGTTGATATTACAAAACAGACCGTGACAGATTTGAGAATCATGAAAAATTCATCGATAATCGAGAGCCTTGTCTTTATAGCGTAAAGGCCGTATGAGCGCATAATAAAAAGCAATATCACAGAAATAATAGGCAAGGCGCTTACATAACTGCTGATGGACGGGACCCCGTAAACAACAGGTATCAGGTTGGAATAAAACCTGATCCAATACGCAAACAATAGCCCCGTATTTATAGCTGTAAAATCCGCGGCCAATAAGGCAATCCATAATATAAAATGGCTTTTTTTCTTCTTCATCCCGCACCTTTTGTATATTCTAAGCTGCTTTCTATTCGCTTTTTTAACATAGTGAATGCCCTACCAAAATGCTTAAGCCCTTTTTCTCTTAACTTAGCATCTTTGAGAGATAGAAAACTTTCATAGTAAATTACTTCCCATGGCCTGTATTTCTTTGTATATCCAACCAAACCAGTATTGTGTTGTTTCAATCTACTTTTAAGGTTATTCGCATAACCAATATAAAAAGAATTGTCCTTTTTGCTTCTTAATAAATATACATGATACATATATAACCCTTGAATTATAAAAAGGTGCGGGATTCATCCCGCACCTTCTAACTTCTGTTGATTCAATTTATCCGTTATGTAATCTTTTATCCTTTGCTTGAAAATGTCTCTGCTGAATCGCAGGGAGTTTTCTCTTATCTTCTGTGGCATAAATTTGTCTCGGTTTTGTTCAAATGTCTCAATCGCGTTTATTAAGGCCTGTGGCGTCTGCTCGTAGAAGAATACACCTGTTGGGGGGCTTGTGACTTGGTGGCCTTGCGACCTGCCTGCCCCGAGCGAAGTCGAGGGGGTGACTTCCAGCGGAATTACTGTTTCCAACGCCCCGCCCCTGCCATACGCGATCACAGGCTTTCCGCAGGCCTGCGCCTCAACAGGCACAATTCCAAAATCTTCTTCACCCGGGAAAATAAGCGCGGTGCAATTATAATAGTATTCTTTAAGCCTTTCATCGTCAACTTGGCCGGCGAACTCAATATTCGGCTTTGCCGCTTTTTTCAGTTTCTTTTCAACATTGCCCGCGCCTACAATAACAAGCCTCCTTGCCGTCATGTTAAACGCTTCTATGGCCAGGTCTATCCTTTTATACGGGACAAGCCCTGAAACAATAAGGTAATATCCATGGTCTTTAGAGCTTATAGAAAATTTATGGATATCAACCGGGGGATAAATTACATATGAGTCTTTACTATATATATTACTTATTCTATTCCTAACATTATCCGATATAGCAACAAAATAATCAACACTTTTATTTGTTTCAAGGTCCCATGCTTTAAGATTTTGGGTTACAGCCGATATAAAAAATCTCTTTATAGGTTTTTCTTTGCCAAAATACTCATTAAAGAAAAACCATATGTATCGCATTGGCGTATAGCAGTAACATATATGCTTAACGCCTGCGGGGATCGTTACCCCTTTTGCTACGCAATGGCTTGAGCTTAAAACAAAATCATATCCCGAAAGATCAAAGGACCTGATAGCGCGCGGAAAAAGCGGCAGGTAGCTGCGGTAGGCAGACATTGCCCCCGGCAGACTCTGTATAAAAGAAGTCCTTATATCCATATTCTCTATTGTCTGCGAGGCAACGCCCTTCTTATGCGCTAACGTAAACACTGTCGCTTCCGGGAAAAGCTCACAAAACACCTCAAGGCATTTCTCGCCTCCCCTCATTGACATGATCCAGTCGTGTATTACTGCAACTTTCATTTTTCTTTCCTGCATATTATCGTCGTGTCGGCAGATGTGGACCATGGCATGTGCCTCTGTAAAAACATAGCCAATGAAACCCCGAGCCTGTTAGCCCCGTCCAAAGATTTTTTATCCCTGAAGACAGGGCTGAAAGCAACCAATGAATGCTCCTGGTCTGCGGCGATAATTTTAACAATCTTAAAATTATTTTTCTTTATCACGCCTGCCAGTTCGGTTATTTTAAAATATTGTTCCCAATAATGGTTAGTTGACTTTTTATTTAACAGTTTGCGCAGCCATTTTAATTTTTTTAATAACATAAGCGGCTGTTTTAGTTTGTGAAATATGGAAAGCCTCGGAACAGTTAATATAAAATATCCTCCGCGCTCAAGCACCCTATACGCCTCTTTAATAGCTTTTTGGGGGCCGGCGCTGAAATGTTCTATCACCCCTAATGACAAATAACAACCGAAAGAACCGCTAAGAAACGGCATATTCGCGACATCGCCGCAGATAACAGGCGTATGCGGTTTATATGTTAATATTTCCGCGAGGGGAGTAAAATTATAATCTAAACCTATCACATCATAATTTAAATCCCTGAAATAGATAAGATACGCTCCCAGGCCGCATCCGCCTTCTAAAATCTTTTTACCGGTCGGGAAATATTGCCTGAAAACCTCAACCTTTCTCTGAACGCGCGGGTATTTAAAAATCTCCATTATCTGCGCAACAGCAATATCCTGCCAATTTTTTTCCCATGCCTTTTTTGTTAAGTTGTCCAGATTCTTATCTTCCGAGGCCCTCATAACCCCTCGTATAGCTGGATAGTGCGGGTAGCTGCTTTTTCCCATGAAAACTGCTGCACTTTTTTATACCCGTTTTTTATCGTTTCGCGCCTTAGGTTTTCATTGGTCAAAACCTCAAAAACGGCGTTGGCCATATTTTTTATATTATCAGGCTCGACTAAAATTGCGGCGTCGGAAGCAACCTCCGGTAAAGATGCCCTGTTTGAGCAAACTACGCTTATGCCGCAGGCAAAAGCCTCTAAGACAGTCAAGCCGAAACCCTCATAAAAAGAAGGGTGCAGCAAACAATCTGCCAGATTATAAATGCCAAAAAGGTCCTCGCTGGGCACCTCGCCTAAAAAACGCGCGCCTGCTGCTTTCACCATATCCTGGATATGCGCCTCTCTCTTATGCGGCCTGCCAACAACCACAAAATCATAAGCCTTTATTTTTTCTTTTAAGCTTAAATATACGTCTATTGCGCCCTGCAGGTTCTTATGATGTTTAAGGCTGCCTACATAGAGTATAAATCTATCCGGCAGGTTATATTTTTTCTTTATGCCTGAAAGCTCATTTCTATCGGCTATGTTTTTAAAGCAGGGGTCAGCCGCTTCATAAATAACTTTGATTTTGTCCGGTTTTGCATGTTTAAAAAAGTGCAGTATGTCTTTTTTAGTATTTTCCGAGACCGCTATTGTTGCTGCAGCCCTTTTTATCGAACGAGACATCATCGCGTTTGCATAAATAACGGCTGCTTTTGACGGCGCCGATTCAGGAAAGATTAAATATATCAAATCATGTACTGTTACTATCAGCTTTCCGGGATAGAAATAGGGTATATTAAAATGAGGACAATGCAGGATGTCGAGGTTGTATTTAGAAAAAGGGGCGTTTAGTTGTTCTTGTGCGGAATATATGGGTGCGGTGTAATTTATCAGTATAACGGTCGATAGCCTATGGTCAAGGGTCGATAGTCTTTGTCTATCGCCGAATAGAACAAACTCGTGCTTGGTGTTTAAGGCGAACATGGCGCTTAGCAGATTTTTAATATACCTGCCAATGCCGGGATGAGTTATCATTCTCGCGTCAAAACCTATACGCATAACTTCTTTATTGCCTCCATTACATCGTCAACAGTAATTAGATCCATGCAAATATTATTGGGGCATTTTATTTTTTCACATCCTTTGCATGGAATATCTTTTTGAATAACGGTAACTTTTTTGCCCCGCGGCGCCCATTGCCTGGGGTCATTTGTGCCGCTGTAAAGTATTACGCAAGGGGTACCTACCGAAGATGCTATATGACTTGGCCCGGAATCTACGCCAACAAAAAGATTTGCCCTTTTAAACAACGCGGCCAATGCGCTAAGCGAGGTTTTGCCTGTGGCATCTATCAAAGAGGCGGACGGGGCAGCCTTCAGGGCAGCGGACAGCGTCTTTTCCTCTTTTAGGCCAACCATGACAATTTTTGCGTTAAACTGCTCTATTAATTTGATTATAAGGCGAGACCATCTTTGAGGAAGCCATTTCTTTGAAAGAAAACCCGGGCTCGGATGTATGCATATTACAAAATCATTATCCTGCAATTGATTCTTCGCGTAAAAATCTAGAGCAAATTTTTTATCCGCATCCGATATAGAAAATTCTGTTTCGCAGCTGGCGGCGCTGATTCCGATGGCGCCCAAGATATCGAGGTTGCGCTCTATCTGATGTTTACGCGGATTATAACCTATTTCCTTGTTCAGAAGAAAACCGCCTCCTGTTATGCCATAGCCTACCCTATACTTTATTCCTGCCAGCCACATTAATAATATGTGCCGCAGGTCGCCTCTTGGGTCTATTCCTATATCAAAACCTTCCTTTTGCATCTGGGATACGAGCTTAAAAAACTCCTTCAGCTTTACAATCTTTTTTCTCGACCTAAACCAGGGCGCGTTATATTTTAAGATTTCATCCACGAAAGGATTACTTGTTACAAGGTCGCTTGCTGCTGCTGATACAAGGACCGCGAGTTTAGAATCAGGGTATTTTTGTTTGATAGCCCTAAAGATCGGAGTTGTCAAAACAACATCACCTATATGGTCAAGCCTGATGACTAAAATCTTTTTTATTATTTTAGGCCTACTGCCCCTAAGCAATCGAAACGGTATGCTAATCACCGTGCCGATTAAATCGAACAAAAAGACAACCGCCTTATAGAGTCTGTTTTTTAGTACGTACATTTTAAGTGTTAAGTGTAAAGTTATATATCTGAAAATCTTAGCTTGAGCAAGGTCCAAGCCGCTGTAATTCCATCGGTCCAGGTTATTTTTTTGCCCTGCCCATAAGACCTGCCGCTGTAGAAAATCGGCACTTCAAATATCTTGTACCTCTTTTTTAGAAGTTTTACGGTAATTTCCGGTTCTATTTCAAATTTTTCCGATTTTAAGCTTAGGCCTCTAAGCACTCCTGTCTTGACCAATTTGTAGCAGGTCTCCATATCGGTCAGGCTGGCCTTAAACAACATATTTGTCAAAACAGTCAGGAATTTATTTACAGCAAAATGGAAGAAAGAAGTTACCATCCATGTTTTAAGGAATCTCGAACCGTAAACAACATCTGCATTGTTTTCTTGAACGCAGTCCAAAAGCTTTATGTAATCCATGGGGTCATATTCCAAATCCGCATCCTGTATTATTGAATACTCGCCGCAAGCATACCCCAAGGCAGTCCTGACTGCTGCGCCCTTGCCCATATTTTTATCGTGGTAAAAAACTCTTACATTATCTTTACCGTTTCCGTATCTATCCGTAAGCAGCTGCCTTGTGCCCTCGGTCGAGCAGTCATCAACCAGTAAAACCTCCTTATCAACCGGCACATCCTGAATTCTTTTTAGAATGGCTTCTATTGTATTGACCTCGTTATATACAGGCATAAGAACAGATAGTTTCATCGTTTATTTTTTGTTATTTAAAAGCTTATTATAGACATCCAGATTTTTCTCTGCAGCTTGTTCCCACAAAAAATTCTTTTTAATATGCTCTCTAAGTTGTGGTCCTTTTTGCTTGTAAAATGCCTTCTCTGTCGCCTTTCTTATATCCTTCGTATCGGATGGGTTAAAATATTCCGCGAAGTCCTTAAAATATTCTTTTGTGCAGCCTTTATCGGTAGTCGCAACATTGGCGCCGGCTAAGCCTGCTTCCAGCGCCGCTAAGCCCGGAGTCTCAAACCACCCCTGGGATACAAAACACCTGCAAGCCGAATACGCGGACTTAAGCAGCAAATCATTATGTTCGATTCTGTCTACAAATAAAACATTCTTATCTGCCAGGGCTTTGCACTCATTGTAATAACTTATATAATCTGAAACCGGATTGCCTATGATTACGATTTGCTGTTTAAAACCTTTCATGGCCTTGATAAAATTCAACTGGTTTTTTCTCGGCTCTATCCTTCCCACGGACAGGATAAAATCTTTTGTTTTATATTTTGCGATAAAGGCTTCCGCGCTTGTATTTTCAAAACCACTGTCAACACAATTGGGTATTACATGCATCTTATTCTTATCTATTTTAAAAAGCCTCACCAGCTGCCCGAGTTCAGCTTCTGAATTGGGTATGACCGCGTCCGCCAAAAGCAGCATGGCTCTTCTGTCCGAAGGAAAATAAGGAAATATCACCTTTGTTAAATGATGTATCGACACCTTTAACTTTTTCTTAAACGCGCCATGCTCATGCAAAGCCCTTTGGAGCGTTGAGAAAAATACCGGAGTAAGCACAACCGAAACACCTTTATTTTTAGCTGTCTGCATAAGGCCTAAACAATCCTTAACAGCTCCGAATATGTGAAGTATATCAAAGTTTTCAAGAGTGTCGTTCCATATATCAAAAAGCCTGACATAAACGCCCAATTTTTCCAAATATTCTTTTGTCTTAAGCAGCAGTATCTCTCCGCCTCCTAAGTTCTGAAAAGCGGACGGGTATACAAAAAAGGCTACTCTAATCTTATTTGGCATAAATAAATCTGCTCCCAATCACAATTGTAGGGCAGGCTTAAGCCTGCCCTACAATGTTATAATTATCTAACAATATCTTTAACATCTTCTCAGATGCCCTGCCATTACCAAAAGGATTAGTCCAGCCTCTTTTTTTGTCAAACATTTTTATTGATGCCTTCAATATGCCGCTTTCTGTTGCACCTGCGACTATATTAGCGCCAACCTTTACTGTCTCGGGCCGTTCCGTATTATCCCTTAGAGTAACGCATGGTATGTTCAATATACAGGCCTCTTCCTGCACTCCGCCTGAGTCCGTAAGCGCCATAGCGGCTTTTGATTCGAGATATAGAAATGACAAAAAATCAACCGGCTCTATGATCCTGATGTTATCCTTAACGGATATATTAAACTTTTTCATCTTTGCCATGGTCCTGGGGTGCGCCGGGAAAATAACCGGCATTTTTAATTTTTCGGCTGTTGCCTCAACGCCTTTTAAAATAGATACAAATCTTGGTTTTAAATCCACGTTCTCTTGCCTGTGCAATGTAAGCAATATATATCCTGACTCTGCTATGGCCAACGTTTTTAATATGCCTTTTCTTTGCCGGGCCAATTCCAGGTTTTGTTTTATCGCGTCTACGATAGTATTTCCTGTTATAAAGATATTAGCCGGAGGCACACCTTCTTTTAACACTATATCTTTCTGAAGGCGCGTCGGTACGAATAAAAAGTCCGAAACATGGTCTACCAAAAATCTGTTTATTTCCTCCGGCATTGACCTGTCGTAACTTCTAAGGCCTGCTTCGACATGGGCTACTTTTATTTCAAAATCCGTATAAGCCTTAGTTGTTGATATCTTCTCAGCGGTAAGAGCGCCTGCAAGCGCCGTATTTGTGTCGCCGTGGACTATTACATAATACGGCATATCCTTAAGAAGTATTCTCTCTATTTCTATCAGCATTCTTCCTGTGTGTTCACCTTGCATAAAAGGTGCTTTTGATTTAATGCCCAGTGTATAATCGGGCTCTGGCAGTTTAAGGGCCTTAAAAAATATCTTATCCATGTTGTAGGAATAGTGCTGCCCGGAATGAATTATCTTGAATGGTATGTTTTTCCTCTGGCATAGTTTTATCACGGGAGCAAGCTTAATTATCTCGGGCCTGGTTCCAAGTATAAATGTAATAAAAGTTTTTTTCTTCATCAGACTAAATACTCCAATACAATATTTTTATCTGTTTTGCCAGTTGCAAGGTATAATGCCTGCAAGGCAAACATACTGCACCAGGTGTTTGCGTGCTTCTTATAAGAACCGTCGCTGTCAAAGCCAAAGAAAAATGCGCCGTTTTGCCCGGGGCCTATATTCTGAAATTCCAATAATCTTGCAAGCAATTTATCCTTATCAAAGCCTGAAACGCAATCTTTATTATTTAAATAATAAAGCCTTAAGGCCTGGGCTTGAATATCGGCCCTTTGGTGGCTTATCCTATTTTCGCTGCCCTTAATAACGCTTGTCGGGATACCGCCGTCGTGCTCCTGAAGACCAAGAACCCAATTAAATGCCTCTTCAAAACAGCTATTATACTTGGCGTCCTTTGTTTTGTGGGTATAGTAGGCCATGCCTTCTAATGTGTAACAAAGGGGGTGAAAATGGCTGCTTTCATCAAATGTATTAGTGATAAATCTTGCGTCTTTGTAGCAAGTTTTTATGGAGGCGCTGATTAGATCTTTTGCTATTTTTTTGTAATATTCGTCTTGCTCGATATCCGCCAATTCACACAAACAAAGCGAAACCTTGCATAAGAAACTCCCTTTTTGTGTAGACCATTTCTTGTCATCTTCATAAACTTTATCATTTTTGCCGTCAAAAATAGGATAAAAAAGTTTATTTTCACCCAGCATATTATCTATTAAAAAATTTACTATGTTTTTGGCGGCCTGATAATATTTTTTGTCTTTCGCAGCCTTATAAAGTTTCAGTAAACCAAAAGCCACCATTGCGCTGTCAAAGGCATATATGTTGGCGCTTTCGAATGAATAATGGCTTACCGGATATTTGACGTAATCCCTGGTTAAAACGCCGCCGTTCGGGTGCATTGCCTTTTCTATTATCCACTGGGCAGCTATTTTCGCCTTTGATAAATAAAGCGCTTCCTTTTTAAGTTCGTGCAAGAAACACATCGTGGTAATAGCGTAGCCGGTTATCTCCGGATAAAGGTACGAATAAGTTTTATCTTCTGCGTCGGCCCAGGCGTAAAAACCGCCGCTTTCCGATTGAATACCTGAGTAAAGCAACCAATCAGTCACATATTGGATTCTCTCTTCTATCTTTATCGCAACCTGCTTCATTTGCGCGGCTTTTCCCGGCTTTGCCCGGCCTTGTTTACATAGCCCTTTAATCTTGCCGGATTTCCAATTACAAGAGCGTAATCAGGCACATCTTTGGTGACAACGGCGCCTGCTGCAACCATTGCATACCTTCCGATATTTACATCCGCAAGTATAACCGCCCCGGCGCCAATCGAAGCGCCTTTTTTCACAGCCCACTTTGGTTTGGTTATGTTGCGTATCTTATTATTTCGAGGATTTTTGTCATTTGTAAAACATACCAAAGGCCCTATAAAACAATCGTCTTCTATCCTTACGCCCCTATAAACAAGGGCCTTGTTGTGAATCTTTACATTATTGCCTATGGAAACATTCCTGTCGATAAAGGCGCCGTTGCCTATCATACAGTTTTCTCCGATTGAGGCGCCGCGCATAACCTGGGCGAAATTCCATATGACAGTGCCCTTGCCAATCCTTGCGGTTTTATCAACAATGGCAGTATTTGAAATCTTGATATCTTTATTGGCTATTGCAGATTTTTTCTTGCCCATTCTATATTCCTCCTTAAGCCTTCATCTATAAATATCTTCGGCTTCCATCCGAACAACTTCTTTGCCAGCGAATAATTACACAAAAGCTTGGGTACCTGCGCTTTCCTTTCAGCCGTATGAACAATCTTTGAACCTGAACCTGAAATTTCTTTTATCTTTTCTGCGATATAGTTTATGGTTATAGCCTTGCCTGTTCCAAAATTCACGGCCTTTCCAACAGCGTCTTTGTGGCTGCCCATAATCATAAAGGCGTCTATCATATCATCCACATAGGTGAAATCCCGCGATTGTTCGCCTGTTCCATGAACAGTAAGTGTTTGGCCCTTTAGGGCTAATTCTATAAATTTCGGTATGACATCATAGGTGTGCCTGGGGCCGTAGGTGTTAAACGGCCTGATGATAGCAACCGGAAGCCTGTAGGTGCTATAATATGAATAGCAGCACCTGTCTGCCGCAACCTTGCTTGCGGCGTATGGAGAAGAAGGATAAAGCGGGTGCTGCTCGTCTATAGAGCCGCCGAGAGTCATGCCGTATATCTCGCTGCTGGACGTGCACACTATCCTCTTGACGCCTTTGGATTCCTTGACAACATGCAGCATGTTAAACGTGCCGGTCACATTTGTTGCCATGACTTCAAAAGGATGGGTAAAAGAATTAGGCACATATGCATCCGCAGCCAGATGAAATATAATCTGCGGTTTGTTTTTCCTGGCAAGTTCTATTGAATCAGGGCTTGCTATATCGCCTGTAATAATCTCTGTAAAACTTTTCTCCAGGTGCTTTGTGTTTTTCAGCTTGTACTGCGTAGTCCCTATGGTGGAGTTACCCCTGACATACGCCGAGACTTTAGCGCCTTCAGCCAAAAGCCTTTCAGCAAGATGCGAACCCATAAAACCGTCGGCGCCTGTTAATAAAACGCGTTTATTTTTCCAGTATCCTCCCATATCCGTGCCTCCAAAATTTGCATAGCAAATTTTGTCCCGAACGATGCGAAGCATCGGAGGGACTATTTGCTTGCCGTCATTTAACCGCCTCTATGCTTATGCGCCTGAAACAGTTGTTAAAATAGCGTCTTTTTATTTTAAAAGCGGCCCTTTTTAGAAAACCGCACAACTTTGCCCTTGTTCTAACGCCAACATGTTCTTTTCTTAAAACCGGCCTAAAGGGCCTTGCCAGCTCATAGGGATGCAAAAGGTTTGGTGTGTATATAAAAAATGAGCCGTCCTTTTTAAGCACCCTGTATGACTCTTTGCATAATAAAAAAAATATTTCGTCGGTTAAATGCTCTGTAATATCAATGGCCAGGATCTTATCAAACACAGAATCCGCAAACGGCATAGATGAACAGTCTGCGTTTAAGGGAAATAAGTTTTTTATATTGCCCATTTCGCTGACAGCCCTTTTTGCCCTTTGCAGGTTATCAAACGCTATATCAATCGCAAAAACACTGTTTTGCCTAGTGGCTATACTGGTAAACTTTCCCGTAGCAACGCCTATCTCCATTATTTTTTCGTTGCTCGATAGATTTATAAGCCCGAGAACATTTTGTACCTGGCGCCTTATCCTGGGGGAACCCATAACTTTGAAGTCGCTTAAAACCTTCTCGTACATAACCGCTATGTCTGCCAAATTCACCTCGCGCGCCGTCTTTAAAAAAACCCGGCTGCTTTGCCTGTAAACAGATTAAACACCACGTTGTCCGGGATTAAGAAAAATGCCTTTGCCTTTCTTCTTCTGTCCAATATGCGCGGCAGCAAAAGAAGCGCCCTTAAAAACCCTTGTATGATCTCGAACTTAAACGTCAATACAGCGTATAAAAAACGCGGTATCAAAAACAAAAAATGCTTAAACAGTAAAACAGGGCTCGTAATATTTTTCCATGTAAAAATATATACGTTTCTGTGGCTTAATGACAGAAGTTCTCTTTTATCAAAAGCCTTATTAAAACTAATCGTCTCCTTATGAAAAATTACGCTCTTTGGCTGGTAATAACATTTGTAGCCTTTCTTCCATGCGCGAAAGCATAGATCCGACTCTTCTATTCTTCCTGGCGAGTATATATCGTCAAAACCGCCGAGCTCCAGAAATTTACGCCTGTTATATGCCGCCATACCCGATTGAAAAGTGTAACATGGCTCATCTTGCTGCGTCTCGCCAAGCTTGTGCGCGGATAATGCCCGGAATACCCCCAGCTTAAACTGCGGCTTAAACCATATGCATTCCAGTTCTTTGCTGTTAAACTTGTAGAACTTCGGGCTCACCATAAATGCCTGCGGATTTTTAATAAATGTCTCTACTACCGGGTCTACAAAATTTTTATCGGCTTTTATGTCATTGTTTAAAAAAAATAAAATATCCGCGTCAGATTCGCCGGCAATGTCATTGAAGGAGAACAGCACCCTGTTCTCCTTCATTTCCCTGAAAAAAGCCCCGGGAAAATTATCTCTGACAAATTCCCGGCTTCCATCAGAGCTTTTATTATCAACGACAAATACTTTTGGCTTATAAATGCTCTTTTGCGAAGCCTCGCAAAGCGACAAAAGACATTCGGATAAAAGCTCTTTGCCATTATAGTTTAAGGTGTATAATTCCACTTTCATCGCCTAAAAACAAAGCTCCCTTTTTAGCAAATCATCATACCTTTTTATTATATTTTCCCACGCAAAGGCCATGCTGGCGCCCTTGACATTTCCTTTGTTAAAATTAGAGTTTTCTATCTTATCAATAAACAGGCCTGCGTCGTTATTTTTGACCAAATACCCTGTTTTCGATTCCAGCACAGCGTCACTGATGCCGTCAACCGCATTTACGATTGACGGCAGGCCGCAGCTGGCTGCTTCTATTGCGACTATGCCAAAACCCTCCGGGTCGTTTTTCACGTTTTGGTTTGGCATTACAAAAAGATACGCGCAGTTGTATAACAGGCTAAGCATTGCCTTATCCAGCCGGCCAAGGATATACACTCTTTTTTCCAGCCTGAGGCTTTGCACAAGCCTTGATATGTTTAATCGTTCCGGGCCGTCGCCGACAACCATATAAACATACCCGCTACTCAAGTTTCTAAAGACATGTTCTATAAACCAGGATACGCCTTTTCTTTTCACCAGTCTGCCTACCGTAAGCAATATTTTCTTATTATCTAAATCAACCCCCAGCGCAGCCTCAAGCCTGTTTAAGGCCTTGGCGGGTTCCATGCCAATCGCATATTCGGCCGGGTCCATGCCGTTAGGTATGAAGGCGCACAGGCTTTTGTTTATTCCTCTTTTTGCGCACTCCCTCGCGGTGTTATTGCTTACGCATATTACCTTGTTAAACGTTCTTATGAGTCTGGGCACAAGCGCCTGATAAAAATAATTATCAAATGTTATATCAAGCCCGTGGACAGTAATAAAAACCGGGATGCCGAATATGCGCTTTATAAAAAACCCTATCGGGGCAAGCGCGGCATCGCACAGATACAAACAATCGTAATCTTTTTTTGCGGCCAAAAAAACGGCCTTGGAAAAAGCGTATGGCAAAAACCAAAACAATTTCACCTGCCTTCCCCTAAGCAGGATTGTCCTTACCTTGTGATAGCGCGAAAGATGGATTATCAGATTTTTACTATATGCCTGCATGCCGCCTATGGCCGGCGGGTACTTTCTTGATATCAACAGTATTCTCATGATACAACAATTTCTATTTTTGGCTGTTGTTTTTATCCGTTTTTTTCAGTATAAAAGCAAATTGATAGTCATATCTTAACGGAATAAACATCCATAATATTCTGCATACCATTCTCTTAGCAATGCCGGGAAAATTTGTTTGCTGAAACTTCATGTACCATTTATCGCGATGGATATCAATGATTTCAAAACCGTTTCTGATAAAGGCGCCCTTCCATTGTTCCAATGATAACAGATTCTCGTTTATATCCTGCTGCTCCGTGCCGTATTTGGCGAAAAGTTTCCAAAAAATAAAATTGGAATTAGGCACCATTATGCAAAACAGGGCGTTGTTTTTCGCGACCCGCTTCATTTCAAAAAGGCCCTTATCCATATCCAGAAAATGTTCCAAAGACCCCAGGCATGTAACATAATCAAAGGTATTATCGCCGAACCTTATGTCTTCCGCCTCGCCGACAGAGATAACCGAATCAGGAGAAATGCCCTTTGCAAGCCTTACGGCCTCTTCGGAGATATCGATGCCAAAAGTCTCCAGCCCTCTTTTTGATGCCGCGCAAAGCAAAAGCCCTATGCCGCAGGCAACATCTAAAAGCCTTCTGCCTCTTTGCGACCCCAGATAATCCAAAAATACGGTATATGCTTCGTACGGCCTTTTGTTTCTTACTCCTTCGGAGGCATATTTTTTATTATACCAGCTTCTGACTTCTTGTCCGGTCGGCGGTTTACGCATTCTCATCTCTTATTTTCGATCCGGCCTGGGCCTTAAACTCATTAAAAAACACAAAAGTGAATATTATGCCCAAAAACAGCACAACCAGAATGCTTATGGCCCTATCCACTATTGAGGCCAATGCGCCGTTTATGGCGGTAAATCCCATAACAGCGGATGTAATGGTTATAGCTGCCTCTTTAAAACCTAGATTTGCCGGTGTAATACTCACGAAAACAAAAAGCGAAACTATATTTGCCATAATTAATATTGCGATAAAATCGGGCCGGATACCTATGGCCTGGTATGCAAAAAATAACCTTCCGGACAATACAAGCATGGATAAAAGGTTTAGCCCTGATAATATCAGAAGCAGGCTTTTCTGTTTCCTGAAATAATTAAGGCCCGAAAATATTTTATTCACAGCTGCGACTTTAAAGCTTTTCCCGGCAAACCATTTCCAGGAAATCATAAAACCGCCGATAAAAATTCCGACGGAAATAAAAAATAATAATATCTTAAAATTAAAAATACCAGCAAGAAAATACCTAAGACAAATTAGCGCTATGCCGAATACCGCGTTTACCAAAAAAGAAAAAAAATAAAACCCCATATAGGCGGATAAAAAACTCAAATAGGGAAAATCATATTTGTTTTTCATGTAAAATGCTCTGGCGGTAACTCCTGCCTTTGCAGGCAATATATAATTACCTATACTGGTGAGGCAGGATAACCCGAACCATTCCTTAAAAGTCAGCCTTACGCCAAAGGCATCTGTAAGTTTTTTTGCGGAAAAGGCATTGATAATAAGATACAAAAACGTCAAAAATGTTATTGTAATTATATATGACAAAGAAATATGCGAAAGTTTATATAGCTGTTCTTTTCTTGCCATAATAAAAGAAACAAATGCCGCAAGTATCGCAAATAATACGAGATAAGAAACCAAATAGGCCTTGTTATTCCGGCGCATATATAGACCGCCTGATTGATATGACGCTTATAACCAGAATAACTGCCAAAATTACCATTGCCGATATCACTGCAGATAAAAGCCCCGGGGAAACCGCAGGGACATTCACCCACCATACATCCCAAATATCATAATTTTTCATAGACGCGATTACCGGCTTTACAAACCAATAATCTGGGTTATATTCAAAATTCAGAGCCGGATACCCGAATACCCTGCCAACGGCAGAGGTAAATAAATACCAGCTCCCTCTTATCGGGCTTAATTCGGGTATAAAGTTTATAAAATATTCCTGCAGGCTTAATCCTTCTTTGACAAAAAGCAGGTATCTGCTAAAACTTATAAACAGGCACGGCAGCTGGACTAAAAACCCCAATGCGGAAAACAGAATCAACATAAGCTTCCTGATAATCGCCCTTGATTGTTGTATAAATTCTGCTAAAAATATGCACATAAAAGGAATTGTGGGGTATAGATAGCGCGGCCCCCATGAGAATATTGAACCTCTGAGAAATATGTATGCGTAAAATAAAAAATTTATGATTATAAACGCGAGAATATATAGGGTAAACTTCTTATCTTGTTTTAGCAGGCCCCTTATCCCGAAAAATGCCAGTATCAAGGGGGCGTTGTAGTAAAAGTACCCTTTCCCCGCGCTCAGCAGATAATAAAACAACCCTTTAAAAAAATTAGGGCCGAATATCAACCCTTTTTGCGTAAATACGGTTTCTATGCCTGCGCCGGGGTCAACTGCATTGCTTCTTTTCATAAAATAAATAAATAGCGACAGAATAAAACAGCAAGAGACCGGAATAATAACGGCAAGCCAAAGCTTGACAGCGTGCCTGGCTGATTTAAAATCCGCGCCCTTGTATACTAAATAGAAAAAAATCAGAAAAAGGTATAAAAAGGAATTCATCTTTATGAGCAGGCTGTATCCTATCAATGCGCTGCTTAATAACGCGTAACGCGCAAGGGATTCTGATTCATATTTATGCAAAAATAAAAAAGCCGACAGCACAAAAAGTGTAACCGCAGGCTCTGAAAACCCCGAACGCGTATAGACAAGACTCATTGTGCAGAAGCTATAGCATAAAACCGTTATAACCTTGGTTTTTTTATCATAACCAAGCCTTCCTAAAAGCATAAAAAGAATTAACGCTGTTAGCGCGCCGATTGCTGGATTTGCCAGCGAAACACAAAACTGGGTTATGTAATCATGGCCAATGCCGGAAAACGCCTTGGATATAATATGGCCCAACGCGTAAAGCGGCACAAGCAAAATAGGCATCCCGATGCCATAGGATGAATACCTGTTGCCTGCTGCGCCGGGTTTTTTACCTGCCTCATATTTCATCTCCTTTATGCCAAAAGGCCTGTCATAAATACTAATATCGCCGTCTAAAACTATGCTTTCGGCTGTAAGATAATTCTCCAACCCGTCGCCGCCATAATGTCCGTTTGAGAAAAACACAAAAAATGAGAAGAGAAAAATAAAAATATGCATATGCAGTAAAAATTTTCTTTTTCTTTGCAAAGAAAACAATCCCGGCATCATCAATCCCTTTCTATTTCGTCCTTGTGCGCCTTGTAATAACGCGCAAAAGTAATGTAGGGCTTTATCCAGCTTAAAGCGCCTGCAATAGCTAAAAACACTAACCCTGCATACAATTTGTTTATTAGCACGAAAAATGTTATAACCCAGTACAACGATATCTCCCATCCTATATAAATGCCCTTTTTTATCTTTGCTTCAAATGACGGCCCTTTAATAAATTGCTCTTTCGTGTATAATGCAAATGAAGCCAGAAAGCAATGCCCAAGCGCCGTAAACCCCCATATAAATACTGCGGCGTTATTCTCAACTATATAGGCCCTGTAAGATAGGGATAGGAATATAAAAATAATTTTAATGATGTCAACGAATGAATCAAACCACCTGCCGAATTTAGACGAAAGCCCTTTATACCTTGCGTATTGGCCGTCAAGCGTATCAAAAACATATCCTAAGTGCAGAAACAACAAGCCGAAAATTATGTACGGATAGGCAAAAAACGCAAAAAAACCGCTCCCTATTATTACGATAAACAAAGAGAGTAAGCTTATCTGATTCGCAGTTATGTTTAAGTGTTTGAAAAATCTATTAAGCAGAAAATTGGAAATAGGCCGGTAGATTAACATGCTAAACAGCTCCTTATGCCCTGCATCCTTTTCTTTATAAGTAAAATTTTTTGTTTCAGCCATATTTATCTCCTACATGTATATTAAGGCATCAATCTTTTCGTAACAGCCATATATATGTCGGGCATAGCCAATACGCGTATTTCACTATCAATATGGCCAGCCTTTGCTTGAACGACTCAGGCGCAATCATCTCTGTAGCGCAATATTTTTGTGGATCTATAATAATTTTCAATGTATAGTCTGAAACATTAAATTGAGAGACTAGATTCCTCAGGCCATGTAATGTTAAGTGGTTTTCATAATAGAAGTTCCCTTTTTTTAGTGCCCGCAGATAAAGGTGCGCTAATGCCTTCGGCATAATTGATAGCAGCGGCAATTTATAGTGCATCTCGATAAATTTTAAACGGTTGGCGGCGGCAAAATAGCAAACACCCTCTGGCTTAAGCACTCTATATATTTCAGACATAAGTTTAATTGCATCCGGAACATGTTCATACACATGAGCGCAAATAACAATATCAAATGACGCATCTGCAAAGTTCAGGTTCATCCCGTCGCTAACGCTAAACGCCAAATTATCAGAAGCGCAGTTTTGCCGCGCATGCTTTATTGCCTGCTCGTCTATATCTATTCCTGCAACCCTGGCAAATTTATCGCTAAGCGCCTTCGATATAATTCCTGCGGAACAGCCTATATCTAAAAGGCTTAATCTTTCAAGGCCTTCGGAATAATAGTCATCGAGCACAGCAAACATCTTCCTGGCTTTTTGCTGGCGTTTCTGTGTATTATATACTGCGCAGGAATGAGTTTGTGAAAATCCATATTGGTAATTATTGTTTTTCATTTCAAATTCTGCTTCTTCAACCTGTACAATACTTCCTCATTCAGCCTTCTATTAGCAGATATAATATCTCCCAAAAAACCTAACAACATTGTTCCAAAGCCCATAATAACTAAAATAGCGGCAATAACTAAAGACTGCATATGGCCGCTGCGTCCGACTGTAAAATAAAAATAGAGAAACCTTAGAATAAGTAAAAGGCCACCGCAGGCAAAGACAGAGCCAACACAAAAAAATGTTTTCAATGGTTCATACATAAGATAAATACGCAATATCGTACTCATCGATCTAACGATATAAGACGATATGCTCTTTATGAGCCTTGACTCCCTAAGCTTGCTGTTTGTTCTTATATCGACGTGCGATATCGGGATATCCTGCCTTCCTATCTGAATTATGGACTCCAATGTGTATGTATACGAAGAAAAGATATTCAGCCTTAGCGCGGCGTCTCTCGAATATGCCCTGAAGCCGCTTGTCGTATCAGGTATATTCGTCCCTGAGAACTTACGAACCATATAACTTCCGAGCCTCTGCAGCAGTTTTTTCGCAAAAGAAAAGTGTTTTATGGCCTTAATATCCCTGCAGCCAATCACTACCTCTGCCTTTTTTTCCAACACCGGCCTTACCAGTTTTTCTATGTCCCGGCCGCAGTACTGGTTATCTGCGTCGGTATTAACTATAATATCAGCCCCAAGCTCCAAAGATTTTTCTATGCCTTTTTTAAACGCCTCTGCCAGGCCCTTCCTTTGAGGCAGGCAAAGGATATGTGTTACCTCGTTCGCCTTAGCTATCGAAGAGGTTTTATCTATGCTGCCATCATCTATAACCAAAGTTTCAATGCTGTCTATGCCTTCTATTTTTTTAGGCAAATCTTTTAAGGTTATAGGAAGGGTTTGCGCTTCGTTATAGCAGGGTATCTGGATAATAAGCTTCATATCATCTGCTCCTTTTTTGGCGCATCAATCTAACTCTTTTTTAGCGACTATATATGACAACTTGCATATCCACACAACCGGCATCGCTATGCCGTAAAAAATAACTACCGCAAACACAACACCGCATCGGCAAAATAATTCTGTTATGGTTGCTAATGTTATTATATTCATAACGGGCGGAAAAGTGCACAATTTATGCAGCGCAGAAAATAATTTTCGCGCTAAAGAAGGATTTTTTGCCGTGAGCTTATCTGTGTCAAGCGGCAGATCCCTTTTCCCCGCGAAATATAAAACAGAGTTCCTTAAATCCACCAATAAAATCAAAAGCATAGACGATATCGCGGCTGACGAAGAAAACAAAAAAACATAACCTATTGCATATTTTCGCCATAAACCGTAACCGATGCCGATAAAAACAAGCGGGTGGATAATATAATGACATATGTTGTCATAGTAAATTCCTGTAACGGTCGAGGTATTCCTGTAGCGGGCTATCTCACCGTCAACATGGTCTAATATATACCAAAGCTGTAAAAACAGCGCTGCGGTGAACGCGCCTATTTTTGAACCTTCTGTGAAAAATACGCAGGCTACTATACCTGTAAGCAAAAATATAGATGTCGCGGTATTCGGCGTTAAGTTCATCGCTAAAAATACCCGCGTTATGTATATAGAAAACCTGCGGGCAACAAATTTACCATACCAGACATCATACTGCTCTCTGGGTTTTTGGCATATGGTTCTAAGCTGGCTGATACTTTCCATTATAGCAGCTTCTCCCTGTGCGTTTTTTTGGCGCTTAACCTCATAAACTTTTCTTTTATGGCTTTGCATGTATACTTTTCCGAAATTCTTGGCCTTTTCTTGTTTTCATTATTAATCAATATATGCACAAAGGCCGCGCCGCGCTTCTTAAGCAAGCCCGGAAAAGCGCTGCGCAACTTGTCCTCTTGCGCAAAACTATAAATATTTTTATAACCGGTGGCTTGCGCTATTTTGCAAAAATCGATATTTTGTGAAAGCGCAGGCTGGCCTCCTGTTGACGCGTAAGTACCGTTATCCAGCACAACATGCATCAGGCTTTTGGATTTCTTATCAGCGACAGACGCCATAGAGCCCAAATGCATCAGGCAGCCTCCGTCTCCGTCTAAAACAATTACCCTCTTGTCATTATTAACATGCCTTGCTATTCCCAAACCGATTGAATGGGCATGCCCCATAGACCCAAGCATATAAAATGCAGGGTTAAAATCCTCTATGCCTTTTTTGCTAAGGTTATAAAATGCCTCCCTGCTTATATACCCGTTTGTTGTGACAAAATACGCTTTGTTGTGCCCTGCGCTCATAATAATGTCTATTGCCTCACTTAGCGGCATTGAATACTTGGATTTTAAAGCAAACTCGCTTTCTTCTTTATCTATTATACCTTTTTTTAAAATTAAGGCTGCCGGTTTATTTGTCTTCTTTGCCAGCCTGACTATATATTTTACTTCATTTCTGAAATTGTTTTTTGTTAATACAGCGTACGGCACATTCAATGTCTTTAGCATTGTTTTTATCTTCTTGCCTGTTATATCGTGTTCCGGGGCGTCTTTTGTCCCCGGCTCGCCCCTCCACGAAACTACCAATAAAGCCGGTATATCATATATCTGATTCAAAGATGTAAGGCTGTTTATGGTATTACATAACCCTGAATTCTGCATGAGTAAAACAGGCACCTTTTTTGTAATAAGGAAACTGCCGGCTGCCAGACCCATTGCTGAAGCCTCGCTTACCGGATTTAACACTTCGCAGGCTTTATCCCGCGTAAGCCCGGATATTAACGGCGCCAATATGGAACACGGCACTTCTATATAGGGGCTGAGGTTATTTTTTTTGAATTCTCTTATTAATTGGTCTGCTTTCATCAACTCACCGAAGAGGAAAATATAGCGCACGCCTTTTTATAATCATCGAAGTTGTGTATTTCCATCCAACCGCTCGTTACCTCATATGCAAGGACCTCATATTTTTTATTGATCAAATGCCCGATTAACTCGGCAAACGAAGCTGTCTGCATAGGCCTTGACTTCTTATACTCGTCTACCAGCGCCTTCATTCCCTTTTTTGAAAGCATGGCAAGCCCTATAAACTCAAAGTGCGCCTCCTTCTCCGAAATATCATTACCGATATTTCGTATAGGATTTTTTCTATTTAAATCCATTGTTCTTAAATTATCAAGGTGCGCTGTTTTAGCGACCACAAGCTCAAGCTGCTTGTTGCGGATGTGGGTTTTTTTGTATGTACTGTCAACTACCAGTATTATATCATCGTCCTTTTTAAGCAGCCTTTGCAAAAGGTACTGGTCTACAAGTATGTCGGAATATAAAATCAAATTCTTGTCGGCAATCTTATCTATGCCTTTCATTATTGAATACATTATGCCCTTACTTCTATAGCTTTTGTTTTCTATGATCCCGGCGCCTTCAAGCTTTACGTTGGAGCTTTTATATCCCACGACTACGCTTATATCCTGCACCCCTGCGGTATTCAACGTTTCTACGTTCCTTTGCAGCAGCGATTTTCCGTTTATGTCCAACATCCCTACAGGCCTATCCTCAAGAAGAGGTTTAAGAGAGTTATCCATTTTTGGCCCAGCTGCCGGTATTATGGCTTTAATGCTTCCTGTATTTGTTTTTAAATACTTTCTTTCATTGCTTTTCATAATATGCATACCTTGCAGCCTGAAGACCTCATCCATTGAAACGATTTTTGAATCAATACCTGAAATCCCGTTATCTTTTATATATTTAAGGGCCTGTTTTATGCACTTAATGCCGGCCCTCATTCCGTGGTTGGCATATATTACTACGCTTGCTCCAAGGTCTCTCATTTGCTTTTCGCTTAAGTCATACATGGTTGGGCATAAAACAAGAGGAGCTCTTTTCTTCCATGCCTTGCAGAAATTGATTATCTCATCCGGCGTTTTCGATTTTGAATGTATAAATATTCCGTCTGCTCCAGCCTCTATATAAGCCTGCGCCCTTTTTAAAGCCTCGTCCTGGCCCCATCCAGCTATCAGCGCCTCTACCCTGGCAAATACCATGAAATCATCCGTTGTTTGAGAGTTTTTTGCCGCCATTATCTTGCCGACAAATTCCGCGATAGGCGCAAGTTCCTGCCTGCCGGGAATAAAACTGTTAACTTTCGGAAATTGTTTATCTTCTATGCAGACAGCGCTAACGCCTGCTGATTCAAATTTT
Organism: Candidatus Omnitrophota bacterium; assembly: GCA_043797125.1. Classification (GTDB taxonomy): domain Bacteria; phylum Omnitrophota; class Gorgyraeia; order JABMRG01; family JAFGKX01; genus JAZDPX01. The sequence goes on from JAZDPX010000033.1 coordinate 54,507, forward strand.
CTTATCATATGCATAACGTTGTTTGAATTACCAAAACCCGTATCGCAATCCACCATAATAGGTATGGAGGTTGCATTAACCATGCTTTCCGTAGCATACAGCAAATCGCTCATTGTCAAAATATTTGCGTCAGGAACAGCATGCGAAGTGGCTATTTCAAAGCCCGACGCCCACACCCCGTCAAAACCTGCCTCCTGGACCAGTTTTGCGGTTAAGCCATTGTGCGCCCCTACTATCTTTATAAGCTTTCCTTTGCGAATAAGGTTTTTAAAACTGATTCTTTCTCTCATTTTTACCTCTTTACGCCGGCATTTCTCCAGCACGCCGGGTCTCCGGCAAAAAATGCGTCCGGATTAAGCCTGGATGGGTCATAGTTGCCTTTTTCGTCAAATGCCGAATCATCGTAGGCCCTGGTGCGGCAGCCGTAGCAGCGGCCTTCCTTGCTAAGCTGGCAATTCGCGGTTGAACATTTTGAGTTCTCATGCAGCTGAGAATATATATTCCTGAATCTCTTTACCTTCTCCGACATAACAATATCGGTAAACAAAGTGTCCCTTATGTTTCCCAATGCCCAGAAATCCGGCGCCTCCGAGCAGGGCAGCACAACGCCGTCCGCCCTTACATGGACGCCTCCTAAATGCCTTGAGCATGCCTTATTCTCAACCCACGGGCTTTGCGCCTTCCAATGAATGTCAAATTCCTTTCCATCTATATCAGCTACCTTTTCAAACAACCTCATAATACTCTCTGAATTCAATGTTCCGCCTGATAATTTTCCGCAAAGCATTACAGATACATTTTTTTTAGCTGTGCCGTGAACATGGACAGGTATGATAAAAGGCCTGAAGTTATGCCTTCTAGACCATCGGAAAACATCACACACATCGTCATAGTTTAAAACAGTAACTACGGTATTAGTTGAAAGAGGCGGCATATCAGGCCTTCCATACCCTGCCTTTATAAGGTGCGCGAACCCCTGCATCATCTTTTTTGAGCCGCCTTTAATGCCGAGCAACTTATCCTGTATGTCTTCATTTAACGAATCTAGTTTGCAGCATAATGAAATACCGTCTTCGGCAAGCCTTTTTGCCTTTTCTTCGTTAATAACAGCTACATCTGTAAAGCTTACCAGATCAAGAGGCAGGCCTTTCTCTTCAAAAAGAGCCCTTGCATATTCTACCACATGGAAGAAGGCTTCGCCACCTTTACCCTTGAAATCAGGCGGATTCCAGACTAAAGGCTCCCCGCCCTGCATGTTTATTATCCTTACCCCTAACCCAGCTGCCTGGCTGATAATATCCTTTGCCTCATGCATGGTCAATTGATTTGTTCTCTCGGGAGAACCCTCGGCATAACAATAAATACACCGGAAATTGCACTTTTGTGTAACCATGATATCGACCGACAAAAGCACAGCGCCCTGCGATTTCATACGCTCTATAATATCCCTGCCTAATCCCGCCATTCCCGGATAAAGAGTTATGTTTTCCTTATTTGCTGGTTTTCTCTCCATTTAAGCCCTCGCGTATTGTTATCCGAACGCAGCTATCAGATATATTCCTATAAATATAATAACCGCGCCGGCAAATCTTACCTTAGCGTACTTTTCTTTTAAAAACAAAATTCCGTACAAAGAACCAAAAACCACGCTTATCTGCCTTAATGCGATAACATATGCAACCTTTGACATGCGAAACGCATAAAGGATTAATATATAAGATAGAAATTCCAGCACCGCGGCTAACGCGATGCTGAATTTATCTTTTTTCGTGATATAAAAATAGTTCCTGCGCCTTTCCTTCATAAATAAAAGATACCCTAAAAACAAAAAACCCGACAAGGCAAAAAAAAGGTAAAAAAACAAAATAGGGTGCATTAACAGAACTCCCTTTTTATCAACGACAGAATAACATGCCGAAGAAAAGGCGGTTAACCCCGCGAAAAATACAACCTTTTTATTTATATGCCTAAAAGGATCAAGGATTCCTGAAAAGGATATCTTTTTTTGGTTTATAAGATATGCCCCCAACATGACAACTATAATTCCCAATATTGCTATCTTTGACGGGACCTCACCTAATAATATAAATGCCATAAGAAGGACAAATACGGGAGAAGACCTTATAATCGGATATGACAAAGACATGTCCGCGCCTTCGTAGGTCTTGCACAGGAATATCTGGTAAAAAAAATGAGTGCATGCGGAAACTATTACAAGCACCCAGCCTGCGATGCTGACATCTTTTAGCGGATACAAAAACAGAATAAAACAAAACGCCAGCGTATAAAAAAGGTGTATGTTCAGATAAAATATCACCTTGTCCTCGCTTTTTTTCAGCAGCATATTCCACAGAGGATGGATAACGCTTGATATAATTACCAGCAAGAAACTAATTTCTGTTATCATGACAACCTATTTTTTCAATCTCGCTTAATGCCTTTTTATAATCCTCAACAGTGTCTATTTCCCGCCAGCCGCCTTTTACTGTTACGCAGTGAACCGCAATTCCTGAATCCGCCAGATCCTGAACCATGTCTGTTAAATACGCCTTTTCAAATACCGGAGCCCTCTGAAATGGCTTGCCGTCATAAATAGGCTTTATCTTATTAAAATGGTTTCTAAAAATAGCCGCTCCCTTTTTTGTGCATTTTATCATGCCGACAAATTCACCGTGAACGGCGTTTTTATCACCAAGGGCCTTGCCGATTTTAAGTACCTTTTTATCGGAATCCATTATAACATTTTCCGCTTCATCAATCGGGTGGTCTTTTCTGCCTTTATAATAGGCGCGCCAGTCGGTGTCAACCAGAATGGCTATATCTTTTTTGCAATTTAACAGCCTTTTCGCGATCTTGGCGTCAAACAATATATCCGAATACGAAGCTATAAACTCATCGTCCATCTCCCGCTGGGCGCAAAAAAGTGAATGCAGTATATCGTTATGAAGATATCTTTCATTTACATAATATTTGAGCCCCGGATAATCTATCTTTTCTTTTTTATAACCCACTATGACTGATATGTCTTTCACGCCGGCGCTCCTGAAAGCCTCAAACTGGGATTGAAGGAGAGTTTTCTTATTAAATTCCAGCAGGCATTTAGGCAGGTCATCGGTTAGCTCATTCATCCTCTTGCCTCTTCCCGCTGCTATAATAATCGCTTTCATGCTTTTGTCCGTTCGCTTGCCTCCTGCTTCATGCTGCTAAGCAAAAGAGGTATCAGTTTTCTTTTTTTGTTTATATACACAAGCACCGGGATAGATAAAAACGTTATTGACGCGCATCCTATTATATTGCCAAGGTTTGTTTCCGCCGCGGCAATTCTTAACGTGGCCTGCAAGCCTGCAACGCACGCAGCAATGTAAGCCGCGGGAATCATCATTCTTAAAATAAATAATACGGCGTTCTTGGGCGTTTCAAAATGAATCAACGTATGCGCAAGAGAGGCGATAAAAAGAAAAAAAGACGATATTGCGGTGGCGACTGCCACGCCCTCTATGCCGTGGCCTTTGCGTATCAGGATGTAATTAAGGATAATATTAAGCGCTATCGTTATAAGAACAACTTTTATTATCCACCTCGTTTTATTAACTGCGACAAGGAAAGCGCGAGTCTGGGGGCATAACGCCCTGAAAAATACATCCAGTAAAATTATCTGCATGGCGATGATGCCGGGAGTAAACTTTGGCAATACAAACCGTACGAAAACCGGTATCGCGAAATACGCCATCCCAAGCGCGACAGGCAGTATGCACGAATTTACTTCTGTGGGAACCACTATATATTTTTTCGCGTCCTGGACGTTTTCCCGGCTTCCGTACGCCTCCAGCATGCGCGGCTTTACCACCGAGGCTATGGCCGATATCTCATCCATGCTTGTTCTCGCCATAATGCCCAAACTGTAATACCCGGCAAAGGTTACACCTATCATTTTCGCTATCATAATCCTGTCCGTTGACCAGAGTATCGTATCAACAATACCGATGCCCATCAATGGCAGGCCAAGCTTCACTAACTCCTTTGTCCTGTTTAAAGAGAACAGAAAACGCGCTTTATATTTTGTATTGCTGTATATATAAATAATATTAACCAGCGAAAGCGTTATAGTCGCCGCATAGAGGCCGTTAAGCTTAAACATCCTTACCGCCGTAAAAACCAGAAATATGTTAGCAGCCACGACCACAAACATGGATCTGCTAAGAAGAGAGAAATTTTTGAACACCTTCAACAGGAGCATATAAAACATCTCGACCCGCTGAAATATCACATAAACGGAAAGGGCAACCAGGCCTATGATAAACTCGCGCGGGACGCTGTTTCTTAACAAGAATACCGAAACAAGAACTGGCAGGCTGATTGCAAGAGAAGTTAAAAACATAAAGGTAAAAGTCGTGTTTTTAATTTCATCAACAGCTTTCGGGTCTTTTTTACCGACCAAAAAAGGTATTTTATACATTGCCGCCCTGCTAACGCCCAAAAGCGTGTATCCGCAATATTCCAGCGCTACTTTAAACAGGCTCCATATGCCCGTAAGGTACGGGCCCAGAAACCTGCGCGTGACTATCGCTATCAGCACTTCGACCGCGTTAGAAATATATGTGGCAATAGTTATGCTTGTAACATCTCTGAAAACCTGTCTTTTAGCCGAATCGCTCATCTATAACCTATTATTGCATAATAAAAAAACTGTCAAGCCTGACATCTATGCCAGCCTCGCTCATACGCTTTTTTGCTTTCCGCGTGCTTTGCTCTCTGTAATGGAATATATTCGCCGCCGCCGCGGCAGAAGCGTTGCCTTGTATAATACATTTAGAGAAATCATCCCAGTCCCCTGCGCCGCCGCAAGCTATAAGCGGGATCGAAATATTATCCGCGACAGACCTTATAAGATCTATATCGTATCCGCTCATGGTCCCATTTCTGTCTATGGAGTTAAGCAAAATCTCACCGGCGCCCAGATCCTGCGCTTGTTTTGCCCATTCCGCCGGGTCAAGACCGGCAGAGACCTTTCCCTTTTCGATAAATACCTCATATTTACCGGATGGATTTAATTTCGCGTCGATAGAGACTACCACGCACTGGCTGCCGAATATCTTTGACGCCTCTTTGATAAGCTGCGGGGTTTTCACCGCGGCTGTGTTAATGCAGACCTTATCCGCCCCGCGCTTTAACCTTAAGCGTATATCCTCAACGCTTTTGATGTTTCCGCCTACAGCCAAAGGCACAAAGCATGACTTGGATAAATAAGTGATTATGCCCGGCAGCGTATCCGGGTTCTCGTGCCTGTAGTCTTTTCTTGCAAAATCATATACGCTATCGGTGCTAAGGTCCAATAAGATGATTTCATCAACAGCCCATGTATTAAACTGCTCTATCGAGGTAATGGGGTTGCCTATTATCTGGTAGTTGGCAAAGTTTCTTGTTTTGACCAGGTGTCCCTGCCATAACAGAAGGCACACAATAAGCCTTTTTTTAAGCATGCGTACGCCCCTTTAATTCTGCTCGCATTCGATAAAATTTTTTATAAGCCGTAATCCCGCCTGCTGGCTTTTTTCCGGATGAAACTGGGTAGCAAAAATATTGCCCTTCTGAACGCTGGAAACAAACTTAACGCCGTAAAAACATTCGGAACTCACCACATCATCGGGCTCGCAAACGCAGCAATAGCTGTGAACAAAATAAAACGTGGGCTTATCCGGCATATTACGAAACAACGGCTGCGGCTTTTTCGGCGTTACCACATTCCAGCCGATATGCGGTATCCGTAAATCTGCAACGTTCTCACCCAGCTTTTTAACGGTGGCATTAATCCAGCCCAGCCCGTTATGTATTCCGTTTTCATGACTTTCTCTGCAAATCAACTGCATTCCTAAACAAATACCTAAAAACGGAACTCCGTTTTTCAAAACCTGCTTATTCAAAATATCTGCCAAGCCTAATTTTTTAAGATTATTGATTCCTTCTTCAAAGGCCCCTACTCCGGGTAAAATTATGCGTAAGGCCTTACTAAGGGCCTTTGGATTATCCGCTGTATACGCGTCAAACCCGAGCGCCTTGACGGCGTTAACCACAGACTGAATATTGCCCATATTATAATCAATTACCGCGACGCTTTGCATAATACGGCCTGTTCACGCTACATAAGGACATAATCGCCCTCAAACTTGTCTTTTTCTGACGTAAGGATATAATGCTTATTTTCCTGTATCGGCAACCGGACGTTTTCAACGCCGGGATCGTTTTTATGATTTTTGACATGGTCCTGCAAAACCCACTCGCCCCGGCTGTTTTTCTTCCATGCCAGGGGGTCGCGCATGTTTTCCACGCTATTTACAAATTCTTCCTCTGTAATCTCAAGATATCTTAAAATATTATCGAGATCTTTGGGCCTTTGCCCGTCGTATTTTTCCACCATGGCAATGCCTTCCTCTCTGGTCATGCGCCTCTGTCTTATATCCAAAGAGGCGTGGTCGGTCGCTCTTCCGTAGCCGAATTTTAACCACCTTAAATAATCATGGGCGCCGCCGCAATGGTAACACTCAACATTCTCATATGTATTATAGGTGAGCGATTCGCATGCTGTAATAAATCCATATTTTTCAATCATCAACTCCGTCTGCTTTTTTGCATTCCAATTTAAAAAATTCCCTATATACAGGCCCCTTATATTTAATTCCTCCAACTCTTCCTCGGAAGGATAAATAGCCCACCTTAAATCGTCCGCCGTTATACCCTCCTTCTCATCTATTAAATCCTGGTAATCATACCCCCTCATCCCATGCTCTGTTCTGAATTTGCGTGTCATCTCAGCCATATCATGGTGGGAATACATTCCGCCCAGAAGCAAATGGCCTAGCTCTCCCCAAATCATAAGCGGCACCTTATACTTAACCGCCATTTGAACCGGAAAGGTATATACCCCGCAATGACAATGCCAGCAAAAATCTCCCATTTTTCTTAAGGCGACTCTCGCAAGCTTTTTAATTATCTTAGGGTTAGGAGTAAATCTTATGTGGTCTACGCCGAATTTTTTAACCATATTTGTCAGGTTTTGCATGCCATGCCAAGTGTTAAATTGATGATTAAATGTAACCAAAAGAGGCCTTAAGCCATAGACTTCCTTAATAATATGTGTCTGAAAATGGCTATCTTTTCCGCCGCTGACTGGGATAATGCAGTCATATTCGCCCTTACCTTTATAAGACATTAATATATCCCGAAGCTGTTTTTCTTTCTCTTTCCAATTTATCTTATATCTTTCCTCGTCAACCCTGCAACCGCTGCAAACGCCCCTTTCGTCAAAAGTCAATTTTACCGCTGAACTTTCAGGGTACACACACCTTGTACAATACCTCATAAAACCCCCTCCTGTTATGCTTTGCTTATGGAGAATAATTTCTCGGCCCAAATGTCGGCCCATTTTTCGTCCGCTTGCCCATATTTGTCAAGAAACGCGCGGCGGGCCTTTTGTATATCAGCGCCCTGCCACCACTGTCCGGCCTTATCATATATCTCGTTTAACTTTAAGGCGGCGGACTTGGGGTCCTGATAAAGCACGCCCGCTTTTTCAAGCATATCAAAATACGCCTTTGCCTTATTCTTAATCCGCCAGGAATTAAAATCTATGTAAGATATTAAAGGCACATTCATGGCCAATGCTTCGACAAAAGTCGTAACCGGATAATCTACGATTACAACTTTGGCTTTTCTGATCCAATCAACGGCCTTTTTATCTTGCGCCCATTTTATAAAAGGAGCTCTGCTTGCGATAAATTCCTTTATGTTTCTTCCGAAATCTTCTTTAAGCGGCCTATAATAGAATTTATCCGATAAAGCAGGCGATATGTTTTCTAAAAACAGGGCCTGGTTTTGGAAATAGGAATTTATTTCTTCCGGGCCGGGATTGCTGCCTATCCTGTGCGGATACCTTGAGAAGTTAGCGGCTATAAACACCGCGAGATCTTCTTCTTTGCCCTTCAGGCTCAAGGCCTTATCCTTTATTTTAGAAAGGTGCGGGCTTGGGGCTGGTATTATCTTGCAGGGATATTCCGTATCGTCCCAGCCCCAGCTGAAAAATAAATCTTTGTTACGCAACTCAAAAAGAGCCGTGGGCTGATAAAGACATGAGCCGTGGTCTCCTCCGTGCTGAACGCCGGCTAATTTGGCGCCTCTTTCTTTCATTTCGGCGGCGTAAATCTTAAAGACATCGTTTAGATACCAGCCGACGGCTGATATTATGATTTTGGGCACGGGCCTTTTAATGGCAATTGCGCGCTCGCGTATAGACGCGTACCCCTCAAGGCAGTATCTTGGCACGGAATACGGCAAAAGTTTCTTCAATAAAACGATAAAAGGATCGTCAGCCCTGCTATTTTTAAGCCTTAGTTTTGAACGAAGTTTTTCGTCGTATGGGTATTGCTCGTCTCCCCAGAACGGAAAAAATGTATTCATGCTGATAACGGACTTAAGCCTTAGCTCCAGAGAAAAAAGATCCACCAGGCTCATATGATACATATCGACCATCGCTATTTCACCATAACCGAAGAACAGTTTTCGCAGCTCCAGCGTAGCGCGTTTAACGTGAGTCTTAAACCTATCTACGGCTATGTGATTGCTTCTGCTGAGCCTTTTCGCCTTTTCTTTTTTAAAATCTATCCGCTCGTTATCTATGCCTTCGAATAATACTATTTGCGAGATCAGTTGAAGATTGAAATAGTCGTCCGTTATCTTGTTCGCCATAAAATCAAAGGTGCTTGTCGGAGCAAAAGAATCATCCAAGTCCACCACGTGGGTATAAATCGCGCCTGAGTGCTCGTTTAACGTTTTTTGGACCCTTTTATACCTTTCGTGCGCGGCGTTTATGTAATATATAAGCCATGAATTTAATACAACCGACCAATAATCCGCGTTCTTATTAACCGCATGCACTTCATTTAAGGCTTCTGTAAGGCCGTTAAGTATAACGTCATAGGCGCTTTCGCAATATTTTGCGTTTTCCAGCAAATTAACCGTGGAGTAATTTATATCAGAAGGCGGTATTATCCTTTTGCCAGGGCCGTGTTTGTAACCGTTATTAACGCACCATGGCGCCAAAAGAACAATATCCGCAGACTTATCCCATATCTCGCTTAAAGCTGTTGTTGCCAAATATTTTCTGGCAGCAGTCACGGTTTTCATAGCTTTACAGGTAACTCGTTTCGTAAAGAAGGTCTCTTTTATTCATATATTCAACCATTTTTCTTAGGGTCTGATTCATATCAGGGCACTTAAATTGCTCATAGAGCGTGCGCAGTGTCTTTGCCTGATCCGGCGGAAGCGTAAATTTTAACTTAACGCCATGATTCCTGTACTCGGATAACTGCTTATTATAACCGTCGTGTTTCCATTTTAGAACATCGTGCTTAAACTCCAGGACATTATCCGCGTTTAAATTTTCTAAACCTCGGGAAAAATCTATAAAAATATTTTCGCTGAACCTTCGTAAATCCTCAAACTCGCCTGATTCCACGAAAACCGCCGCTGTTTTGTGTTTGGCCAACATTGCGCCGGCGGTCTTAAACAGATAATCGCCGAAATCCTTCTTGGCTTCGAATAGAAATCTGTACGTGTACCTATAATTTAATTTGCCAAAGCCGCCCAGGGCAATGGCTTTAAAGTTTTGCGGCTTTGAATAATACTCAAAGAGTTTTTGTTTTGTATCAAACCACTCATTATACATCTCTTCAATAAAATCCTTAAATATATTACGCACGGAAACAGGCGCTGTATCCTTTTTATCGATAAGAGCAATAATAAAATCAACAGGGTTTATGCCGTTGCATTTAAGAAAGTGGGGCAGCTCCAGATAATATTTGTAGCTCCAAAGAAATTGTATTAAAAAATGTATCGGCCTAAAATATAGAATATCCTCTTCTGTCATGGTGCTTGTATGAAGCACCATCTCTTCCTGTTCAATGGAAACAATATCCGCATATTTACCAAAACCTCCGTCTATCAGCCTGTGCTTTGTCTTAATGTCAAATCTTTCTCTCTCTTCCGGAGTATCCAGCTCGCTTCCGCTCAGCATTCTTAGGTTGTAGCACGAAATGCCGGCAGCGCCATAATCAAAAAGCTCCCTTAAGCCTGCCAGATGCGATTCTTTTGTCTCGCCGGGCAGCCCCAATATCAGCTCAGAATATGTGCAAATACCCTTTTTATTGAAATGGCCCTGAATTTTTTTAAACGCGTCGATATTTATATTTTGCCTTTTTATATTCTTTGCAACCAGCGGATCCATTGTCTGGAATGAGCTGGTTACGCTTATCATGTCGCTTAAGGTTTCTGCTATTTTTATCATCCTGTTTGGCGTTGCCTTTGCTCCGCTAGCTGAAATGTGCCGCGGGTATCCATATTTATCTCTGATTACCCTTAAAAATTCGGCAATCTCGATATCCCTGTTAAGTATGCCGAAATTTGCGTCAGCCACATAAAGGATATCTGTCTTTTTTATCTTTTTTGTAATATATTCAATTTCCTGCTTCACCCTTTCAAGCCCGAATGGGAAAATCCTGTTTTGGCTTGCCTTTCCCCACGCGCAATATGTGCATGAATAAGGACAGCCTCTGTTGGTTTCAATTAAAGGGATTAGGTTGAATTTGAAGAATTCATCCAATATGCCGCTAAGATAAGGGGACGGTATTTGGTCTAAATTTTCTATATATTCGTATTTCTTTGACGCAACCACCTCATTGGCGCTTTTGTCATAAAATGAACAATTTTTCACAAAAGCCTTCTTCATCTGTGCTATGCCAGAGGACTCAAAATACCTTTTCAGTAAATTTACAAAACCGTTTTCGCCCTGGTCAATTACGCAGAAGTCAAGGCACGGCCTTTCTTCAAAATACCTGAGGCGGTCCTGGCAATCAACAGGATAGTCAGGCCCTCCGTAAACAGTCAGTATATCCTGCGATATGGATTTAACATGGGAAATAATTCTATTATTAATATCGAGATTCCATGTATAATTACCTAAACCCACTATGTGGGGCTTTTTTTTCTCTATGGCTTCGATCAAATCCTTTGGGAATTTAAATAATCTAACTTCTATTTTATCGCCATAAAACTTTTTAGCGTACGAAGCTACATATCCTATATTAATAGGGAAGGTATGCGGGCCTTTAGCAGCATAGTTGTGCACCAAGTCCGCAAGGTAAATTATGCATTTTTTTCCTATAACCTTATTCATACACTATCTTTTTAACAAAGCTTCTGCAAGTTTGAAATCCGTCATATCGTCTATCTCTATTGATCTTTCCTTAGGCATAATATAAGCGTAAGTTTGCCTGCCATAGTAACTTTTGTGCTTTTTGATATAATCTGCAAAGCCTAAAAATATAGCGCCGTTTAGTTGGAAAAATTTCGGCAAATACTGCGAATTTTTACCTCTTACGCTTCTGGGAAGAAAATCTTTCAGGCATCCATCGGGAGGCAAAATATTCATCCACATGGGGTGGTGAAAAGCCTCGCAAATGGATATTATTGCCTTTGCCTTTTTTTTGAACAAAAATTCAACAGCATCGTCTATGTCTTTGCTCGTCCTAAAGGGACACGGAGGCTGCAATATAACCGCAATATCAAAACATATGCCTTTTTTTTCGTAAAACTTCAGGGCGTGAACAACAACATCAAAAAGTGGCACCTCATCACCGGAAAGGTCCCGCGGTCTCATAAACGGGACTTCCGCATTATACCCGCGGGCGACTTTAGCAATCTTCGGGCTATCAGTGCTTACTATTATTTTGTCCAAATATTTGCTCTTTTTTGCCTGCTCTATGGTCCGACCGATCAGGGGCTTACCCAATAAAGGCTTTATATTTTTATAAGGCAGCCTTTTGCTGCCGCCTCTTGCGGGAATCACGGCTAATATGCTTTTGCTCTTATACATAACTTTTACCCCGGTTTATTTTTTCCACGCCGGCATATGAGACTTAGGCTGATATTTTTTAATCAGCATGGTCCTTTCTCTTAATAAATCTTCGGCTGACAAGGCCTTGGTCCTCACCCTTGCTTCGGCCAGCCCTTGGCCGTGAGTATGCGCTCCCAGGCCCTCTCCTAGGAATTGTAAATCAATATCCTTATTCTGATCCATGGCTTTCCTTATCGCGGTCCCCTTATAAGGATAATAGATCGCGAGCTGGAAATCATCCAGGCCAAAAATATCAATTGATTTTCGGATGAATTCCTCGGTTTCGGAAATTGTTTTATGGTCCTCGCCGGGCAGGCCCAACATCATGTACGCCTTTACTCCTATACCGTAATTTTTCGCTATTCTGATAAAATCGTAGTTTTGCTGAACGGAAGTCTTTTTGTTTATAGCGTCAAGTATTTTCTGGCTTCCTGATTCGGCGCCGAAAGCCATTTCGCAGCAACCTGCGTCTTTGAGGGCCGCGGCTAGCTTATCGTTCATAAATTTTGCGTGGGCGTTGCATCTAAACAGCAGCCCGCTTTCTTTGATAACATCCAGATAGGGTTTTATCATCGCCAGATTTATCGCAAACATATCGTCGGGAATATAAAAGGCCTCATACCCAAGCGTCTTTATGTCAGCCAATTCCCTAGCAGCCAAATCCACGCTATGCCACCTTGTCGTAGACCTTGCGCTCGCGCAGAAGTTGCACGCCAACGGGCAACCCCTGCCGACAATCAATATGGTGGATTTTAATCCGGGCCTAAGCTCGTAGCGATGCCTTGCCAAAAAGTCTTTTCTTCCGATTCTGTCCGGCTTCGGGATAAGTTCCAGCTCTTTTCTCATCAGGATATCGTCTAAAATCCTGTCTTTAGCCTCGCCTTTTAGTATCTTCACTATGTCTCTTTCGCCGTCGCCTTTAACCATGTAATCCCAGGTCTCTTTAGCCACGTCATCGGTATAATAAGTGACGTGGGGGCCTCCGGCTATCATAACCTTTTTGGGCCACACGGACTTTACGCTGTTTAAAATGGCGGTGGCCTCTTTTCTCTGCGGGGTCATTATAGAAACACCGATGGCATCAAAGCCCTCGAATCGCCTTAGCCCGGCATCCGTTAAATCGTAATCGTCGTCGATTTCAACCTTCACGTGCGGCAAATCCCTTTTTACTGCTGCGTCCAGATATAAAACCCCCATAGGCGCGTGGACTCTGGGGTCATCCAAATACGGGCTTTTGCAGGTTAACAGCAATATGCTTTTTAGCGGCTTGGCATTCATTATATGATTTCCTTTTTTAAGAAATCTTATCCCAGGTTATCCCTTCTTCTTCTTTTATATCAACATTTGCTTTTCTTCCGATAAGCATATCAAAAAATTTCGGATACAGTCCGTCTCCGGATCTTTTACAGGTAATCATATCTTTTTTAAGAACGGTTCCTTTTAAGATGTTTCGGCTGGCAACGACCTTTCTCCTGCCATATAAATAAGCCCCTTTTTCTTCGGGCAGCAAAGTCCTGATATACGAACCCAGACAAACTTCCGCTTCTCTTATATTTTTTACCATCTGCTTTAGGTCTTGCGCATCAACAGATATGGCGTGGTCTGAGGTGCCGGTTAATGTTTTGTCCACTGTATAATGTTTCTCTATTAATTTGGCTCCCAAAGAAGCCGCTATAGCCGGAATATTAATTCCGAGCGTGTGGTCCGAAAATCCTATCGGATAATCCGGAAATAATTTCTGCAGGCTTCGGATAAAATTCAAATTAGCTATTTTTGCGCTAGCCGGATAGGCGACTATACAATGCAAAGGAATAAGCCGGTCGTTTCCGGATGATTTCATCGCCTCTATCGCTTCTTCTATCTCCCCGATACTGCACATGCCTGCCGAAAAGGCAACGGGCCTGCCTTTCTTGGCCACATATTTTAAAAAAGGTATGTTTGTCAGGTCTGTTGCAGCCAGTTTATACAAAGGGATATCGAGTTCCTCCAAAAAATCCGCATTTTCATAATCAAACGGCGTGGAAAAGAATATTATTCCCTTTTTCCTGCAATAGCCGGCTATCTGCCTAAACTCATCCTTGGTCAATGATTTTTCCTGCTTGTATTTCTTTAACTGTGAAGTCCCGCCTTTTTTATCAACCCAAAAAAATGGCACTGTCTTTGTTACGAGCTTCTTTGGGTCATAATGCTGAAATTTGATGGCATCTGCTCTTGCCTTGAGTGCGCCGTCAACCAATTTCTTAGCAAGCTCCAAACTGCCCTCGTGGTTGCAGCCTGCTTCAGCTACGATAAAAGCAGGGCAACCTTCTCCTATAAATTTATCCGCTACTTTAATTTTTTTCATTTCTAATCTCCAATACGGCATCAATAATTCTGTCAACGCCTTCACCGTCAACTGTTTTCTGCCCCTTCCTGCTCATTCTCTCTCTCAAAGATTTGTTCAAAATAATATTTTTTATATCTGAGGCTAGTTTTTCTTCATCGTTAGAAAAATAACCATAAGTGATTACGCTTTTCCACTTTTGAAATTCTTTTAGCCTGCCATATTCTAATTCATTCTGGGCAAAGACCACTCCGGGCGTGCCTGTGGCTGCCAGCTCGCATATTGTGCGGCCGCCGGAGACAAATGCCAAATCGGAATCCAGCATCAAACTCAGCATGTCGGCGACTTTTCTATTTATAATAAATCTCTTTGGGTTTGTCATCCGCCGCAGAAGTTTGTCTATTTTTCTCTCGCTGCCAAAACCCGGGCCTATAACAACATTAACGCGAGAGGCAAGGCCTAATTTATCCAACACCTTCATCAGTTTTAATGTTAAATTATTAACATCAGAACCGCCGAAAGATACAAGTAAATTTTTTGCGATGTTTTTAATCTTCTTTTTCCTTAAATTCTTAAATTTAGAATCAAGGATGGCGTGTCTTGGCCCATACAGGCATTTGACATCCTTAGAATGGTATAATAAATTAATCACAATATCTGCTTTCAGGCGGCCTTTGAAATCAGACTTATGCGATACATCTATAACCGCTGCCTTAAATTTGCCCAGCCCGTCAACAAAGTCTTCTTTTAAGTTTAATAAATCCCGCACCACGATATCCGGCTTGAATTTTTTAATAGTATTTAAAAAATATTTTGTGTCCGTTATATTGACTCTTTCAATATTATATCCGTTTAAAAGAAACCCTTCTGCGCCGCTGTCGGAATCGTGCGATATCAAAAACTTTATTTTTGGGTTAAATTTTTCTCTAAACCTTTTAGCGAGAATTACGCAATCATACAAAGCGCCCATCCCGATATTCTTATTGCCTTCCGTAATAAACAATACCTTCATGTTTTTCTCGGTAAAATTACTTCTCTGTGCCGTCATGAAGCCAATATCTGCCTTTATTGTAAACCTTGCCAACCTTATCCTCCAACTCCGGAGAAAGCAGCCTTAAAAGCTCCTTGCCTAAAATTCGATACTGCTTGCCAACCTTTGCGGTTCTTATAATTCCGTTCTTTATAAGACGCATTGTTGTGCTTGAACTGACCTTTAGCAGCTGCTGCGCTTCATGGGTTGTGTACACCTCGTTTGCTTTAATCTCCACATTAATCTCCTTTTTTGTTTAATAACGCCTCTACTGCCTTTAACAGGCGTTGTGAATACCGCGCGTCGTCATTGTATACGACATGCTTTATATCATCCTTAATTTTCCTTTCTGCCTTCGGGTCATTCGTAAACTCCACAAGTTTTCTGCAATCGTCAATAAAACTGCCTCTGTCGCTACTGACTATAAAATGCATCTTTTTAATATAATTAAACTGTTCCCAGTTGCATCGCCTGCCCATAGAAGAAAAGCTGTCAGAGATATCATCATCAAAACCTATGCCTAAGCTGGGCTTGCCGTAGATGAACAATTCTACAATAATGGTTGATAACGGCGTAATCATGCAATCAATGCCGTTATATAGGCTGACATAATCCGTCATTTTCGGCATTACTGTCTTTGGCGTAAGGTTTATGTTCTTCTCTTTGGCATGCATGTACGCCTCTTTAACCGACTCGTCAAATGTCACATTCTTAAACCCAACATCGAAAAAGGATTTCTCCTGCGGCCTTTTTTCTCTCCACGGATGCGGCCTGTAAAAAATATGCACGCCGGTTAATCGTTTATCTTCTATCGCGTCGTCCAAATTTTTGAGTAGGGCTGTCTCATTAAACCTTCTTAGCGAACCGCCAAAAAGTATCACCTTTTTATCAAACGGTAAATTATTTTTCTCTCTGAATTCGGCTCTAAGGCTTTGAAGCTTGGTCCCATGCAATGAATCAAACAGGCACTGGTATTGAGGCGCACCCAAGACAGCGATACGGCTATTCTTCATTCCTAACATTTTTCTTGCGTAATATGCGTTCTGTTCTCCCCATACACCCATGTAATCCGGTTTTATGTACAGCAAAAGCTTCGTTGTAACATGATCCCAGCCTGAAGGAATTGCCAGGCTTTTTATCTTCAGAATCTTGGCAATTTTTACAAAATCCAGCTCTGCCTTATCTGCCCTTGTGGTGGGCACTATTATCAGCTTAGGTTTTACGGCTTCTATCTTCTTACACAACGCAATATCAGGTTTAACTATAAATTCCACCAGGGCTCTTAAAACCTCAAAAATAGGAGGCCATGAAAGTACTATCTTGATAATTCTCGCTAATGTCCACGTCGTATTATGAAGCAGGCGGTAGCTGCTGGAATGCCTGGAGACCCTGATTATAAAAGCAGCTCTTACTAAAACCCGAAGCCTGGCATCTTTATAGGAAAAATCATGGGGTATAACGTTCTTTTTGTTTATCGGGACGCTGACTCTGTTTTTGTCAATAAGATAATACACATTATATTTTTTCTCAAGCTCATCCAACGCGCCGCTTTTAATAAAATCTCTTATTATTAAATTGCTTACAACATAAAATACAATATTTTCCATAATATAGCTGTCGCCTTTTTAGTGCCTGACGCCCCTGAAGGTTGCGTCTTTTTCATAATAAAGTTTTCTGTGCGCCTCAATGTGTTTCTTCGCAACATGTTGGAAATGGTCTTTGACCAAAATCTGATTAGACTCATATAATATATCGTAGAGTTCGCCCTCTTGTAATTGCGTAAAGTTGCACGCGAACAAATCGGAATTCAGGTGCTTATTTTCATAAAAATCCTCACAGTCCTTAATAAGCCCCTTTTTAAGCGCCAGATAATACAAGGGTGAGCCGGGATAGGGCGTAACCGGTTTTAACGTGCGCAGCTCGCCATAGGTATTGTATTTTCTTAAAAATTCCACGGTCTTTGCCGCAGTCTCCCTGTTATCCCCTACATTTCCAAAAATTACATTAAGCCCGGGGTTAATACCGCTTTTTATTGTCGCCTCTATGCCGGTTATAATCTCGTCTGTAGTCTGCATCTTGTTCATTTTATCCAAAACATCCTGGTCTAAAGATTCAATACCATAATTTATGTACACGCATCCGGCCCTTTTTAATAATTTTAACAGGTCTAGACGCGCGACGCTTAAGCGTCCGTCAATGTCAAAATGTATGTTGAGCTTTTCTTTGATAATGCGTTCGGCAAATTCCGAGGCGCGGCGCACAGACGACATTAATAACTCATCGCGAAAACAAATGGCGTTAATGTGGTAATCCTTGATCAGCCTCTTGCACTCTTCCATCACATTATCTAAAGACCGCATGCGGTAGCCCGGCTCCATGCGGTAACAAAATGCGCACTTATGCGTGCACCCGCGGCTGGTGATTACCGGCATTGACCTCTGGCTTCTTCCTACGGGGATGCGTATTTTAGCGACATAGTTTTCTATTGGGAATCTATCCCACGCGGGAAAAGGCACAGAATCCAAATCCTGAATCGGCTTCTGTCTTTCGGTAGTAACTATCTTGCCTGCAAATGAATATGCTAGCCCCGGGATATCTTGGCAGCTTTTATTATCAGAAAGCTTCCTGATAAGCGCAAGGAAACTCCTCTCTCCTTCTCCTAATACAATATAGTCTGCCTCAAATTTTTTAATAAAGAATTCCGGTTCCGGGGTAAACATGTATCCGCCCAGTATTATCTTTGGCCTTTTTTTAAGCCTGTTTACAGCAGCCATCATGCGTTTGAACTGTTCATACTGCCAGTAACCCGCTATCATGCCTATGCAGACAGCGTCAAAATCATTAACCTTAAGATACTCAAAAAGCTCTTCATCGCTATGATGATACACATCCATATTTAAAAGGTGTATGTCCGCGTCATTGAATCCGTCCTGCCTAAGCACGGAAATGAGATAACCGATGCCTAAAGGAAAATCGTTCAGCGAAGCGTCGTTATCGTAAATAAGAAATACGAGTTTCATTATTTATGTTTACCTTTTCTAAAATACGCCTTGCAAGCGAGGAATGGTCAAGGGAGTGAAACTCAAGGGCCTCGGCAGGGCTCCCGCACGCCGGGTATCCTTCGATTGCGAATTTTTCAAATATCTTTATATTCAAATCTTTCAACTTGATAATGGCGTTTAGCAGTTTATCCCCGAGCGCGCCGTAGCCGCTGTGATTATCCAGCACAAAAACCGCATCATGTTTATTAATAATTTTTTTAAGCCAGCTTTCACTTACAAGGTTAATCCACGGCATGTTCACAACTTCAAGCGAAAAACCTTTTTTGCGCAGAAGTCCGGCCGCCAATAATGCCTCATGCAGCATAACAGGGCCGTAGGCAAAAATTACAGCGTCGTTTCCCGCCTCTAAGATGCATCCCTCTCCGGGAACAAGGCTGTAGTTTTCGGGTAAAATAATTTTGCCCGGAGAAGGCGATATCGCCAGCCTGATCATACATGTCTTATCGGTCTTGCTAGCGCACCAGTTAAGCGCAAGCCCGGTCTCAAGCGCATTGCAGGGTTCCATTATTACACAATTTGGCAAAGCGCCGAACAGCGAGATGTCTCGCAGGCTTTGATGCGACTTGCCCGGGCCCGCCGGGATTAATCCCGCATAGTGGCATACATATATTATTTTTGTCCCTTCGGTCGCGTTTGTATAAATCTGTTCATTTGCCCTTGAAGACAAAAACACGCCGAAAGAATTTACAATAGGCAAAAACCCGGCAAGCGCCAATCCGCCGGCCATTGAGACCATGTCCTGCTCGGCAATGCCATTTTCAATAAATCTCTCGGGAAATTTTAATTCAAATTCGCGCAAGCCGCAATCTTGGGCTAAATCCGCGTCTAAAACAACGATATCCTGCCTTGAGTTTCCTAAATCAACCAGGGCCTCGCTATAAGCATTTACCACTTTTTCAGCCGAGTCTTTGAACCTTTTTTTATTTTTCTGGTTTTCCTGCGCAACTTCAAGCGCTGCTTCGCCCAAAGCGTATTTAGTAAATGCGCTGTCTATCCTGTTGATAATTTCATTAAAGGCAAGTTCGTAGCTATCATCATCCGGAGCGCCTGAATGCCATTTATACACGCCGTTTCCGTTTTTTAGAGCGGCAGGCCCTTCCATAAACGAAACCCCCTTGCCCTTAACTGTATCAGCTATTATGATTTTTGGTTTTTTCTTTACGCTGCCTAGTTTTGCCAACGCTTCATTCATCTTCACAAAATCGTGCCCGTCACAGGCTTGAACATGCCAACCAAATGCCCTGAATTTTTCCTCCAGGTTAGACAGGCTGATTATCTGCTGCGTTAATTTGTCTGTTTGTATCTTATTAAAATCCACGATAACAGTAACGTTGGTTATGCCTTGGTGAGCTGTAGTCTGCAGAGACTCCCATATCTGGCCTTCCTGCAGTTCGCCGTCTCCGGTTAAGACAAAGACCCTGCCTTTATTCTTGTTTAATTTTTTAGCGAATGCCATGCCTTTTGCCTTTGAGATTCCCATCCCAAGGGAGCCGGCATTGGCCTCTATGCCCGGAATTTTTACATCCGGATGCCCGTCTAATCCGCCAAGGCGCCTGAGGTTGAGCAGTTTGTCATAATCAATTATCCCTGCCGCAAAAAATACGCAATAAAGACCCGGGCAATCATGGCCTTTAGAGGAAAAGAAAATATCCCTGTCCGGATTATTCAGGCCGGAGCTTAAAGTATTCATATGGCAAAAATACAGCATAATAAATATATCCATCGAGCTAAAGCTTGAGCCAAGATGCCCTGAACCTGCTTTTTTAACGCAGCTCAACGCGTTAAGCCTGCACATATCGCTTAGGATTTTGAGCTTTTCAAATTTCTCTATGCCGGAATTGCGTACGCGCTCAAATTCTTTATATGGTATGAATTTTATTTTTATAGTGGCCATATGGTTTATAGTTAACGACTGGCAGAACCGCCTTCTTATGCTTAATCATGTGCTCTGCCATGTGCCAATCTTCTTCATAATCAAGTGAAAAGCCTTCCGCGCCCTCCGTAAAAAACGGGGTTATTATCTTCCCCTCGCGGGAATTGTACAAACGCACTACTTTAGTCCAGGCGATCTCCAGGGAGCTGTTTTGCACATAAACCTTTGGCAGCGCCTGATATTGCCCTGCATGCCATGCGACCTTAAGGTGAGACTGATCGAGAAGCGGCTTCATAAATTTCCCCTTTACAACCCACATCTTCCCAGGGTGCTGGTGGCATAATTCAACCGCGCGCAATGAATGCGCATTTTTTATGCCTATAAACTGCTGCCATGCGCGCCGGATAGTGGCTGCGCTGCGAAACGGGCTGCTTGAGCGAAGGATGCTGAAACAATCGTAACCGCAGCCTGCCTTTGATAAGGCGTGCCTTAGCCATTCAATGTCAGGCGAGACAGAAGTTGCAAACTTCTTCGGCCTTAAGAAAGGCGCTTCGGCCCCGTAATATAACGCCACCTGGCGTATTTCCTCGGAATCCGTGGAAACTATAATTTTGTCAAAAATACCGCTTGCAGAAGCTGCTGCTATCGTGTATGCGATTAAAGGGTGGCCTGCCAGCGGTTTTATGTTTTTGCGCAAAATACGAATTGAGCCGGAACGCGCAGGGATTAAAGCCAATACTTTATATTTTTTTTGCCTGGATTTCATTTATTATTCTTTCAATAGTCGGGCACCTTAAGTTATGGCGCGAACCTATTCTCACGATTGAGCCGGCTACGGCATCAAGTTCCGACGGGTTACCTAAAGCTATATCGCGCTGCGTAGATGTTGTTACGTCAAAAGGTATTGAATCTATTTTAGCCATCGCATCATCTGTGTTTACCGTTGCGCCTTCGGCAGAGGCAACTGCAACTGCCTCCTGCACGCACTGCAGCAATTGTTTACGCCAGGCCTTCTGTGACCTGACCTGGCCGACTGTCTTTTTGCTTGCTGCGGTTGTGCATGCCATGGCGCCAAGCCGCACTAGCTTTTCCCAAAGCACGTCAGCTTCCGTCTTAAGCACTTCTGTTTTAACGCCGATATATGAAAGGAGTTTTGCGGCTTCATTTATGCGTTTTCTCGCCAAATTATCCCGGGAAGCCATTTTTATCATCGCAGATGCGGTGGTATGAATAATATGACTGGCAGATACCCTTTTAACCTCGATGCTGCCTATGCTTGCCGCAATAACATGTTTGCCGTAGCGAGACCTAAGCAGCTGCATGTGTTCTATGCCATTCAGCAACGGAATTATCACGGCATTGCTTATAAACTTCGGTTTGACCCTTGCCAAAGCCTGCTTAAGCGATATCGCCTTTGTTGTGATAAAGAGCATATCCGGTTTAAAATTGAGCCGAGTAATAACTTTGGGCCTTGCTGTAAAGTTTCCGAAAAAAGAGCTCTCCAGCCTTATGCCTTCTTTTGAAATTATCTTTTTGGCGCTTTCTCTTGCAATGCATACAACATCGATACCGTTATGCCAAAAAAGCGCGGCCAAAAAACCGCCGATTGCGCCCGGCCCAAGAATAGCTACTCTTTTATTCTTAATATTATTTTTTAGGCCACGGGTGCTCACGCATCACCTTTTCGTTTAAATCCAAACCCCAGCCGGGTTTATCGCTAAGAAACAGGGAGCCGTTCTTTATTTCAGGGACAGAGCTAACAAGCTCATCTTTCCATGGAACATCATCAACATCCACTTCAAGAATTTTGACATTAGGAATTGAAGCGCAAAAATGCGCGCTAATCATAGTCGAAAGATGGCTGTAATAATTGTGCGGCGCCGTATTCATTTCATAGATCTCAGCCATATCAGCTATTTTTTTCGATTGCGAAAAACCGTTCCAAATCACATCTATCATTGCCACATCCATGGCATGAAGGTCAAAAAACGGGCGAAAGCCCCTATTTGTATATAAATTCTCGCCAGAGCAGATAGGCACCCTTGCGGAATTCTTAACCTGCAATAACGCGTCCGGGTCATATGTATCTATCTCAAGCCACATAAGATTAAAGGGCTCCATTGCCTTTGCTATAAGAATGTTGCCCTCGGTTTTAAAATTGAAATTCAGATCAAGGCATATGCCGATATCTTCACCTGCTGCTTTTCGGAATGTCTTGATAAGCGATTCTAAATTTTTTATCATGCTCTTTGTAACATCCTGGTCAGTGGTCCCGTATCCGCCGCCGAATCCCTGCATCATGACCTCAGGCTTGTCGCCCAGGATGACAACGTTTGTCTTTAAAGCCTTAAAGCCTCTCTTTACGACCTCTTTACCTAACATGGCAACATCATCAAGCGTGCGCAAAGGCTTTTCCCCGACCATGTGCGCTGCCCTGGCGCGCGTAGTACCGCAATGAGACCAGTAAACGGGTATTTCTTTACGCAAAGGCCCGCCGAAAAGTTCATACACAGGAACGCCCAGCGCTTTTGCCTTTATATCAAGTGCGGCGTTTTCTATGCCGCCTATAGCCTTTTGTATTATGCTACCCGGGCTCTGACGGGTCTGCCTATACATATCCCAGTAAAGTTTCTCCGTAGCGCGCGGATCCTGGCCAATAAGCAGACTTTCTAAGTCCTTAACAACGCCGCCGATACCCCTTGGAGAGCCATGGGAATCCGTGCACTCGCTGTAGCCGGTAATTCCATTGTCTGTTGTTATTTTAATAAATATCCATGGCCGCCAACCTGCGTCGCAATATAAGGTCTCAACTTTTTTTATTTTCATGTTTTATTCCTTTTTTTCAAACTGGACATTCTGGATCTTCGCGCTGTAATCTACATAGAGAGTTTTGACCTCGGTAAATGCCTCGATAGCTGACCAGCCTGCTTCCCGAAAACCTAACCCTGAATTCTTAATTCCCCCGAACGGCATGTGCGGCTCAGACCCAAAGGTGGGCGCATTTATGTAACAAACGCCGGCTTCTGCGTCATCAAAGAAGGAAAACGCCTTGTTCACGTCTTGAGTAAAAAGCGAGGCAGAAAGCCCGTATAAAGAATCGTTGTGTATTTTAACGGCATCTTCGTATGAAGATGCCTTAAATAAAACTAATACAGGGCCGAATACTTCTTCTCTTGCAATTTCCATATCCGGCGTTACGTTTTCTATAATAGTGGGTTCTATATAATAACCTTTATCATACACGCCGCCTTTAAGCTTGTTTCCTCCCGTCACTATCTTTGCGCCTTTATTTTTGGCGCGCTCAATAAACCCTAACGCTCTATCCAGCTGCTTCTTGCTGATTAACGGCGTTATATCTGATGAATCGTCAGAGCCCGGCCCTATTTTCTGTTTTTTGGTCTTGCTGCATAAGCTTTTCTTAAATTTAGCATATATATCCTTATGTATAATGGCGCGGCCCGTAGATGTGCACCTTTGGCCTGATATAGAAAACGCTCCGCAGATTATCCCGTCTACCGCAAGGCCTATATCAGCGTCATCCATCACTATTACGGCGTTTTTTCCGCCAAGCTCCAAGGAAACCTTGGCTAATCTTGCTGCGCAGTTTTTACCTATTATTTTGCCGACTGCGCTGGAACCGGTAAAAGAAACCATGGAAACATCGGGATGCAAAGTTAAGGCCTCCCCGGCTTCCTGGCCAAAACCATGAATAAGATTCAAAACGCCTTTCGGCAGGCCTGCCTCTTCTAATATTTCCGCAAAATGCACTGCTGTCTGCGGCGTGTTTTCTTCGGATTTCAAAACCACTGTATTGCCGCATAAAAGCGCGGGAAGGGTTTTCCAGCACGCAATTGCCATCGGAAAATTCCAGGAGGTTATTATTCCCACAACCCCGACAGGATATCTTTTGGTCATGGTGAATCTTTTTTTAAGGCCGGAATGAGAAGTCCTCCCGTATAATCTTCTTCCCTCGCCGGCTGCAAAATATGCCATGTCAATTCCCGATTGAACGTCTCCCATGGCGCCTTTAACAGTCTTACCGTTTTCCCTTGAAATAATCTGCGCAAGTTCTTTTTTGCGTGAAGCCATGATGCTTCCGGCTTCATACAGAATGTTGGCCCTTTCAGCAGGCGGAATATTTTTCCAAAAACTAAATGCCGCAAGCGCCGCGCAAACAGCATTATCCACATCTTTTTTTTCCGAGCGGGGGAAAACCCCTATTGCCTCGTTTATATCGGACGGATTCATTTTGGTGAATGTCTCGCCGGAAACCGAATCCACCCACTTGCCGTTAATATAATTCTTAAAAGTTTTAGTCATATAAACCTCTCCTGCCGCAATTACCAGCAGCTATATCCGCCGTCAATAACCAGGTTAGACCCTGTCATATAGGAAGACGCGTCTGACGCTAAAAATACTACTGCCCCGTTGTATTCATCTTCCCTGGCCATTCTTGCCATGGGCAGCTTTTTAGTGTAATTTTTCAGGAATCTTGTATCCTGATTATTGAAAACTCCGGCAAATGTTAAGGTGTTCACGCGCACATTAAAATCCGCCCAGTATGCGGCCAGATACCGGGTTAAATTAAGCACGCCTGATTTAGATACGCTATAAGCTACGGGCTTGTAGAATGCCCTCCCCTTTTTCCTTCTGTATTCATATATCCTCTGGTCAGGAGAAAGTAGTCCGTATATAGAAGAGATATTTATAACGGATCCTCTTTTTAATTTCGCCATCTCTTTGCCTATAATTTGGGAGCACAAAAATACGCCTTTTAAGTTGGCGTCCATCACCTTGTCCCATGAAGATTCAGGATATTCTTCAAAAGGGCCGTTTTCTTCATAAGGGGCATCCGGCGCAGAATCTATGGCTGCGTTATTAATAAGAATATCGGGGCTGCCAAAACTGCTTTTGGTCTTCTCTAAGGCGCCCTTTATCGAGTCCGGCTTTGTTACGTCGGCGTAAAAACATTTTATTTTGCCATTATCTATATATTTTTTTATTACGCCCGGGATATTTTTTGTTTTTATATCAAATATAGCAACCTTTGCCTGCCTTTGAGCCAAGACAAGAGAAAACTGGACGCCAAGCTGCCCCAAGCCTCCTGTCACCACAGCTATTTTTCCTTTAAGAGAAAATATATCTTTTTTATTTTGTGGCATGCTTACCGCCTTTTTTCAGATTTCACATTATAAATAAGGTCGCACAGTTCCCTGACAGCCCCGCTGCCGCCGTTTCTTTCTGTTTTAACCAGGACAATCTTATCAAGTTCCGGATGGCAATCGGAAACTGCCGTTGGCAGGCCGACGCTTTTCAAACACTCTATATCGTTTATATCGTTTCCCAAAAAGGCGGTTTCCTTCAAGCTTATTGAGCATTCCTTTGCTACTTTTAATAGCGCCTTTAGTTTGTCCGGACAATTGTGCACGCAGGGGATTTTGAGCTTTTCGCTTCTTTTTATAACCAGCGGGTTCGGTTCGCTGGATATTATACAGGTTTTAATTCCAAGGTTTCTTATTCTTTCAAGCCCTATGCCGTCACTTCTATTGCAGGCTACCGATTCTTTGCCTTCTTCGTTTATAAAGACACGGTTATCTGTAAACACACCATCAAAATCAAATGCTATTAATTTTATCGAAAGAACCTTTTGTTTTAAGGAGGAATTTAATTTCATCATTCTAAATCCTCTAAGCTAAGCACGTAGTCTTCGGGCAAATCCTTAATTGTTTTACGGCCTATTATTTCACCGGCTTTAAAAGGAGGTATTCCGCCGCCCGGGCTTTTAAAGAGAATGTCGTCAGCTTTGATAACAGAGTTTCTTCCAAGAGAGCGCCTGGTCACTATGCTTTTGGCCATTTTCATCATAGGGTCTTTTTCGGTATCGAAAATCCTCTTTACCGGGCTTCCCAGAGAAGCGTTGACCCTTCTTAAATCCCTGATTACTTTTCTCATGCCTGCCGGTTCGAGCGAAAATTTATGGTCGGTTCCCTTCATTGTGCGGTTGAGGGTAAAATGCTTTTCGATTATTCTGGCGCCCAACAAATAGGCTATTATCGGCGCTAATATGCCGGTATCATGGCCTGAATATCCGATAATTGCTTCCGGAAACTCTTTCTTGTATGTTGCTACTACATTTAAGTCTAATTCATCGTACTCGGCAGGATACGCTGTGGTGCACTGCATTACGCAAACCTGGTCATTGTGCTTTCTGATGGTTTCATATGCCCGCCTTACATCATCCAGGGTGCTTGAACCTGTCGAAAATATTACTGGCTTTTTAGTTTTCGCTATCTCTTCAATAAGCGGTATGGTCCGTATATCAGCTGACGCTATTTTATGTAAGGGCACGCCCAGGCGTTCCAGAAAATCCAAGCTCTGAAAATCAAAAGCTGTCGCAAAAAAAATAAGCCCGAGCGCTTCGGCATATTTTTTTAATTCAATATATTCATCCAGCCCGAATTCCAAAAATTCCCTGTGTTCGCCATATGTTGAGCCGAAACTGTTCTCGTTGTCATATGGCTTTGCATACATGCTTTTGATGTACAGGTTCTTTACGTCTCTTTTCTGCAATTTAACCGCATTGACCCCGCAGGCGGCAGCCTCTTTCATCAGGCTTTTTGCAACATCAACACTTCCCTGGTGATTGTGGCCTATCTCTGCTATAACAAAGCACTCGGAATTAACATCTATTATATAATCTTTGATTTTCATGTTTACCCCTTTACAATTAAAGTCCTTTTTACCTATTAATTAGATAGTATTATACATATAGAGCTAAATGTCAATAGAAATCTTTGCTTATCAGTAGTAGTCATTAGTAGTCATTGGTGGCTGGCAAAAGATGAAATTTGCTGTTGTTTTGGTAAATTTAAAGGTTAATCAGAATTGCATATCTTTTTCCTTGCCAGGACAAATAAGTCTGATCCAAAACCAGTAAAACCGAATATTCTTGTTAAAAAAAGGTCGAAACTATTGAAACATTTTTGTTTTCTTAGTTTTAGTTCCTTAAGATTGAATGGGTTGCGAACAAAAGATATTATATAGCACGCTAGCGCAATGGGTTTTATCACGCAGCGGGTAAATGTGCTTGAAATATTTATGCAAATTTCAAATCCTTCATCTTCTATTAATTCGGCGAATGTCTTTTTTGAAAAAAAGCGTATGTGGCCTAAATTGCTTCCGTAGGTAATTTTTGTTCTAACGCCAAAAGGGTATAAAAATCTTGTCCGCAAGTCATACATATTAGGCACAGCCGCGATAAAATACCCTCTGGGCTTTAACACTCTCATAATCTCAGATACGGTTTCGCTAGGATCCATAATGTGCTCTAGCGCCTGACAACAAGTCACAACATCAAATTTTGAATCCTCATAAGGCAGGCCTGCGTCAGCTGCTATCAGCTGCGCCTTAATTCCCTTTGCAATACATCTTTCAATTTTTTCCTTATGAATGTCTACGCCGTATACCTTATTTTCTTTAGAGAGAAACGACCCTAAAAGCCCTTCTCCGCATCCGACATCGAGGATATCGAGATTTTTTCCTATCTTACTTATTTTATCCAGGATTATTCTAAAGGAAACTTCGGCGTAGTATGTATCCATCGTAGCCGGAGGGGCTTCAATGGTTGAGTCGTAATAATGTTTTTTATTCATAATCAAACATGAAACTGCTTAAGAGCAAATATTATTGAAATAAAGGCTGCGCAATAACAAAAAAAACCAATCCAGTATGTCACAGATATGCTCAAGCTCAAGGCTATTACAATAGCCAGCACAGAAGCAAAAACAGAAGTAGCGCCGTTAATTCCCCATAGCCACGGAGTTAATGAGCTGGATTTTTTAGAGGCCATTTTCATGCCAATGGGGAAAGGCATGCCCATAAAAAATCCCAATAAAAACAGTATCACAGTCACTATGAGTATGCGCACCGGTGTAATTGCCCCTTGGAATTTGTTAATTACATAAGGCGTAAGCAGCCCAAATAAACAAAGCGCGCCCGCGAGCAGCAGCATTCTTGCAATTATTGATTTTTTTACACTGCTATAACTGCTTTCGGCCTTCCAGCTGGTTGAATAACTTCCAAGGCCGCTTGATAAAAGCAAGGCAAATAGCACGACTGATAAGCTATAAGTTGGGTGGCCCAGGAAGACAATAAATCTCTGCATTTGAGAAATTTCTATGAGCATAAAACCAAAACCTATTGACGCAAAGTATATAAATAAGGGCAAGACCCCGCTTAGAGCCGATTTTTTGGCTGTCAAAATTAACGGCACAATAATGCAAAGCAGCACAAGCGCAGTCACTACAATAAGCAGGCTTCCCAGCACAAATACAGCCTTCATATTAAAGCTCTGCGAGCCCTGTTCCCATAACCCTTTTTTGAATATATCGCGCAGGCGAAGCATGTGGAAGAAAAAGGGGCTGTTATCCGTCGGAGGAGCGATATTTATAGGAAACTCCGAAAAAAATCTGCCAAGGTCTTTTTGCGAACAAATAGTCTTAAAATTTGAATCTATGGCAAATCTCGGGCTAAGGACCAGTTCAAACCCCATGTCTTTAATGACGTTTTCAATCAAATCTACATCCTTCTCTGAAAAAGGCTGCCTGCTTACAAGCATTGTTCCTACACCATCAGGCGCATCTGCCTTATCACCCAACATAATCCTTGCTATAATTATATGTTTCTGTACATCTTCCACGCCAAGGCCTCTTAAGGCGGCAACGGCTAGTGAGGTTAACCTGTAAACCTCTCCCGGGTTTTCTCTAAAATACCATCTGGAAAATGTCAGTATCCCTCTGTCCGTAAGGTGTTTTAGGAAAATCTTCCATGCCTCAACCGTGTAGAGGGAATTTTCGCTTAAAATAAAAGCGCCTGCCGTGGTAGCTGCCCATGTATCAATAAGGGAGACCTGTATAATATCAAACCTGTCATTTGACCTGCTGATATAGCTTCTTGCTTCATCAGCGACAAAAGACACATTTGGGATTTTATCCAGATGCCCTGTAAAATCTGCGAATCTTTCATTAACTGCATTGACTATATCATAATTAATCTCCACGCCTACCACGGATTCCTGTTCAAACACCAGGGCAGACAATATATCTCTTCCCCCGCCGGAACCTATAACCAGGACTTTCGCCTTGTCTCTGGCATAATGCGCCAGATTAACAATATCATGCTTAAGGTATTCCAGCTTGGAAAGATCCTTGTCAAAATATGTAAGCATGGTCGCGGCAGTAGTATCTATATGAAGTTCTAATTGCCTTATTTTTGTATCTTGCGTATATTTCGGGCTGGGGCCTGTTATCAGGGCTTTTGTTAGCTCCTTGGGCTTACCTCCGACGGTTATTCGCGAAAAAGAATTCCATTTCTCGTATATAGGCGTACGCTCTGGCGCGCCTTTAACCCATTGCAAGCGCAGTAAAGGCCTCTGTTTGTTCACGAGGCCTGTATTAATTACTATAAAAGAAGCTATCAACAAGGCCATGCCGACAGTTATCCGGATCATCCTTTTTGTGCCTGCCTCAGCAGCAAAAAAAGCCGCTCCTATAACAGCAAAAAAAGCTGTTACAAATACTGCCGTGGGGCCGTCTGTGTACCTTAAAGCGTATATCAGCAATACGCAGCCGCAAGCTGCCCCGGCGAGGTCAGCGGCATATAGCCTGCTTACCTGCTTTGGGAATTTGGTTAAAGCCAGGCAAATGCATATCCCGCTGAATACAAAAGGAACCGCAATTACAACATACGTCAAGCCAATGGTGTACAAGCTGACAATGGATATGGCCCTGGACAGATTACCAGGAAACGGAATACTTAAATGCGTCATAAAGCTGAAAATAATGCAGATTGCGAAAAGCAAGGAAGCTGCGCAAAGATGTTGCTTTACCTTTTCCGGCGAAAAGTATCCGGAATTCAAATACACTAAAATAGCGCCCGCCGTCATACCGAACATTGCAACAGATATGGCTACAAATGCAAAATGATACCACATTGTTACGCTGAAAATCCGGGTAAGAAGAATTTCGTACATCAAAGTAGCCAGCGCCACCATAAACAGGCCTATATAAGATTTACCTTTAACCGCTAGATCAACAGCCATATGCTTTGCCCCTTCGCTTTAGTTGAAGGAATCGTTAAAATTTAATCTATTTATCTGTTCTGCCAAATAATCATTGAGTATCAGCATCCCCTTTTTGTTTAAATGCGCCGTTTGGCCGTAAAACTCGTCGCTATTAAGCTTGCCTTGGGGGTGCAGAATAATCATATTAGAATATTTTTCTTTGCATGAATTTATATAATGTTTATACTCTTTCAGAAAAGCAAAATATTTATCCTTATCGCCCTGGCCGGGAGGGGAAGTCGGTATTAAATAAATAACCTTCATGTTGTTTTTTAGGGCGGTATCTAAAATGCTTTCTAAATTCTGCTTAAAAAAGGGGCTTATCGGCCGCAAGGGTTCTTCTATAACGCCACCACCTTTATAAATACCCTCTTCTACGGTTGCATCGTACCCCTTATCCTTGTAAACGGATGCGATTACATTATTGAGCCTCTGCCTGCTTGGAATATTTTTTATTATGGCAATCGGCTCGGCAAAAAAGCGCTTAAGTATACCCTGGTGTTTTAACGACGGCACAAACATCTTCAAGACAGAAGCAACCCCGAACATCTTAGCAAAGGAGGTTACGTTTCCCTGCTTGAATTCGTAAAGATAAAAAATTTTGGTAGTCGCGATATCCTTCTTGGTCCAGCTTAGGCCTATCTGCGGTATATAACCGATTATAAGCAGTTTTGGCTTTTTTTTGCATGCTTTCATATAATTGTTAAAAAGACAATAAGCCGCAAAGCTGGTCTGCCACGCGTATGTTGAAAAATTCCAGCAGGATTTTTGAGTTTTTTCATAAATAAGATTAGGATTTACCCCCGTGCTGTTGTAACAATCGCCTAATACGATAATATCAAAATCGTTTCTTCTATTTTGCGAAAATTTATTCTTAATATTCATTCTTAAGCCTTCCATAGCGTGCGAGGAAGCGTAAAAATAATCGTCAAAAATAATATTAAAGCCCTCAAAGGCAAACGCCAGCAAAATGAAAATCAGAAAGCCTTTGGGTAATTTTTTAAAATTGGAAATAAATAAATTCTTTTCCACCTTCAACTCCAAACATTAATAATAAATAAAAGATAACAAAATAGAATACGCCCTTAAACAGGCTGTTGTCCTTTAGGACAACCAACAGGTCATTTTTATAATATTGCCGCAGCTGGACTATTAATAAAATACAAATAAAGAACATGATCCTTGAGGCGTTATTTTTTAAATCCGCATCAAGTGAAAAATCAAATTGATAAAACAGGCTGCGCCCCATCTGAAACAGCTGCGGTATAGAGCGAACCCTAAAAATCAGCCACCCCAGGCATGTTATATGAAAAAACAAAATAACTCTTACCCAAAACCATATTTTCGCTAAAAGAGAATTCCTGATATCTTTAATTGCGCTTAAAAACGGCTTAAGCAGTTTATATATAATCAGTAGCAACCCTTGATACGCTCCCCACAACACAAAGAGCCATGTAGCCCCGTGCCATAAGCCGCCTAAAAGCATGGTTATGCCTAAATTTCTATATGTATTAAAGTTCCCATTTTTATTTCCGCCAAGCGGGATATATAAATAATCACGCAGCCAGCTCGATAAACTAATATGCCATCGTTTCCAAAAATCACTTGGATTAGTTGCAAAATACGGTAAATTAAAATTTACCATTATATCAAACCCCATGCACTTGCCTAGCCCTCTGGCTATGTTTGAATAGCCGGCAAAATCCCCGTATATCTGAAAAGCAAAAGCATACAACGCTATCAAGACTCCTATGCTACTGTACGGCCCGCCTGAAGCAAATAGAGGGTCCGCGATTTTAGCTAAATTATCCGCAACGAACACCTTCAGAAACAGGCCCCAAAAAATCAAATAGCAACCTTCGTAGAATTTTTCCAATGTGAGTTGCCTGGGTTTTAAAACTTGCGGCAAAAGATGATTTGCCCTTTCAATCGGCCCGGCTACAAGCTGGGGAAAGTACGTGACAAATAAAGCATAATCCAGAAAGTTTTTAGCCGGGGTGAGCTGTTTTCTGTATACGTCAAAAGCGTAGCTCATTGCCTGAAAGGTATAAAATGATATCCCTACCGGCAGGATAATGTGCAGGAAATTTGCTTTTATTGAAAATCCAAAAACATGAAGCAGGCTCTGAAGGCTTTCTGTAAAGAAATTAAAATATTTAAAAAAACCAAGTATGCCCAGATTTACGATAAAATTCAGCACTAATATTTTTTTTCGCGCTCTTGCGTCCGATGATTCATAAATATATCTGGCGCAGAAAAAATCCGTAGTAATGGAAACAAACATTAAAAGCAAAAACCGCCAGTCCCACGCGCCGTAGAATATGCAGCTTCCAACAAGAAGCATGCGGTTCTGCCACTTATGATCAAGGACGAGGTAAAGCGTATAAACGATTACAAAAAATATCGCAAATTCTAAGGTATTGAAAAGCATAACAGCCCCTTAGCTATAGCTCTTTATCAGCAGCTCTAATTAAATTCTTCTCCGGGATAGCTTTTGGTTTCCTAAAATCATATATATATATATTGAATAACCGGCTCTGGCAACAGGCGTAACATTGGCAGCCCATTGCACAGTATCTATATATCTTGTGCTTATAGCGTATACGGTTTTCTCCGGGCGCGCTAATTCACCTTCGCTGGTATCTTCATAATTTATGCCATAAGAATGCGGATCTGCAACGCCAAAATAATATAGCTTTATGTTTTCTATATTATTTTCTTTAAGATACTTCGCAAGCGCAGGCAGGTCCTGCCCCCAATCTATGTTCGAATCTCCAAGAAATTTATACCCGTTTTTAGGGCCGCCTATAAATTCGTTGAAATAGCTTAAATAATTCGGCCAGATACAAAGACAGGAAAAAACGTGCCACGCCATCAAAAAAATTACCGGTATTTTCGTAATTTTATTAAACAGCGGCTTCACGTTCTTTGCGCATATTACAAAAAATAACGGGTACAGCGGCAAGATATACCTGATGCCAAGCTGCAGCCTGCTGAATGACGCTGCCAAAAAAAAGATTATGATTATTATGAAAAGAAACCTCTCTTTTCTTGTGATGCCCTGCCTTATTGCCGTAAAGGCTCCGGCGCAGAAAAAAATAATTACAGGAATCGTGGTTTTTATTAAAAACGCGACTATAAAATAAAAAATATTGCCGTGGGTTAACTCCTGCCCCAAAAAGTATGTACCATGCCCTTGATATACATGCCCGAACACGCCCAAAACGCCAAGCAGGTGCGCCCCTGACGGGAAGGGCATATTAAGCAGAAAATTATCCAACCAGCTATTGGGCCTCTGTGCCAGGAAAGGAAAAATTTTTCCAACTACACTATGGGCTACGCTTATCTTCTCTTCTAGCCTCATAGCATCCTTTAGTATCGGGCTGCAATCAAAAGCATAACCGGCCCAGAGAACTACTACGGATACGGTAAACATGATAAGCAGTTTAGATATGGCGCGTTTTATATTTGCCTTTTCAATAACCGGCGGTTCAAGAACAAAAATCAGCACAAAGACCGGATATAACAGAATTGCCGTGTACTTGGAAAGCTGCGCTAATCCTAAGCTAATACCTGCAAAGATGATATTTTTAAAACTCATGTTTTTTAGAAAAAACCAGAACGTGCAAACTGATAAAAGCATAAAACATGTTGCCGTCATATCGGTCGTTGCCAAGCTTGTATGGGCTAATATGTTTGGCGAAAAAGCATATAGGAATAAGCCAAATAAGGCAGCCTTCTCATCGTAAAGGGCCTTTATCCATATAAATAACATTAAACCGCATAACAGGCCTACGGCAATAATTGCCAGCCTGCTTAAAAATATCATCATGTGCGGCTGGTTATTATATTTATAAAAAAAGTCCCTGCCGAATTGCGCCCTGTCAGGCCTTCTCCATTGTGCCTTATCATCCGGCATGTTAAGCTTCATGAACAACTTAAGCGGAAGCGCCACTAAATATCTTGATAACGGCGGATGGGATGTATCCATCTTAAAATCCCGTTTAGATAAAAGGACATATCCTACTGGGACATGATGCGCGATCTCATCGCACGTCGGCGACTCCCTGTCAGGCCAGATGCTGGTTATTGCCAAGCCGGCAAACACAACAAGCAAAAGAAAAGCAATTCCATAAGTGACAGCCTTATTCATGAAATATTTATGCCCAATCCTTTCTGAGCTCATATAACGAGTATAAAAATACAAAAAAAACCGTAACTGCGCCTACAACAATTAAAAAATTCAAATAATGGGGGTTATATTCAAAAAATATTTTATTCGCTCCCGGCCTGACGCGTACAGCCTGCAGGGTTTCCATATACTTTTGTATCCTGACGGCCTTTCCATTAACATAGGCATTCCACCCGGGGTAAAAGGTTTCTGAAAAAACAAGAAAACCTTCGCGCTTAGAATCGATAAAAACTTCCGCCTTTCCGGATGAGTATTGATTAATATTTACGTTAATATGATCCGTCTTGTTTTTGCCGAGGTCATCAGTAAAAAAGAACCTCGGCTCATAATTATTGACCCGGTAAAGATGGGCTCTGCCTTCCTGCATTACAAATTTTAAGGAATCCAAATCTAATTTAACCGTTGAAACAATATATTTTACGTTTAAGCGCCTGAGTAAATCAAGTTTGCCGTTTAATGCGTCTTTTTTGGGCGCGACTATGCCTAATGAATCATCAACAACGCCGATATCCTTTACTTTTGAAAAATATGCTTTATTAATCAAAGGCGAATACATTGAAATGCTGTCTAATCCGTAAAATGCGTTTAGGCTCGGGCGCAGCCACAAAGGCATGGATTTAAACTCGCCGAACGGGCATATCCTGAAAAGCTCCTTATCGTTTTGTAAATATTCAACGATCTTTGTTTCCGCGGGCAGCACATAATTAAAATCGGCAAAATCAGCCCTAAGCCTTTTGCTGGAAATGTTAAAAATAAACAATTCCGCGCAAATTAATAATAGACATACGTATTTAAACCTGTAAACATTCTTTGCGTATTTAAATAACCTATACAACACCAAAAAGGCGCATAAAAGCATGACAAGCGCCGTCAACGTATGCGGGTTTTGCAAAGAAAATCTTTCAAGGACCTGCGCATACACATGTCTTACCTTATCAAGATACAGCTCCATACTATACCTGTGAAAGGGCTCACCGTAAATATGCCTTATAACGTAAGACGAGGCCAATTGCAGTATTTTTTGGCCAAAAAATCCGATAATCAACTTGGCGGCCAAAAAAAGAATCAACACGCCGGATAATAAATTTAAATAAATGCGGAAAGGGAGATTGTCCGCTTTTCTTGTTTGTGAAAAAAATTCTGTAAAGCCGATACCCGATAATACGGAGAGCGAAAAAATTCCAAAATAAAGCAGCCTGGCAGGAACGCGGAAAGAATAAAAGTTAAATAGCTTTATAATAAGAATATAGGCGGGGTTATATTTTCCGAAAGCAAGGAAAACGGAAAGCAATAAAACAAAAAGAAGGGATTTTATTTTAGCATCTTGTCTTTTTATGCCGGCAGCGTAAAAAGCAAAAAACAAAGGGATTATTCCTACAAAAAGCATATAGCCTTTCGAAAAAACAAGGCCCACATAAGGTAAAAACGCGCCAATAAGTGATAGCGGTGAAAATGAGCCCCAAAGGGCGAAGCCCGGGCCGTTGCCGGCCCTTGGCGAATACATTGAAAGCCGCCATGTTGAAACAGCCTGCGGCACACTAATTAACACTACGATGAGCAAAATAACGGCTAATTCAAGAATAACAGGCAATGCTTTTCTCTTTTCGAAAAAGCTTCTGTGTAAAAAATAAATAGCGCAAAACAGCAAAGAATAAAAGGACATCTGCATAGAACCGGCGAGAAACTGAATGCCCATTATGGCGGCGGCTATCAATAAATAGGCTTTCTTGTCTTCCTCAAAATATTTCTCGAATAAAAATAGAATCAGCGGAAACCACGCCAGGCAAATAACTGCCGGCATGCTGATTAGAAAACCGGCGTAAATACTGCCGAAACAAATGCACAGAGCTGAAATTAAGCCTCCCAGCATACAGGCCTTAAGTTTTCTGGCATAAAAATATGTAAAAACACCGGATAATACAAAATGCAAGAGGAATGAATAGTTATAGGCTATCTTAAATGGCAAAAAGAAATAAAAAAGGATATGCATCGGATATAAAGCGCCTATCTGGCCCTCTGCAAATAAAGGAAACCCGCATTGCACGTACCTGGTCCATAAAGGCAGATGCAGCGCTTTTACGCTGTTTGCGTAAATGTTGAGCCATGGAAAAAATTGCTGCAGATAATCAGCCCTTATTAAGCCTGCTTTTAAAATCACCGCGTCAAAAAACACATAAATTATAATACTTGCGAATATCAGGAAAAAAAGGATATGCTCTTTTATTTTCATATTCATCTGGATTCTACTTCATAAATGGTCAAGCAGGGCCCCATAAGCTTGCGCGCAAATAGCTCGTCTGTCGTGACGGGCAAAGCCGTTGTGTCCGTGCTGTCGTAACGAAATCTG
The DNA here is from genome assembly GCA_043797125.1 of Candidatus Omnitrophota bacterium. Lineage (GTDB taxonomy): Bacteria > Omnitrophota > Gorgyraeia > JABMRG01 > JAFGKX01 > JAZDPX01. Next base: position 91,398 of record JAZDPX010000033.1, read on the forward strand.
ATTCCTCCGTCGTAATAGGGGCTAAATTCCTTAACAATTACCGCATGGTTTTTCAACTTATTCAAAAAAAAAATCATTTTTTACATCCTGGCCTTTGCTGTTAATCACTATATACTTAATGTCGAGCTTCTTTATCAAATCAAAATCATATAAAACTGCGGGCACCGTAGAGAAAAACTGCCCCTGTTTCTGGGCCTTCCCCGATAAAAAGAAAATGTTGTATGTTTTTGCATCTTGCATCCGGATAGCCTTTTCCAAAAATTCGAGCTTTTTTGTCTTGGCGCTTTTTAGCTCCCGTTGCATTTCTAAGGCGCCGCGTTTCTGCTCGATCTGTTCTCGCGTCTGGCTTATTGGCGGCCTAAAAAAGGTATGATCAACTGCAATTTTTGTATAAGCGGGAATGTTTTTCTGGATCCAATCCATGCAGAGAACCCTTGTATCTGTCCCGGAAAAAAGTATATCCGCTTTTACAGATTTTATAACGCCTGGCGCAATTATAACTGCCGCAAAAAATATAACTACAAATTTTTGCATGCGGCTTCTGGCTTTGGGCATCAACACCTTAAACACTAAAAAGGCCGCTGACATAACAATAAAAGGCACAAGAGGCAAAACATACCTGGAATACCTCTGGCTTCTTATTGCCAGATGCAGGTAAAAAAGAACCGGGAAAGACAAGAAAAAGACAGCCCCGCCTTTTTTCTTTCTTATCAGGATAAAAACCGCGCCCAGCAAACCGGATGCTAAAAGCGCTATGCCTAAGCCTTCAAACAACGAATATTGCAAATGATGCAACCAGCCGATATAAGAATTTCTGATTCTTCCGGTAACGCTTTCTATAAAAAAGCCGCTATCTAAGACCGAAAACGGGTTTGTCGCAATAAAGGCGGCTACTGCGGCAAAGATTCCTGCCCATAGCCTCTTATCTGCAATTATCTTCTTTTTATGCCTGTTACCATCAAAAACAATTTTGCAATGCGCTATAAATAAGCTTCCCAGCAATAACGCGGCATTGTACTTTATGCTTGCTGCCAATCCGATAAGTGCGCCTGAAAATACATAGTTGGAAAAAAGCGGCGCATCCATCATTCTGCATAACAAAAGATATGTCAAAAGAATAAAAAACACCATCCAGTTATCGGTATAAGCGTAGTGGGCGTTTACAACGCATAAAAAAGCAGCCCCTACGCATAAAGCCGTGTAAAATGCCCCTTCTTTTCCGAACAGCCTTACGTATACCAGGTACGATAACCATATCGATATTGTCCCTGGAATTAAAGCCAAAACAACTCTTGCAATCAGATAAAATAGTGAGGGGTCAACAAAAAACCTTATTGCAAAATCGTCTGTAGATAAAAAAAACCCGAAGGCCTTGCCTGTTAAAAAAAAGATGCCGTAACAAATAAACAACAGATATGAACAAAGCGGGGGGATTATAAAAAAATGAGGGTTAAAATCACCCCCGCCGTAAGCTAATGCATGGTTTACAACAATTGGTTCATCCTGATGGAACTGATGGGGCAGCCCAAAACCTATGCCCCAGAGCCTTAAGGCAAAACCAAAAAAAATTATTATCAGCAAAATATATTTTTTATGGAATTTCATTTAATCCCTATGCAGTTTTTTAATCTTTATCAGATCAATAAACATGCTGACTGAACTTGCAACTGCCCTTACCTTGCTTTGAGGCGAATTATTCCACACAACCCCCGCCTCTTTAACCTTATAACCTTTTAACTTTGCCAGGTACAATAACTCAACATCAAAACAAAAACTGTCTATTTTAAGAAGCAATGCGAGCCTTCTGGCAGCGTCCCCTTTGAAGAGTTTAAAACCGCACTGCGTATCATTAAATTCCTCAAGAAGAAATAATTTAACAAAGGCGTTAAATACCTTTCCCATCCTTTCCCTATACCATGGCTGATGAATCCTAACGTCTGAGTCTATAGCGCTGCGCGAACCGATAACAATATCATAGCCTTCGGACATGACGCCAAGGAGCTTGTCTAATTCTTCAATAGGCGTAGACAGGTCTGCGTCGGTAAACAAGACATACTCCCCTTTTGTTGCTAAAATCCCTCTTTTGACAGAAAAGCCCTTGCCTACATTTATCCAGTTTTTTATTACGCAAAGATTCCCTTCCGTAAATAACGAACTTCCCTGAGCTTCAACAACGGTTTTGTCCGCGCTGCCATCATCCACAACAATGACTTCATAATCAAAGCCTTTGGCGCGCAAAAAATCGTATATATTGGATAGGGTCGCCTTTATGCGCTTTTCTTCGTTATATGCGGGTATTACGATTGATAAGTACATGGTTCATTGTTCATTGTTCATGGTTCGTTGATTGTAACTGCTTGCGTCTTTTATTCCTGTAAAGATACAGCGCCTTTATGAAACCTCTTATTAGCCCCCAGCCGTAAGAAAAGTGTATGACAAAAAATATCAAAGGAAAGACAATCGCCCCTGCCGGGCTTTTATTTTTTGCGGATTCTACGATACCGCCGAAAATTATAAAGGCCAGATAGCACAGCGCCGGGACAGCAGCAGGCTTATACAATACGAGTAACATCGGCAAAAAACTCATGTATATGGAAAAAAGCGCCACCAAAATAAATTCGAGCTCTATGTGCGGCTTTTCCTGCACAATTATTTCTTTTTGCGGCCTTGTTATGCCGTATTTAAATATCTGCCTTGCAAATGACCATAAGTCTTTTCTTCGTTTATGGTATATGACCACATCTGAAGATTTCGCTATCTTAAAACCAGCTGCCTGCGCCCTTGAAAAAAACTCTCTTTCCTCTGCGGGGTATAAAAAGGGGTGAAAATATCCTATTTTCTCAAAAACCTCCCTTTTTACAAAACAATTGGCGCTTGTAATATCAAATTCCGTGGCATTAAAATTTATATCGCCCCTTTTATAACGATTGCTGATCTTAAAAGTCCCGAAGCCTGATGCCAATGCTATGCCTGAAAGCTTTGCAAAAAATTCATCTGTCTTTGGCGTAAGCTGCGGCCCGCCAAGAATATCATAACCATGATAGGCCTTAAAAAAATTATCCGCCTTATCCAAGAGGTCTTTTTCAAAAATTGCCTCGTCGTCCAGCAGCAGCATGATTTCGCCTTTTGACCTCTTAATGGCCTTGTTTCTGTTCTTTGACGGATTTTTGCCTTCCTCTATTATAACCTCAAAGGCGCCTTTAGGATAATCAAGCCTGGCAATGGAATCTTTCACCTCAACTTTTCTTCCCGGGCCTACCGGTATTATCAATGAGTATCTCATTTGAATTTTATCTTATATAGGGCGATCCTATCAGAGACGCTTATCGGGGCGTAGTCAAAATTATACGTCAAAGATGTTTCTTCAAGAAACCGAGGCTGCATTACGCAATAGGCATCGTGAATGCCTTCGTTAACAATTCTATCGTACGATTGCCTGCTGAGAATTTCGGCAAAATCGCAGTAGAATGTCTCGCAATAACTTATGCCGTATAAATACACCTTCTCGCCTTTTAAGTGCAGCTTTCTTGCGTAACCCGAGACCTCTTTAACCTCAGGATTGAAATCCAGTTTGAATGCCCACGATATCGGAACCTGAATAACCATGCCAATTAATATAACGGCTAAAAGAATCCTAAAGGCCATGCCTTTAAAAAATCTTTCCACAAACAGGGCTGATGAAAGCGCAAGCGCCGGGTAAATAGGCATTATATACCAATGCAGTTTTGTTTTTACTGCCGTATACAATACGTATGTTGCCGTTATCCAGCAGCATAATAAAAGAGCTTTTTTATCTTTGTGCCTTATTGCCTGCCATAAAACATAAAATACGGATAAATACATAAGGATAGACCATGGTTTATTTTTATTAAAAATTGCCTTCTGGTAAAAATTCAGGCCTCCTGTATGCTCCTGAATACCGTGCGCCGCCCTTTGAAATATATGGAGCCCGAAATATTCTTTTATAGCCTGCGGCCCGATATAAATATACTGAAGCAAATGCCAGCCGAATATAATCGCAAAACCAACTAATATCCCTGCGATAAAATGCTTTTTGAATAAATAACGCCAATTGCCGGAAACGATGCAATACAGAAAAATTATTATAGGCCCAAGAAATGCGGCAAAGCCCTTCATGAGATACGCCAGGCCCAATACAGCGCCGGAATAAAACAGGTATTTATGATTATTCTCGCCCTTCCAGAAAAAATAAATCATTAATAAGATAAAAAAGGCCATAGCGACATCCATGGTGCCTGCCTTGCTAAAATGCTCAAAATGAGGCGTTGCCAAAAGTAAAAGCGGCGCGATAATGGCGGATCTGGCGGCGCCGAACATCTTAATAAAAATATATACAAGCATTATTGCGGCAATTCCGAAAAGCCCGGAAGTCAAGCGCGTAGAAAACTCGGTTCTGCCAAATATCTTATAAAAACATGTTGTCGCCCACATGTACAGCGGCGGTTTATCAAACCAGGGGTCATTAATATAATGAAGCTTGACCCAGTTACCGCCATTGAGCATGTTCGTGGATATATTTGCGTATATTGCCTCATCCCACGTGGATAAACTGCCTGTGCCTATATTCCCAAGGATATATATCGAGGCAAATATTAACAATAACCAGAACACTTTATCTTTAAAAATAGATTCTTTCATTATATCGACCATCGACCATCGACTATCGACTATCGACTATTTTAATGCTTCTATGTTTATTCAATATCCGCTGTATGTAACCTTTTTTTTCAAGCGCAAGAAGTTTGTCAACCGCAGATTTATATGAAACTATCCCGCAAGACTCTTGAATCTCGCGTATATAAGGAGCCTTGTTGTTCTGCGCCATATAGCGCTTGATAAAATCATACACGGCCTTTTGTTTTTTTGTAAGCTTTGCCAATTCCATCATGCCAGCCCTCTTTTCTTTAATTCTTCCATTGCGTCGGATATTTTATCTTCGCAACTCTGCTGCCTGACCCAATTGATCAAATCGTTCATTCCTTCTTCAAAACTAACCGACGGGGTAAACTTCAGCATCTTTTTGATTTTGGTTATATCCGCGAAACAATGCCTGATATCGCCCTGCCTGAATTTATTCTTTATCTCTGGAAGCAGCCCCTTGGAGGGATTGATCTTTCTAATAAGTATCTTGGCTATCTCTAATATGTTGATGCTTTTGCCGGTTCCAACATTGAAAACATTGTAATCCGCCCGCTCTTTTGTCATGGCTAAAACGTTCGCTTTTAATATATCTTTTATATGAATAAAATCCCTGCTTTGCAATCCGTCTTCAAATATAATGGGTTTATTGCCATTTAAAATGCGCGCGGAAAATATCGCGCACACACCGGTATACGGATTGGACAGCGCCTGCCTTGGCCCGTAAACATTAAAATACCTCAAAGCAACAACAGGTATCTTGTACGCGTTGCCTATTGCTAAAAACATCTCTTCATGATCCCTCTTGCCTATTGCGTATATGGATGTCGGGGAAAGCGTCTTTGCCTCATCCGTAGCTACAGCCTTCGCTTTTGTCCCGCATAGAGGACAGAGCATTTCCCATTTTTTTTGCTTAAGCTGTTTTTGCGGCCTTAACTGCGGGTATATATTTGAGCATTTTTTACAGTTGTATTTACCTTCGCCATAGATAGACATGGATGAGGCAACTATCATTTTCTTGATATTGTGCTTTTCATTAGCCAGTACATCCAACATGGTTGCAGCCCCAAGCGAATTGCCCTGCGTATACCTTGCAATTTCATACATAGACTGGCCTACCCCGACAAGCGCTGCCTGATGAAATAATATATCCACGCCCTTAATCGCCTTTTTGAATGCGTCTCTATCCAGAATATCCGCATTAATAAATTCGGCATCCCTGTTTAAATATCCGGGCGCAAGTCTGGCCACGCCGTGCACCTGCGGCTGCAGGTTGTCATATATTTTAACGCTATGGCCCTGGTTTACAAGTTCATCAACCAAATGAGAGCCTATGAAGCCTGCGCCGCCCGTAACGAGTATTTTCATAAAAACTCCTAACTGGTTAATTGGTTAATTGGTTAATTGGTTAATTGGTTAATTAACCACTCACCACTCACCACTCACCAATTAACCAAATATCTCTTTGTTTTCCTGCACCCAGCTAATAAGCCTAGTGATGCCCTCTTGTTTGGAAACCTTCGGTTTCCAACCCAATATATTTTGCGCTTTTGTTATATCACTGACGAATATTTTCTGATCCCCGGGGCGCCAAGGGGCATAATCTATTACCAGTTTTTTGTTCAACTTCTCCTCAAGCATAGATACCAGCTCAAGCAAAGATAACTGATTAGCTACTGCGCCGCCTATATTAAATGCCATGCCTTTGACTCTATCGATGTTTTTACAGCTAAGATTAAAAGCCTCGATAAGATCGTCGATAAAGAGGATATCGCGAACCTGCTTGCCGTCTCCGTAAATAGTCAGCGGCCTATTCAACGCTGCGCAAATCGCAAAATGCGCGACCCAGCCCTGGTCCTCGTGACCCATCTGCCGCGGGCCATAGATACAGGACTGGCGCATCGTAACTGTATTTAAACCGTATATCCTGGCATAATCAACCATATACTGGTCTGCGCTCCCCTTTGAGCAACCGTACGGCGAATGGAAATCCAACTGCCTCGTCTCGGGAATACCGTTCTTTAAATCAGCGTATTGATATCTGCCATCCCTTTCCATAATCCTTAAATCCGTCATTTCTCCGTATACCTTATTTGTAGACGCATATATTATTACCGGGTTTATTTTAAGCTCGCGCACAACCTCTAATAAATTAAACGTGCCTATCGCATTAATTTCAAAATCCTCTCGCGGTTCTGACACAGAGGTTGTCACAGCGACCTGAGCTGCCATATGATAAATAATATCCAACTTCTTATGCGCTGCTATGGCGCCTTTTAGCCCCTTATAGTTAACTATGTCCTGCTTGATAAACTCAGGTCTTCCCTGTTGTTTTAACCACTTCAAATTTTTTTCAGAACCCGGCCTTGAAAGGTTATCAATCACAATCACGCCATCGCCTTGTTTAATATGATGGTTTGCGATATTGCAGCCTATAAAACCTGCGCCTCCTGTAATGAGCACTTTCATGCGAAAATCTCCAGTATTGGTTAATTGGTTAATTGGTTAATTGGTTAATTGGTTAATTAACCACTCACCACTCACCACTCACCAATTGACTACTTTTCTAAAATAACGTGTAAATAAACGGCGCGACTGCCGAGGACTCGGTAAATATTATTAAAAGCCCAAGTAACAACAACATAACAACAATCGGCGCAAGCCACCAGCGTTTGCGCACCTTCAAAAAATCCCACAGCTCTTTTAAAATTGATAACTTACTCATGCTTTGTCCCCTTCCCGTAGGAGCCGCCTCTCCCTCGGCAGGCTCGGGACACCTCGGAAGAGGGACACCGAGCGAAGTCGAGGTGCCGGCGGCGAATGTTCGCTACGCAATTAAAACTGCTTCTCGTAACGCTCTATGTTTTCTTGCGGAGTTTCTTTGGCAATCCAATATGTATTTGCCTTTTTGTTCCAATCTATATCCAAAAAACCTTTGCCGAATAATTTAGCTATCAAGCTTATGAGTGTTAAAACCAAATAAAATAATGCGGTAAGAACCAGAAGCGTGGTAACCGCCATGATAACTTCTAAGGTTTTCTTGAGAACAATTTGAAGCGGCTTCAACGCAACCGGAGCAAAAATACCCAGAATAAAAATAACAGCGCTCACCGCGTAAAACCATGGATAGACATTCACGCGCCCCTTAAATAAATGCAGCGTGCCTATAATAGCCAATGCCGCTCCAAAAATAACTCCGAATTTTCGCAGTTCTTTCTTATTTGTTTCCATATTTCTCTCTATGCTATCGACCATCGACTATAGACCATAGACTATAGACTATCTAATCCGGTGCGATTTCACTTAAATCCCCTACTTTAATTTCTTCGGCGTTTTGTTCTTTCTTATTCAATAAATACGAACCCATTATAAGATAATCCATATTTGTGCGCATAAAACATTTATAAGCGTCCTCGGGAGTGCAACAAATAGGCTCTCCCCTTACATTAAAGGATGTGTTTATTACCAAAGGGCACCCTGTCAATTTATAAAAGGCGTTTATCATATCATAATATAAAGGGTTATCCTGCCGCTTTACAGTCTGCAGCCTAGCTGTATAATCGACATGTGTTATTGCCGGGACATTTGACCGTTTTACCTTAAGTTTATCAAGGCCCTTGAGCTTTTTGTCCTCTTCCTTACTCGGCAGCCGCTTCTCGTTTTTCACATCCGCTATTAAAAGCATGTACGGGCTTTCACATTCTAAATTAAAATACTCCTGCGCGTGGTCCAGCAAAACGCTCGGAGCAAACGGCCTGAATGATTCTCTGAATTTTATTTTAACATTCATTATGGTCTGCATGTCCTTGGAACGCGGATCGCCGAGTATGCTTCTTGAACCTAAGGCGCGCGGCCCGAATTCCATGCGCCCTTGAAACCAGCCAAGGACATTTTGAGCCGCTATAATCTCTGCGGCCTTTTGCGGTACAGCGGCGTTGGGCAATTTCACATGAGGTATATTTTTCCCTTTTAGGAATTCTTCGATCTGCTTATCTGAAAAGGACGGGCCTAAAAGCGTTGCCTTTTGCGAATCATTAGAGCCGTCGGCGTTTCTCTCCTTTGCGAGATATATATGCCATATTGCCAGCGCGGCACCTAAGGCTCCCCCCGCATCCGAGGCAGCGGGCTGTATCCATATCCTTTTAAAAGGGCTCTGGCGCAACAATTTTCCATTGGCAACACAATTTAGCGCAACGCCTCCGGCAAGACAAAGGTTTGTTTCTTTGGTCTGTTTATATACGTGGTTTGCCATTTTTAAGACCGCAGCTTCAGTCACGACTTGCACGGAACTGGCTAGATCCATATGTCTTTGTTCTATTTTTGCGTCAGGCTTTCTGGGAGGGCCGCCAAATAGCTCGTCAAATTTTCTGTTTGTCATAGTAAGGCCGGTGCAGTAATTAAAATATTTTAAATTAAGCTTCAGCGACCCGTCTTCTTTTAAATCTACGAGTTCTTTTAAAATCAAATCAACATATTTTGGCTCTCCGTATGGCGCAAGGCCCATAAGCTTATATTCGCCTGAGTTGACTTTAAATCCGGTATAATAAGTAAATGCTGAATACAATAGCCCCAGCGAGTGCGGAAACCTTAATTCAGCGTGTATCTTTATTGTGTTTGCTTGTCCATTTCCATAACTAGCAGTAGCCCATTCGCCGACCCCGTCTATGGTCAAAATAGCTGCTCTTTTAAACGGTGACGGAAAAAACGCGCTTGACGCGTGAGACTCGTGATGCTCCGGAAACAAGATCTTGCCGTTAAATTGAAGCTGGCTTTCAATGTAATCTTTCAAGAAAAGTTTTTGTTTAATCCATGGGGGCATGGCCGTAAGAAAGGACCTTATGCCAAGCGGGGCAAAGGCAAGATACGTTTCAAGCAAGCGTTCAAATTTCACAAAAGGCTTATCGTAAAAGGCAACGTAGTCCATGCCGCGAGAATTTATCCCGGCCTGCTGCAGACAAAAATTGATTGAATTAATAGGAAAGCTATAGTCGTGCTTGATCCTTGTAAAGCGTTCTTCCTGCGCAGCGGCTATTATTTCGCCATCTTTTAGGATAACGGCCGCCGCGTCATGATAAAACGCTGATATGCCTAAAATATAGGTGGGTTTTTGTAGGCTCATGCTTAGTATTTCTATATGTGTAGTAGTTAAAATATTACTATATTTCGGTTGATAGGTCAAGTTAAATACGCTTCACTTTTCTCCTTGCAATACAGGTTTTATATGATATAATTTCTGTGAAATGAAACGGACAATTATTTTAATTATATATATTATACTCTGTTATTCTGTCATGTGCTATGCGTCTTCTGGCGGTTCTGTTGAGTTATATTTTGCTACGGGTGAAAAATCGCAGACAGATGAAATCGAGGACCGCGACCTTTCCGGGGATTTCGATTATTATAAATGCGGCTTTTCTTCCAATCTTAATTTAGAAAAAAATATATCCTTAAAAATGGGGTTCGACCAATATCATAAGGATTTTTCAAGTCTTAATCAATCAAACGCGGACACCGATGTCTACAAGATAGGCGCTGATTTTCTTATCCTGGATAATAAGGAAAGCAGTTTAAATAGCGGGCTTGATTTTAGCCTGCGCAACAAACATTACAAAAGCGCGCCTCTTTCAAGTTATGACCAGCAAAGGGTAGACGGCGCAATAAAATATAAACTCAAGGATATTTATTCGCTTGATTTAAATGCGGGAATAAATAATTACGAATATATTAACGATTATGATAATGATACGATGAAGGCTTTTTTAAAGATATCTCCTGGCGTCTACCTTTTTGATAAGGCTCTGGAATTGTCGGGGTTTTTTAGGGTACAGCGCTTAGACGCATACGGTAACAATAAAGACACAACGGAAACCATGCAGGGCGCAACAACAACCCTAAATCTAGATACGCCATGCCTAAATAAAATAAGGGCTCAATTTGAAAACGGCAAAGAAAACACGCAGGATACGGAGGACAGGGAAGATTCTCTAAGGTATAAATATCAGAAATGGAACGCCACAACATATCATAAATTTTTCGAAAAATTAAAAAACCAGGTCGAATACGGGCAAAAACGCAGAGTATATCTTGCTAACGATAACGATTATGAAAACTGGTACATAAAAAACAAGAACACGCTCCTGGTTATAGAGAAAGATCCTTTTGACATGGAACTTAGCGCGGACTACGAGCATAAGGAAACGACCTTTGACAGCCAGCACACCAAAAGCTATATTTCAAACAAGTTGGGCGGCGGGCTTTCCTTCTCCAGAAGAGCCGACTGGTCCTTTGACCCTGAATTCAGCTTCACAGGCTATGATTACACGCCAGGCTCAACATCAACACAGAAATCATACAAGGCGCAGATCGGCGCTAAAAAATACATTAGCGAGGATCTTATTCTTGAGGGCTACTACTGGCACAAATGGAAGGATTATAAAAATAAGGCAGACGCCGAGCAGTGGACCTTGAACCTATCCTGCGCTGTCAGATTCTAACTCTTCTTCAGAAATATTACACACAGCAACTAAAATACCGGCAGTTATCCAGAAAATCGTTACTATTTTCAACGCATATAACGAAGTATCAAAAAATGCGTTAACTAAATACGCGATAATCCCCGATACCAGGCTTAACAGAATGATCTTATAAAATTCGTCTTTTGTCTTCTTAAAACTCGACCTGGCCTTGGCAAATATCCTGAATAAAAAAAGTAAAAAAGTCCCAAGCCCAATCACGCCTATCTCCGCTGCCATCTGCAGGTATGAATTATGCGAATATATGCCGCCCCTGGGGTGCACTTTAAAGTTAGGGGCGACCAACGTGTATGTATTTATGCCCCAGCCTAAAAATGGCCTTTCCTTAATCATCTTAATAGCTTCCTGCCAAAGGCCTATTCTGTATTCACTATACAATGTCTCCATGCTGTTTATTTCCTTTACCCTGCTTTCGACCTTCTGCGGCATAAAAAATGAAGTTATAAGCAATATGGCTAAAAAGCAGGCAAATATTTTTTTATTAAGCGCAAAAGTAAAAAATGACATGGAGATTAAAAACGCGATCCACGACGCGCGCACATAACTAAAAATAAGGGCAATAAACGCCGCTAAAAATAAGATAAAAAACATAAAGCGGTATTTAAAAAAATATTTCTTGCCAGCCGCCAGCCCAAACAAAAGCGGGATATATGTAATCAAGTAGTTTCCAAAATCATTATGATGTAAAAAAGATGCAGTAATCATATAATCAAGATGCAGCGGGTATTTTCGGATTAAATCAAAGCCCGCGTAATACTGTATTGCGGCATCCAGGCACATTAAAGAAAAAGAAGCCAATAAAACAGAAATTAATATCTTAAGCCTTTTCTGCTCGGAAAACATATCCACTACGATTAGAAAAAATAGCGCGTATTCTATTGTTTTTGTGAACAATGCCTTTATGCTGTGGGAAAAGGAGAAGCTAAAAAGGCATGATAAAAAATTAATAAAAATAAAAACTCCGAGCGCAAAAAAAATAAAATTGTATTTGTAAGCATACTTTTGAAAGGTTTTGTCTTTAAGCCAGAGTAAGACTTTTTTCACAACCCACGCTACAATTCCAATAGAACCAAATATTTCAATCCCAGCATTTGAAAAAGGTATTATAAATACCAAGGCATACATCGAGTACGTGGTAATGATATTTAGGCTTCTAATAATTTTTGACAAGCTTATTTCCTTTTTAAGCAAGCATTTATATTTTATTACGAATAATAATCTGGACTGTCTTTAAAATAATCCATAAATCCAGCTTGAAACTTTGTTTTTGCTTGTATATCGCATTTAATCTCATTTTATGCACTAAAAGCCTATTATAATCATCTTCACGGTTGTTGCCGTTTAATTTGATTATTTCGTTGGCAAACACCAACTGGGACAAGCCTGTGACGCCTGGCTTAATATCTAGCAGGTGTTTTTTTGCAAATTGCTCATTTTTCAACCATTTTAAAGACAATGGCCTCGGCCCCACAACGCTCATATCGCCCTTTAAAACATTTATAAAATTTGGTATTTCGTCTATTTTAAAGCGCCTTAAAAATTTACCTATGTCCGTTACCCTCTTGTCGCCTTGATATGCAAACGGTAAATCTGTATCGATCGCCTTTTCAAACATAGATCTTATTTTATACATCGAAAACTCTCTGCCATTTAGGCCAAACCTTTTTGCCCTATAAAACACCGAACCTTTTGAAGTAATTTTTACAAGTAATGCACAGACAAGTAAAGGCAAGGCGCTTGATATCAAAGCTGCTGCTGAAAAAATTATATCAAAGAGCCGCTTTATCATAGCGTCATAGCTTATTTTGTTGTTGTCGACTAATACGTTTGCCCTGTTGATTAACAGACGCCTGAGGCCGGCAAAAAAACCTAAACCGTAAGAGACGTGGATTATTAAAAAAACTATAGGTAAAATAATAAAATATTCCAAACCATTAGCCATGGCCACTTTTGCTGTAAAATAGAACATAAGAATCGAATAAGCCCCGACGATTACGAAAAGCGGCAATTTTAAGCCGAATGATACGGCTACGGCTGCAATAATGGCTGATAAAACAAATAAAAACGGGATAAATTGCCTGTATTGCATGCTTTTGGGATGGCGTTTTGCAATCTCGACCTTCCAGTATCCATTACGGAAATTTTGGATCCACAGGCTGGCCAAATTGGTTTTAATATAATAATATATTTTTATCGACGGATTAAAAAATATCTTTCCTCCTCTATGCCGCAGCCTATAATTAAACTCCGCATCCATGCCCCTTGATAGCGTTTCGTCAAAAAAACCTATTTTGTCAAAAACTTCCCTACGGTACGCGCCAAAAGCAACAGTATCCGCATATCCTTCCTTGCCCTGGCAGCGAAATTTAGGGCTGCCAAGCCCGAAATAACAGCCCGTTGCCAAAGAAACTGCTTTAGTAATATAGGTTTTGCCATTAGCCTCAATCTTGCCGCCAACGCAATCTGCTTTAACCTGGTCTAATAATGCCACATTCAAAGTTATAAAGTTCGGCAAGGCCCAGCTATGCGCCCCGAAAATTATAATTATGTCGGCATCGCTGTGTATTATACCAATATTCAAGCCGGCAGAAGCAATCCTGGCTTTGTTGTACAGCAGCATAACCTTATGGTTGTTCGTAAGACCTTGCACTATATCTACCGAATTGTCGGTTGAGCCGCCGTCAACTACAATAATATCGCATTTATCATAATCCTGCGCAATTAACGATTCCAGGCATTTTCGGATATACTGCTGCTCATTATACATGGGCACAATGACGCTGACTTTTGGCAGGTTAGCGTTTTTTGTACCCGTTGCAAAGTGCGTTTTCATAATCTTTAATAACTTTTTTTGCGATTTCTAAGGGATTATGCCATCTCTCGACATACGCGCGGCTTTTTTGCCCCAGACCCGATAAAGTTTCTCTGTTTTTTACGATTTCCTTAAGAACGCCGTATATGGTATCGGGCTGCGCGTTGATAACAGGCAAATCATTTCTCATCTGCTGAGGAATAAACTGTAAATCCTCACGCTTAATATAACAAACCACGGGTTTGCCGCACGCCATTGCCTCAACTGAAACCGCCCCGTACCAGCCTATTAAAAGCTGATCCACCACAAGGTCAGCCTTTTTATAAATATCCTTTAGGCAATTATGGGGTGTTTTCTCGACGACCAACAGGTCCAGGCGATGGCCTTCCTGCTTTAATCTGTTCACCGCGTTGATAATATATTTTGTCCCCTTTATCTTTCTCTTGCTCGGCAAATGAATAATGTGAAATGTATTTTCAAAACCGTTGCCTTGGGATGGCGTCCATTCCCTTATATCTACGCTTGCGTAAGGCAAGAATTCGGCTTCAGGGCAGCTGCGGATAAGGTCGGGGTTTAAGGCGTATATTTTATCCGCATAGCGCCTTATGCTGTTAATTCTTCTTTTCTTAATAAAATCCGGCACCATGCTGTATCTAAGGGCGCTGGTTTTCATTAAGCGGGCGTCTGTTCCCTGCAAAGTAAAAAATATCTTCTTGCCTTTTCTCTTCAGCAGCGGCAGGTCAAGATGGTTCAGTAAAAAATACGGATAATCAAGGATGGATTTGCCGAAGTTAAAATGAAATACGTTATATTTTTCAATGGCAGAGCAAAGGAACCAATAGCGTTTCAGTTCCCTGCCGGGCGAAAATATCTTTTTTGCGCCGAGGTTTATATCCGCCGGATAACCGTAAGATGAGCTTCTGAAAACCATAACATCACTATTAACGCTATGCGTTCTCTCGGCTCTGGATAAACCCCATGGGTTTCCTCCTGTATCTGTCGGGCTGTGCAAAACATTTATTGTGTTTATTAGCATTTCTAGTTCCTTTTGACGCCGCTTGCCCGCCAACTGATACCTTTATACAAGCTTATGCGGATATCGTTGAATTCGTTTGCGTTAAACCAGCTGCACACTTGCTTGTAGCTGATAAAATCAACCTGCGGAGCGTTGAGCTTGTCAAAAACATTAAGAAGGTTGCGCTGAAATGAAAATCTGCGAAAATTTCCAAAATACTCATAATAGGGCATCCTTTTTACGGGCAACCTATACAAGGAATACACAACCGGGTATAGCAACGCGGTAATAAATCCGGAGATTAGCAGCAGCGCTGTTCTTGATATTTTTTTCAGCAAGAGTTTCCTGGCCGGCTCAACTATCTTTTGCATTAAAAGATTGCCTTCCTTAGAATAAACCCATACAATCAATTTGCCTCCGGGCTTAACATGCTTCTTAAGATTAGAAAAAGTCTTATCCGGGTTATCGGTATGATGAATTACACCTATGGCTATAACAACGTCAAATAGTCCGGGCAGGTTCATAGCGGCGATGTCATCTTCAATAAATGCTATATTGCTCAAGGAACCGCACCTGTTTCTAGCTATATCAATTGTATTTAAATCTACGGCTGTTACAGCTTTTGCGTGCTGGGCTATAAGAAATGTGTGGTGTCCCCCGCCGCAACCGCATTCTAAAACTGACTTGGATCTAATATCGTCAAGCGTATTGGGATATATCCATTCTGAAAAAAGAGATGATTCCTCATCCCTAAGCATCTGCCACTGTTTGCGCCACTGGTCTTGCTTGCTTTGCTTTGAGGCTTGCGCGCTTTTCATGCGTTCGACCTTCTGTAGAGTTTGGTTAAAAGAAAGGCCAAGAGCCCGACACAAAAAATAGGCATAAAACTTGCGATGCATATCGAGGCTATTATACTGAGAAGCTTTACTCTGAATATAAAATAATTTCCAACCGCAAGAGCGATCCCGAAAAGTATATTAAGAGTACCCAGCAAAAGAAATAATTTTATCGGGTTATAAAAAAGTATCGCCTCAACTATTATCTGCGCTGTGCGCAAGGTATCGTAAAAATGCCTTACCTTGGAGGTGCCTTCTCTTTTATTCATCTGCACTGGAACAAACTTGATATAATATTTGTTCAGCGAAAAGATAAGCGTTAACGTCGTGGTAAAAGAAAAGCCTCCGCACAAAAAAGGCTTAAACTGCAGCACCAGGTCTTTCTTAAAAATACGCATTCCCGAATTTACGTCAGGAATTTTTCTGCCGCAGGCATATTCCACTAAAAACTGAAAGACGCTTCGCGCCGGCCTTTTTATCACGCCTTTTCTGAATTCCTTGCCAAAACGGGCGCCGACAACCATATCGTAGCCTGGATAGTACGAAAACAGCTTTGGCAAGTCATCCACCGGATAAGTTGCATCCGCGTCAATAATGCCTATGCAGTTATAACGCGCAGCCTCGATACCGTCAAGCAATGACTTGCCATAGCCCATATTCTCGGGATGGGTTAATAGAGTCATTTTTTTGGTCTGACACGCCTTTATCATCTGCTGCGTGTTGTCTGTTGAGCCATCATCGACAACCACAATCTCATAATCTTTAAAGGCTGCGTCCGCCACAGAGACTAGGCGAAGGAGAACGTTTTTAATGGCTTTTTCTTCATTATACGCCGGAACGATAATGCTAATCATATTTCACCACCTTGTTTTTATGAAGGCCTTTGCGTGGCCCGCAAAAGTCCCTCTATATATTGTTTTCAGCGCCATGGACAGAATATAATTAAGCCTAAAATAATATTTTTTGTGCGAAAATATATAAAATTGATCAATAGTGTCCCAGCTAAGAACATCGTGCTCATAGATATGTTTGGGCGAAACAGCAAAATTGTACTTACTCCAATCTTTAGTCTTTATCCTTTTCTGGCTGTTAAGAGTATCGAACAACGCAGTGCCGGGATACGGAATTAGGATAGCAAACTTCACGTAATCCGGATTCAGTTTCAATGCAAAGTCTATGGACTTTTTAATATCATCCTCGGTCTCTGTCGGGCTGCCTAAAACAAAATAGCACTCGGTCTCAAGGCCCGCCTTTTTTGCCAGAGACACTGCGCGCTGGGCATGATCAAGCGTAATGCCTTTATGCAAAACATCCAGAATTCTCTGAGAACCTGATTCTATACCAAACGGGACACGATAGCAACCGGCCTTTTTCATTGCCTTAAATAAATCCAGGCTTACCGTGTCAACTCGCAGCCCGCCGCGGGTATACCAGCATAATTTTAAATCTCTTTTGATAATCAGCTCGCAAATCTCACAGGCCCTTTTTATGTTCGCGTTAAATACATCATCTATTATCTGCATCTCCATATAGCCTAACCTGCGCATCCTATCCATCTCATCAACTACCCTTTCAGGCGACTTATATCTGATGCGGGAGCCGTGTATATTTTTATTGCAGAAAATACATTTTCCGTAACAGCCGCGCGATGTTTCAAAATACCCGACAGGCCCTTTTCTGCTTGAAATATTCGGAAGATTATATTTTTTAATATCAAGCAGCTGATACGCCGGAAAAGGCAACTGGTCTAAATCGTTAATAATCTCGCAATCTGCGTGCGACGCTATTATGCTGCCGTTTTGTTTAAAATAAATATTAGCGATTGTGGGGACAAGCCCTTCCTCCGCTATCCTCTTAACCGTAAAATCCCCTTCCCCCGCGGCCACGCAATCTATACTGCTTTCATTAAGAACCTCGGCGGGCATAGCCGAGGCATGAGCTCCTCCAACTATAACAATCGTTTTATCATTATTCTGTTTAACCATGTCGGCGATATCGTACGCCTTTTTTATGGTAGCGGTCGTAGCTGTTATACCGACGATATCCGGCTTAAAATCTCTAAGTTTTTTTGCCAAAGTCTCGGCGCCTTTATTATCAGAGTTAAGGTCAAGAAGTTCAACAGCGTGCCCGCTTGCCACGGATGGGGTGGCAGCGCAGATTAAACCTAAAGGCGTTATGTTACGCGAAAGCGCGGCTCTGGCTTTTGATTTATCAAAAACATCGTCAAAATAATTCGGGTTAACAAATAATATCTTTTTCATGTGTCTGCTTTTCTTGGCCTTTCATCATCAGCATCGGCAAAAGCGCAAGCGAAAGATAGTTAACAAATTCAAGCGTATAACTGTAGCGTATAAGCGTAAAATTACTAAGCGACGTAATAAGCCCTGAAAGTACCGCCGCAGAAACCATAACAAAAAGAATAAAAGCCCCCGTATGCGTAAACTTTGATGATAAAAGCACAAAAAAACTCAATAAAAATACCGCAAACATTATTACAGACCAAAAGGATTTTCTAAAAATAGGTTGCTGAATTTTCAGCCTAAAGTTGTCGTGTATTTCCTTAAGCAGGGTCTGCTTGCAGGCAACGCTTACTTGTCCGTTATCCGCTGTTTTGACTTCAAAAAATTTAAGAGGCCTCGGGTCATAATACTCCCTAAGCATGCCTCTTTTAAGCTCATCTGTAGGAGCTGACATATATCCTTTATCTATATACAGAAATTTATATCTCTGAGCCACTTCATCATAAAAGTCGGTATCATATTTCATATATAACCAGTGATAACGCGCCATATTGACAAGAAATAACTTAGTATAAACAGCCGGGTATTTCGCTATTGCGTCCTTGCTTATTCTTCTATACCAGTAACGTTGCTGTTTATCAGGCAGATCCTTTAATGCTTCGTGCAACGGGCCGAATACGAGGCTGTTGTCCCAATATTTCAATGTGCTGAATGCCCTATCAAGCTTAACAAGGTCCCATGAATTTAACAGAATGTCGCGGTCTTCGTAACTTACGCGGGATTTTACCTTTTCGATGGCGTAATTTAATTTCTGCGGGTATGCCCTGTCCGTGTCCAAAAATGTCGATGTTGTCAGCGTCATGGTTATCTCGCCAAAATTATTCAAGGCAAATGAATTAATAGTAAAATAATTATTAGCCATCAAAGCTACAACAAGAACAGGCATAGGGATCATAAAGCCTATTATGCATTTAATATTAAACTTGTTTCTCAGCAGAAATAAAAAAGTGATTAAGCATATAGGAAGAAAAAGAACTGCTGTCGGCCTTACGTATATGGATAATCCTATAAACACCGAACATAAAATAAAGTAAATTGGTTTTTTTAACCTGACCGCTAAAATAAAAAACGCAAAAGTCAGCAAGAGCAGATTTACGTATAAGCTTTCTGTTAGAGGTGTAGTGTCCATACTAATATGCAAAGAGCTTGATATAAAAGCGGCCAGCGCGACAGATGTAAAAAATGTTAATTTCCGATACGTCCTAAACACCGAATAAACAAAGAAAAGCGCGGCAACAAGAGTAAGTATATTCTGCGCGGCTACAACAGCAAATATTTGATATGTGAACAAAAAAATAACATATAAAAAAAACGGAAATCCAGGCGTTCTGACATCAAAATGCGGGATTTGGTGGTGCGTCATCTGGTCTACTAAAACATAATACGAGCTGTAATCAGGCGTAATATCAGGCACGGGATAATAAAGAAAAAACGGTAAACGCGTAATTAAAAAAACGACAAAAATTATTAAAGATGAAATTAAAAGAAGTGTTAATTGGTTTTTGTTAGACATAAACTAACTCCTGGCTAATCAGCTACCCGCCGCAATTTCCTTACACTTGCTATCTGTGCTGTCCTTGTGATACGAATAGCCTCTTATCCAATAGTAAATAATCCAATTTACTTTTTAAAAAAGTCCTGATCGCATCCTCATAAGTATTAACGATTGGCTCTCCATGCAAATTAAAACTCGTGTTAATCAGCACCGAACAGCCTGTCAATTCCTTAAAATGCGTTAAAACGTTGTAGATGCTGCCGGTTTCAGGAAAAACGATCTGGGGGCGTGTTGTATTGTCGACGTGGTTTGCCGCAGCCGCATGCTGCTGGAATAGCTTGTTGGTTCGACAAGTAATCGTCATGAATTCCATCGCAAATTTTTTATTGCTAACATCATCAAAATATGCATCGACATCCTTATCTAAAATAATCGGGGCAAACGGCATAAATTCAGTCCGCATCAGCATCCGGTTTAAAGTAGTGTTTATCGCCCGGTTAAAAGGATTGCATATTATGGAACGATGGCACAATGCGCGCGGGCCGTATTCCATCCTTCCTTCGACAATGCCAACTATGCCGCCATTTTTAAGTATTTTCGCGGTATAATAAAAAATGTCGGCTCCTTCAAAAGATTTAATTTCGCAAAGTTTGTACGCACCAATGAGTTTGTCGATATCGCCGGATGGTTGCGGCCCAAGAAAGACATCCCGTATCTTAATATTTTTGTATTCCTTTCTAAGCATTGCCTTTTCTAGTGATGCACCGAACGCCAGGCCTCCGTCACCCATATTCGGATGAATATGCATTCCATCTATGAAACTAAGCTCTGAAATCTTCTGATTCAACAACACATTAGCAAAAATACCACCGGAAAGCACAATATTAAACTTTGGCATATTAATCAGATTGCGCAAATAACTTATATAATCAATGATATTTACCTCCAAATGCTTCTGTACGCCAGCAGCAATGTCTTTTTTGCTGTAACCCGCTAAACACTTCCTAAGATAACGTATTTCTGGCTTGCTGTAATATCCTTTGTGCTGGAATAGCCCTTTTGTGTCGCTGAAAGAAAGGCGTTGATAAAATATAGGAAAAGTCTTTGTTGGGTCTCCAAAAGCCGCCAGACCAGTAACCTTGCCTTCATGCTCCATAGGCCTGAAATTAAGTAATTTAGTGGCATACCCATAGTAGTGGGCCGGGGATTTAAAAAAAACATTATCATAAATAATATCTTTACATCTGCCATAATTTTTAAAAAAGTATGCTTTTGAAGAAAAGCCGTCGCCCTGGGCGTCAAAACTTAACGCCAGTCCGTTTTCAAATCCAGAGGTATGAATAGCTGAATTAACATGACAGACATGATGATCAACGAAATCAATTTTGCAATTAATGTCAAGCTTATTGATCTGCCTAAACACCATCCTTCTAAACATCATATTTGCCAGCCTGTTAATAACGCAGCGCATAAAAAATTTATTTTCAAACAGTTTCTTGCCTGCGTGACTGCGCAAAATAAAAGAAACTATTTCTCGCTTTAAACTGAATTTATCCCAATCCCAATCACGGCTACGAATATGTGTATGCGAAGCTACAGCTATTTCACCGATATCTGCAGGCTTTATACCCGCCTCCTTGATGACATATAAAATAGATGCCTTAGGAAATCCTGTATATAGTTTTTGTCTGTTAAAGCGTTCCTCATTGGCAGCTGCGACGATTTCCCCTTTATCAGTCAGCAGCGCCGCTCCTGAATCGTGTTCACAGCTAATGCCAAGTATCATTTTTTTATTCATTGGTATTTTTTTGTGTTAATAAAAAGCGTTGGAAATAACGCTATTGTTATATAATAGATAAATTCCGTTGTGTAACTATATCTTACTAGGGTAAAATTAGCAATGCTCGTCAGCAAACCTGCGCAAAACAGGCTGAATGTAAAACAGAACAAGATAAATGCGTTTAAGTCTCTAAAGCGGGAGTAAAGACATAAACACGTGCTGATTATAAACACAATACCTGTAAGCAGCGGCCAGAAAGCTTTTCTAAATAACGGATATTGTATATGGCTAACATACCAAAGGTGCGCTTGCTGCATTGGCAGCGATTTGCACTTAACGCTTGCGCCGCCGTCTTCTGTGTGCATAACTTCCATAGTGCTCAGCAAGGATGGGTTAAAATATTCTCTAAGCAAACCCCGCCTCAAATGTTCGGGTGATTTTGATTGATAATTTTTATCAATATACAGCAACTTATAGCGGTTGCTTATCTCGGTGTAGAGATTGTAATCGAATGTGCTATAGGTGTAAAAATATCGCATTAAATTTGTTAATACCAATTTTATATATACATCAAAGTTTTTTCTGATAGCGTCGCGGTAAATCCTGCGGTAAATAAGCTTTGCCTCATCCTCAGGCATATCTTCCGTCGCCTCAGCCAGCGGCTTGAAAACAGACGAGTTATCCCAATATTTCAGCGTATTTATCCTCATATTAAAATCAATTAAATCCCACGAATGTTTCATTGCGTATCTGTCTTGGGCTGCAACCCGGTCGCGTATTTTGTTTATAGCCTCGTTCATTGGTTTAGGATATTGTGAATCGGTTTCCAAAAACGTTGAGGTTGTCAGAACCATCGCGGATTCTCCGAAAAGATTTACCGCAAAAACCTTCGTTGTAAAGAAATTGTACGCCGACAGCGATAAAACCATGATTAAAACCGGCATGACAAAACACAGAATGGACTTTGTACAATAGCTATTCCATATAATATAAAGGATCATGATAAGAAAAACCGGGATTAAAAATAACCCCGATGGGCGTATATATATAATGCATCCTGCAAATAATGAACTGAATAAAAAAAATATTTTTTTCCTTGAATGCAGCGCTAAAACAATAAAAGCGAAAAATAATATAAGGCAGTTAACATAAAGACTCTCACTTAAAAGCGTGGTATCGGAATCCACGTGCAGGCCGCTTGAGATAAAAGCGGCAAGAGCGATTGACACGGCTAAAGAAATATATTTATAAGTCTTCCAGATTGCATATATAAAAACGGCTAATGATACAAACGTAATAACATTCTGAATAAATATAACGGCAATAAGGTTTGGAATAAAAAATAAAATAAGCGATAGAAATAGCGGATAACCCGGCGTGCGTGCGTCAAAAACGGGTAATGACCCGTTAAGAATCTTATCTACAAGCGCATAATAACCTGCATAGTCCGGCGTAAAGCTCGGTACCGGATAATACAGAAAAAACGGTAAACGCGTAATTAAAAAAGCCGCCAGTATAACAATACAGGAAATTACAAAAAATAGCACCTCTGTTGCTGTATATTGCGCCTTATTCATTTTGCGTATCCATCATTTGTTAAGCGTGAAATTATTTTCTTTCATAAACCTCAAAATAAAACGGTGACCAAACCCCGGCTGTCGCGGCTGTAGACATAAGCCTATTGATATAAAAATGATATATTTTTTCTACAAAATCTATATTTTGAAAAGGCGCTGATTCGAAACGCCGTATTTTTACATACCCGCGATTCACCAAAACCTTTCTTAAGCGCTCTATATCAACGTCTTTTTCTTGCGCGAAATAAGCGTCATGGCTCGAAATTATCCAGTAATCAGCGTTATCACCCGTTACCAGGCTTGTCGTTTTCTCGTCGTCAGTAAGCATGCTGTATCTTTCTCCTGCCTTATTGCAATCAACGTCGCTCTGGGCTCTGTCCATGATCTGCGGATAAAACGGATACCACCAGTAGATAGGATGGCGAATAACCGATATCTTTTTATCTTTAGGTATGCTTTGACTTATAAACTGCTGGGTCATATATTTTGGGGAATAATGTGTCGTAAAAATCACAAACGAAACCCCTGCTAAGGTAATTTCTACACACCAAACACAGACCAGCAATACTTTTATGACTTTACCTACCCTGTATTTTACAAATTTATCAACAAAATTAATAATGCCCCAAAGGGCATATACAGAACAACATATAAGAACACCTATAAGAAGCGTGTTTCTTGTCATTGCCCCGTGGTCATTAAGCATCACCTGCGTCGAAAAAGTTTGCGCTACGACAAGCAACAGCCATAACGCACCGGCAATCTGCTCTAAGGATCTGTTCTTAATCGCCAAAAATAGAAATATAATCAAGCCAAGTGTTCCGAAAACTGCGTTAACATAGCCTATGTTCGGGATTAAAATAATGTTGTATAGCATATCGAACCGGCGCATTATACCAAAAGATAAAGAAAACTGAGGGAAATTGCCCTTTACTACGGAATTAAAAATACCTATAAATCCAGCTGCATCAAAACAAAAACTTCTATAAATAAAAGCGACATAAAGCGCTACTGCCAAAGCAAGTATGCAGACAGCTTGAAAAATAAAGGTCAAATGCCAGAAGAATTTGCGCTTCCATATAAAAACCCTGTATTTGAAAACTAACGCCACAACAACAAACGCCAGCAAGGCAATAACGCTATGAAATATCCACTTTGTGGCCAATAAAAGTCCTAAAAGCAGCCCGCACAGCGCCGTAGCCGCAATAAACTTCCGCGCAGCTTCTGCGGAAAAGCTCTCGTAGTTGCGCATATTATAATTATCCGCGAAAAGCGAGGCCTTCTTTGCAAAATCAATAACACCTAGAACGCAGCCGACAAGCAAAGCATCAGCCAAAAAATTATAAGTTACAGCGCTTCCCATAAAAATATGGGCTGGCGTCATGGCCAGCAAAAACAAAATCACAAAATACGGCCAGTGTTTTTTGTCACGGAAAATATAATATCTGGCAAGCGTTATAAGCAAAACTGCGAAAAGAATATTAAAGACAGGGCTCGCAAACCTGGCAAATTCCAGAAACGTATTAACCGAAGGCTGCGGGCTGTAACCTGTATGCGAGACAAGCCAATACATACAAAGGCCCGAGATACCCAGAAGAACGCTGGGAAAAGGGTAAAATCCGGATACCCCTGTCGCGCAAGAGCCGGCCCACATTTCTCTTAGCCAGTCCGTTATTAATTTAAAGGAAATTCTTGGATTTGACGCAAAATAATTATAACAGACTGTTGAGAAGCGGTAAAAATGATTGATAAAAGACCCCCAGTCCGGATGATCGTTATTATACATTCCGTGCTGAAAACTAAGAACGCGCAATAAGACAAAGAAAATAACCAGGCAGAAAAATATTATCCGCATTAGCGCAGAGCCCTGCAGAAAACTAGGGCGCCGGTAAATAAATATCAAGATGCCCGCAACAGCAGTGTAAATAAACAGGCTGTATAGTTGAAAATTTATGGCTTTCGAATACGCAAACACACAAAATACCTTGCCTGCATCTTGCGGAATAAACTTAAGCAGGCAATGCGCAGTTATCATAAACAACGCGAAAAAAACAGCGGCTAACGCAAATCTATGCTTCACTAACCTTTTAATGAAAATAATCATATTGCCGTATCCTTACTTTTTTAGCACAAAAAGACTATTTAAGCCATATACAAACTTTTTATGGCTTTCAAGCGTAAAACCGGCGTCTTCTGCCAGTTTGCGCATCATCTTTTTTGAAATACCCCACACTTCCTTATCCTCAATATTTCTGCCTGTAGTATGCTGATCGGGATCACCCCAGAACCTCCATAGCACGCGGTGGCCAAACCAGCCTATAAAAGGTGAAAGCATCGTAATAAGCACAATGCCTTCGTCTTTAAGAAGCCTCTTTGCCTCCTGCAACGCGACAGCGCGATCTGTTATGTGATTAAGGCTTCCCACAAAAGAAATTGAATCAAAAGAACTTTTCTTTAACGGTAATTCTTTAGAGGCATCCGCTATAATATCGGCCTCGCTGGCTAATATCTTATCCAGGCCATAGCCTTCTTGATTTTCAAGCCGGTACATTTTGATAACGGAATTATCGCCGCAGCCTATATCAAGCGCCAAGCCCCTTAAGCGATCTACGACAATGGCGTATCTCTCCTTTGAAAGCGCGGTAAGGCCAAGATAGCTCTGAAACGCAAGCTCATTATTAGGAAAAAGCGCGCGAACCGGGAAAAATAGAAAATCCATGAGGCCCTGCATAAATGTTTTGCCGCGTTTCGGCGCAACACCGGCTTTGGTAAAAACAAGCAACAGAAAACCAAGTACGCAGCGTTTTAAAGACGCGAAGGAATTAATGCTTTTAATAAACCTAAATATCACCCGCAAACGCATGTAAAAACTTCTTATTGCATAGCGCTGCAAACGCTTCAGCTCTTCTTGGGTTCTGCCTTTTTCAACAAACGGCAGCGTACCTTGCGTCCAGCCTCCCTGAGTCTTGTAATCGCTCCAGGAAAATGAGCGTATCTTGCCTTCATTTTTTAATTCCTCAAACAGCGGCGTGCCTGGATATGGTATGGTAATGGTAAACTGCGCCCAGTCAGAATCAAGTTTCTTAGCAAAATCTATAGTCTGCAACGAATCACTCGCGTCTTCCGAAGGCAAGCCCAACATATAAAAAGCCCTTATGGAGATACCGGCTTTTTTTATTAGTTTTGCCTTTTCCATAATAAGCGCCGTAGTCTCTTTTTTTTGTATTCTGTTAAGCAGCCTATCTACGCCGCTTTCAACGCCTAATGATATCTGCCAGCATCCGGCCTGCTTCATCGCTGCGAGGATTTCTTCATCCAGAGTATCTGCCCTGCTCTCACATGTCCAGCGGACTTTTTTGTTAAGGCCGCTGTCTTTTAAGGCTGCGCACAAGGCAATCACAAAATTTTTGTCTATTGTTAAAGTATCTGCCTCAAGATTTATCTGAGTCGCATTATATCTGCTGACAAGTAAATTTATTTCGGATATTATCCTTTCCGGTGAATGATGGCGGAATGTCCTGCCCAACGGATGCGAACAGTAAGAACAGCTAAAGGGGCATCCACGCGCAACAATGACTGTTCCGCAATATCCTGATTTTTTTAAGCGGGTGGCGGTCAAAAAATATTTACTCATAGGCAGAAGATCCCTGGCAGGCATGGGGATGTTATCAAGATTTCTTTCGAATTCGCGCGGCGGCGCAGCATACAGTGTTTTGCTGTCTTTAAAAAATATGCCGTTTACCGTCTTTGGGTCATTACCTAACTCAAGCGTATTAGCAAGTTCTCTTAAAGTTATCTCCGCTTCGCCCTTAACGACAAAATCGCATTTTATATCGGTAAGCGTTTCAAAGGGGAGCGCGCTGGCATGGGCTCCGCCTATTATTATCCGTGTGCCTGGGGAATATTGCCTTATGGCGCCCGCCGTCGCTTTGACTTTATCATACGCAGGCGTAAGCATTGTTATGCCGGCAATGTCAAAAGAGTCGTTTTTAAGTTTTTGCGCGATTAACTGCGGCGTAAAGTTTTCCACAACAGCATCTATTATCTCAACCTTATGGCCGTCTGCTCTGACAGAGGACGCAAGATAAGCAAGGGCTAACGGTTCGGCATTGCCGCCAAAATACTTAAGTTTGCTGCCGTAACGCTCTTCAAGCGTATATGGGGGATTAATGAGCGCTATTTTCATGAAAAACTTTTGCTTTTTTTGTAA
The DNA here is from genome assembly GCA_043797125.1 of Candidatus Omnitrophota bacterium. GTDB lineage: Bacteria > Omnitrophota > Gorgyraeia > JABMRG01 > JAFGKX01 > JAZDPX01. Next base: position 118,615 of record JAZDPX010000033.1, read on the forward strand.
TATTCAGACCACCAGACCGCAAAAACAAGCAATGTCCATATCTTCCTGTTGTTATCCTTTTTCCTTGAAAAATGTTCGTCAAGGATACTTTTCACATAGGAAATGTTAAATAACCCTATGTTTCTTAGGTTTCTGTCGGATAAAACATCCATAACATAATCTTTAAGCTCCGAATAAATCCAGTTAGCTGCCGGCGGTGAGAAACCTTTCTTTTTAATTGTCGATATCCTGGCCGGAAGATAACGCCTGGCAAGTTTTCTGAATAAAATCTTTGTTGTCATCTTTCCTACTTTAAGGCGGGCAGGCACAGTTGCCGCAAATTCAATTATATCCCTGTCGCATAGAGGAACCCTCACCTCAAGTGAATGCGCCATGCTCATTCTGTCGGATTTTGTCAGTATGTCATCGAAAAGAAGCGTAGAATAATCGATAAACATCAGTTTATGCTCGGGCTCGCCAACGCCTGAAGCGTAAAAAAGCTTTTTGCAAAGATTAACTGCGCTCTGTTTCAAAACAACATCCTTAAGCTCGCCTCTAAGTAAATTCAGCTGCTCTTTTACGTCAAAAGGCGCCCTCCAGTATAGATGACTCTCATAGTCGCTAAGTTCAGCGCCCTGCACAAAACGCTTGGCCATAAAATCCAGCGTAATGCGGCCGAAAGATGTAGGCAGTTTTTCAATACCTGTCTTTAAATATTTTCTTAAAAAAGACGGCATTTTCATATAAATATTTTTAAGCGAAGGAGCGAAATAAGTAGGGTAACCGCCAAACAACTCGTCGCCGCCGTCTCCTGTAAGCGCGACCGTTACTTTTTGACGGGCAAGTTTTGACACAAAATAAAAAGGTATGGATGAATAGTCGGCAAAAGGCTCGTCGTAATGAACGCTGAGTTGCTTTAAAATCCCGCAATTTGGCTCAACTATCAGCTCGGCATGGTCGGTACCTATATGTTTAGCTATAAGGCGCGCTTCCTTTGTTTCGTCAAATGAGCGTTCCTTAAACCCTATAGAAAAAGTTTTCACGGGCTCACTCATATGTTTTGTCATAAAATAGACAACAAGCGACGAATCCAGGCCCCCTGATAAAAAAGCGCCCAAAGGCACATCGCTCATAAGGTGGCTTTTTACTGTCCGCGAAATAATGTCCTCAAGCTTGTCTAAGGCATCTTCCTCGGTCATATCCCGCTTAATATCGTAACTTACATTCCAGTATTGCTTTGTTGTTGCGCCATCGGGCGTTATTTTAATATAGCTGCCGGGCCTAAGTTTTTTTATATCCGTAAAAATGGAGTTATCTCCGGCAATATACATAAATGACAAATAATTTGTCAGCGCTTCCAAGTCTATATCTGACTTAGGATGGCAAGCATGTATTGCCTTGATTTCAGAACCAAAAATTATCCTGTCGCTGTTCAGGCAGTAATAAAGCGGTTTTATACCGACATGGTCACGCCCAAGCAAAAGTATTTTTTTGCCGGCATCATATAAAGCAATGGCAAACATACCTCTTAATTTTTCCATAAAACCTTCGCCGTATTGCTCGTAAAGATGCACTATGACTTCAGTATCAGAATGTGTATAAAAATTATGGCCCTGGCTTTTAAGCGTTTGGCGAAGCTCTCTAAAATTATATATTTCTCCGTTGCATATTGTTACTACGCTTTTGTCCTCATTATATATAGGCTGATGCCCGCCTTTAATATCAATTATGGATAACCTGCGCATTCCGAGGCCCACGTTGCCGCGGCAGAAAAAGCCTTCGTCGTCAGGCCCGCGATGCGTAAGCGTTCTGGTCATCTGCTCTAAAACGCGGGAATTGACCGCTTCGTTTTTATTGTATGAATAAATACCGCATACTCCGCACATGCTAAATTACCTCACCTGTATTATATCCTTGCGCAACGCCATTATCTGGTCGAACATAAAACCAAAAAATATCAAATTTAAACCTGTAACCAGTAATAATAGCCCTCCGGAAGAAAATCCGGATGTTAATAAAATTGTTTTAATCGACCACAGGACTCCCGACAAAAATAATAACAGCCCTATGGGCAAAAAAACCTTTAAGGGTGAAAACATAACTATCCTAAAGATTAACACTATAAATTTCATACCATCTCCGAGCGGGCGTATCTTGCTTATCCCGCCTGCCCGTTTAAAGCATTTTACAGGAATAAACAAAACATTTAAGCCCGACATTAAAAAACACATTGTTGAGGTGGTGGGAAACGAAAAGCCGTCCGGATAAAGATTCAGAAATTTAAGCGCGTAGCTGCGTTTTAATGCGCGAAAACCCGATGTCATATCCTTAATGCGAAAATTTGTTATAAAGCTGCCTAGCCTGCTGAATATCCAATTTGCCATATTTCTGTTCATTTTTGTTTCAGATTCTTTTGTGCGAGCCCCAACAACAAGATCATATTGCCCAAGCCCTGTTAGGAGATTAGGGATATCCTCCGGTTGATACTGGCCGTCTGCATCAAAAACTACAATGAATTCCGTAGCAGCATTAAGCAGGCCTGTTTTTACAGCTGCGCCGTTTCCTTTGTTGTAGGGATGCGAAATAACCCTGACCGAGGCAAAGGCCTTGGCCTTTTTTTCAGTTTGGTCCGTAGAGCCGTCGTTTATTACAATTATCTCTTTCGGAAATCCGAGCCGTTGTATCCCGTCAATTAGCTTAGGTAGATTTGCCTCTTCATTATAAGCAGGTATAATAATAGTAACTTTTTCCATCTATTTTCTCCCCCTTATCGTAATTCCGTAAAAATCCACGTGCTCATGGACAGTTCTTAAGCCAGCCTTTTTAAACCAGCTTCTCACCTCTTCAACGGTATGCCGCGACGCGTCCTGCGGATGATACCAGTCGTAATTTATAGCAACGTTTTCCTTGAATGAAAGCTTTGGGTTCCAGAAACACTTCATAAAAAAATGATACACAAACCGCTGTAGCGTATACTCTCCTTTTATAATCTGTAATACATCAACATTCGGTATCTTTATTTTAACATTACTTTCCGAAAGCTGTTTTCCGAGCCTGGTGATCTGCTCACATTCTTTCATAGCCTTTTTATAGCCGAGACACGAAACCTTGCTTCTTATGTAATCGTCCGCATATTCACGCGTTGGGGATTTCTTCCTGTACACGTATATCGCTATTTCGCCCCCCCTTTCAAGGCAGGAACATAAATTCTTAAAAGCCTTCAGAGGATTACCTGTATGGTGCAGAACTTCCTGGCAATATATAAAATCAAGCTTCCCGAGGCTGGAAAGATCTTTTAGCAGATCCTTGCTGAAAATGCTCACATTTTTACAGCTTAGAAGATTCTCTCTTGCCACCCGCGCAGATACCTTATCTATTCCAATGATCTGTGTATCGCGAGGGTCGGTATATTTGCGCATTAACGCCGTAACCCTGCCGTTTCCGCAGCCTGCGTCAAGAATTCTTTTCTTTTCGGACAAATATCGTTTAAAAGCGCCTGCGCTTTTAAACCCGTTACGGCGCAATATCCATAAAAAGATATCCGAATTTTCTCTTAGCGTCTCAGCAAACGCCAACTTTTTGTTGCGGAACCATTTGTTCCTGAAACTTTTGGTTGTATTGGTCATGCGTACCTTTTTTAGCGAGTATACCCTTATAAACAGCGAGCATTCGCTCAAGGGTCTGTTTAGAGCTATGATATTTTTCAATCCAGAACCGGGCCTTTTCCCTGTGGTCTGAAACAAAACCGGGCCTTAGCGCTACAAATAACTGCTCTATAATTTCATCTTCTGTTTGGGCAGAGAGCACCGGAGGCGGTTCGGGGAATGTTATGTCCATGTCGCCGGGTTTATAATTTACTATAACCGCAGCGCCGCAGGCAAGCGCGCGCGGCGTGACTCCGCTAAACGACGGATAAACAAGCTGGTCAAGCACGACATCAGCCGCAGACAGCCATTGTGCGAGCTTTACTCTGCCAAATGGGCCTACCCACTCAACAAGATCATTGCATCCGAGTTCATTTATAAGGTGTTTGCTTTTTTGTATTTCCTTTCCCCATGGTATGAAAAAAACACGAAATTTTCCTTTTATAAGCTCTCTAAGCCTTGGCAAAATCTTTATATACCTGTTAACCCCTTTTTCCTGCCAATCATGTCTTATCGGGCAAAAAAATATGTAGTCCAGATTTCTGGTGCGGTTTATAAGATTTCGCGCTTCTTTTTGATAAGAAAAATTTTCTTCATCAAGGGGATGCGGAAGCAGTTCAAAATTCTCGATACCTAAGCGATACGCGCTCTGGATGCAGTCTGTGTTTGTAACAAATACATAATCCGCCATTCTATAGCTTAAAGCCGTAAGCCGGCTAAGGGGTGAATCATAAAACGGCCCCTTATACGCCCAGTCTATCTCCGGAGAATCACGCAAGGTACCGTGTTCAAAAGCTACATAGGGATGAAAAACATTCAAAATTGGAAATATGGGATCTGTCGCATACCCTTGGATAATATCATAATGCTGAAATAAACCTTGCAATAAACTGACTCTATGCTCATATGGCAGCAAGTCATCCATAGTAAGCCTATCGGGCCTATCGGGAAAACATTTGCTAAATTTATCTATCAACCAACTACAATGCGCCAGGTATTTTTCATGAAAAGGTTTACCATTGAATGTATAAACGTCATGTCGCGCCTTTAAACCCGCTGATAGTTTTATTAACGTTTTATCATGCAAAATGCGTATTATCCGGTTTATAACGCTTGGCACTTGCAGAATTTTCTTTACAGCCTTGCCTTTTTGCAGTAATTGAGTGTATGAGGTCTTGCATACTATCTTACGGGCATTTTCAAGAGACAGCCATAATCCCTCTGATTCTTTTGACATATTTAAATTTTTTGCCGCTAAATATCTCACACATAAATCAAACGGCCCCTGGGCAAACCAGCGTGGCCTTTCGTAACCGCGCAGATTAAGCCGCCACCAGTCAGGGTGTTGTTGGTCATTTATTGTGCCCTCAAAGTCAGCTTCTTCCCACTCAGGAGAAGACATAACCCAGTAATTATCATAACAAAGGACATCTGCTTCTACGCCTTCGCGACGAAGGAACTTAGCATTGTAATACGCATTATTTGCGATGTTGCCTATATGAAGCACTCTAAACGGGCGTTTAATGTTGTTTGTTTCGTTTTGAGTAACGGCTACCTTCATTCCGTATATATCTAAAAGCTGCTTGCTGAGTTTATCGTTATCATGTAACTTTAAAATGCTCTGACGCGCTTTAAGTTTCTTTTTTTCGTATTCATCCGGATTTGTGATATAAAATTCAAGAGTTTTTTCAAGGTCTTTAAGGCTTGTGAAAATAAAACCTGAGTCTCTAAGCTCTTGTGTCATGAATTCAGGGCGGGCATATGTAATTGACGGCACATCAAGAAACATGCTTTCAATCTGGGCATTGGCATAGTAACCCATTTTAAGTTTACCTACGCTAAAATCAGCGTCACGGTATTCGGCAAGAGCCTGCTCGGGAGTTACCCCTTTTAAAAATACAAAATCAATGTCATGCCCCTTATCGCGAAGGTTGTCAATAGCCTTTCTAATCATGCTTGTCCCTTCAATGCCCGGATGATTGGTAACATGGACTATTTTTACCTTTTCGCCTGCCTTAAACGCTGCTTTGCGGTTTCTGAATTTTTCATAATCAATACAAGGAGTGAAAAACGGGAAATGTATCGCATCCGGAATAAATTCTTTCATATCGGGCGTGGTTACAAGCGATATATCTACATATTTTTTTATTCTTTGTATTCTTTTTTTACCTTTGCGGCATACCCAGCCCTCATAATCGCAATGCTGGCAAATATTAACATCGGGGTGTAATTTTTTATTTTTTTCAGGATCGCGCGCTTCGCAGCCGCGATAGTGCAAAACTATTTTTCTGCCCATTAGCTTTAAAAAGGGAAGCTCCCACCCTGTCTGGGAAAGAATGATGCCGAAATGCGAATGTATAACCTCATATCTTGCTACAACTTTCCAAAAAAACAAAAACTCCTGCCATGGCCCGACAGGGTAAAAGTTGTAATCGTATTTATCCCACCATGGGCTTTTGCCACCCACAGCTAGATAGTCGGCTTTTATCCCGTGCCGGCGCAATATACGCGTAGTATAATAAGGTATGTGCACCATATATGAAATATGCAAAACAGAATCTTTATACTTTTTATTTCTTAAGGCAACAGCCAAAAGGCTATTTACAGGATACATAAGCATAAAAAAGTTGTGTGATGCGAATCTGTAAAGCGGCTTTAGCATAAAACGTTTGCAAAGTGTAAGCATAGAAGACTTTAATCTATAACTAAATTTAATAATAGCATTACGAATACGCCACCATATAGCTATTATCAGTATTTTAAAAAAATTAGCGGCAGTATAAAACGGCCTGTGGTATAAATTTCCGGATTTTTTAATTATGGTTTTTATGCCAAGAGCAACTACTCCCATCAGCTTTTGCAATTTATACAGGGGTATAATCCTATAGGCGAGGTTTACAAGTCTCCATCTTAATCCGATACAAATTATAGACAAAAGACAACCCGCACGCCTGGTAAAGGGCATGCCCTTTGTTTTGGCTGTGAAAGCTGTAAGCCTTTCTGCCAGCGTTGCCTTTTTATCCTTGGTGGACATATTTTCTCCAAAGGCTAAACACAAATACATACCAGATGCGCGCAGCGTGCCCCGAGGCGCCGCGCGTAAAATCATCGAGCATAGCTTTTACATAATCAAAATTAAGCCATTCATAAATAGGGTTTCTTGCGTCCATTAGGTGCGATTCTATTATCGGTTGCAAGGGCCCGCGTAACCATTCAACAATGGGTATGCCAAAGCCCTGTTTCGGCCTTTCTATAAATGATGACGGGTAAAAACGCTCCGCGCTTTTTTTTAAAAGATATTTTGTCTTTATTCTTCCTAAGAAATTATTCCTTATGCGCAATGACAAAGGCAGTGTAAATGCCTGTTCGACGATTTTATGATCCAAAAGCGGCACCCGAACCTCAAGAGAATGCGCCATGCTCATTCTGTCAACTTTTGTAAGAACATCGCCCGGTAGATAGGTCTTAAAATCCTGCGCCTGAAAAAATAACACCGGGTCGATATCAGTCTTTGTCTTAAGTGAAAAACTTATCCCCTCCGCAACAGGGAGATCGTTTGCAAAAAGCTCTTTAAGCATTGTTGTGTCGAAACCCTGCCGCTGCGCATTGTACAGCTGTCTGTGGCGCTCTTGCGGTTCGTCTATATTTTTATACGTATCCTGATAACTGTTATAGCCGCAGAAAAGCTCATCTCCGCCATCACCTGAAAGGACCATCTTAACCGACTCGGCCGCTTCCTTTGAAACATAATACGTGGGTATGGCTGATGAATCCCCGAAAGGCTCTCCAAAATGCTGGGCTATTTTAGCGAACATCTCTTCTGCCAGTGTGGGGGTCACTATCTTTTCGTAATGGTCTGAGCCTATAAATACGCTCGCCTTTCGCGCGTAAGGGGTTTCCGAATGTTTCTGTTCACTAAACCCTATCGTAAATGTCCTTACGGGCTCCTTCATCTGTTTTGCCATAAGCGCGCTTACAAGGCTTGAATCAACACCACCGCTTAAAAAAGCCCCAAAGACAACGTCGCTTCTGACATACATCCGCATAGTTTCATCAAGAATGCCGTTTAAGTCATCAAGCCATTTTTCTTCTGTCTTCTCAGCAATGCCAGCTTCAATATCCCAATATTTAATATTTTCCCTCCTGCCGGTGATAGTATCTATCTCCAGATAATGACCGGGTTCAAGTTTATATATGTCTTCATAGATGGTAAGTGGTGCTGGTATATATTGATAGCGGAAATACTGGCACAAGCCACTGTGCGAAATCTTACGTTTAATATATGGCAAACTAATAATAGGCAAAAGCTCAGAACAAAACACTGCGCATACAGGACTATAATAATAATACAACGGCTTGATTCCTACCCTGTCTCTGACAAGGTAGAGCTTACTCTTTGTGCTATTGTAAAGAGCAAAAGCAAACATCCCCCTAAAACGTCTGAGGCAATCAATGCCCCATTTTTCATATGAACGTAAAACAACTTCAGTATCCGATTCTGTTTTAAAATCAAATTCTGCCTTCAATTCTTCTCGCAGCTCAATATAATTATAGACCTCGCCATTATATGAAATAATTACGGTTTCACTATCATTACATAAAGGTTGAGCGCCAAATTCAGGATCAATAATAGCAAGCCGGCTATGTGCAAGCCCAACACACTTATCTTGCCATATACCATTACCGTCCGGCCCGCGATGCACCAGCATACAATTCATTTTATCTAATTCATTGCGCTTAACTACCTTACCGTCAAAATTTACTATTCCAGCGATTCCGCACATTGTTTTTTATAAATTCCCAATAACTACGTGGTTTTAGGCAATAAAAATAATGATCTATTTCAAAATTAGTAATAACGACTTTTTCGATAGTAAAGTACTTTTTAAAGCTTTCCTCAAACCATGGTTTATCAAAATGAAAAAGGTGGTATTCATCAGCAGGTTTTATTTTCTCCCCGTGGGGATTATAATATTCAGCGCCTTTTACAAATGCCAACCATGCAAGAAAAAAACCGTTTTTTTTGACAACCCTATATATTTCACTGTAAGCTTTATCAAGCAAAAAGACATGATCAAGCGAGGTTGCGGCTATAACAACATCAAAAAAATCTCTCCTCAACGGTAAGAATTCTGCAACACCTTTTTTAAAACAAAAAGGATGGTCCCGCGGCTCAGATATGGGATCAATGCCCCATATTTTGTTTAAAGAATATCCTTCTAAATAAAGCGGCAACGGTTGCGGCCCACATCCGACATCCAAAATACGCCCTTTAAGAAATGGGGTTATAAAATCCTTAAAGTGCGTTGCTATTTTGTGGCCTTCCACGCTGCAACTGTGCGCAGGAAACCCCGTATACTCCTTACTATTGACTGTCAGCAGCTCACGCCAAAGCCTGAAGGCGCAAGGGGCTGTCTTTTCTAAACGATGAAAGCTGCGATATAGATTTTTGTAATTCTGATTGCAATTAATGCTTCGCATGCTGACTATTTTCTTTTACTTTTGCTATACCTTTCATATCAAAATCGCCCTGGAATAGGCCTGTCGATTCGACATTAAAAACATAGGCATCGCCAGCATGATGTAAAACTGTAAAGTTGCCATCGTCAGGCATATGCGCTATGCCACAGCACAGAAAATATTGGCCGCTTGCGAGGTTGCACACCAACTCAAATTCCACTTCCTGTTCCTGGCCTGCTTTTATAGAAACAAAGACATTTTGCACATAACTTGCCAGGCCGTATAAAACGCCGCCGCCGGGCTTCTGTATCCTGAATCCAACGCTTAATCTTTCATAATCAGTATCGGCAAATACGGTGGCGCGAATATAATATTTTTTATCGTAAGTAAGCGTATTGACTTTGTTATACGCCTCATCAAAAATTAAGATGTTTTTTACATATACGGGGGATGGCATTGCGCTTGCTACGCCTGACAGATCGCCAATAGTTGTTATTACATTTTCCTGTTTTTGTACTAACGCCCTCTCCTCATTTAAAATCTGCTCATAGCGATATCCGACATGGCGCGGTTCGTCGCGGCATATGAGCCGGCCCTGATGCAACAGAATGGCTGTATTGCATAATTCATAAATAGAATTAAGACTATGGGTAACAAAAAAGACTGTAGCGCCATTTTGGGTTATCTTGCGGATACGGTTGAAGCATTTTTCAGCAAATAGGGTATCGCCCACTGAAAGTGCTTCATCAATAATAAAAATATCGGGCTCAACGCTTACTGCTACTGAAAATGTTAAACGTGCCTGCATTCCGCTTGAGTAAGTCTTAAATGGCTGGTCAATTACAGAACCCAGCTCGCTAAATTCGATTATACCGCCTATTTTGCGGTTTATCTCTTCCCTGCTCATACCCATGCATAAGCCGCCCATATGTATATTTTCGCGGCCTGTATATTCGCCGCTAAAACCTGTGCCGAGTTCAAGTATTGCCGAAATCTTACCGTTGACCTTTACGCTTCCGCATGTTCTATCAAGCGTTCCTGTCAGTATTTTTAAAAGGGTGCTTTTTCCAGCGCCGTTTCTTCCCACAACACCAACTACCTCGCCGCGCTTGACCTCAAAGGATACGTCTTTTAGCGCCCAGAATTCGCGGTGCTTGGGTTTAGCGGTCAGAACTTCCCAAAACATATCAGCCGGCTTAGCGTAAATCTTAAACGCCTTGGAAAGATTCTTAACATCTATTGCGATATTATTGTTCATAGTAAATCGCCGAACATTATTTTGAAGCGCGCAAATAACGCGTAACCCGCGCAGAAAACAAAAAGCGAGCCCGCGGGGAATATAAACCATGCCCAGGGGTGCTGGAACCCGCAAAAATAAAATATATCCTGATAGCACCAACTCATATAGCTAAAAGGATTAAGATACAATACGCCTTTAAATATTTTAGGCACCATATCAGGAAGATAAAAAACCGGCATAATATATAAGCCCGCAACGCAGAAAACCTGGACAAAGTCTTTGGTGTCGCGCAAATAAACGCCTAAAACCGAAAGAATATATGAAACCCCTGCCATGGCCATCAGCTGAAAAATAAAAACAACGGGTATTAAAATATGCATCCACGTCAGGCTGCCGGCCTTTGTAAAAACATACATCAGGAGTAAAAATGTAGCTACAAACTGCGTTATAGACGAGGCTATTACCCCTTTTACAGGAAGAACCTCTATGGGAAAAACTGTCTGCTTGACCAGGTTCGCGTTATTAATAATAACAGTACTGCTTTTTGCCATGGATTCCTGAAAACTCATCCACGGTATCAGGCCGCTTAAAAGATATGTTGTGTAATCAACCGGGAATGCGCCGCGCGAGGCTATCTTCACCTTAAAAACATAAACAAATATAAAAACATATATTGCCATCAATATCAACGGATGGCCTATGACCCATAACCTTCCGAATACCTGGCCTGCATATCTGTCCGATATTTCGCGGCGGGTCATCTCCCAGGTAAGCTGCCTGTATTTTGTAAGCAGGCTCACTATTTCCCTGAAGGCCTGAAAATGTTTCTTGAGATCAAACAACCTTTTCATCTTCTAAAAATATCCTGTTCCACCATTCAAAACAAAGCAGGCTCCATATAAGAAGCCTGTGGTTTACTTTGCCTGAAATGTGTTCTGTTATTATTTTATTTATATACGCAGGTTTAAAATAGCCGCGATTCAGCGTCCTTTTATCTAAAATGATCTTTTTCACGTAATCAATAGATTCTCCCCTATACCAGGAAGCGTCAGGCGGGCTGAAACCCTGTTTTCTTTTTTCAATGATTCTTTTTGGAAGATATTTACTCATAGCCTTTCTTAAAATAAATTTTCCGGAGCCGCTGTTATGTTTGTATTCAGGCGGTATCTTCACGCTAAGCTGTAGCAGCTCTTTGTCTAAAAATGGCAGCCTTGCCTCCAGCGAGTTAGCCATGCTTATCTTGTCTTCTATAACAAGCAGGCCATGCAAAAAAGTCTTCAAGTCAAAATAAAAAGCCCTGTTAAATGAGGCCTCGTTGTTTGAATTTTTTACTATATCTTTATAAATGTCATACGTCGCCAACCCCTTTATTTTTGACCAGGCCTGACCGCTAAAAAACTTCTTCTTATCCTCATCCGGCATAAGCCTGAGCCAATAACGATAATATTTATCGTCAAATTTATCAATATTTTTGCAGTCTTTGATTAATTCGTAGCGCCAAGGGTAACCTCCGAAAATCTCGTCTCCCCCGCCGCCTGTTAACACCACTTTGACAAACCTGCTGGCAAGCTGCGCAACATAGAAATTCTGATAGCACATACCCACCCTTAAGTCCTCGAGATGCCACACAAGTTTTGGCATTATATGCTGCATATCGCCCGAATGTATCACCATCTCATAATGAGTTGTATGAAAACGCCTTGCTATTGCTTCTGCGTCCTTTCTTTCGTCAAAGACCATCTCCATGCCGGATGCCGACGTAAGGTCAAATCCTCCGGTAAAGGTCATCAAGCGCGGTATCTTAGCGGATGCCACGGCAACTATTGATGCCGAATCCATCCCGCCGCTTAGATAACTGCCTATCGGGACATCGCTTATTAAGTGACGGATAACACTTTTCTCAAACACATCTAACACCTTTTTGGTATATGCTTTTTCGCTTAATCTTTCTTCATCAAAGACGATATCCCGATATTGTTTTTGCTCTAAGCCTTCCTTTGTAACAACCAGCATATGTCCCGGAGAAAGAAGCTTAACGCCCTCAAAAAGAGTTCTGTCCGTAAATATATTCTGAAAGGTAAAATATTCGCCGAGCGCTTCCAGGCATATCTTTTTTGTGAAATCATTAAGCTTAAAGAACGCTTTTATTTCCGATGCAAAAGAAAATTGCCTGTTCTTGTAGTAGTAATACAGCGGCTTTGTGCCGAATATGTCTCTTGCTAAAAAAAGTCTTTCTTTTTTCTTGTCTCATATCGCAAATGCGAATTCGCCGTTAAATTTCTGAAGACATTCTTCGCCCCATTCTTCGTAGGAATGGATAATAACCTCTATGTCTGTCTTGGAACTGAACCTGTGGCCTTTTGATTCCAGTACAGATACCAATTCAAGGTAATTATATATCTCTCCGTTAGCGATAAGAAAAATATTTTTATCTTCATTGGGCATGGGTTGCCTGCCCAAAGAAGAAAGGTCTATTATTGAAAGCCTCCTGTGGGCCAGGCCGATATTTTTGTCAATATACTCGCCTTTGTCGTCGGGGCCGCGGTGTTGTAAGGCCTCGGACATACCGTTTATCTGAGCACAGGATATGCTTTTATTATCCAGATTATAAATGCCTGCTATACCGCACATTTTAGTTATTTGGGGCTTTGCGCAACCAGTTTACGTAGTTTTGAATTCCCTGGCTTGCAGAATATTTTGGCTGAAAATCAAAACAGTCTTTGGCTTTTTTGTATGAGAGTTTCATTCTCTCTATGTCGCCTTTGGCCTTTGGCCCGCTTTTTGGCTTTATATATACGTTTAAGACCTTACAGACAATTTCATAGATTTCATTTATAGATGTTTCTGTGTCGGTCCCCAGGATAAAAATCTCATCTTCTGTGTGCGCCTGCGAGGCCTTGATAAGGCCCTGAACAACATCTTTTACGTATATAAGATCTCTTGTTTGCTTTCCATCCCAGTATATCGTCGGCTGTTCTTTGCTTAAAAGCTTCTGAGTGAATTCTGCGATTACGGGTTTCCAGTCGGGTTTCGCCCTCTGCCTTTCCCCGTACACGGTTGCCAGCCTGCATATTGCGACAGGCAGGCTGTAAATATTGTGGTAAACTTTCAAGTAATACTCAGCCGCTAATTTGTTTACATCGTAAGGCGTGGTTGGATTATCCCTGTGCTTTTCGTCCATAGGTAAATATGTAGGATCTCCATAAATACCGCTATTGCTGGTAAAAATAATTTTGCAATTATGTATTTTTGCGATTTCAAGAATATTCAGCGTTCCTACCGCGTTTACCTGGGTATCTCTAAAGGGGTTGCTTAAGCTTAAGGAGCGGGGATGGCACGCTAAATGGAATATTTTTTCAAAATCATAATTAACTAATAAGGATTTAAGGCTATCTAAAGAATTGGTTATATCAGCTCTTATTAAATCTATCTGGCCCTTGACGTTTTCCAAGTTTTCAATACGCCCGTTGCTAAAATCATCGATTATTACAACCTTGTTCTTTTGACTTATAAGCTCCTCTGCCAAATGGGAGCCTATGAAACCCGCGCCGCCTGTTATTAATACTGCTTTTGTCATTGCTTATCCTCGATTAAAGCCTCTATGCTGATATCGCTTTTATCCGGCCTTTGGCCTGTCTGAATCAATTTGTTGTTTTCAACTACATACGTATTAGAACAACCCTTGCACTGCATTATATCTAAGCCGCCCTTTTGTTTTAAGGTTACTCCGCATTCGCACACCCATCCTATTTGCCTTGCAGGGACCCCGACTACCAGCGCGTAATCAGGGACATCTTTCTTAACCACTGCCCCGGCGCCCACCATCGCGTACCTGCCTATCGTTACCCCGCATATTATAGTAGCGTTAGCGCCTATGGTCGCGCCTCTTTTTACGAGCGTAGGCAAAAAGGCGTTTTTCCTTTCTATGAACGCTCTCGGCGTATAGACATTCGTAAATACGCAAGACGGTCCGCAGAAGACCTCATCCTGGATAGTTACGCCTTTGTAGACCGAAACGTTATTCTGTATTTTACACATACTGCCCACGCTGACATCCGGGCCTATCATAACATTCTGCCCGATGACGCAATTTTTGCCTATCTTTGTGCCTTTTAAAATATGCGAATAATGCCATATTTTAGTGCCGTCGCCTATGTCTGTGTTTTCATCGACAAAACAAGTAGGATGCGTAAAATAATTCACAGTTACGGTGCTTTCAGGAATCGTATTTACAATCAGATCGTCAGACCTTTTGCACCTTATGGATTTTTCTGAGCGCTCCAACACCCTTAAAACCTTTATTGCTTCATCAGCGTCCGTCTTCGGGGTTTGCCTGTTTTTGACGCATTCTAAAAAATGCTTAAGCTCTACTTTTAAGGGTTCTTCATCTGAAATTTTTACGCAATAATGGTCGGCTTTGCGCGCTATCGGGATTTTACCGTTAGTCCATTCTATTTCGTGCGGATAGATAAAAAGTTTTTCTTTGGTCAAGTCATCAAAAACAGCCATTGCCTTTGAGCCCACCACTATCAGCTTTTGCTCCTTATACGGATGCAGCCAGCTCACAAAAATATGGGCCTTTATTCTGTTTTTAAATTCCAGGTTAGTCATGGTGATATCATATATCTGCTCGCTTAGATAATATTCGCCGAAGCAGTTTATCTTTTCCGGCTCATCGCCTACCAGCATTAAAATAACCGATATATCATGAGGCGCAAAGCTCCATAAAATATTTTCTTCAACTTTTAATTTTCCAATGTTGAGCCTGTTGGAATATATGTACTGGACTTTGCCCAATTCCATATTATCTATTAATTCTTTTAGCTTTATCACCGCAGGATGGTAATGCAGAATATGGCCTGTCATTAAAATTTTATTTTTTTCTTTGGCTATATTACCTAATTCCTGCGCATGCCTAAGGGTCAAAGTCAGAGGCTTTTCAACAAAAATATCTTTTCCGGCTTCAAGCGCCTTTTTCCCCAGGTTATAGTGGGTAGCCGGGGGAGTAGCAATAACCACCGCGTCTATTTTGGGGTCTTTTAATATGTCTTCGAAATAAAGTGTATACTTTATATCAGGGAATTCTTTTTCTCTCTCTTTTATGGTCTGAGCGTTGATATCACACGCAATGCGCACAGCTCCCAGCTCATAAAGGTTTCGTAAAATATTCTTGCCCCACCCGCCTAAGCCTATAACTCCTGCGTTAATCATTTTTAGGCTCCTCTAATTTTTAAATTTAAACCATTCTATGGTCTTGGCCAAGCCTTCCTGCAGATTTACTACAGGCTGCCAGTTAAGCTTTTCTTTTGCTTTGCTTATATCAGGCCTTCTGATTTTCGGGTCATTTACCGGAAGCGTTTCGTATACTATTTTGCTTTTCGAGCCGGTTAGTTTAATAATTTTATCCGCCAGCTGCAATATAGTCATCTCCGCGGGGTTTCCTATGTTTACTGGCTCATTAAGTCCGGAATTCATTAGTTTATATATGCCTGCCACCATATCCGATATATAACAAAAACTTCTGGTTTGAGAACCGTCGCCGTAGACGGTAATAGCCGCGCCTTTTAAAGCCTGGTCGATGAAATTTGGTATGGCCCTTCCGTCGCTTTTTCGCATTCTCTCGCCGTAAGTGTTAAATATCCGGATTATCTTGGTATCTATTTTATGGACACGGTGATAAGCCAGGGTTATCGCTTCCGCGAACCGCTTTGCTTCGTCATATACGCCGCGCGGGCCTGTCGGGTTTACGTTACCCCAATAGCTCTCCGGCTGGGGGCTAACTAATGGGTCGCCGTATACCTCGGATGTGGATGCCAGCAAAAATTTGGCTCTGTATTTCTTGGCAACCCCGAGGGCGTTATGCGTGCCTAAAGAACCGACCTTTAACGTCTTTATTGGATATTTTAAATAATCTACCGGCGACGCGGGCGAAGCGAAATGAAGGACATAATCAACTTTTTCTTTTAACCTTATTTCTTTGGTGACATCATGCTTTATGAATTTAAAGTTTTTATCTCCCAAAAGGTGCTTTATGTTTTTTTTGCTGCCGGTTACCAGGCTGTCCATGCACATTATTTTGTGGCCTTTTTTAATTAAAAAATCGCATAAGTGCGAGCCGATGAAACCGGCGCCTCCGGTAATGAGTATTTTCATGAAAAACTCCATCTTGGTTAATTGGTTAATTGGTTAATTTGTTAATTGGTAACTGATTCCAGCTTTTTGCCTTTAATATATTTAATGTAACCATTTAATTTTTTTAAAACCATATACCCTTCATGTTTAAGTTTTTCTATACAATCCGTATCTATATAACTTTCATCCACACAAATATTCAAATCATCAATTAGTTCTTCAAGAGATCCTCTAGACTGCCTTAAGAACTGTATATTTTCTTGATAATGATACCTTCCGTGTCCTTCAGCTATATTATTTGTTAACGATACTGCTGCTCTGCGCATTTGTCTAATTAGATTATACTCTTCTTCCTTGGGTAATTTATTTGTCAGCTTATAGATTTTCTTCCTATATTCTCGTGCTAGATTATAAGCATCCAATCTTTCAAAACTATATTCGTTCATTTTCTGCTCACCACTCACCAATTAACCAATTAACCACTCACCAATTAACCAGACTCAATTTTTTATCTTTAAACTCGTGAACACCCCGAAATCCGGCGCTGCGCCGTTTGTATTCTCATCAATGGCAATCTGCCAGGAAATTTTATCATTAAAATTATGATTAAAACCCAATGTCAAAACGCCGGGATCATGGTCTGTGGCCGGAACTCCTCCGTCATATACTGTCGTATTAGCCGTAAACTGAAAAAGCATTGAAGTCTTATCCGTCAAAAAATATTCAAGGCCCAAAGCACCGTGCAGCATTTCTTTCTTAAATACATCTAAATTACTTAATATGTCAGGCTTATCAACAAAAATATAATTCATGTTTAAGAATACAAAGAACCTTTTAAATAAACTTTTATCGAGTAATATTCCTGCGGCATAATCAAATTTTTTACTTCCCAATAATTCATCTTTGGCAGTAGGAAATTTCACAGCTGCCCGTAAAGAAGCTGTGGGAACCCACTTATTTTCATCTAATATTTTATATTTTAGGTATGCGGAAACCTCGCCAAAATCATTCGCCTCTGAAGTGCTAAAAATATAAGGGTTTCCCTTGTTTCTTATTTCGTATTCATAATTGTATTTTTCTGTTTCTTCTCTCGCGTTGGGAGTTTTTATAAATGAAAAAGAACGTTCAAAATTTTCAATAAAGCTGTCAAGGTAGCCTCCCGAAAAAATATAGTATGGCATATCGAGACTGATTTCCATATCATCCAAAATTCCGTATGAAAGGTTTGCGTCTACTCTATTTACCTCGGTGTCTACATAAACCCACCATTCCCTATCCTTTTCGGTAACGCCACCAAACTGCTGCCCGGGCCAGGGCCTCTGATGTACTACGATATTGGAAACATGGTAAGAAGCGTCGACTCTTATCTTGCCCTTTTTTAGGGTTTGCGCCTTATCTAGTGTTGGCGACATATAAAATAAATATAGAGGCATCTGGTTGCGCACGTTCAGGGGGCCTACGGCTTGGTATTTGTTTTCTTCAGCAAAAATAGCTGTGGGCTGTGAGCTGTGGGCTGTGAGCAAAAATACAAAAAAGGCAACTATGGTTGAAATTTTATTTTTCATATGCATGTTTTTTATAATTTAATAATATTTTTCCCGCGAATATTTCTTACACCAAAGGCGTTACGCGTATCTAAAATCAGTTTCGCGTTTTTAGCAATCATCCTGTAATTAAATCCGTTATGATCTGTTGTTAAAATGGCCAAGTCGCTTTTTTTAATGTTGTTTGCGTTTTGCTCTGTATTCTTTAAATGAATACCTGTAATCTCAAGATATGGTATATAAGGGTCGCAATAAGAAACAGCCACGCCTTTAGCCTGCAAAAGCTCTATAACATCCAATGCCGGCGATTCGCGCAGATCCTTCACGTCTTTCTTGTACGTAACGCCCAGCACCAATATCTTTGCCTTGGAAATATCTTTACCGTTTTTAGCGAGCATGCTTTCCGCCCTATGCGCCACATAATGCGGCATAAAAAGGTTGGTTTTTGCCGCGATATCAATCATTTTTGTCTTAAAACCGACTTTGCGCGCCTTCCATGAAAGATAAATTGGGTCTGCAGGGATGCAATGACCACCAATTCCCGGGCCCGGGTAAAACGGCATGAAACCGAATGGTTTGGTCTTCGCAGCCTCTACTACTTCCCAAACATCTATTTTCAACCTGTCACACACCATGGCAAATTCGTTTATAAGGCCTATATTGACTATCCTGAATGTGTTTTCAAGAAGCTTGACCACCTCTGCGGATTCAGCAGAAGAAACAGGCACAACCTGCTTTATTATTTTAGAATAGAGCTTCTTTGTCAGCTCCCCGGCTTCTTTGCTTATTCCGCCGACAACTTTGGGAATTTTGGCAAAGGGGTATTTTTTATTGCCCGGGTCTATTCTTTCCGGAGAAAATGATAAAAAGAAATCTTTGCCTTCCCTTAAGCCGCCTTTCTGAAATATAGGCATTACCACATCTCTCGTTGTGCCCGGGTATGTGGTGCTTTCCAGAATAACTAATTGAGAGGGGCGTAAATGTTTGTACATGGTGCGGCTTGCCTGGATAATATACGACATATCGGGAGTTTTTCTTTTACGCAAAGGCGTCGGCACGCATATTATTATCGCATCAGAATCTTCTAAAACAGACCTGTTTAGAGTCGGTGAAAATTTCTTCCCTCTTATGGCGGCTTTTATTTGCGATGACGGAATATCCGTTATATAGGATTTTCCCTTTAGCAGGCTGTCGATTCTATTCTTGTTGTTATCCAATCCGTAGACAAAATAACCTTTTTTTACAAATTCAATTGCAATGGGCAGGCCCACATACCCCAAACCAAGCACGCATATTTTGGCATGTTTTGAATCTATAAGCCTGTTTAATTTAGCGGCGTTATTCATCTTATTTTTTCTCTCCAGTAATTAAGCAGGTCTTCCATGGTTTTCTTAAACGGTATTTCAGGTTTCCATCCGGTCAGCTTCCTCATTTTAGAACAATTCCCTAAAAGAATAGCGACATCGCTGGGACGCATTCTTGCAGGATCCTGCTTTATTTTTATGGGGACTTTAGCAAATGACAAAAGCGTGTCAAGGACCTCTCGCATAGAGCGGGCTTTTCCCGAACAAATATTATACACGTCTCCGGGCTTTCCCTTCTGCATAATGAGCCAGTAGGCTTTAACCATGTCCCTTACATCTGTAAAATCCCTTTTTGCGTTTAAGTTTCCTACATGCATAACCGGCTTTTGTTTGCCTTTCTCTATCATGGCAATCTGTTTTGCAAAATTAGAAGAAGCAAAACTTTCTCCTCTTCTGGGCCCTGTGTGGTTGAATGCACGCGTCCTTATTACCCTTAAACCGTAACTTTTGTAATATTGATATCCTAAAAGATCCTGCCCTACCTTAGATACCCCATAGGGGCTAAGCGGCCTTAATGGATTTGTTTCTTTTATCGGTAGTTCATTTTTGTTTACAAAACCGTACTCTTCAGAAGAACCGGCCACAATAACCCTTGGGTTTTGCTTCAGGCTAAGCAGCGCTTCAAATAAGTTAACCTCACCTATCATATTGGTCTTGATTGTTTCTGCCGGGGCTGTCCATGAGGTTGGAACAAAAGACTGGGCTGCCAGGTGTATGATAAAATGCGGTTTAATTTTATTAAGGATATCGCGCATTGAGACAATATCGTTTATGTCGCATTCGTCGTAAAGTTTTATTTTATCTTTAAGATGCTCTATGTTTTCAGTACTTGCCTTCCAGCGCTCTATTCCATAAACTTCAATATCTTTCTTGTTTAGAAAAAATTCCGTAAAATGGCTTCCAACAAACCCTGCTATTCCGGTAATAAGGACTCTCATAGATTCTTTTTCCTTTCTCTTAAATACCTTGTTAAAGCATCTTTCCAGTCTGCTAAACTGCTGCCATGTATTTTGAAAAAAAGTGTATTATCCAATATTGACATCTTCGGCCTTTTTGCCGGCCTGTCTAGTTGGTCCGATGATATAGGAATAACTTTTATATCCTCTTTACCTGCCTGGTTAACAATCTCTTTTGCGAACTCATACCACGAGCATGAGCCGGAGTTGGTAACATTTAGAATGCGGCTATTGGTTAATTGGTTAGTAGTTAATTGGTAACTGTCTACAATATCCGCTATCGCCTTTGCTAAATCAACTGCATACGTCGGCGAACCAACCTGGTCATTCACAACTTTTATCCGCTTCTGCGTTTTAGCTTTCTCCAATATCGCTTCTACAAAATTCCTGCCTCCGGCCCCAAACAGCCAGCTTGTCCTTATGATTAAATAATTATCCAATTCACCCCTGACGGCATTTTCGCCTGCGAGTTTGGTTTTTCCATAAATGCTTATCGGGTTTGGCATATCCTGTTCGCTGTAGGGCGAGGCCTTCTCTCCGTCGAAAACAAAATCAGTGCTTATGTATATCATGGACGAAGAGGCGAGTTTGCACCCTTCTGCTATTATGGCTGTAGCTTGCGTATTTAGGTTGTGAGCTTTTTCAGGATTTAGCTCGCAGCCGTCAACATCGGTATATGCGGCGCAGTGGATTGTGATGTCGGGGCTTATCTGTTTGATTTTTTGCAGCGCCAAAACTCTGTCAGTTAGGTCAAGTTTGTGAAAAGCTGTTGGCTTTGGGCTACCTGCCCCGCACCTGAACGAAGTGAATGGTGCGGGGTGGGCTATGGGCTCCCTAACATCAATCCCGACAACTTCATGCTCAGGCGCTAATTTTCTGCACAACGCCTGACCCAACATGCCGCTTGAACCAGTAATAAGTACTCTCATAGAATCGTTATGATTTGGTTAATTAGTTAATTGGTTAATTAGTTAATTAACCACTCACCAATTAACCACTCACTAACTTCACCACTCAATTATCCTCGCTCTTTGCTTCAACGGCTTCCACCACCGGCTGTTATTCTTATACCAGCCTATTGTCAAATCCAGGCCCTCATTAAACGAATACTTCGGCCTCCAGCCCAACTTTTTAATTTTACCGGAATCAAGCGCGTAACGCCTGTCATGCCCAGGCCTATCGGTTACAAATTTTATATAGCTATCCCTAAGGCGCAGTTTCTTTAAAAGGGCCCCTGCCATATCAATATTGCGTATTTGGGTCCTGGTGCCTATATTGTAAATTTCGCCAATTTTCCCATTTTTTAAAATACATTCTATGCCGCGGCAGTTATCCTCAACAAATAGCCAGTCGCGTATATTTTTGCCGTCGCCGTACAAAGGCAGTTTTTTGCCCCCAAGAAGATTGGTGATAAACAACGGCATCACCTTTTCCGGATACTGATAGGGGCCGAAGTTGTTTGAGCTTCTTGCTATTACAACCGGTAATCCAAATGTATGATAATAACTAAGGCATAATAAATCAGCTGCTGCTTTTGACGCTGCATACGGAGAATTAGGCAAAAGCGCGTCTGTCTCTTTTGAAAAACCTGATTTTATGTCTCCGTACACTTCATCTGTCGAGATCTGCATGAATTTTTTTATTTTGTATTTTCTGGCTGCCTCAAGAAGAACCCTTGCGCCTTCGATATTTGTTTTTATAAAAGCCCCGGCGTCTTTAATCGAGCGGTCCACATGCGTCTCTGCCGCGAAATTAATTATGGTCGATGGTCGATGGCCAATGGTCGATAGTAAATTATTCACTAATTTTGAATCGCAAATATCGCCTTTTACGAATTTATAGCGTTTATCACTTTTGGTATCTCTTAAATTGTTTAGGTTGCCAGCATAAGTGAGCTTATCAAGATTTATGATTTTAATATCCCTATATTTTTTAAGCATGTATCGAATGAAATTGGACCCGATAAACCCGCATCCTCCGGTTACTAATATATTTTTCATCTTTTTACCACAGACTATAGACTATTGACTATAGACCCTGCGGCCTCCTTTATTACTTTAATCACATGCCCCATCTGCTTCCTGCCAAGCTCCGGATACACGGGTATAACAAAAGTTCCTTTAGAACAATTCTCCGCTTCCGGAAAATCTCTCTTCTTATATCCTAAATACTTAAAACAAGGCTGAAGATGCAAGGGCACAGGATAAAATGTCCTTGAATCTATGCCCTTGCCAATAAGATATGCTCTTATCTTTTCTTTGTTTTCCGTTGCCCTTAAGACATACTGGTGATATATGTGGGTATTGCCCTTGGCAACATATGGCGTAATAAGACTTAAATCTCTTAAAGCGCTATTATAATAAGCTGCGTTTTGCGCGCGCTTTTTATTCCATTTATCTATGTGTTTTAATTTCACCCTTAAGACAGCTGCTTGAATGGAATCCATCCTGTGATTATGTCCTATGCGCAAGTGCACATATTTATCTTGCGGCGAAGCGCCCTGATTTCTTAGTAATTGTAATTCTTCTGCAATGGCCTTATTATTAGTAACTATACAACCCGCGTCGCCAAACGCGCCTAAGTTTTTACCGGGATAAAAACTTACAGTCCCGCAATCGCCTATTGTGCCTGCCTTTTTACCTTTCTGGCTTGCGCCGAAACTCTGAGCAGTATCTTCTATAACTTTCAAATTATTCTTTTTTGCAATCTTCATTATCGCATCCATATCAGCGCACTGGCCGTATAGGTGGACTGGGATTATGGCCTTTATAGTATTGAGTATTGAGTATTGAGTATTGAGTAAAATCTTTTCGATGGAATCGATAGAAATGTTATAGGTTTTAGCGTCGATGTCCGCAAAAACAGGCACAGCCCCGATAGCCGCCACTGCGCCTGCGGTCGCGTAATATGTAAAAACCGGGCAAATAACTCCGTCGCCCTCTTTTATGCCTAATGCCTTAAGCGCAAGAAAAATAGCGTCTGTGCCGTTTGAGACTGCGACTGCATATTTTACCTTGCAATAGGCGGCTATTTCTTTCTCAAGAAGCCTGACTTCTTCTCCAAGTATAAAACTGCCTGAATCAATAACTCTCTTTACAGCAGAGTCTATTTTCTCTCTAATAGGCTTTGTCTGCGTTTCCATATCCAACAATGGTATCTTCATTCTGTTGCCTTTCTTGCCACAAGATTATTTGCTCTAAGAAGGGAATCAAAAGTCCCTGAATCGGTCCAAAAACCATTCAGCTTATCATAGCTCATCTGGCCCAGGTTTATATATTTGTTATTTACATCCGTAATTTCCAGTTCGCCTCTTTTAGAGGGTTTGAGTGTTTTTATGATATCGAATACCTTCTTATCATACATATAAATCCCCGTAACGATAAAATTGGTGAGCGGCCTTTTGGGCTTTTCCGTGATATTCAATATTTTACCGTTTTTAAACTCAACCACGCCGAAACGCCCGGGATCAGGCACTTCCTTTATCAATATCCTGGCGCCATTTTTTTGACTTCGAAATTTATTCACCGAAGCCTTTATAGACTCCTCGACTATGTTATCGCCGAGGATTACCACTATCTTGCCGCCGTCGGCAAAGTCCTGCGCCAGGCGAAGCGCGTCCGCTATGCCGCCTTCCCCTTTCTGATAAGTATATTCGATGTGCTTTAATCCGAATTCTTTGCCGCTTCCTAAAAGCCGCAGGAAATCCCCGGCATTATTTCCGCCCGTAACAATTAATATTTCCGTTATTCCAGCATCAACTAAGGTTTGAATAGGATAGTATATCATCGGCTTGTTGTAAACTTAGCTAATGCAAAAGGTGTTTGTTACAAACCGTAGTTAAAGGATAAAGTCTCGAACCTAATCCTCCACATAAAATAACACCTTTTGTCATTGGCATCACCCCCTTTTATTTTGAAACTTGCTTTTTAAACCTTTTAGTATCCGCAAGTTTCTTTATTTTTTGAAATAGAATAAATTTACGCGGTAAATAAACGTCTGTCGATCTTAGGCCTCCATAAATAAAATTCCCTAATTTCACTGTATCCTCAAATCCATATCTTAATTCAAAACAGTTTGGCGTTCGTTTATAGATAGTCCCCCGCCGTGTAGGCATTATATTGTGCATCCATTTTAGCACTTCATAGTTAGAGCTGGTAACCATAGATTTATAAATATCATTGCTGACATGATATGCAAAGCAACCATCTCCATCAAAATATCCTCTTACAAAATCATGATAAATATTTTTTGGCATATTTAATGGATATAACCTTAAAGGCTTCTTTGGGATTACCCCCAATTTTAATAAATCATTGTTTATCTCGTTAGAGCTGAATTCCAATCTAAAATATTTGCCATTTTCGTAACTTCTTATAGGTTTATTGCTTTGAAAAACTAAATTTATCTTTTCTAACAAAACTTTGTCCTTTGTGGCAAACATCAATTTTCCTTCCCTGCTTACACAACCATCAGCACAAATGTACCCAAGTAAATATGCGGTTTTGCTATTAAGGGATTTAAATATATCTCTGCTATAGTTATAAATACGATTATAGCTGCGGCCTTTCATCTTTCTGCTGTGCTCCCTTTTGCCCCTTTCTGCCTGCATGTAAAATTTACCTTTTTGTGCCGCTATAATAGCCGCCTGCTTTCTGCTTCTCAATTTTATATTCCGTTGCCTTAAGCATCTTTTGATTCTATTAACGCTATAACCTGACGTTCTTGAAATTTCAGATAATGAAAATTTCCTTTTCACATACAAGTAGACTATTTTATTAATATTGCTGCTTTTTCTTCTGTTGTGGCCAATAATATACTTTTTACTTAGTCCAACATCTTTATTGCAACCACATGCGCAACTATGGACGCTATAACTCTTTTCCTGTTTTTTAATTTTTCCTCCAGTCATAATCAATATCGTTATCAAACGCATCCAGCCTATATTCGTCCGGATTTTTTCGATTGTAGGCCCGGGTTGGCGTATTTATCGCTACTGCCTCTGTTTTGCCTACGCACTTAAATCCATGATAAACATTAGGCGGAATTTGCACAAGCAAAGGATTGTCCAGGCTTATTTCGAATTCATTTATTTGTTTGTATGTGGCAGAGTTTTTTCTTGCATCGAAAAGCACAAGGAGCATTTTCCCTGATACGCAGGTGAAATTATCCGTTTGCGAGCGATGCCAATGCCAGGCCTTTACAACTGCGGGTTTTGCGGTAGTTATATATACCTGGCCGAATTTTTTGAATATTTTATCGTCGCTGCGCAATATCTCCATGAGCCTGCCCCGTTCATCAGGAATCACTTTAAGCTTTTTTACCTTCACCCCTTTTATCAATTTATAACCTCCTCAACTATCGACCATCGACTATTGACTATCAACTATATTATCTCCTCCCTATACACACGTATTGAAAACCTAAATCTCTCATTCGCTCGGGTTCAAACATATTTCTGCCGTCTATGATAACCGGCTGGTTAAGCAACCTTTTTATTTTTTTGAAATCAAGATTCTCAAATTCTTTCCACTCCGTAATGATAACCAGGCAATCACACCCTTTTGCAAGGGAATACGGGTCTTTGGAAAACTCAACCATAGAAAGCTCGATTTTGGCCCTTCCCATAGCCTTTGGATCATAGGCCTTTATGCGCGCGCCTTCTTTTTGCAGCATCCTTATTATATCCAGGCAGGGGGCTTGTCTTATGTCATCTGTATTTGGCTTAAACGCTATGCCCAATATTCCTATGGTCTTATTGTTTAAATTCCAGAGCGCAGATTTTATCTTCTCTACAAAAAAGGCTCTTTGCGCCTGGTTTACCTTTGCGATTATCTTTAATATTTCAGGGTTGTAGCCTAAGTTTTCCGCTATGTGTATAAAGGCGGCCAGGTCCTTTGGAAAGCAAGAGCCGCCGTAACCTATTCCCGCATTCAAAAATTCTTTATTTATTCTTGTGTCCAGGCCCATGCCTTGCGCAACCTTTTTTACATCAGCCCCGCATAAATCGCATATCCTCGATACAGCGTTGATAAACGATATCTTCAAAGAGAGAAATGAATTAGAGGCGTGTTTTATTATTTCGGCGCTCTCTATGTCGGTTACAACTATTTGTGCCTTAAGCGGCTTGTATAATTGCCTTAGAATCTTTTCTGCCTTTTTGCTCTGCACGCCTATAACAATCCTGTCCGGGCGCATGAAATCCTTGATAGCCGAACCTTCCCTTAAAAATTCAGGGTTTGAGGCTATGTCAAATTTTACTTTTTTGTTTTTACAGGCGTTAAGCGTATGTGCGACCCACCTGCCGGTTTCAACAGGCACTGTGGACTTTTCAACGATAAGCTTATACGACTTCATGTGCCTGGCAATAACAGCGGAAACATTTTCCACTGCCGATAGGTCTGCCGCGCCTTTTTCTTTCGGCGGCGTGCCTACTGCAATAAATATAATCCTGGCAAATTTAACGCCGTCTTCTATTTTAGATGAAAAAAAGAGCCTTTTCCTGCTCACGCTTTTCTTAATAAGAGACGCTAATCCAGGTTCGTATATCGGTATCTCTCCGTTTTGTAGGGCTTTTATCTTTTCAATGTTTTTATCAACGCACATCACCCTGTTTCCCAGCTCGGCGAAACACGTACCCGTTACCAATCCCACGTATCCGGTTCCTATAACAGCAATTCTTTCCATTTTAGACCTTTTCCCTCTCTATTGCTTATTTGTTTGAGAGCCTATCTTAGGCTCGTGGTAGCTTCTTCCGAATCTAAACGGCAAATTAGGAAACTCCTTTAATCTGAAAACAACTAAGATCTCCTCGCCTCTTTCCCTGAACACATTATAATGTATATCGACTTCCCAGCAGTGCAGGTCGCGGGTAATAACGTATCTTTGCTCCCTTAAATCATATACATATTTATTGTCGTTTACAATTCTCTTAAAATCGAAATTTTCATATGCCTTTATCTTCCATTGGGGATTTATGCGCCATTCGACCTGCCCTATTATATCATTTGACTCGACAACGTAGCTATGCGACAAACCGAAAGAAAAATCTTTAACCGTTGCCACAAAATCCGTATTTATATACTTAAGCCATTCATGATCGCGCCTTTTGTGAGGATCCATCGCGGCCTCGGATGTTATTGTCAGCCAATTGTAAGGCCTCATTTCAAGCTCTGCTAAATAATCCAAGAGCTGACCTCCCGGAGTTTGCTTAAAGTCATATTGCGTGTCAAGGCCAAGCCTCACAAAATCAATCGACTCCTGATTTTGCCCTCTTTTGGTCTGTAGTTTGTTTTCCAAGGAAAACCCAATCGTGTTATTTCTGTCTATACTGTCGATCGAATCAAATCCAAATAGACTTTCCTTTCTTAATGTCGGCAATGGATTGTAATTATAGCTTACCCCAGGGGTAATTATGTGCCTTAGGCTGTTTATTTCTATACCGAGCGGAGAGCATTCGGCGTTAAACATCTTATAGAATTTGGTGTTTACATCCACGCCTGTATAAAATATCCCCCTTGTATGCGAGGCGCTGCCAAAATCAGTTCCTGAAAGCCCCTGGTCATAGTAAGTTTCTCTAACAGCAGTATAAGGCGTAACATTAAGAAACGAAACCTTGCTGGCATAAGATAATTTATTGTATACATCAACGCGATTATTCTTATGCACGAGGGTATTAGCTACAGGATCTTCTATTGTGCTACTGGGATATTTCTTATTTAAATTTACAGCGCTGTATTCTCCGCTATAATAAAGCCTGCTGTCTCCTATGCGGTTATTATAAAGGTCTAATTTAACCTCGGGCAGCCTCTCAACAGTTTCCTCGAACCTGTTCGCCCTTTTTTCAGTAAGAACGCTTAAATTATACAAGGGCTGCGTCTTGGTAATTAACAGATAAGATCTCGGGTGTTCTTCCTTTTCATATTCTTCGTAGAAGTAATCTTTTCTAAAATCCTTGTCTTTATATTTATACAATTCCGTAGTGGCAAGCGTATCATTAAAGATCTGCCATTGGTGCCTCCACTGCGCAAGCACCTTTTCCTGCTCTTTTGTAGATTTGCTATCGCTTTGGGCAGAGTAAAGATGATCCCTGCCTATGGCTCTTTCATGAGTATAGTATGTCTTTAGCGTTCCTTTGCCTATGAATTTGGTGTCATATATGTGGTCAAATCCGTAAGCAAAGTCCTTTTTTTCCCTGTGATCCAAATGCACGTAGCCTTTGTGATTAGGGTCAAGATTATAGCGCCATGCAGTCAACAGGTAAGCGCCCCATTCGCTGCTTTTTCCCGGTATTATCGTAACTCTCGGGCGGTTTTCATCCAAAGGATGCGCATAAACCGGCAGCCACAATACCGGAACAGACCCAACCCAGAACGTTGCGTCCTTTATAACTATCTTTACGTTTGGATATATCAATACCTTTTTGGCTGAAATTCTATAATGCGGATACTGGCGGTCGCATGTAGTAACATAGGCCTTGTTGACAATAAATTCATCCGGTTTTGTTTTTTGGGCGCACTCGCCTTTTGTGTGCCATGGTTTTGTATAACCGGTAAACCCTACCACGCTGCCTGTCTCCTTTTCAAAATTATATGTTATCGTATCTCCGGTAAAAAAGTTCTCGCCCTGAACAAGCCTCACGTTGCCTTCGGCAATTGCTTCTTTGGTATCTGATTGAACCCTTACCTTATCGCAGGTAAGGGTGGCGTCTTTGTATTTTATAACTATATTGCCTGTGCCGACTACTTTGCCGTCTTTTTCAAAATACTCAACCTGGTCGCCGTTAACCTCAATAGGCCCTTCCATTTCTTCTGCCTGTGCAACCGCAGCAAAAAATAAAAAGAGCGCGGCAAAAGACAAAATAAATCTTTTACTTGTGACTTTGTGACCTGGTGACCTGGTGACCTCTCTCATAATACCAACGCCGCTGCTCCTATTATCCCGGCCTCATCCGGAAAACTTGCCCTTATTATCTTCAATCCCTTTAAATGCGGCTTCATGGCTGTTATATTAAGCTGCTTTATTAAACTTGTAAAAATAAATTCGCCTGCCTTTGACACGCCCCCGCCGATGATGAGCATTTTCGGGTTTAAAACATTAACTATACCTGCTAAACCAACCCCCAAATAACTGCCTGTTTCCTTTAAAACTTCTATTGCAAGTAAATCTTTTTTCTTCGCTGCCTTTGTTATAAGCTCGGGCGTTATTCTTGAAAGCTTACCACCTGCCATATTTATTAAGATAGTGCGCTTTTTGCTTTTAATATACTTTTTTGCTCTTTTGACTATGTACTTATTGCCCACAAAAGCCTCCAGGCAGCCACGCCTTCCGCAGCCGCATTTTGGCCCGTTTGCATCTATGCAGATATGGCCTATTTCTCCTGCGCAGGAAGCGCTTCCCCTGTAAATTTTTCCGTTTATAATAATGCCGCCGCCGACTCCGGACCCAAGCGTAACGCATATTGCGTCTTTAACGCCAAGCGCAGCGCCCCAGGCAAGCTGGCCCATGGCAAATGCATTTGCATCATTATCCACAATTACAGGCACCTGAAAATACGAGCGCAGTATCCTGCCAAGTGTTATTTCTTTCCAGCCCTTTATGTTTGTCAACTCATAAACAATGCCGTTTTTATAATCTACAATGCCCGGCACCCCTATGCCAATGCCGGCCAAATCACTGTTATGTAAATTATTTTCTTTTATAAGCAGCTTTGCGGTTTCAATTATTTTTGCTATAAAGGCTCTCTTTTTTATAAACAGTTTTGTAGAAAAAGAGGTTTTAGAAAAAATCCTGCCGTTTCGCTTTACCAAACCCAGCTTTACGGTTGTTGCGCCTACGTCAATACCCAAAACACATTTATTCTTCTTCATGCCTGCATACCCTGTTTTTACCCGCGCTCTTTGCCCTGTATAACATCTTGTCCGCCTTTTCTATCAAATTAAAGCCCGCCTTTGCATCATCGGGATAAGTGGATAATCCTATGCTGATTGTCGTATCAAGGGTCTCTATTGTTTTCCTTAACCTGTTTGCAACAAGCTCTGCGCCGTTTAAATCCGTGTCAGGAAGCACTATGCAAAATTCCTCACCGCCGTATCTGCCGATAATATCTATTTCTCTTATTCCGTTTTTAAGCATTAATGCTATTCTTTCCAGCAAGAGGTCTCCTTTTAGGTGGCCGTATCTGTCATTATATTCTTTAAAATCATCTATATCTATCATCAGAAGCGAAACCCTGGCGTTAAACAACTCAGCCCTGGTTAATTCTTCGTTTAAACGCTGCATGAGATGCCTCCTGACAAACACCTTTGTCAAATCGTCAGTAATGGCCATCTCCTGCACCAGTTCATACAGCCTTACGCGCTCAAGCGCCATAGAAAGCTGGTTTGTAGCTACGACAAAATGGTCGACCTGCTCAAGATCAATGTCCTCTGCCGCCAAAATCGCGTTTATCTTTTCAGCTGATATAATAGGGGCTGCTATAAACGTGTTAAGATGCTCGGGGAATATAAACTCTTCGGCATCGATCTTTCCTACCTTGCTGTCTATTACAAGCAACTGTTTCTTGCGCAGCATGAATTTGAGCAATCTATCTTCATAACCTGAGCCTTCTACCTGCTCAACCTTTTCGCTTCCTATCTGGAATATCTTATCGATCTTTGTTTCCTTTTCCGAATCATATAAAGTAATAAATTCGCACCTTGAAAACTTGAAAGATTCTGCCAGGATATCGCGCAATGCTGTCAATAAATCATCGCTCGTAGCGCAGGAACCCAGTTTTTTTGCAGTATGGTAGAGATTGCTTATCTCGGATACCTTATTATCTAAATAAAACTTGCGTTCGCTTATTTGGTTAGCCGGCAATTCACTTTCCTTGAATTTTTCTTCCAATAAACTAATGGTGTCTTGTTTTTGGGTTGCGTTTTTAACGAAGGTTGCCCTGGCAAGAGCGGTTAATAAGCCGCACGCGATAAACAGCAAAACACTCTGCAAAAAATTAGCGCCTGATACGCCTGCCTGAATCAGGGTCAGGCCCAGCAAAGAACAAAATGACACAATAAAAACTGCGGTAAAGTTCCCGTAAAAATAACCGCCAAAGGCAATGGGTATAACACAGAGGCTAAAAGCAAAATAATAATCCTTTGTGCCGGATGCAAGCAGCAAAGATATCGTGTATATAAAAGCAGCGCACACCAGTAATATCAACTTATGCATACCTTATTACGCCCCTCTTTTTTTGCCTTGTATAATAAAAAATCCACCCTCTCAAGCAGTTCTTTCTCGCTAGAGGCCTCGTCGGGAAATGACGCGACTCCGGCAGATACGGTAATCTTTGTCTCCTGCCGTCTTAAAATAAAAGATGTGGCCTCTATGTCTTTTCTTACGCTTTCAGCTGCCTTAGCGGCATTTTTCTTTTCAATGCCCGGAAATAAAACCACAAATTCCTCGCCGCCGTAGCGCGAGAGTATATTTGTCTGATTGACATTCTTTCGCATAATACCTGCTATGCCTTTTAAGACCTTGTCTCCGGCGGCATGCCCGTATTTATCGTTATAATCTTTGAAGTGGTCTATATCAACCATGACAATTGACAGCGGGGCATTGGCCTTCCTGCAGCGGATAAACTCTTCGGTGAGCCTCTCTTTAAAATAACGGTATAGATATAGGCCTGTAAGGCTGTCCTTTATAGCCAACTCCTGGGTCCTGATATAAAGGTGCGCGTTATTAATTGCCGCGCTGGATAAGTCTGATATGAAATCCAACAATCTTAGATCATCCGCTGTGTATGCCTCGGGAGCCTTGCTGCCTAAGCGCAGGATGCCTATTCTGCGCTTCTGCATAATCAACGGCACTATAATAAGCGAGACTGCGGGGGGAGAGCTTTTTTCATATTTGTGAAAATCAAACCTGAAATCCTTGGTTGCGTCTGTTATGTGCAAAGGCTGCCTTTTATTAATAACCCAGCTATCAAAGACATCCGCGCTTTGATAATCAGGAATAAGTTCATGCTGGGCCGGCTTGGAAAAACACAGCGACAGACCCTGGGTGTCTTTTGCAACAAGAAACAGTTTTCCCTCATCTGTCTTTCCGATTATTTCCCATGCCCTCTGGACCGTGAGCTGATAGATCTCATCTAAAGAAAGCTTTGCGTTAAATGCCTCTCCGAGATCCTTGAGCTTGCCGTATCTATCTAATTTTTTGGAAAGCGCGTCTATTAGTTCTGTATTTTTGCTGGTGCGGCTGTCTAAAAGATTCTGCTCTTCCTGGATCTTTTCTATTTTGGTGTTTTTCTCTAGTAAAAAAACTCTTTCTTTTTTATAAAATATGTATGCGGGGATACTCAGGCCTATCATCATGATTATCTGAAAATTAAATACGAGAGAATTCAAGGTCAAAGATGCCAGCATAATTAACGGCACTGAAAGCGCTATGAAAGCCATGGCGCCTGAGATTCCTACGCCGTGCCAGATAAACAAAAGCCCCAGGCTAAGCAACATAAAACAATAGGGTGTTATGTGTTTTGGAAAGTCGGAACCGATATATTTTTGGGAAAATCCGAAGATAAAAAAAGACACAGCGCCGATGAATAAGGCTACAGATATAAATGTACAGGCAATTCTGTATTTTTGGGAATACATAGAGAGTATAAAGTTTAAAGTGTTAAGTGTAAAGTCAAAAGCGTAAAGTTATATTATGGTTTTTTCGGTTTTGACGTCGAATAAATGCGCTTTTGTCATATCAAATACCAGCTCAAGGTCCTGATTGACCGCGGGCTTGCTATGTCCGCCAACGCGCGCTATAAAAGTGTGCTTTCCGCTGTTAAGATACAGAAACGCTTCCGCTCCCATCGGTTCATAGACCTCGCAGGTGGCGCTGACTACATTTTCGCTCGAGGCATCTTGAGCAAACAGCCTGTCATAAATATCTTCCGGCCTTATGCCGAAAACTATTTCCTTATTAATGTATGGGGCTAATTTATCGCGCATCTCATCAACAAGTTTGACAGAAAAATTGCCTTCATAAAAATAGAATTTAGTATCCTTTTTTATTATCTGGCCGGTCATGAAATTCATGGAAGGCGAACCTATGAAGCCTGCCACAAACTTATTAATAGGCTTGTCATAAAGCGTGATAGGGTCGTCTATCTGTTGTATCACACCGTCTTTCATAACAGCTATTCTGGTTCCCATTGTCATGGCCTCTGTCTGGTCATGAGTTACATATATCATTGTGGTCTGAAGCCTGGTATGAAGTTTGTTAATTTCGGTTCTCATCTGCACGCGCAATTTGGCATCCAGGTTGCTCAATGGTTCATCGAACAGAAAGACAATCGGCTTTCTGACTATGGCCCTGCCTACAGCCACTCTCTGGCGCTCGCCGCCTGATAATTCTTTTGGGCGCTTATTTAGATGTTTGGTGATATTTAGTATCTGCGCGGCTTCCCTTACGCGCTGGTCTATCTCAAGTCTAGGGATCCTACGCAGCTTAAGCCCGAAAGCCATGTTCTCGTACACTGTCATGTGAGGGTAAAGCGCGTAATTCTGAAACACCATGGCGATGTTTCTATCCTTGGCAGGGATATCGTTGACCATCTTATCGCCGATATAAATCTCGCCGCTTGTAATCTCTTCCAAGCCCGCTATCATTCTTAACGTGGTGGATTTTCCGCATCCCGAAGGCCCGACAAGGACTAGAAATTCCTTGTTTTCTATTCCCATGTTTATATCCTTCACCGCATAAACATTGGGCGGGAATTTCTTGGTAACATTCCTTAAACTAACCTGCGCCATTTTGTTTTACTCTTTAGCATTATGATAAATAACCCAATAATTTCGTTATCTCTTCCTTCATCTGCGGCCTTGCGACTATCATATCGATAAGCCCATGCTCAAGCAGAAACTCTGATCTCTGGAATCCTTCGGGAAGTTTCTGCTTTATGGTCTGCTCGATGACCCTTGGCCCTGTAAAGCCGATTAACGCCTTGGGCTCCGCTATTATAATATCGCCTAAAGACGCGAAACTTGCCATTATCCCTGCCATGGTCGGGTGAGTAAGCACAGAAATAAACAGCTTTCCTTTTTTATGTAATTCTGATAACGCTGCCGAGGTCTTGGCCATCTGCATCAGGGAAAACATGCCCTCGTGCATCCTGGCGCCGCCGCCTGAACCTGATATAATAATAACTGGCAAACCCTTTTCTATTGCCAGCTCAACAGCCCTTGTTATTTTCTCACCGACAACAGAACCCATAGAGCCCATAATAAACCTTGAATCTGTAACCGCTAAAACTGTGTTTATAGCGTTTATTTTACCGGTGCCGCATATTACAGCCTCTTTCATTCCGGTAGCAGCCTGGTCTTCCTTAACCTTCTCTTTATATGTCTTTGTGCCTTTGAATCCAAGAGGGTCTGCCGAAGTCATGTCCGCATCAATTTCCCTGAAAGTGCCTTTATCAATAAGTATGTTTATTCTCTCCTGCGCGCTGATTACAAAATGGTAATTGCATTTGGGGCAAACTTTAAGGTTTTCCTCCAGGGCCTTGTTATAAATTATTTCCCCGCAATCCTCGCATTTGGTCCAGAGCCCGTCAGGAATATCCTTTTTCTTCTGCTGCTTGAATTTTTTCAAGTTTACTATTGTGTATTTTGGCTTTCCGAATATTGGCATGTTTGCGTGCTATAACCCTAATAGCTCCTTTATCTTGTCCGCTGCGGAGGAGGCGTTATCCGCATATCCATCCGCGTCTATTTCATCCGCGTACTTTTGAGTAACCGGCGCCCCGCCTATAACTGTCTTTATCTTTCCTTTTAAGCCTTTGTTTTTGAGTAAATCTACCGTAGCTTTCATAGACGGCATGGATGTGGTAAGAAGCGAAGACATAGCTATAACCTTTGCCTGATTTTTAACTGCTTCATCGATAAAACGTTTTGGGTCAACATCTATGCCAAGGTCAATGACCATAAAGCCTGCGCCTTTCAGCATCATGGAAACTAAATTTTTGCCGATATCGTGCAAATCGCCTCTTACTGTGCCGACGATTACCTTACCTTTAGGTTTTACGCCTGCTTTAGCCAAAAGCGGCTCCAGGATATCAAGCCCTGCGTGCATTGCCTTTGCGGAGATGAGAACTTCGGGCACGTATATTTCATTGGCCTTGAACTTCTCGCCTACTACGGACATGCCTGCGATAAGCCCTTTATTCAGCACATCTTCTGAAGAAGCTCCTGCAGATATTGCCTTATTTACAAGAGTTGGAACAGCAGAAATATCGCCATTGAGGATGGCGTTTTTGATTGGGTCGTAATTCATATAATAATAGATACATTTAGTATAGGAGGTATAGTAGCATATCGGGGATAAAAGGCAAGGAAATTCTCTCAAATCCTATGTTAATTCTCACTGTATCTAAAGCCTTTGCATGCCTTGCCTTCGCTTGTCACTCGCTCAGAGAATTTTTCGCCTTCGGCGAAAGGCGCTCTTCGCTCGTTGTGGCAAAAATCGCTCACTAATCGCCGGGTTTTCGCGATTTTTGACAGTCGCTTCGGCAAAGCATGCAAAGGCTTCTTCTGCGCCTGTAAATTACCATAGGGATTCTCGTTCATGGCGGGAAAATATTTGTTTAACGGTGGGCAACAGCTAAATCTTCCGCTATTGTTTTTTCGGCAATGCCCAAAGGCTTACCATAGACTATCGACTATTGACTATAGACTATTTTACGCTGCTGCGTCAACGGCTACGGTTAAATATCTGCCCCATTCCGGTATGTGTGGGGTAATATCAGCGGGGTTTTGGGTTATATCTATGACTGTAACTTTACCTATTTTAAGCATGAACATCTGCCTAAGAGTTTGTTCTATCTCTTTAACATCTTTTGCTCTTTCGCTGCCTTTCTGACTTTCTAACAGAATCTTCATTTCAACTTTAATATTCTTTATCTCCTTTAACCCGTCAACCTCCATATCTCTGGTTGCTCGAATGACACCGGCAGGGCATTTAATAGTATAACTTTTTTCCGAAACGGTGATTTCTACTGATATCATTCTGTCTTCCCACCCCCTGATTGTATCTGTTAGTTTTGCCGTCATTAAAGAATACAGCGACTCCCAATCTTCTGCTGTAAAATTTGCAATTACTTCTATGCCTTCGGGCTCCGATTCTTTGCTAATATCAGATATGCCTTTTATTTCCAGCGCATAGGACTTCATGTATATTCTGAAAGCGTTGCGAAGATCTGTTTGAAATTGTTTCATGGATTTAATATCTTTTGCGAAATTTAAGCGGCCTGTTTCATTAAGTAAAATTTTAAGTTCATGTTTAAATTTTTTCATGTCGTGCAAAGACAACATGGCATCACAAATTGCGCTATAGCTGTAGTCATCATCATCAATATCGAAAGATATCCCACTGTTAAGAATAATTTTCATATCCATCCAATTTGACCATTTTTTGTATATTTCAATAAGGCTCCTTATCAAAACAGGCATTGTAAGCCCATCTGCCTTAAAATGTACAGTTGCCCCTTTCTCAAGGAACCTTTGCACATCCTGCTCGCCGACTGTCGCCGCCGCTGGCGGGCGAAGGGCGCTGGAGGCGATGGATTGCTCTGCGGATTCCTCAAATTTTTTAAAAAGTTTTCTTAACCGGCGTAGAGAAGGGGCGTTTTCGTCATTATTTTTAGCGCCTTCTATTCTTGCATATTCTAAAGGCTTCACTATATTCCAGACTTTATAAATAGTAAGATCGTTATAGCTTTCACTTTTAAGAAGAGAGAGAATTTCATTTATATATTTTTCATTAAACTCCAAGCTAAAAGGCAGGCGCATAATCCTATAAAGTAAATCGAGATTACCTTTTTCTTTAGAAGCAGGGATAATAAAATCTTGCAAGAATATTTTAGCTTTTTTAGCGCCGAATTTATCCTTTATGTCTGGCAGCTTTTCTAAAATAGCGTTAATTATGTTAACCCTGCATTTTTTATCAGAGCCGCGCTCTTTAAACGTAAATTGGTTACCTTTCCACATTAGCCTGTGAATCAGCTCATATGCCTCTGTTCTTCTGAGCTGCCTGGTGAGGATTTTAAAACCTTCCAGTTCTTTCCCAGCCAGTTTTTTCCCAGCTGGTTTTTTCCCAGCCGGTTTTTTCCCAGTGATAGTCTCACGATAAATTAGCTCATTTTTTGAAAGTAATGTTAAAAATTCATTAAAATAATCTCTTCTACTTTCAAGTTTTTTTAACTTGCCTATCTCCACAAAAATGGAATCATCAACTATTGTCTCGCCCAAGTATTTGATTTCTACCTTCTTGCCGTCAATTTTCACCCATTGATACTCATCATCTATAATCGGCACACCCAGATACTTAAAGGCCTCTTTGAGAGTGGAATATCTTTCGACAGAAACAACGCCGGCAACACCGTCAAGTTTTAAGCCATTCAACGTAATATGTATATCCACTGTGGGCATATGTTCTCTTAATTCATCAACAGGGCCTTCCTTTATTAAAAAGCTGTCAAAAATAACCGGTTTTTTGCCTTCCTCGGATTTTCTTATGGCGCGGGCAATATTCACTATAATGTGGCCGAGTATTCGCCTTTTCTTCTTATTCTCTATCTTATTGATAATATCATCCGTTATGTCTTTCATTATACCGGACAATATATTTTTGATTTCTTCGTCTTTTACCTTGCTAATCGCGACAGGCAATACAGCCTTAAGCTTATTCTCATTTGCCTGCTTGATTAATACCGGCAAAAATCGCTTGATAAAGATTGAAGGTGTTTTTTTAACTAATTGCAGTATTTTTTTTCCTAATTCTGTTTTGGATATTTCTATCGGCTCGTTTGGCAGGCTTCTTATGTCTAACCCAGAATCTGATTCAAGCAGCATTTTGCTAATTGAAGTGCCTCTTATCCACTTTTTAAACCTGCCTGCAGGCATTTTCTCGATTGCAGCCAGCAATATTTCTTTAACGCTGTCGGGAGGAAGTTTATTGATACTACTAATTGCAATCTTCTTAATTTCAGCAGGGGGGAGTTCATTAATAATATCCGGCAATATTTTTTTTGTCATATCCGCGGGAATATTTTTAAACACGCTGGGAAATAAGTTTGTTATCATATCGGACGGTATACTTTTGCCAACATCAGAGGCCTTGCCTTGCATAACGTTATCTGCATACTTAAGCAATTCAATGCATTCGATGAGGATATATTCAACCTCTTCTTTTTTCGCTAATTTTTGTATTTCAAGAAGAGGCATTAATATGTACGCGACTTCTACAGGCCGCTGGTCTGCTAAAACACGAATGATTCCCAACGCATAATCATGAAAGATTTCCTGCTTATCGTCTTTTAGTATCAATATTATGGATTTCAGGAGTTTGCTTAATTTTTCCGGCGTATCAAGTTTAGTGTTTGTAATCTCTTTTAATATATAGACTTTTTCATTAAAAGTATTTACATCTATGATATCTTCAGCGCCACGTGGTTTTTTAGCAAGTGTTTCAATATAATCGTTTAATTTTGCAGGAGAAATCTGATCTCTTTTCTCATATGGAATTTTCTCAAAATTATATTTGGCATAAAACTCCTGCCAAGTCATCGTCTTTTCAAGTTCCATCTCCAGTTGCGTCTTATTCGCCATCGGGCGCAGGCAAAAGGCATTCGGGGGTACCGCTAATATTATCGCTATCGTTATCGCTGTTATTTTTCTCATATTTTCCTGCCGACTATAGACCATCGACTATCGACCATAGACCACTCTACGCCGCCTGCGCTATCGCGGCGGCTTTCTTGTTGCCGTTTACAAGGTCATATACATTTATAACATAGCTATTTTTGTTTTTGCCGTTGCTTTTACCGTTATATGCGCCTACAAGTTCCTGTATAAACACGCATAACTCACTTTCAATATCAACGTTTTTAACAAACACCTCAAAGTCATCTTCACTTAAGGCTGTCTTTTTTAGTTCTTCTGCCAGAAGTTCTTCCATTGTATTTTCACCTAAGCGAATGGTTTCCCTTGTAACATCGTAATCCTCGCCAATCTCTTGTAAGGTTTCGGTCTCGCCTACTCCAAGCATTGGCAGGATTCTTTTTATAAAGGTTGTCACCATTCTGTTAAATTTATGCACATTATATTCTCTCCACTTTTTGAATAATTTTTCTGCAACTATTCCTATGGCTTCAAATATTTTATCTTGAATTAGGGCGAGGTCTTCTATTTTATCATCCGCAATAGTGCTCTCAATTGTGTAGCCTTCATCTTCATTGCCTAAAGGCGTGCTCAGTAAAACGGTTGAGTATTTCATATAATTTATTACATTAGTTACTTTTGTTTCACTCATATCAATCGCGCTGGCTATTTCCGGAATAGTCAGTTTCCCGGATATAGGGTTAATATCTTTCACCTGGCATCTTCTTTTAAATTCCTTAATCTGATTATATATATATGAGGATATTTTTGTATCGTTAAGATAGAATCCTATCTGGCTATCAATAATTTGTTTAATTATCTTAACAGCAAATGTGGAAAATCTATAACCTTTTTGCGGTTTAAACTCTTTGGCTGCTTTCATAAGGCCGTCGTGAGCAGGGCCCAATAATTCTTCCAAAGGTAAGTTATATGACCAAGCATAGCTTTTTGCAATGCTATATTCAAGCCTTAGGTTTGACTCAACAAGCTTATTTCTTGCTGCGGTATCGCCGATCTGCGCAAGCACTCCATATTTAATTTCACCCAAGGGGGTTAACATAGAAAAATCGTACATCCTAGCAAGGTGCTGGGCAACAGGATCTGGTATTTCTTTTGATTGTTTTTTTGGCAAGCTTTTGCCATTAGGAATAAACGCGTGCTTTTCGGGTATGGATTCAAAGAATTTTTTACCCTCTTTTCTAAGTTTATCCTGATACCTGCCTTCATAGCTTACAAATTTGCAGACGGCTTTAGCCAAAGTTAGCACTTTATCTTCTTCTTCTTTATATTCTTCTGGTAATTCGTTAATGATACATAAAATAGCTGTATTTAAATATATTTGGCTTTCATGCTCACTATTAAAATCCAGAATATCTATAAGCTGTTCAATTAACGCCGTCGTCTGTTCAGGAGACAATTGCATTAATTGCCTAAAATTAGTTAATACCTTATTTTTATCTTCATCAGCTTTTTTGCCTCTATATATTGCATCCGCCAAAAGCACTAAATAGAAATCGACTCCGCGATCTTTGAATGGCAAAGTTTTATTTTCTAAAAACTGCAATCTATCTTTTTTGAGCCTATCTGCCGTATTTAGAAGTGTCGTTACTGTAATTTTTTCCTGCTTATGCGCGGGGCGAGATCTTTTCTTGTGTCTTTGCGCTGTATGTTGCAAAATATCAATTGCTGGCTCCAGAATGCCTCTCTCCAAAAGTTCTTGCGCAAACTTAACGGTAAACTGGCTTATGGGTATTAATTTTTTAAAATAGGCATTTCTTATTAAAGTAATTTTCGGCCTTGACTTTTTATTTTTTGAATATTTCCCGGCATCATAAACATAAACTTTCCAGCCGTGTTTAACATCTTCTACGGGAACAAATGCCGGTTTTTTGCCTGCTAATGATTTTAGGCCTCGCACTTCCAGCCATCTATTTCTATATGCCAGTTTTATAATGCCGTTTTTGGGAACAACATAAGGATGATAATATTCCCTGGGGGCCACTGGGCCACCATAAATATCTTTATTGCATAAAACATAATCTAAAAATGCTATTTTTGAAAAATCAATAGGCATATGCATTGGAAAATTATCGAGGTAATAATGCCTTGCAACCACGACTTTCTCTTTCCCTGTTTTATACCATATCTCTTCATAAGGCCCATAGGATGGGTCGTTTTCAACTGTTCCTAAGGCTTTTTGCGGCATCTTTTTGTCTTTGAATATTCCCTTGGCAATAGGGTACAAAGCAAAATCAAAACTATCTTTTCTTCTCATATCCGACATAGTCTTGGAAGCCTCATACCGGACGGTGCCGTCTTTTTCTGTTACGCGCCTTACAGTTAATTCTAATATTCTATCCTTCACTGGTTTAATATCGTACCTGCCGTTGTAGCAATCGATGGCATCTAAAAAAGCCAGGTCAACCTGCCTGCATTTTGTTAGTTTGATGCCAGGGCCGCAATGTCTGATTTTTCTTAACATGCTTTTATAAGTTGCTAAGGGTTTCGGTGAAGTGGATTTTTCATATTCTGATTCAAGATAAATATTAATAACCTGCCTTTGGTTTATATCTTTCTCGACTTTTATGATAGCGGGTTCATTAAGCAGCGCGCCTTCCCCCATGCGGTCTTTCTTTATAAAAAATGATATTGCGTCATCGCGCCGGTATTCGTTTATAAAAGGAACGACACAAACG
This sequence comes from Candidatus Omnitrophota bacterium, assembly GCA_043797125.1. Lineage (GTDB taxonomy): Bacteria > Omnitrophota > Gorgyraeia > JABMRG01 > JAFGKX01 > JAZDPX01. The sequence continues at coordinate 160,316 of JAZDPX010000033.1, forward strand.
CCGCATCCCTCTCCGCCGTCTTTAATTGTCGTTTTATAAATTCTACCGCACTCTTGCAACTCTATTCCCTTGTGCGCTTTTAAAATATCGTGTTTTGCAAGATTAATCTGCATAGTTTTCGAGCGCAATGTTTTCCATTTATCTTTTCCCTCAATAGGGCTAATATCTTTAAAATGCTTATATGTTACTAATGGCTTGGGATTTTTCTTAGCATAATAATCGTCTTTAAGATAAATATTTATTACCTGGCCGTGGTTTTTATCGTTCTCAACCACGACAGCCACATCTTTATATAAAAGATTTGCATTTTTAAATTTCTTTGGAGGTATATTGAAGGTGGTGGGTGGGTATGGATTATAGCCGTGCCTGTGGCAACTAACCTGTATAATGCCTCCTTTTAATATTTTTGTTATATATGGCCTTGCTAATGTTTCTATTTCCCGCAGACCGTAGGTTGCGGCTAAAACATCCATAGACGGCAAATTAACCTGTACGGCTTTTCCCTTTTCAGCGTAAAATTTATATGTACAAAACGGCTGCTCGATATATTCTTTATTATAATCATCTAAATAATAAAAATTTAGTAACAGGCCATTATTTACCTCATCTGGCAAGCTGTGGTTTGGATCGTATTCCCCCAAAAAAACTATATTCGCATTCTTTGCTTTTTCGCCTTCTGAAGTAAAGGAAAAATATGCTATCACACCATTGCTTGTAAGCGTTTTTTGTGCTTGGCTATCAGAGGCAGTAATTAATTTATCACCCTCTCTTAAGCTTAAGCCTGTATTCTTGTAATCCACAATCCTAGCTTTTACCTCATCGTAAGAGCTTCCGCTTATACACACGAGCGGTGTTTCTTTAGAGTTAACACTTGCTATTGGCCGTAAGGCATAACTCTGGCATGGATTTGCCGTGGCAGCAATACTAAATACTAATATAATCGAAATTATTCTCTTCATTATTTTAATAAAATATTCTAATTTTATCTACTTTATATGATAGTTATAAAAGGTATTATATTATAGCAGGTGTTTTCACTTAAGTCAAGGGATAATATTAGAGATTGCTGAAATACTGCTGTAGGGGTTCGATTTATCGAACCCTTTATAAGGCGCCATAAATGGCGCCCCTACATTAGATAAACCTGTGCCCCTGAAAAGGGGCATTAAGCCCCTGCATTTTGGCGCAAAATACGAATATCGTAGTTGCCCAATTTATTGGGCCACCGGGGTTTTAGCCCGATGAATCGGGCAACTACATGTTCGAGTAAAGCTTTAGAATTTATGGAATACTACGCCCGTAAAGGGCTTGGGGAAAAAATAGGTGGACTTGTGCGGCATGTTATTGCCTGATGTGGCAACTTTTTCAACTTCTTTTATCCTGGTGGGATTCAGGAATATCGCCATTTTAAATTCATCGCTTTTTACGACTCTTATGGCCTCTGTCTTTCCCCTGTAATAATATATGTTGCGCATTCCGCGCACTTTCTCTTTTATATTAAGCAGTTGCGGAAGGATAAAATGGTGCAATATGCTGACATCTAATTTCTTCCAGCTTATGCTGTTATCGGCAGAGCCGATATTTTTAATAATATTTTCATCTTTTAGCAATGCGAATACGAAACTATCGTCGTAAAAAAAGCCAAACGCGTGCCTTTTTTGCCTGTCCGCTGTCTCTAATTTTTTAATCAGGTCTTCTTTACTATTTACCATGCTTACATAAAAATGCCTTGACAGCTTTTTTAGCATAGAATCTTTAGAATAATTAGCTGGCAGAAACTTGATTGCCCTGTGCGTAGGAAGTATCGCAAGACCCTTATCTTTCATGCTTAAAAAATAAACCATAGCGTAGTCGTAAGGCATTTTGCATGTTGTATTTTTTTGTCTTCTGGACAGATGATCCCTTAATGCAACGCACGCGTTAAAACGATGATGCCCGTCAGCTATGAATATTTTTTCATTCTGCATAATATTCTGCAGCTTATTTATAATCTCAACATCGGAAATCTTCCAAAGCTCCTTTTTCACCCCATCCGCGCTAAACTCAACATCAGGCTTTTGTTTTCTCATAACAGATATGAGCATATCTTCAACTTTTGCGGCGTCGTCTTTAAAAACAGTAAATATGGGGCTTAAATGCGCCTGTGTTGTAAGCATGAGATTAAATCTTTCAACTTTGAACTTTTTAAATATTTTTTCGTGAGGCAGGGCTGTTTTATCTTTATCTGCTTCTATTTCCAATAATGCAATAAAACCCAATCTTTTCTTTGCAACATTATCAATTTTATATTCTTCCCTGCATGCATATATGCAAGGCTGCTTATCATAAGATAATATGTCTTGTTTCAGCCACAAATCAATAAGCCTTTTGGCGTTTTTGTGGGCATTTTTGCTTGTGTTTCCCGACGGTAACACTAAATTAACGGCATTATATTTTGATTTTCTTAAATATCTGAGCCTTTGTTGTTTATTTATAACATCATAAGGCGGACACACGACTTTTGAAAGGCTGCCTATTTTTTTTGAGTTATACCTTACGCCGCAAAACGGTTCTATTTTCGCCATAGTTTACCCCTTGCACCCGGAGCAGCCCTCTTGCTTGCCTGTCTTGGGACACACAGGAGCGTCTTTCTGCTGCTCTTTTTTCTGTTTTTCTTTATAGCTTTTGCTGCGGTGATCGGTTGCGTAAAAGCCTGAACCCTTCAATATGAAACCTGCGCCCGGGCTGATAAGCCTTTTCACGTTAGAACCGCATTTCGGACATTTTTTTATAGGCGCTGCCTTTATGCTTTGGGAAATCTCAAATACTTTATTGCATTTTTTGCATTCATAATCATATGTCGGCATAATTTCGTCCTTTTACTTAAATGTTTTGCGTATCTTATCCTTAAAACTTTCCTTATTAATATCCTCTCCGGAAAGGCGGGCAAATTCTTCAATAAGCCTGCGCTGCTCCGAAGTAAGCCTGGCCGGTATTTCAACATTTACCCTGACTAATTCATCCCCGGGGGCCTGGCTATGCACATCAGGTATGCCCTTGCCTCTAAGCCGGAAGACGCGGCTTGTTTGCGTGCCCGGCGGTATCGTCATCTTAACATTGCCGTCAAGCGTAGGCACCTCCACCTCTGCGCCCAAAATTGCCTTGCTTACACTTATATTAATTTCCGTCAATATGTCGTTGTTGTGCCTTTCAAAAATTCTGTGCGGCGCTAATTCAATAATTACATACAGGTCGCCTTTGCCTCCAGCGCCTGATTCGCCTTCGCCGCGTATTCTTAAATGCGAACCTGTATTAACACCCGCAGGTATTTTTACCTTTATATTGCGTGTTACCCTAACCCTGCCTTTTCCTTTACAGCTTGGGCACGGAGTCTGTATAGCTGAACCCTCGCCGCCGCATCGAGAGCAGGTCTGGGCCAGCTGGAAGAAGCCGCTGGAAACTACTGTCTGGCCCGAGCCTTTGCATTGCGGGCAGGTGATCCTTTTTGTTCCTGGTTTTGCGCCGCTGCCGGAACAGGCCTGGCATGTTTCATATCGAGGTAAAGTAATTGTCTTTTCAACACCGAGGGCTGCCTGTTCCAAAGTTACATTTACGGCAATCTCTAAATCTCTGCCTCGACGCTGTCCCCTGCCGCGCCGCGTTGTTGCGCCGCCGAATACGTCAAATCCTAAATCACCGAATATGTTTTCAAAGATACCTCCTCCGAAACCATAATCTTTCATGCCCTCAAAAATACTGCCAAAATCAGCGCCTTTAAAAATATCCTCGTACGCGTACTTCTGGTCTATGCCGGAATGACCGTATTGGTCATAAAGCGCGCGTTTTTGGGCATCGGATAAAACCGCATAAGCCTCGGAAAGTTCCTTGAATTTTTCTTCTGCTTCTTTTTTCTGTTCCTGAGGAACTCTATCAGGATGATAGCGCAGGGCCATCTCCCGATATGCCTTTTTTATATCTTCGAGGGTCGAGCTTTTTTTGACTCCTAATATTTCGTAATAATCACGTTTGGTGCTCACTTATCGTTCTCTTCCTTATATTCAGCGTCTATAATATCCTCGTCTTTCTTTTTCTCTTCTTGCGGCGCTTCTTCTGCGCTTTGCTCTTTGTCCTTTGTTGTTTGCTGAGTCTGCTGATGTTTCGCAGCCGCGTCTTTATAAATCTCTTCCGCGAGTTTATGCGAGGCTTTAGTTAAATCTTCCATGCCTGTTTTGATTCTGTCTGTATTTTTGTCTTTTATCGCTGTCTTAAGGCTGTTAATCTTGGCCTCTATATCAGCGCGTTCCTGCTGGCTGACTTTATTGCCGTAATCCTTAAGCGATTTTTCAGCCGCATAAGCCAGAGTATCCGCCTGATTAACTATTTCCACCTCTTCTTTTGTCTTGGCGTCATCAGCGGCAAATTGCTCCGCATCCTTAATCATCTTGTCAATTTCTTCCTTTGAAAGTTTTTTTGGAGCGGTGATTCGTATAGACTGCTCTTTTCCCGTGCCAAGGTCCTTGGCTGAAACATGCACAATGCCGTTTGCGTCTATGTCAAACGCAACTTCAATCTGCGGCACTCCGCGAGGCGCAGCCGGTATGCCGACAAGATCAAACCTGCCAAGCTCAACATTGTTATTAGCCATGGATCTTTCTCCCTGAAGCACGCGTATAGTAACGGCGGTCTGGTTATCCGCAGCTGTTGAGAAAACTTGAGCCTTTCTTGTAGGTATGGTCGTGTTTCTGTCGATAAGCTTTGTGTTGACTCCGCCCAAAGTTTCAATTCCCAATGAAAGCGGCGTAACATCCAAAAGCAGGACATCCTTTACATCGCCTTTAATAATCGCTGCCTGCACTGCTGCCCCAAGAGCAACGCATTCCATCGGGTCAATTCCGCGCTCTATCTTCTTTCCAAAATAATCCTCGACAAATTTTTGCACAATGGGCATTCTCGTCGGGCCGCCAACCATGATAATCTTGTCAACTCCTTTATCATGGAAATTAACTCCTTCCTTGGAAAAGGCGTCTTTCGCATCTGTCAGCGCTCTTTCAAGCGGGCCGCGGCATTTTTCAATAATCGGGGTTATCAGCTCTTCAAGTTTCGCGCGGTTAATGGACATGGTTAAATGTTTCGGCCCGCCCGAGTCAGCCGTTATAAACGGGAGGTTGATGTCCGTGGACAGGGTGCTTGAAAGCTCGACCTTGGCCTTTTCTGCTCCCTCACGCAAACGCTGCATCGCCATCTTGTCATTTTTTAAATCAATGCCCGTATTGCGCTTGAAATCATTGACGATATAATTAATAAGCACATTATCCATATCAGTGCCCCCAAGCTGGGTATCGCCGCTTGTTGCCATAACTTTAAAACCGCCTTCTTTCCACATCTCCATAATTGTTACATCAAGCGTGCCCCCGCCAAAATCAAAGACCAAAATCTTTAATTCCTTGCCTGCCTTTTCAAGCCCGTAAGCAAGGCATGCTGCCGTAGGCTCGTTAATTATGCGCAATACTTTAAGCCCGGCGATTTCTCCCGCGTCTTTTGTAGCTGTCCTTTGGTTGTCATCAAAATATGCGGGGCAGGTAATTACCGCCTCTTCGACTTTATCGCCTAAATACGCTTCTGCGTCCTGCTTTATCTTCTGCAGTATAAAGGCTGAAATCTGCTGAGGGGTATATTCCTCGCTGTAAACTTTGAACTTAAAATCGCTGCCCATTTTGCGCTTGGCTGCCTGTATTGTTCCTTCGGGGTTAATTGAAGCCTGGCGCCTTGCAGGTTCGCCTATCAAACGCTGACCCTGTTTTGTAAAAGCAACGTATGACGGAAACGCCTTACCTGAAGCAACGCCTGCGCCTTCTGCTGAAGGGATTATTACCGGACGCCCGCCTTCCATAACCGCAGCTGCTGAATTTGAAGTTCCTAAATCAATTCCAATTACTTTTGCCATTTTTCTGCTCCTTTCGTCGATACTGGTTAATTGGTTAATTAACCACTCACCAATCAACCACTCACCAATTAACCAGATTCTTTCTTTGACACTTTCACTTTTGCCGTTCTTATTACTTTATCATTTAAAAGATAGCCCTTTTGCAGCTCTTCAAGAACCGTATGCTCTGGCACCTTTTCATTTTTTATCTCCATAAGCGCTTCGTGAAAATGCGGGTCAAAGGGTTTGTCTTTAGCCTCTATGGGCCTTACTCCGTTTTCCTTAAGCATTTCATAAAGATGCGCCATCACCATCTCAATACCTTTCAAAAATACCGACAAATCCTGGTGCCTTGTTTCAGCAAGCTCTACCGCGCGCTCCAAATCATCTAGAACATTCAGCAATTCGAGTATTATGCTTTCGTTGGCAAACTTGACAAAATCCTGCTTGTCTTTTTCCATGCGCTTCCTGACATTATCAAATTCTGCCAAAAGCCTCAGGTATTTATCCTGATAATCTTCCTTTTCCTTATTTGCCATACTTACTCCAGCATTTCGCTAAGGATATTCGCCATATAATCAACCAGAGACACCATCTTTGCGTACTGCATCCTCTTTGGCCCGATTATTCCTAATAATCCTAAACGGTCTTTTTTAATTTTGTAGTTGCACGTGATCAAACTGCAGTCATTCAGCGGCTCTATGCCTATTTCTTCGCCGATGTAAACGCCTACACCGTCATTATCCAGGCTTTTCTGCGCAATGGAATCCAGAATATCGGGGTCTTCCAATGCCGCAAGCAAGCCCTCAACCTTATCTATGTTATTAAATTCCGGCTGCATAACTATCCTGGAGGCCCCTTCCAGATAAACCCTTTTCCCTTTTATGCTGTTAAGCATTAAATCTATTACGCATTTGGTTTCATCTAATATATAAAAGAAGGAATCCCTTTCCAGCAAAAGCTGCTGGGTTATGGCCTTTTTAATTTCGTGCAATGATACGCCGTCAAACCTTGTATTTAAAAAATTTGCTATTTTTCCCAGGTCGCCTTTTTTCAGAGGTTCATCAAATTCCACAACCATATTCTTTATCAGGCCACTGTTAGTCACAAGAACAGCTAATATCCTATTGCTGTCAAGTTCAACAAGTTCGATATGCCTGAAAGCGCCTTTCTCAAGTATCGGAAACGTAACTAACCCGACCTCTTCAGCTATTGAAGAAAGCAGGCGCGTGGTCTTAACTATGACATTATCAATTTCCTCAAACTTATTCTTGAAAGTATCAGATACGCGTTTTTTCTCCTGCTCGGTCAATAACCTTGTCTGCATAAGCGTATCCACATAATGCCTGTAGCCTTTGTCAGTGGGAATTCTGCCTGCGGAGGTGTGCGGATGCGTAATAAGCTGGGCATCCTCAAGATCTGCCATGACGCTCCTTACTGTGGCAGGGCTTAAGGCCTTGCGCAGTTTCCTGCTTATTGCGCGCGAGCTTATCGGCACGGCGGTATTGATATAATCCTCGATTACGAGTTCTAATATTTTTTCTTTTCTCGATAACATGGGTTCTTCCTGGTTAGCACTCTAAGGTTGAGAGTGCTAATGAGAGGATAATTTTAACACAAGAAACTTTTTTGTCAAGAGTTTTTTATTTTATAAGGAATTTGCTCTTTTATCCTGGCAGGTACGCGCGCTTTTATACGTATGCCTTTGGAGGTGTCTTGTCTTTTTATAATATCGCCTTCTGTGTACAGCATATTAACTAATTTCATGTTGTCATAAGGTATCAAAACATCTATGTCGGTCAAAAGCGTGGAAAATTTATCCGTTATCATGGCTACCAAATCTTCCAAGCCCTCATTTTTAAGCGCAGAGATGGCAACGCTGTCATTGGTTTTTTTCTTAAGCCTTGCAATCTCATAATCATTGGCTGCCTTGTCTATTTTATTAAGCACTAATATCATGGGTTTTTTTTCAGCTTCTATTTCTTTAAGAACGCTGTAAACCGAATCCATAAGCTCGTTTACCTTCGGGTTGCTCACATCCGTAACCTGTAATAATAAATCCGCCTGCACAGCCTCCTCGAGCGTTGCCTTAAACGCCTCTATTAAGTTATGTGGCAAATTATGCAAAAAACCGACTGTATCTATAAATAATATTTTCTGATGATTAGGCAGAACAAATTTACGCGAGGTTGTATCCAGCGTGGTAAAAAGCCTCTCATCCGCGGGAACACCCGCTTCGGTAAGGGCATTAAGCAGCGTAGACTTTCCGGCGTTTGTATAACCTATCAATGCAACCGTAGATATTGAATGTTCTTTTCTTGCGCTTTGCCTTTGGGACCTTACGCTCTTTAAGGCATTAAGATCCTCTTTTATTTTAGAGATTCTTTTGTTAATGTTGCGGCGGTCTACTTCAAGCTTGTTTTCGCCCGGGCCGCGCGTGCCTAATCCTGCGCTTAACCTTGAAAGCATTACACCTTTTCCCATAAGCCGCGGTTTTAAGTATTGAAGCTGCGCCAGTTCAACCTGTAACTTTCCTTCTATCGAGTGGGCCCTTTGCGCAAATATATCCAGTATAAGCTGCGTGCGGTCTATTATCCTAACCCCTATTGCCTCCTCTAAATTTCTCTGCTGGGTCGAGGAAAGGTTCTCGCTGAATATTATTACGTCAATTTCTTCGTTCTGGGTATGGCAAAGCTGGTGTATTTCCTCGGTCTTGCCCGTGCCTATAAAAAAATTAGCTGTGGGCTTATCTATTCTTGCGACAACCTCGTCTATAATCAGGGCTCTGGCTGAAGAATTAACCAGCTCCCTTAATTCTAAGGCCGCGTCCTCCGGGCTCCAACCGCTATGTTCCTGCTGGGGAACAGATATAGTAACCAGTATGGCCTTTTCCTTGTTAAACTGCGTATCAAATAGTTTTGTCATATAATCTTTGCCTCTATTTTTTTTGCTATTTCCACAGGCGTCTCTTTATCTGTTATGTCAATCCACTCTACGCCCGATAAATTTCTAAATAATGAAAGCTGCCTTTTGGCAAAACGCCTTGTATTGCGCTTTAAAAGTTCTATTGCCTCGGTTTTTAAACATTTTTTATCAAGATACGCAAAAACCTCCTTGCACCCTAATGCCTGCGAAGCTGTAAGAGAAAGCCCGGCATTTTTAAGGCGCCTGCACTCCGATATAATGCCCTGCGCAAACATCGCATCTATTCTTTTGCTTATTCTGTCGTAAAGCTTTTCTCTTGGCATATTAAGGCAGAATATTTTTACGCGATAGCTGTCGCTTAGGCCTTTTGTATTTTTCTTTAACTCCGACATTGGCGCGCCGGCCTTACAGCATACCTCAAGCGCCCTTATTATTCTCTTTAAATCATTTGGATGCAAGAATTTTGCGGTTTCCGGGTCTACTGCTTGCAGTTTTTTATGTAAATAATCGCTTTCCCTGCCTTCTGCTTCGCTTTTTAGGTTCTGGCGCAATTTAAAATCCTGCTTAGGTGAAGGAAAAAGCCCGTATATCAATGCCTTGACATAAAACCCTGTTCCGCCGACAAATATCGGGGTTTTATTTCTTTTATATATATCCTTTATTATATTAAGCGCTTTTTTCCTGTAATCTGCAACATTAAAATTCTTTGCCGGGGATATTACGCCTATCATGTGGTGCGGTACTTGCCCTTGCTGAAATAGCGTGGGCTTTTGCGAGATTATATCCATGCCTTTGTACACCTGCATTGAATCGCAGGATATAATCTCGCCGTTTATAATCTTGGCTAATTTTATTGCGGCCTTTGTCTTGCCGACTGCCGTAGGGCCAGTCAGAAAAATTATCTGTTTACGGGTATATCTCTGCCTTGTAGCCATTTGCTTTTAGTTTTTTTAGTTCCGAAAGCGCATCGTCTTTGTTCTCGATCTTCCCTACGCAAACCCTGTAAAATTTATCTTTGTCTTTATATATCTTTGTTACATAAGAGTCAAAGCCCTTGGCCTTGATGGCCTTATTTAATTTCATTGCGTTTGCCTCCCTGGAAAAAGAAGCAACCTGAATATAATAATAGAATTCCTTTGAAAGCTCTTCCTGCGCCTGGGCTTTTTCAAAGCTATTCGGAAAATCATTTATAACCGTTGAAAGCGATTGTTTAGCTTCCTGCCATTTACCTAACCTTCTCTGAGACTGCCCTAATCTTAAATATGCCAGGCTGTTTAGGCCTGATTCTGGAAAGGCTTTTAAAAAATTCAGGTATTGCCCTTCTGCTTGTTGAAAATCGCCTTCTAAAAAATAGGAATCCGCGATGCTTAAAATAATTTCTTCTTTTTCGATTGCCTGGGGATACATCTCCAGAATAAAACCTAAATGTTTCCTTGCGTGCGTCGGCTTACCCAGCTTTAGATACGAAAGCCCGAGAATATAATGAGACTGGGCGCTTTCAAGTGCGTCTGCCTCTTCAATTGCTTCTTTGTAATCGCCTTTTAAAAAATATCTCCACGCTGCCTCGGATGCATCCGCTGTTTCAACAATGAACAATGAACAATGAACAATGAACAATATAATTGCTATCATCTTCATTCTATATTTTCTCCCCTACTAATGTGTTTTCATCAACATCCACTATCCTTACATCGCACAATTGCCCTATAAGTTCAGGCCCTGCAGCATAAATAACCTGCTGGTTCTGCCTTGTCCTGCCTTTTAAATAATTTTTTTCGATGCCTTTAGGAAAGTTAGCCGGCTCTCTCCTGGCTTTCGCATTTGCCAGCGCCTGCTGGACGGTGTTTATAAGCAGCTTGTTGTTATCCTTCCTTATTTCGCTCTGGAGACTCAATAGGGACTGATTTCTTTGTTCTTTAACATTTGTTTCTACGTCGTCTTTCATTTTATAAGCAGCTGTGCGCGGCCTTGGGGAATATTTAAAAATAAATGCGGTATCAAATTTTACTTCCTTCATAAGCATATATGTCTTGTAAAATTCTTCCTCTGTTTCCGTAGGAAAACCAACTATAACATCGGTTGTAAGCGAACCGCCTTTTACAATTTTGCGGTATTGTTCTACAAGTTTAAGATATTCGGATGAAGTGTATTTTCTGTTCATCAGCTTTAAAATTCTATCTGCGGCTGATTGCAGCGGCAAATGAAGATGCTCGCACACCTTATCCAAATCTCTCATTGCCTTGAATAAATTAATATTCGCATCTTTAGGATGCGATGTCATAAAGCGGATGCGTAGTAGCCCGCTGATTTTATTAACCCTCTCAAGCAGCTTCACAAATTCAGCTGTGGGCTGTGGGCTATGGGCTGTGGGCTTTGAACTATAAGAATTCACATTCTGCCCTAAAAGCATCACTTCCTTAACTCCGTCATCAACAAACGCTTTTATTTCGTCAATAATATCTTCGGGTTTTCGGCTGATTTCCGCGCCGCGCGCATAAGGTACAATGCAGTAAGAGCAGAGGTTGTTGCAGCCGTATGTGATATTTACCAGAGCATTTATGGGATTCTCGCGATAGAGTTGGGCTATGGGCCTTGGGCTGTGGGCTTTGGGCTGCGGGCTTTGGGCTTGTTTTAACGGCCGTTTCCTTCTGCTTATCGCTGCAAAATGCCTTTTCGGATTTTTCCCTGCCTGCTCTATTAAATCCGGAATCTCGTATATATCCGACGGGCTGCATATAAAGCTGACTTGCGGCAGCCTCTCGAATATCTTCTTGCCTTGCGCCTTTGCCATGCATCCGATAATTCCAATAATAGGTTTTCGTTCCTTCCCGTCATTGCGAGGAGCCTTTGCTTTGGCGTCGGCGACGAAGCAATCTCTCTTCCGAAGCCTTTTTAATTCCCCTATCTTACCCCACACCCTATCCTCGGCGTGCTTTCGCACCGAGCAGGTATTAAACAAAATCACATCAGCGTCCTCAAACGAGTTTGCTTTTGTATGCCCGCGCGAAAGCAACATGCCATACACAAGCTCAGAATCCGCGTTGTTCATCTGGCAGCCGAAGGTGCGTATGTAGATTTTTTTTGGCATGTTTTTGTAACTCTTTGGTTCTTTTGACATTGCAGTTTCTTTTCCGTTTCCGAAAACAAAAAATTAAAGGGGGCAAAGAGAGAAAAAGAAATTCTTTTTGGGGGCAAAGACCCGCCGATGGCGGGGGCGATTTTGATGTTTTTAAAAAGCAGCCGCGCGAGCTCTTTTTTATCAACAAAATCTATTTTTTCTTTGCTGTCATCGTATCCATCAAGAAAGTCTTTTACTCGGTTAATATAGCCCTCTGAGCGCTCTCTCTCCATTTCTCTAACTTCATATCCTGCAACGAGTTTCTTCAAAGATTCTTCTTCGCCTCTCAAGGTTGTTATTTTCTCTCGATAGACGTCTTCACTAAGCAAATTTTCCAGATAAGCGTCTGTAAGTTTTGGTTGCTTTTCTTGGTTAATTTTCAGCTTATCTTTGACTTCGGAGAGGTCTGTTTTTGCGTTTTCAGCAAAAACTGGGAAATTTGCGCCATTTTGCAAAGTCCCTGTCATCCATCGGTTCTGTTTTAGGCGCTCATTTTGGACCAATAGTGCAACTATCTTTGTGGCCTCCGGTTCGATATCTTCTGCCTTCACAGAGGCGTTGGTGCATTGGATACGGCCTAATTGAGGCCCGGAACAGCGATACCATCTTTTCTTTTTATTGGTCCGATGATTCGATATCGATAGCATACCATAGTATCTATGATTGCATTTAGCGCAAGTCAGTAAATCCGATAAAAGATATTCACTGTTTTTTACTCTTGGCCGCCATGTCTTTTTCTTCTCTGCCAACCTATTCTGGACTTCTGCAAAATCTCTCTCGTCAATTATTCTTATCTAATTCTCTCGTCAAAAATACGGACCAGAGAATCTTCCCAGCCAAAACAATATTTTTTCCCGCAAAGCGACTCAAAGGCATCAATGCATGACGGATCAATTTTCGCGAATTCTTCAAGCAAAGCCACTAATTCACCGGCCAATCCTCCTACAATACCGTTTGAGTCATCTACTCCACCGACACTTAACTTCTTCTCCAAACGTAAAAGCAATTTGACTAAAATATCAGCCGACTGCCTGCTAACCGACAGGTCAGAAATAACTACTGACAAACGATTGCATCCTTCGCGCAAAGAATCCTGATTAGCGAACCATGTGCGTGACGGCCCGCGGTATGGCTTTATGTATCGCATAGACTCGGTGATAGATTTCTTAAGCACTTCTATCTCTTCTTTGTTCAGCACGCCACGTCGTCCGCTGCATTCAACACCATGAGAAAGCTCTTTATCCTTATCTCCTAACGGCTTACCACCCATAACCGCATAGAGCGCCAAGGCAACCATGTGCTTACAAAGCGTGCCTTTTTCTCCGACATAACAAGTACAATGGCCATTTTTATAATTACGCCCTGATACAGAAACCCGATACGGCTTAGTCCCAAGCACAACGGCTGTAAAGTCACCAAAGGCCTCTTCAGTTTCCGTCACCTTACCGCTCTCATAGAGGCCCACCGCACGCTTGAATGTCGTCTCGTCAGTAGCGAATTTGATTTTGTTGAGGTCGTAATTTGCTGGCATAAAAATCAGCCTCTTACTAAACACCATTTCCCCTATATGCTCATTAAGGTCTTCTCTAATATTGTGCGTTCTTTGTTCTTCGCTTAGGCGAGACTTTTTTATCGTTAAACTCAGGTAGCCGTCTAAATTTTTCGGCATATTCAACAAAACATACATATTCGAAATTTGCAACACTACCCATCTTGCGCAGATCTCCTGGCTTGTTTGAATTCACATCACATCGTAGAAAGCTAGCCGAAACAAAGAGTTTTTCCTTAAAAGATTCGTAGTTTTTATATTTAAACAGAAATCTTTCTGCTCCGCCATGGCCTATCTTACCAGTTATTGTATTGTGAAACTGATTTAATCTGCCTCT
>JAZDPX010000034.1:0-2686 GCA_043797125.1 Candidatus Omnitrophota bacterium
ATAGAGTATCCTTCTATGCACAGGCTTCAGGCCATCCCTTGCGTCAGGCAGGGCCCTTCCTACTATTACGCTCATGGCGTAAGTGATGTAGGAATTCTTCATCTCGTCTTCAATATAAACCGGTATTAGTTTTTCATTCTGCGCGTACATATTAAATGTCCAGGTTCTTAACCTCTCTTGCGTGCTTTTCTATAAAATCTCTCCTGGGCTCGACCTGGTCTCCCATGAGCACGGTAAACATCTCATCTGCCTCGACCGCGTCTTCCAAAGTGACCTTTAAAAGAGTGCGGGTGCCTGGGTTCATTGTTGTATCCCAGAGCTGCTGCGGGTTCATTTCGCCAAGGCCTTTATAGCGCTGCATGCTCAGGCCTCTTTTAGCCACTTCTCTTACATAGTCCAGGCATTCCTTGAGAGTATCCAGCTCCTTAATATCGCCCTCTGACGTAATCTTAAAAGGTTTTTTCTTCGCCTCTGATTCTGCCTCAAAGACCTGCTGTATTTCACAACCGGTTTTTTCGATTCTTTCTATGATTTTTTCCAGGTCTCTTGCTTCATAAAACTCAGCAACATACTCGGTCCTGACATCTGTCGCAGTTGTTTTAGTGTTTTCCTCAAGGTCTTTTTCTATCTCTTTTATAGCCTTTGCCAGCTCTGTGTCAGAATATAGGAATTGGGTATTTTGCTCCACTTTAGCCATATAAATAGGGAGTTTTTTGGTCTTTTTATGCCTAAAACTCAGGTATTTTGATATTTTCACTCCACGACGCTCTATGCCTGCGGCAAGGCGCTCAAATTCAAAAACCAGCTGTAAAAGCTCTTTAAGCTGTTTATCTTTAAATATCTTTTTGTCTTTTGTGCTCGCAAGCTCCATATCTTCTGTGCCAAGGTCAAATAAGAGGCTGTTCATCTGTTTTTCTGTTTCAATATATTCCTCTCTCTTGCCTCTTTTGATCTTATACAGCGGAGGCTGGGCAATATACACATGCCCTTTTTCGATAAGCTGCTGCATATGCCTGAAAAAGAGGGTCAAAAGAAGAGTCCTTATGTGAGAGCCGTCTGAATTATGAAGGACCATGCCGCCTTCACCGGCAATAAAATTTTGATCCCCAGGAACTGAAAAGTCATAGACATACTTATCCTTACAACTGACTTTTTTGACTGCTTTAACCTCTAAAGTTGAAAAATCGCTGTTTATTTGCGTGGTCTTCCTGCCCCAATTACCCCGCAGTTGTGTTGATTTAAGCCACTCTTCCAGTTTCCAGGCATCTTTATGAGTTTTCCAACTGTCGTGGACAGCTGCGATCTGTTCCTTTGTGGAAATGCAGACATCTATTTTATCATAATTGGCCCGAAAGAGTTTTCCCGCTCGCAGGTGACTTTTTGGCCTCTGGCGGGATATCGACGGGAAGACCCCTAATTGGCGTAACATATAGATTAAGTTCTGCGCCAGTCTCAAAGAAGCCGTACAGTACCCGACTACCTTGCGATCGCCATAGCGCTTTCCTCTGCTTCTGCCTACGACGATGTAGCCGTCGCTCTGTAGCAGTCCCCGCAACAAGGCCTTTTGTATTGATTCGGCAACATTGTAGAATATGTCAGGCATAAACTTCTCGTGAGCCTTCTTGCCAAAAAGTCCTAAATATTCCAGGAGTAACTTAAAGGTAAATGAGTGGAAATACAGCACAATACAACGGTCGGTTTTTTGCTCGACAATTACTGTTGCGCCAAGGGTTTCTTTAATAACCTCTTTAAGTTCTTTAACGTAACGGCCATTATTACCGCGGCCTATCGAAAGTGTAAATCGGTTAGGATTTCTCCCACCGCACCCTGATGAGCCATCGCCCAAATACCAACCTATTAAAAAAGCAAGATTTTCGTCCACCCTTAGCTTTGTCTTAATCTGCGAGGTATGATTACCCAAGAAAAATTGCGTGCCGTTCCCGAGTCCCTCGCCTCTCCATTGTCTTAAAGGTAAGTAGATATGGTAATCGAGATCGCCCAGCCCTGTTCCGATCCGGCCAAGATACGATTTTAGTTTACAATATTGCGGCATAACATTATCTATCTTGGCCTCCCACTGCTGTATTACTGTTTTATAGACGCCTATTGATTCAGCCATCTTAAAGCGAGAGATCTTTAGCGACTCTCTGCGGCCTTGAAGCTTCTGCCATGCGGTTTTATCCAAATCAACCCACGCATCATCGTGGATATTGGCAATTACGCCCTTCCCCAGCCGAACAGATATATTCTCTTTCTTTTTTTCTTGAGTGAATAAAAATTTTCCCAGATCAATTGCGATGTTACATTCGTTGCGCGGGAATTGATTCGGTAAGATTAGCTGGTCGCCAGGCTTAATCTTAGCGCCTTCCTTTGCGATTGCCCGGCCGTCTTCCCATATATAAACACTATGACAAGAGGTAGTTTTTATTTCATAGCCGCAGTAAGTCTTAATGCTGTATATTTCGGCCCGCAGCGGATGGCGAATCAGTTTATGTATTGGCCGCCATTCTAATTTACCTGTTTTCTCATTAAAGCTCATAATATCATAGTTATCTGGACCTAGGCAGTTATCAACAAAATGCCCCACCTGCGCGAAAAAGATCTGCTCTTTTTTTCTATTATAAAGCATTATGGGCGTGTCTGCGGTCACGCTGTCCGCGTCACACATAAGAATCACCTTGTGGTA
>JAZDPX010000035.1:0-4841 GCA_043797125.1 Candidatus Omnitrophota bacterium
CGCTACAATTATCCTATCCTTCATCTCTCCCAGCCCGCCTAAGTTAGACCTAAATCCTGGATTCTCTCTATTTTATGCTTTTTCAAATAATCTTCTATGCCTTTTGCTATTTTTCCGCAAACGCCTGGCTCTATAAAATTAGCGGTGCCTACCTGTACAGCCATAGCGCCAGCCAGCATAAATTCAATAGCGTCATCGGCGTTCATTATACCACCTATGCCTACAACAGGGATATCGATATTCTTCGAAACCTCATAAACCATTCTCAGGGCTATTGGTTTTATGCAAGGTCCGCTTAAACCTCCGGTAATATTCCCTAGCTTAGGCTTTCTTGTATCTATATCTATGGCCATCCCCAAAAATGTATTCACCAGGCTCACTGCATCCGAACCAGCATTCTCCGATGCCTTAGCAATCTCAATTATATCTGTTACATTGGGAGAAAGCTTTGTAATAATAGTTTTGCCTGTTATCTTTCTAACAGCTTTTACAACTTCATATGTTGCTTTGCTGTCCTGAGCCACTAATCCTCCACCCTTAACGTTCCACCCCTCACCTCTTATATTTGGACATGATATATTCAACTCCAAGCCGCTTATGAGTTTTATCTTATCAAGCCGCCTTGCAAGAATAAAAAACTCATCTATATTGTTTCCCGATATGCTTACAATAATAGGCGTGCCTATTTTAGAAAGATATGGCATTTTTTCCTTTATAAAATTATCTACACCTTCGTTCTGAAGACCTATTGCATTAAGCATCCCGCCTGCGGTTTCGCATATCCTTGGCATTGGATTTCCAACTTTGGGATTCAATGTAATTGTCTTTGTAATAATCGCGCCTATGTCTTTCAGGTTAACTAATTTTTCAAACTCCTGAGCGTACCCGAATGTTCCGGAAGCGACCATCACTGGGTTCTTTAGTTTAATCTTTCCTATCTTAACATTCATCATAATCCCAAAAAACTTGACAAAAGTGGCATTGTAAGAGTGTCAAGTTTTTACCATAGAAGTTCACTGGAGTCAAAGACTGGGCCGTCTTTGCAGGCAAGCTTATTGCCTGATTTTGTTTTAACTACGCACCCAAGGCACGTGCCGATTCCACAGGCCATTTTTTCTTCCAAAGATACCTGGCATTCAAAGTTCCGCTCTTCGCATATCTCAGCAATGCACCTGAGCATGCCATGCGGCCCGCAAACGTAAACAACCGTGTCAAACCAGCTTTCTGTTGTTTTTAAAATCTTATGAAATAGCTTCGACACAAAACCCTGCGAGCCGTAAGTGCCGTCATCGGTAGAGACATAAACTTCAGGAGCGGCTTTTTTGAAATCTTTCTTACATAAAATCAGATCTTTTGTTTTCGCGCCTATTAATACAATTGTTTTTATATGTTTTTTGGCCAATTCTTCAGCAAGGTATACGAGTGGCGCAACGCCTACGCCTCCGGCGATTATAATCGCTCTGGGTTCGGCTTTCGTCGCTCGTCGCTCGTCGCTCGACTTCGCTCGGGACTTCTTTCGGTCGTCGCTCGTGGCTCGTGGCAATGTAAAACCATTGCCTAAGGGGCCCAAAACATTTATCTTGTCTCCTTCTTTTTTATTTGAAAGAATCTCCGTTCCTCTGCCTACCGTTTCATATAAAATTTCTATATTTCCATTCACCCTATGTATGCTGAAAGGCCTTCTTAAAAGCGGCTCTAAAGAATCGCTGCATTTTATCTGCACAAACTGCCCTGGTTTTGCTGCCCTTGCAATATAAGGCGCATCAAGAGCCATCTTATAATAAGTATGGCTAATTTTCTTATTTGATAAAATTTTTGCTCTAATGTCTTTCATATAACCACCTCAACCTCGTAGGTTGCCGTACGGCAACCTACGTGGTTTTTTATGGTCAAAATAAGTCTAATTGCTTTTCAGCTGCAGCGTCTTTTTCTTTTAATATCTCTATTGTGCCGTATTCTCCGTCAAAGCCAGGTAGAATATTTACATTGCCGTTTCTGACATTTATAATTGCCTTTGCAATTTTTTCCGGCAGTTCTTTTAAAAGTTTATCTCCGCTAACTTCCGTCAGGACTTCAAGTTCTGTGCCGAACCGCGGGATTATTGCGCTGTATTCTGCAGCGACTGCCTTAGAAGCATCTCCTACGCCTATTACATCGGCTATTATTTCCGACAAGGGCACCATCCTCTTAAAAGGAATGCTGTCTTCCGGCACAAAACCGGCTGGCCTGTCTGCCAGCTCGCTAACCCTGTTCATTACTCCTATTGTAACCGGTTTTCCGCAAACAGGGCAGATATTTTTATTTTTCTTTGTTTCTTCAGGGCTGAAACGTATGCCGCAGGCCCTGTGTCCATCATAATGATATTTGCCCTCTTCAGGGAAATATTCAATTGTATAAAGAAATTTCTTTTTGTCTTTTTTCTTTAATGTATCGGTAACCGCTTTGTAACTCATATCGATATCAAATACATTTGCTTCTCTGGCAATCTTCTGAGGGCTGTGAGAATCGGAATTTGACAGTAAATTAAACCTGTCCAGCTTGCTCCATTGCCAGTTCATGCCAGGGTCTGAAGAAAGCCCTGTTTCCAGAGCGTATATATCTTTAGCGTATTCTTCAAAGCATTCCTCTATTGAATCAAAACCTGACTTGGAACCAAAAAGCGAAAACCATGGGGTCCATATGTGCCCAGGCACTAGAAATATGTCCTTACTAATTCCAAATAGAATTTCTGCCAGATTTTTTGCGTCAATACCTATAATAGGCCTCCCGTCATATGCAATATTTCCATAACCTGAAAGCGCTGTGTTTATTTTATCAGCAATATCAAAACTCGGCGCAAAAATAACATTATGAATTTTCCTGACCTTGCCATTTTTAGAATATATGCTGGATACTTCTCCTGTGAGCATGAAATTCACGCCGTTATATTCAAATAATCCGTTCCCTGAATCCTTCAGAGTGTTTTTTAATTCTTCCAGCCATTGGTAGTGCGTAAAATCTCCTGTGCCTAGTAAAGATATGCCTTTAAGCTTTGCATATTCCGAAAGTGTTTTTATATTCATATTAGGGCTTGTGGCGCGGCTATATTTGGAATGTATGTGGAGATCAGCTACAAATTTCATTTACTACCTCAACCACGTCCCGATTGCAATCGGGACGTGGTTTTAATTACTCTTGTATACAACATTACCTTTGCATATAGTATATTCAACCATACCTTTAAGTTTTCTCCCGATAAAAGCTGAATTTTTAGATTTAGACACAAGGTCAACTTTATTAACAATCCATTCTTTATCCGGAGAAA
Organism: Candidatus Omnitrophota bacterium; assembly: GCA_043797125.1. Taxonomy (GTDB): domain Bacteria; phylum Omnitrophota; class Gorgyraeia; order JABMRG01; family JAFGKX01; genus JAZDPX01. The sequence continues at coordinate 3,305 of JAZDPX010000035.1, forward strand.
TAATTGTAATATCCGCATCTTTATTTACTCCTAGCGTGCCTTTATCTATACCTAGAGCCTTCGCAGGATTAAGCGACATCTTTCTTATAAGTTCTGGCCAGGTCAATACCCCTGGGTTTATGAGTTCTGTTATACTTACTGCCAATTCTGTTTCCAAGCCTATGCTTCCAAATTCTGCATGTTCAAATTCTATTTCTTTTTCATTTTCAGTATGAGGCGCATGGTCAGAAGCAATAACATCTATTGTCCCGTCTTTCAATCCCTCTTTTATTGCCAGGACATCATCTTTTGTACGTAATGGTGGGTTAATTTTCATATTCGTATTATAGTCCAGAAGAACCTCTTCATCTAAAGCGAAATAATGCGGAGCTGTCTCTGCAGTTACTTTCACGGCCTTTAACTTTCCCTTTTTTATAATTTCCACTGTCTCGCTACAACTCACATGAGCAATATGTATAGTTGCGCCGGTTTCTTCTGCAAGTTTTATATCGCGCGCTACTCTTTTATACTCAGATTCTTTTGAAATACCCCTTAAGCCCAGCCTTGTAGATGTAAAACCTCTATTAACCACGCCTTTACCAGAAAGTGACTTGTCTTCTGAGTGGCATATTACAAGAAGTTTTTCCTTTTTTGCCTCCTTAAGCGCCTTTAGCATCAACTCATCGCTGTCAACTGATGCGCCGTCGTCTGAAATCGCGATTATCCCTTCTTTCTTTAAGGCATCGATATCCGTTAATTCTTTACCAGACCTTCCGATTGTAATTGCGCCGCATATAAATACATCTACATTTGCTGTCTTTTTAATAATATCTTTCAGCGTCTTAATAATTTCCATTGAATCAAGGCTTGGCAACGTGTTCGGCATGGCGAGAACGCTCGTAACCCCGCCTTTTGCCGCAGCCTTTGTGCCGCTAAAGATAGTTTCCTTATCTTCTCTGCCAGGCTCTCTCAGGTGAACATGCATGTCAACGATACCAGGCATCACAATTTTACCAGCAGCATCAATGATTGTTTCAGCCTTGGCATCTATGGCCCTGGCTACTTTGGATATCTTCTCGCCTTCCACAAGGATATCCATAACCCCATCTATTTTATTAGCAGGGTCAACCACATGGCCATTTTTAATAAGCAGCTTCATTAACAACCTCACACCTATCCCGTTCGGCGATCGGGATATTGGTTCCGATCCCGATCGCCGAACGGGAATCTACGCGATCTACTGCAGTTTTGCCTGCGACACCCAGAATAACACTGCCATCCTCACAGCAATACCGTTCGTAACCTGTTCCAATATCACAGAATTTGTACCGTCGGCAACCTCGCTTGATATTTCAATTCCTCTATTTATAGGCCCTGGGTGCATAACAATAATATCCTTTTTGGCTTTTTTCAACCTCTCTTCTGTAATCCCAAAATTCTTAAAATACTCCAACTGGCTAGGAAACGCCTTCATATCATCCCGCTCAAACTGCATCCTTAAGACATTTATAGCATCAGCGTTGCCAAGCGCCTCGTCTATGTTATCCGTAATTTTAAC
>JAZDPX010000036.1:0-60652 GCA_043797125.1 Candidatus Omnitrophota bacterium
TGACCCCGCGGCTGTTTCCGGCGTCGCTGAAACCGCAAGAAAGCTGTTAGGTAAACTGCCTATTTTTGGTATTTGCCTTGGCAATCAGATGCTTGGCCTTGCGCTGGGCGGTAAAACATATAAATTAAAATTCGGACACCATGGCGGGAATCATCCTGTCAAAGATCTAAGAACAGGTAAAATCAGCATAACATCGCAGAATCATGGATTCTGCGTAGATATAGATACTTTGAATAAGAACGATATAGAAATCACGCACATCAATTTGAATGATAATACCCTGGAAGGTATAAGGCATAAAAAATTAGATATGTTTTCCGTGCAGTTTCATCCGGAGGCAGGTCCGGGGCCTCATGACGCGAGATACTTATTCGATGAATTTATTGGTATGATGGTCACAAGGTTACAAAGTCACAAGGTCACAAGCAATGCCAAAACGGACAGACATACATAAAATACTAATAATCGGCTCAGGGCCTATAATAATAAGCCAGGCCTGTGAGTTTGATTATTCGGGCGCTCAAGCGTGCAAGGCCTTAAAAGAAGAGGGGTTTGAAGTTGTGCTGATTAATTCGAATCCTGCGACAATAATGACTGACCCTGAAATGGCTGACGCCACATATATTGAACCTATCACTCCGGAAGTGGTGGAAAAAATCATTGAAAAGGAAAGGCCTGACGCGCTTCTTCCTACGCTTGGCGGGCAGACAGGCTTAAACACAGCCATGAAGATTTACGAAAGAGGCACGCTGGCAAAATATAACGTAAAGATGATAGGCGCTAATTACGAATGCATTAAAAAGGCTGAAAACAGAGAAGACTTTAAAAAGGCAATGCTGGAAATAGGCCTTGATCTGCCAAAAAGCGTGTTGGCGCACAATATGGATGAGGCAAAACAGGCTCTCAAACAAATAGGTCTTCCCGCTATCATAAGGCCGAGCTTTACTCTCGGAGGGACAGGCGGAGGCATTGCCCGCACAAAAGAGGAATTTGAAAAAATAGCTGATTTAGGGCTTAAGAACAGCATGGTCAGTGAAATTTTAGTCGAGGAATCGGTTCTCGGGTGGAAAGAATACGAGCTTGAGGTTATGAGGGACTCAAAAGACAATGTTGTTATTGTCTGCTCTATTGAAAATTTCGATCCTCTGGGCGTTCATACCGGGGATTCTATAACAGTTGCTCCGGCGCAAACCTTAACTGACATGGAATATCAGAACATGAGGGACGCCGCCATCGCGATAATAAGAAAAATAGGCGTTGAAACAGGAGGCTCAAATATACAATTCGCAGTTGATCCGGCGACAGGAAGAATGGTTGTAATAGAGATGAATCCAAGGGTTTCGAGAAGTTCAGCCTTAGCGAGCAAGGCAACAGGGTTTCCTATAGCGAAATTCGCAGCCAAGCTTGCTGTCGGATACACGCTTGATGAAATAAGAAATGATATTACAAAAGAGACGCCTGCCTCATTTGAGCCCACAATAGACTACTGTGTTGTGAAGATACCAAGATTTACTTTTGAAAAATTTCCCGAAGCGGAAGATATCCTGGGAATCTCTATGAAATCCGTCGGCGAGACAATGGCGATAGGCAGGACTTTTAAGGAAGCCCTGCAAAAAGGGCTAAGGGGCCTGGAGATAGGGCACTCGGGCCTGGATAATAAAAAAAGCTACAAGGCAGTCAGCAAAGAAAAATTAATACAAAGGTTAAAAGTCCCGAACGCCTCAAGAATATTTTACTTAAAATACGCGCTGCAAAGAAAGATGAGCGTAGAGCAGATATCCAAGATCACCGGGATAGACCCGTGGTTTGTCGCTAATATAAAAGAGATAGTTGAATTGGAAAGAAAACTATTGACTATCGACCATAGACCATCGACCGAATTGCTGCGCAAGGCCAAGCAGTTCGGTTTTAGCGACAAGCAGATAGCTGAATTAACAGGTACGGATGAATCAAAGATAAGGAGCTTAAGAAAGAAGCTCGGCATAGAGGCTACGTTTAAACTCGTCGATACTTGCGCCGCGGAATTCGAGGCGTACACTCCTTATTATTATTCAACATACGAAACAGAGAACGAGGCAAGGCGTACAAAAAAGAAAAAGATAATGATATTAGGCGGCGGGCCAAACAGGATAGGCCAGGGTATCGAGTTTGATTACTGTTGCTGCCACGCGTCGTTCGCGCTTAAAGAATTGGGCTTTGAAACTATTATGGTAAATTCCAACCCCGAGACAGTTTCAACTGATTATGATACATCTGATAAACTATATTTTGAGCCGCTGACATTTGAAGATGTTATGAACATAGTGGATAAAGAGCGGCCCGACGGTATAATAGTCCAGTTCGGGGGCCAGACGCCTCTTAATCTTGCAAAAAGGTTAAAAGACGCAAATGCGCCTATAATAGGAACAAGTGTTGAGTCAATAGATAAGGCAGAGGACAGGGACAAGTTTTCAAAGCTCATAGAGAAGCTGAATATTAATCAGCCGCCTAACGGTTCCGCGACCACTAAACAGCAGGCGAAGGCAATAGCGAAAAAAATCGGATATCCTGTGCTTGTGAGGCCGTCGTACGTATTAGGCGGCAGGGCAATGAGGATAGTCTATGACGAAAAATCTTTGCTGGAGTTTGTCAAGGATGCGCAGGAGGTCTCTATGGAACATCCTATCCTGATAGATAAGTTTCTGGAAGATGCCATAGAAGTGGATGTCGACGCTGTCTCAGATACGAGGATGACAACCATAGGCGGTATTATGGAGCATATAGAAGAGGCAGGCATTCATTCCGGGGATTCCGCCTGCGTGCTGCCGCCGCATACCCTAAGCGATGATATTATCAACATAATAAGAAAGTATACGCACGCGATATCAAAAGAATTAAAAGTAAAGGGATTGATAAATATACAATTTGCAATTAAAAACGATACAGTTTTTGTGCTTGAGGTCAATCCCCGCGCTTCAAGGACCGTGCCTTTTGTGAGTAAGACAACCGGGGTGCCGCTGGCAAAAATAGCTGCAAAGGTTATGGCAGGAGAAACCCTTAAACAGCTTAAGTTTACAGAAGAAATACGTGTATCGCATATAGCTGTTAAGGAATCGGTGCTTCCTTTTTCAAGATTTTCAGGAGTAGACATATTGCTAGGTCCGGAGATGAAGTCCACGGGAGAGGTAATGGGCATAGGCCTTTCCTTTGGTATCGCATTTTACAAATCGCAGGTAGCGGCGGGCACTTCTCTTCCTGAAAGCGGGAAGGTATTTATAAGCGTAAAAAACGATGATAAAAGAAATATAGTGTTTATCGCGAAAAAACTTTCAGATATGGGTTTTGAGATAATCGCGACAAAAGGCACCGCGAAAGTCCTTAGTTCTAATAATATTAAGGTCGAAAAAATAGGCAAGATCACAGAGGGCAGCCGGCAGATACCGGAGATGATAAAAAACGGGCAGATCAAGCTCATAATAAATACTCCGTCGGGACAAAGAAGCCAGTCCGACATGAAGCCCATCAGAAGCCTGGCCGTGATGAACGAAATCCCATGTATTACCACTATTCAGGGGGCGCAGGCAGCTGTTAATGGAATTGAGGCGGCGATAAAAGGCGATTTTGCGGTAAGGCCCATACAGGAATACATAAGACAGCGTAAAGTGTAAAGCTTAAAGTGTAGGGCAGGCTTTAGCCTGCCGATAAAGGAGATGGGAATGTCAAAATATATATTTGTGACCGGCGGGGTTGTATCAAGCCTGGGAAAGGGCATTGCATCAGCTTCCATAGGCAAACTTTTGGAAGCAAGAGGTCTTAAAGTGGCCCTGATTAAATGTGACCCCTATATAAATGTCGATCCCGGCACAATGAATCCTTTTCAGCACGGCGAGGTTTATGTTACAGATGACGGCGCCGAGACTGACCTGGATTTAGGCCATTATGAACGTTTTACAAACGCAAAATTTACCAAAGACAATAATATTACTACGGGCAAGATTTATTATTCTGTAATATCAAAGGAAAGAAGGGGCGATTACCTGGGAAAGACAGTCCAGATAATACCTCATATTACCGATGAGATTAAGAACAACATAAAGAAGGTCGCTTACGGGCATAAAATAGATGTTGTTATCGTAGAGATAGGCGGGACAGTGGGCGACATAGAAGGGCTGCCATTCTTAGAAGCCATAAGGCAGCTGCGCCTTGAGATGGGCAGGGAATACGCCATCAATATTCATGTAACGCTTGTGCCTTATATAAAAACAGCGGATGAAATCAAGACAAAACCCACGCAGCACAGCGTAGGCACTTTAAGAGAAATAGGAATTATACCCGATATTATTATATGCAGGACCGAGAAGCATCTCTCAAAAGATATCAAGGATAAAATAGCGCTTTTTTGCAATGTTGACAGCGAAGCGGTTATTCCGGCGATAGATGTAAAAAGCATATATGAGGTACCGGTGAATCTTGGCCAGGAGGGGCTGGATGCCCTTATAATAAAGCTGCTTAATTTAAGATGTCAGGAAAGAAATTTAGTTAAATGGGAAGAAAGCGTGATAAAGCCCATGTATTCTCCGTCTAAAAAGGTGCGCATCGCTGTCGTGGGAAAATACATTACCCTGCAGGACGCCTATAAATCAATATATGAATCCTTAACGCACGGCGCTATAGCAAACGACGCGCAGCTTGACATAATAAAAGTCGATTCGGAGGAGATCGAAAAGCACACAGCGGGAAGTCTTCTTAAGGATGTGGATGGCATCTTAATTCCGGGAGGTTTCGGGCACAGAGGAATAGAGGGAAAGATTAAGGCTGTTTGTTTCGCGCGCGAAAACAAAATACCTTTTTTTGGAATATGCCTGGGAATGCAAATAGCTGTTATTGAATTTGCCAGAAATATCTGCGGCCTTAAAAAAGCAAACTCAACCGAATTTAATAAGAAAACGCCGCATCCGGCAATATGCCTTTTAGAAGAACAAAAAGGCATAAAAGTTAAGGGCGCGACAATGCGGCTGGGTAAGTATGCGTGCAATTTGCAAAAAAACACAAATAGTTTTAGGGCTTACAAAAAAACCAAGATCTCGGAAAGGCACAGGCACAGATATGAATTTAATAATAGCTACAAAAAAACTTTGGAGAGAAAAGGCCTTGTTTTCGCCGGGATACACCCAAAAGGCAGCCTGGTAGAAATTGTTGAATTAAAAAACCATCCATGGTTTGTAGCATGCCAGTTTCACCCGGAATTCAAATCAAAGCCTGATAATGCCCACCCGTTATTCAAAGATTTTATAAAAGCGTCCCTTTGCAGTAAAAAATAATAATATGGAAAAGACAGATATAACCATTATCGGCGCAGGCGTGGTAGGATTATCTATCGCGGCCTGTTTGGCTAAGAAAGGCAAAGAGGTAGTTGTCCTGGAGAAACATCCTGCCTTTGGGCAGGAGACCTCAAGCCGCAACAGTGAAATCATACACGCAGGTCTATATTACAAAAAAGATTCTTTGAGGACCAGGCTGTGCGTAGAAGGCAAAAAAAAACTCTACGAGTTCTGCTCAAAACACGGCATCGGTCATAGAAAGCTCGGTAAGATTATCGTTGCTACAGATAATAAACAGGTCCGCGAGCTGGAAGCGCTGTTTAGCCGCGGCAGGAATAACGGCGTCGATGACTTAAAGATGCTGACGCAAAATCAGGTGATAAAATTAGAACCCAATGTTAAGGCGGTTTCCGCAATACATTCCCCGTCGACGGGAATAATAGATACCCATAATTTTATGAAATCCCTTGAGTACCAGGCAAAAAGCAATAATGCCGTGTTTGCGTATGGTTGCGAGGTTGTGGGGATAGAGAAGGCCCAAGGCGGTTATTGCATAGACACGCGTGAGGGCAGCGCTGAAGGCTTACGTTTTTTCAGCCGTATATTAATTAACAGCGCCGGGCTTAATTCCGGCAGAATAGCCATGATGGCAGGGCTGGATATTAATAAGGAAGGATATAATATATATTATAATAAAGCCGAATATTTCAGGGTGAATTCAAAAAAGGCAAATCTTACTAACATGTTGATATATCCTACACCCGGCAGCGCCAGCCTCGGCATCCATACGGTGAATGACCTCCAGGGCCAGCTTAGATTAGGGCCCAGCTCTTTTTATACAAAAGAGATTAACTATGATGTAGACCCCTTACATAAACTTGAATTTTACCAAGCCTGCAAGAGATTCCTCCCTTTTTTAGAGTCCGATGATTTAAGTCCCGATATTGCCGGCATAAGGCCCAAGCTTCAGGCCCCGGGTGAAGGCGAAAAGGATTTTGTGATAGTTGATGAAACAAAAAAAGGATTTCCGGGGCTGATTAATCTTATAGGCATTGAATCTCCCGGGCTAACCGCGTCTTTGGCAATAGCCGATTATGTTGCCGCATTTATAAATTAAGAAATACTTGTCCGGTTTCGCCGGGGCTTCGCGAAATTTACATTATGTAAATTTCGCTTGATTTTTTGATGCGCGGTTGATATAATCCTTCTACAGTATAGGTCCCTCCAATGCTCCTGTTCGTCGCATTGTCGGGACAAATTTTACTTCGTAAAATTTGGAGGTGTGAAAATGGGTAAAGTTCTAAGCGTGATTGGCGGAGCGATAGCTATAGGCGCTGGCGTTATGCTTTTCTTTGCATGGAATAACGCTTTTGTGCTTGGTATACAATTTTCAATTATGGCGATCCTGGTATTTGGCGGGCTCATAGCGTTGATAGCCGGAATATCGGAGATAAAAGATTCAATGGCAGCTAAGAAGGAAGAGAAAACCGAAGGCGAGAAGAAGGAATAGATATCTAACTTGTTACAAGTGAATTATGCAAACGAAGCCCAGTGATTTTAGGGCTTCGTTTAGTTTTTCGTTGTTCGGTTACGGTTACGTAGCCCGTTTCGTAGTTGGGTTACGTAGTTGGTGGCCACGTAACCTTTTTAGACGAACTACGAAACCTTACTAACGTTACCTTAACCGAACTACGTTGCCTGAAAGAAGAAGGTGCTGTTATGAAATGCGATACCTGTTATAAGGAAACGGACGTGGTAAAAAGAGTTGTGGTTGATTCAGGTTACGACAAAACACTTGCCAAGCCGATGTATAATTGCTCTTCTTGTTATGAAGAGAAGCTCAAAAAAAGAGAAAAGCAGGATAAAAAATGAAAAAGATTTTGTATATTGTTTTAGACGGACTTGGGGACTTGCCCACGCCCGAGCTTGGAAATAAAACTCCACTTGAAGTTGCAAATACGCCGAATATGAATTCTTTGGCGGCAAAATCCAGGATGGGGGCTGTGTATACCGTCGGAAAAGGTATTGCCCCTGAATCGGATATCGCGGTAATAAGCATTCTTGGTTATGACGCGCATAAATATTACACAGGCAGGGGCCCGCTTGAATCTTATGCGGAAGGGCTAAAGGTAGATGACGGAGATTTGGCTTTAAGAGTGAATTTCGCTACAATGGAGGACCATGTATCTCCCAAGATAAAAGACAGAAGAGTCGGGCGAAATCTTAGTACAGACGAGGCCAGCGCCTTGTCTTGCGAAATAAATAATAATGTAAAACTTACAAAACCGGCTTCTTTTGTGTTTAAAAATACGATAGGCCACAGGGGCATTTTGGTTATTTACTCTGGAAGCAAGCTTAAGCTTTCGGGCGAAATAACAAATACCGACCCAGCATACGCAAAAGAAGGCGCCTTCGGCATAGCTCTGCCGAAATTTGAGAAAGTCCTGTTAAAGGCAAAGCCTGTCAAAGGAAAAGAAAAAGATTCATCCGCTATTTTAGCTGCCAAGCTTTTGAATGAGTTTACGGAAAAATCAAGGGCTGTATTAAATAGTTCCAAGGTAAACAAAAAGCGGGCCAAGGAAGGTAGCCTTCCTGCGGATATTATCCTTTCAAGAGACGCCGGATCAAACCTTCCAAAATTTCCGAAAATAGGCAAGATTTATAACATGCGTTTCGGCTGTTTTGTGGAAATGCCGGTTGAGAAGGGCATAGCGCTTTTAACCGGGATGGAGATAGTAGATATACCTCTTCCTTCAGGCAATTTAGAGAAGGATTATATTCTGCGCGCTAAAAAGGTAAAAGAGGCCATGAAAACTTACGACGGGCTTTATATTCACATTAAAGGCCCGGATGAGCCTGCCCACGACGGAGATGTTAAGGGAAAAGTAAACTCGATAAACGCAATTGATGAATTTTTCTTCGGCAAACTGCTTCCGGATATAGATCTTAAAAACACGGTAATAGTTGTCACCGCCGATCACGCTACACCCTGCATAATGAAGGCGCATACAGATGACCCTGTGCCCTTTATGATGGCGACAGAAAATCAAAAGCCCGACTCACTTAAGGCATTCTCAGAGGCAAATTCCAAAAAAGGTTCCATAGGTTATATCAACGGCACGGATATAATGCCGTTAATAGTTAAGGCCGCTAAGGAATAATCAAATAATTATTTATGAGCAAACAGGAAAGATTAATAATAATCTTTTTGCTGATTACCGCCGCTTTAGGCGTGAGCGTTTCTTATTATAAAAAGGCCCATCTTGAACCGATAAGGGTTTGCGCATCTGAAATTTCGAAAAATGCTCCTGGCTATGATGTGCTGGACTCTTCGAAAAAATTAATAAACATTAATACTGCCGACGAGCGCCAGCTCGCCAGGATACCGGGCATTGGGCCTAAACTTGCGCAGAGGATTGTCGCCTATCGGCAGGAAAATTCTCCCTTTTACACTCCTTCAGATATCATGAAGGTTGCCGGAATAGGCAAATCAAAATACGAGCAGATGAAACTTTTTATAAAGACCCAGGATGAATAGGCCCCTCTTAGCCGCTTTTATTTGCCTTGTTTGCGGCATAATACTTGCCTCAATTTTTAAGATTCCGTTTTTTTTAGCATTAGGCGCAGCCCTTTTTTTCGTAATAGCAGCTCTTGTATTTTCTAAACGAAATAAAACCCTCTTTTTTACCTTCGCGCTAATTTCTGTAGTATTTCTCGGAGCATCATGCTTTTACAATTTTTCCTTTATCCCTCCCACTCATATAGCGACAAAAATATCCAAGGCACAAAATACGCGCTATATAAAAGGACGCATTACAAGCGACCCCTTTAACTACGAAACATACTGGGGCCAGAAAAGGGCGGAATTTGTTTTTGATACGGATCTTTATAAAAACAACGGCGCGTGGGTAAAGACACAAGGGTTGTGTAAAGTTGTTATATTTGAATCGCAAGGCAGCTATAACTACGGCGATAATCTGATTTTGTCAGGAGATTTAAAAATTCCGCCGGCGCCGGCTAACCCGGGAGAATTCGATTATTCTTTTTACTTAAAGCAGCAAAAGATATACGCGATATTGGAGGTAAGTTCGGATGACGATGCCAGGAAAACAGACCCCGGCGCAAAACTTCGGCTTTTAGACAACATAAAATTTAAATTATTTACGCTGCGCAAAAATATAAAACAGCTTATAGACCGGTACATCCCGTCCAGGGAAGCGGCGCTGGTATCGGCAATGATGCTGGGCTTACGCTCTGATCTCGCGAGCGAGATAGAGGATGCGTTTGTTAAAACCGGCACGGCGCATATACTGGCGATAAGCGGCCTGAATTTAGCTATTATCGCGTATGTATTATTTATGGTATTAGGCGCGTTACGCCTGCCATATAACCTGCGCAATATTTTGGTAATAGCGGCTATAGTTTGTTATGCCGTGTTATGCGGGGCCCAGCCGCCTGTAGCGCGCGCAGCCGTGATGATCTCGATGTTTTTGCTGGCGCGCGTATTAAACCGCGGCACAGATGTATATAATATCCTTTCCGCGGCAGGTATATTAATGCTGCTTGCAAATCCCATGCAAATATTTAATGCCGGGTTTATTTTATCCTTTGGCTGCATTTTTTCCATTATATATTTTCAGCCGAAAATAGAAAAACTTTTTAAAACAGCCAAGAACCCCGAACTTAACAGGAAAATGCTCTATCTGATCAGGCCCTTGTCAATTTCCCTGGCTGTATCCATAGGCATAACCCCTGTAATAGCGTATTATTTTAATATAATATCGCCGGTAACAATCATTGCCAACCTGCTTGTTGTTCCGTTAACAGCAGTTCTTACTTATACGGCGATGGCATTCATGTTTTTGGGCTCATTATTTTCTGTTTTAGCGCCGGTATTCGGCTCAAGCGTCTGGTTCGTCGCATTTTTATTGGAAAAAGGAGTTTTCTATATGTCGAAAATTCCTTTTGCCTATTTTTATATACCCGATTTACCGGTTTTAGGCGTGGCAGGGTATTATATTTTTATGTTCCTTACGATAAACCGAAAAAGGCTTAAAGTTTCAAACGGCGTTGTTTTCATAATATTGTTATTAGCAGTTAACATTTGCATATGGACGCCGCTTATAAACGGAAACACCGGCAAGCTAAAGATGACATTCCTTAGCGTCGAGCATGGTGACGCGATATTTATTGAATTCCCGGATAAAAGGACCATGTTAATAGATGCAGGCTCAAGGAGCGCGTATGTTGACAAAGGCGAAGATGTTGTTGTTCCATATATATGGCATCAGGGATATGGTTCTTTGGACTGCATGTTAATCACGCACGGGGATGTTGACCATTTTGGAGGCAGCATTTGCGTAATCAATAAGCTTAAGGTGAAGACGTTTATGACCAGTGCAAGCCCCAAAGGAGAGACAGGTTACGCCGGGCTGATTAATCTGGTTAATAAATCCCCGTCTATAAAAAAATTCATTGTTAATGAAGGCGATAAGATTGAAGGGTTCGCCGACGTGCAGATTTTAGCGCTCGGGCCCCCTGAAGGATTTTTGAATAATCCGGATACAAGCAAAAACGATTCTTCGGTTGTGTTAAAGATTACGTACAAAGATATAAGTTTTCTTTTATGCGGCGACATACTGGATAAAGGCATGGAGCACCTTCTTTTATACAAGGAGTTTTTGGAAAGCGATATTATTAAGGTGCCTCATCACGGCTCCAGGATGGATGAATATATATACGAGGCGTTTTTTGGTTTCGTCAAACCAAATATAGCCGTGATTACCGCATCCGAAGATTATAAATACCCAACCCCGGCAGAATCCACGCTAAATCTTCTATCAAGCACAAATACCAAAGTCTTTACCACGTATAAAACAGGCGCAATTACAATTACAACCGATGGTAAGGTCTACGGTATAGATACTATATATAACATATAAAGACTTAAACGTAGCGCAGGCTTAAGCCTGCGCTACGTTTATAAGTTTTTCAAGGGTGCCTGAAGTTCAATTTATAATTGAATTATTGAACATTTTTAAAATGTTAAAAAATGTTTAATTTTTTCTTGACAAGAGCCCCATGTGGTGCTAAAATTACATATGCTTGGTTAGCAACTACCAATCAGAGGTAAAGGACTAATTAGTTTTTTTAAAGGAATAGGGGGTTAAGCGGTGCCTTACGTTAAAGAGAAAAGAGCATCGACGCGTATTAAAGCTCGCTTGCCTTTGCAATTTAAAGATATCCAGCGACCGATGGAAACATACAGCGGCACGCTGACAAGAGATATCTGTGAAGGCGGCGTAAGTTTTTCCTCGGCTGAATTTTTATCTGTTTTTACCAGGCTTTTGGTTGAGGTTTCTGTGCCCTCTTTCGCCCGCGTTATAAAAGCAATATCAAAGGTCGCATGGATACAAAAGCAGCCGCGTGGAAGCCAGTACCTTGTGGGGTTGCAGTTTCTTGATATGACGGAAGAGGATAAGAAACAGCTTGCGTCATTTATCGCAAAATCACCTAAACCTAAAACAGCGTAAAGCTTAATACAGTCAGAAAAGTTTTTATAAATTTTAAGGATTCGATACCCGTATCGAATCCTTTTTTATTGTAACAGTTCAGCCATTGTAAGTATATCGACTCAAACGTAGCGCAGGCTTAAGCCTGCGCTACGTCGAGAGAACTTCCCAGAGTTGAACTAATAGTTTTTATTTGACAAAACAGAGCCCTTGGTGCTATATTATCAGCATTATGCGTTATAGACTACTAATTATATTAATTATTTTACTTGTAACTTTAGCATCAGATCTCGGGCAAAGCTACGCCTATTGGATATGGACGCCTCAGTCTAAAAGATGGATGAACCCCAGATACGCTCCCAAGGACACGCCCGCAGAACAGCTGCTTTATGCCCTGGATTTGTTTCAAGCCGAGGAATACAGGAAGGCTTTGGAGGAATTTAAAAAAGTCGTATCTTTTTACAGGAAATCAGAATCAGCGGCAGAGGCCCAATATTATATAGGGCTTTGCCATGAAAAGCTGGAAAATCTTTACCAAGCCTTTTTAGGTTATCAGGCGGTAGTTGATAATTATCCTTTTAGCCGAAGAATTGACGAGGTTATCAAACGCGAATACGATATAGGCGAGAAACTATTTCAGGGTGATAAGGTGAAGTTTGTAGGCATGAAGGTCAAGGCGACCCCGGAACAAATTATAGAAATATTTAATAAGGTGGTGTCAAACGCGCCTTACAGCGAAAACGCGCCCATGGCCCAATATCGTATAGGCGAGCTTTACAAACAGTTGCAGTTTTATAAAGAGGCAATAGACGCTTTCCAGAAGGTGGTTACGGATTATCCTGACAGCAAGATGGCCAGCGAGGCAAGTTTTCAGGTGGCAATCTGCGCGTCAAGTGGTTCATTGGGCAGCTCCTACGACCAGCAGCTTACCAATGAGGCCATAGTAAAATTTGAAGAATTTTCGAAACAGCACCCTGATAGCGAATTCGTGAAAGAGGCGCAGAAGGAAAAGAAAGTCTTAAGAGAAAAACAGGCCGCCTCACTTTATGAAGCAGCGCTGTTCTACGAAAGAGCGAAAAAATATTCCTCGGCAATGATTTATTATGAAGACATAGTAGATAATTTTTCAGATACTCCTACTGCCATATCCGCCATGGAGAAATTGGAAATTCTCAAGAGAAAGCTTAAATGAAATATTTTTTTCTTTTTTTACTTCTCATATGCCTCCCGGGCTGCGGCTATACAACCGGCTCACTTCTTGAACCTCACATAAAAAAGATCTACGTGGAAAATTTTGCAAACGCCATTGACATTACAGATGAAGCCGAAGCCAATAACATCTATAAGACATATAGGCCGCGCCTTGAGATGGATGTAACAAAGGCAATTATAGATAAGTTTATATTTGACGGGAACCTTAAAATATCAAGGCCGGAAGGCGCCGATGTTATATTAAGCGGCGAATTGGTTAATTTCGAGAAAGAAGCTTTAAGATATGACGAGGCGGATAACGTCGAGCAGCATAGGATAGTAATAGGCGTAAGCATGAAGCTAAAAGACGTAAAAGAAAATAAAATCCTGTGGCAGTTTAGCAGCTTTGCCGGCAGCCAGGAATATTATACCGCAGGCTCGCAGGCAAAGAGCGAGGCGCAGGCTATAACCGAAGCCATAGATGATTTAGCCCGCAGAATAGTAGAGCAGACCATAGAAGTTTGGTAATCAGCGTAAATAATGATAAGTAATGGCAAACCATACAGTATATTTTTTCACAGGCAAGGACGAGTTTAGAAAGACGCTCTCTATAGATAAAATAAAGGCTAAACTAGGGCTTGGGGTTTTGTCATTAGATTTTAATATATATTACGGCAAAGATGCCCAGGCCAGCGATATTATTGCAGTCTTAAAGACCCCTCCGTTAGCGGCAAAAAAAAGGCTGGTTATCCTTAAAGAGGCAGAAAAACTCTGCGAACCGGATAAGCTCACCCTTACAGACCTTTTTAAAAATCCCCCGGATAATTCCATTTTTGTCATAACAACGCAAAATAAGTCAGGCTCAAACGACAAGCTTGACCAGGCAGCGAAAAAATACGCAAAATGCGCGGATTTCTCAAGCCTTGATCAAAAAGAGCTTTCCGAATGGATAAAGGCGGAATTTCAATTAAGGAAAAAATCCATAGAGCAGCAGGCCCTTGAAATTTTGCGGGAAAACGCGCAGGATGATTTAAATTATATGAGCCAGCATGTCGAGATGCTGTGCGTTTATACGGGGAAAAGAAAGGTTATAACAGCGAAGGATGTAGCAGCCTTAGTCGGGGAGAGCCTGGATGTCTCTACATTTAAACTGGTAGATGAAATAGCGTTAAAAAAAGAAAAAAATGCGTTGCATACATTAATGGTATTGATGCAGACAGGTAAGACAGCATACGAAATACTTGGGTTAGTGGCCTGGCACATACGCCGCATGGGCAAGGTAAAGAGCCTGCTTAAAGGCGGGATGTCTAAGGAAAAAATAGCCCAGGAATTAAAAATGTCTTTTTACGTAGCGCAAAAAGTTATTGAGCAGGCAAGGAATTTTTCGTCGCAGGAAATAAGGCGCGCACAGCGGTTGATTATAGAAACTGATATGCGCTTAAAAAAAAGCATCGCAAGCCCTAAAACTTTGCTTGAGATGCTTATTGTTAAGCTAAATTTAAGCTGAGATCTTGAAAACCCTGGCTGATAATCGCCCTTTTTGTCTTGAAGCCGTATTCTTTTTTATTAAGCCTCTTTTTGCGGCTTTATCCAGGGCAGACATTACTTCTTTTAATAGATTTTGCGCTTCTTGTTTCTTCTTTTGTCCGATTAAATCATTCAGGTCTTTTAACAGGGTTTTTAAGTTGGATTTGGCAGCCTTGTTTCTTTGCTGTTTTTTCTTATCGGACCGCATACTTTTTTTTGCAGCTGGTAATATTGGCATTGCAACGCTCCTTATACTGTTAAATAATGTAGGAGCCGCCTCTGGCGGCGAATATTCGCGGCCAGAGGCCGCTCCTACGATTTGTCCACAAAGGATAACATACGACAGAAAACATGTCAAGTTCTAAATCAATAACAAAGTCAGCCTCGGTTATAGGCTCTGCCACCCTGCTTAGCCGGATACTGGGGTTTGCCCGCGATGTTATAACAGCGAGGTTTTTCGGCACAGGGGCTGTTGCGGACGCCTTTTTCATGGCTTTCAGCATACCCAATCTTTTAAGGGACCTTGTTGGAGAGGGCGCGACAAACGCCGCTGTTGTGCCTGTGCTCACGGATGAATTGACCAAAAACGGCAAAGACGCTTTTTGGAAGCTGGCTCACGCGCTGTTTAATATATTTTTGCTCGCGCTTTTTGCAGTAACCGTATTAGGAGTGGTTTTTGCCCCTGCAATAGTAAGGGTAATCGCGTTCGGGTTCAAGATAACACCTGAAAAATTCAACCAGACAATAGTATTCGCGCGCATGCTTTTTCCCTTTATATTTTTTATAGGCCTGGCTGCATACGGTATGGGAGTATTAAACACCCTGAAGCATTTCAGCACGCCGAGCCTGGGCCCGGCGTGCTTAAATGCAGCCATGATAATCTGCACGATAGTTCTTTATAAAAGCATCGGCATCTATGGCCTTATTTTGGGGGTTCTTATAGGCGGGGTTTTGCAGTTTGCTATACAGATGCCTGCCTTGGCTAAAGCCGGGTTTTTGCCTTTTAAGGATTTCGGGCTTTATCATCCGAAAATAAAGACAATAGCAAGGCTTATGGGCCCGCGCGCGATAGGCGCGTGCATTTACCAGGTAAATTTTATTGTTTCGCGCATGCTTGCCTCGTGGCAGGTTGTAGTAGGCGCCGGGGCTGTATCAGCGCTTTATTACGCGAACAGGCTTTTTCAGTTTCCGCTTGCGATATTTGCCATTTCAATGGCGCAGGCGTCGCTGCCAACCATGTCCGAGCATGTCGCAAACCGGGACATAGAAAAACTTAAAACCACGCTGTCGTTTTCATTAAGAAACGTGTTCCTGGTTACGCTTCCCGCAACATGCGGGCTTATATTCCTGCGCTATCCTATAATAAGGATATTTTTCCAGCGCGGAGAATTTAACGCGTATTCAACTTTTATCACCTCAAGGGCGCTTTTATGCTATTTACTCGGGCTTTTTGCGGTCTCGGGCATAAAAATTCTGGTAAGCTGTTATTATTCGCTTCATGATACGCGCACGCCTGTTAAGATCGCGTTTGTTTCTCTTATTATCAATATTATTTTCAGTTTTATCTTAATAGCCCCTTTAAAAGTCGCAGGCCTTGCATTAGCTTCGACAATAGCCGTGATTTTTAATTTCGCAATGCTTATGATTTATTTAAGGAAAAAAATAGGCGCGTTTGATGAAATAAGGCTTTTAGTGTTTTTTATTAAGGTGTCTATATGCGCCGTAATTACAGGAGCGCTTTCTTATTGGCTCTTTAGCGTTATGTGCCCGCAGACAGATGGAGTTTCTTCGGCTGTTTCAAGCCTTTGGCTTTTAGCAGCCATATCAATCAGCACGTTTGCATTTTTTGTAATGGCAAAGGCCTCAGGGATAGAAGAGGTAGGCCGTGCCTACCGGCAGGCAGGCAAAATAACAAAATGGATATTAAGGAAAAAATAAAAAACTTACCCCAAGCCTGCGGCGTGTACCTGATAAAAGATGCGCACGGCGATATTATCTATATCGGCAAGGCAGCCTCTATAAAAAAAAGATTAAAAACGCATTTCAGCAAATCTTACTCATCAGCCAAACAGCAGGCAATGACAGAGGCCGCCGCTGACATAGATTATATGCCGACATCGTCCCAGGAAGCAGCGCTTTTACTGGAAGCAGCCCTGATAAAAAAATACTCCCCGAAATACAACGCTGCGTTAAAAGACGACAAGGCATATCCGGTGCTTAAACTTACTGTAAATGAAAAATTCCCGCGCCTGCTTATCGCAAGGCGAAAAGTTCAAGACGGAGCTTTATATTTCGGGCCGTATACAAACGCCAAATTATTAAGAAGCGCGCTTAAGCTTATGTGCAGGATTTTCCCGCTGCGCAGCTGCGACAATATGCATGATAAACCATGCCTTGATTTTCATATCAACCAGTGCCTTGGCCCGTGCGCGGATAAAATAAGCGAGCAGGATTATAAAAAAATAGTTGAAAATGTCGTCCTGTTTTTGGAAGGTAAGACCGACAAGCTGCAAAAGGCGCTCTTTGAAGATATGGACAGCGCTTCAAAGCAGAATAATTTTGAATTAGCCGCTAAAATACGCGACCAGATAAGGGCATTTTCTTCTATTACAGGCGAAGGCCCGAAGCAGGCATTTAGAGAAGCGGAATTTTCCGGGAGGCGTCTTTTTAAAATTGAATCGCAGCTTGAAGATTTACGCCGAGTGCTTAATCTCTCAAAAACTCCGGACTTGATAGAGGCATTTGATGTATCGAATACTTCAGGCAAAGAAGCGGTCGGCTCCATGGTGGTGTTTAAAAACGGCAGGCCTTTTAAAGAGGCGTATAGAAAATTTAAGGTAAGCTCAATTAATACGCCGGATGACTATCATATGATGGCGCATATCATAAACAGAAGATATTCAGGCTCACTTAAACAGAGTTTAAGTCTACCCGATTTAATATTGATAGACGGCGGCAAAGGGCATCTGGCTGTTGCGAAAAAACAGCTAAGAGATTTAGGGCTATGGCAGGTACCTGTAATAGCGATAGCAAAAAGCTTTGAGCTGATATACAGCCAGGAGGAAAAAGAGTCGCTTAATATCGAGCCTGTATCAGCGGCATCGCTTTTGATACAGAGGATAAGAGACGAGGCGCACCGCTTCGCGATAAATTACCACAGGCTCTTAAGAAGCAAAAAGGTTTTTGAATCAGAGCTAGACGGGGTATCCGGCATCGGCATTGTGAAGAAAAGGGCTTTGCTTGAGCATTTCGGGTCTGTAGATGAGATAAAGATGGCGGAATTGGAAGACTTAATGAAGGTAAAATATATAAATGAGAAACAAGCTAAAAAAATCTACGATTACTTTAACCAAATTTCAAAGCCTGGTATATAAAGAGACATCCAAGATACCTAAAGGCAGGGTGGCAACCTATAAAGACATAGCAATAAAAATAGGAAGGCCCAAAGCGTACAGGGCAGTTGCCAACGCCTTAAGCAAAAACCCGTTTTTAGGCGAGGTTCCGTGCCACCGCGTGATAAAATCAGACAGCGCTGTCGGAGGTTTCTCGCGCGGCGTTGCTATGAAAATAAAGCTTTTGAGAACTGAAGGTTTGACGATTAAGAGCGATACTGTTATAATAAGGCAAAAATAGAGGTAGGCATGATAGAAGATTTTAAAGAAGAGCTTAAGGCAATAGAAGATGTGCTGAAACATCTTAGGGGGTATCTTTGATGTCGACAAGCGCGCGGTTAAAATATTAGAGATAGAAAAGGCCATGTCTTCGCCTACCTTTTGGCAGGACACGCAAAAGGCAAACCAAGCAATATCCGAGTTAAAATCCTTAAAAAACATAACAACCCCCTTTAATCAATGCACAAGCCAGCACAAGGAATTATCAGAATTAATAGAAGTGCTTGATGAGCACGATACAGCGTCATGCGAGCATATCCAAAAGGAAATAGCGTCGTTAAAATCGAAGGCCGCATCCCTTGAATTTAAAAGCATACTAAGCGGCGAAAACGACATAAATAACGCCATAGTCAGTATAAATGCCGGAGCGGGAGGTACTGAATCCTGCGACTGGGCGAATATGCTGCTTCGCATGTACGCGCGCTGGGCGCAGTCAAAGAATTACGAGGTAGAGCAGATTGATATGCTTACTGGAGAAGGCGCAGGCATTAAAAACGCCACCATTATCATAAAAGGCGATTGGGCGTTCGGTTATTTAAAGAGCGAAAGCGGGGTGCACAGGCTGGTGAGGATTTCTCCTTTTGATTCAAATAAAAGGCGACACACATCATTCGCCTCTGTTGACGTAATACCGGAGCTTGACGATAAAATACAAATTGATATACAAGAGAAAGATTTAAGAATAGATGTATATCGCTCAAGCGGCGCCGGCGGTCAGCATGTGAATGTAACAGATTCAGCGGTGCGCATAACGCATATTCCCACCGGTATTGTCGTGCAATGCCAGAACGAACGCTCGCAGATGAAAAACAAGTCCACGGCAATGAAGATTTTGAAGGCGCGGATGTATGAAAGAGAGCAGGAAGAACAGAAAAAAAAGCTGGAAAAACAATATTCCGAAAAAAAATCCATAGAATGGGGAAGCCAGATACGTTCCTATGTTCTGCATCCTTATAACATGGTAAAAGACCACCGCACCAAGGCAGAGACATCCAACACGCAGGCGGTTATGAATGGCGAGATTGACATATTTATAGAAGCTTATCTAAAAATGAAGAAAGGCTTGTATTGAGTCGTGAGGATTGAGTCGTGAGTAAAAATACGACTCAATACTCAATACTCAATACTCAATACTATGTATAAATGGATAATTAGTAAAATACTCGGCTCGCGAAACGAGCGCGAGATTAAAAGGCTCAAGCCTTTGTTGGATAAGGTAAATTCCTTTGAAGGGGCAGTGTCCGGGCTTACTGACGCGCAGCTTAAAGAAAAAACCTCTTATTTTAAAAACCATCTTAAGGAAAAGGAAGTTCTTATAAAGGAAAGAGAAGACCAGCTTCTTGACCGCATATATTCCGCCACATCGCAGCAGGAAAAAGACAAGCTCAAATACAGCCTTAAGCTTTTAAGAAACAGCCTGTTTGATGAAATTTTACCTGAGGCTTTTGCGGTTGTGCGCGAAGCAGCCAAAAGAACAGTGAACATGCGCCATTTTGACGTGCAGATTATAGGCGGCATTGTGCTTCACCAAGGAAAAATCTCGGAAATGGCAACAGGCGAAGGAAAGACCCTGGTAGCCACCCTGCCTGCTTATCTTAACGCGCTTTTATGCAGGGGCGTGCACATTGTAACCGTGAACGATTATCTCGCGAAAAGAGACACCGAGTGGATGGGCCCGATATATGAATTTTTAGGCCTGTCCGTTGGCACTATATTACATGACATGTCGCAGGAGGCAAAAAAGACCGCGTATTCCTGCGATGTTGTTTACGGCACAAATAACGAATTCGGGTTTGACTATTTAAGAGACAACATGGTTATAGATAAAGAAGACATGATGCAAAGAGATTTTTTCTTTGCCATTGTGGATGAGGTTGACAGCATTTTAATAGACGAGGCAAGAACGCCGCTTATAATATCGGGCCCGAGCGAAGAATCAACCGATAAATATTATAAAATAGATAAAATAGTGCCGCGTCTTAAAAAAGGAGAGCGCAACCAGGAAACAAAAGAGGAAACAGGCGATTTCATAGTTGATGAAAAAGCCCAGGCGGTGTACTTGACCGAAGAAGGAGAAAAAAAGGCCACAGCGTTGATAGGTATATCGGATTTACACAGCTTTGAGTCTATGGAATATAAACACCACGTTATCCAGGCGTTGCGCGCGCATAATCTGTTTAAAATAGATGTGGATTATATTGTAAAAGACGGCGCTGTTGTAATCGTGGATGAATTCACAGGCCGCATAATGCCGGGCAGGCGCTGGAGCGATGGCCTTCATCAGGCTATAGAGGCAAAGGAAAGCGTAAAAATCGAGAGGGAAAACCAGACTTTAGCAACCATTACCTTTCAGAATTATTTCAGGATGTACGACAAATTAGCAGGGATGACAGGAACAGCTATTACAGAGGCTGAAGAATTTGAAAAAATTTACAGGTTAGACGTACTCTCCATACCAACCAATAAAACATTGATAAGAAAAGAATATCCCGATGTTGTGTACAAGACAGAGAAGGAAAAATTCAACGCCATTGCCAACGAGATTGAAGAACTTTATAAAAATAAACGCCCGGTCCTCGTAGGTACTATTTCAATAGATAAATCAGAAAGCCTAAGTGAGCTTTTAAAGCGAAAGCAAATCCCCCACTATGTATTAAATGCAAAATACCATGAATTTGAAGCGCATATAGTTGCGCAGGCAGGAAAATCAGGTGCTGTTACTATTGCCACTAATATGGCAGGTAGGGGAACGGATATTTTATTAGGCGGAAACCCCGAATTCAATGCCAAAGACACCATTGCAAAAATTCAGGCAGGCGATAAGGCTTTAAGCGATGATGATTACAAAGAGATCTTCCAACAGGCAAAAATTCAGGCAAAAGATGACCATGAAAATGTAGTTGGATTAGGCGGGCTTCATATAATCGGCACAGAACGCCACGAGGCAAGGCGCATAGATAACCAGCTGCGAGGCCGTTCCGGCAGGCAGGGAGACCCGGGCTCAAGCAGGTTTTATGTTTCTTTGCAGGATGACCTTATGCGCATATTCGGCTCGGACAGGGTTACGCGTATCGTTGATTTTTTTAAAATAGAAGAGGGCATGCCGCTTGCCGAGCATTCCATAGTTGCCAGGAGCATCGAGACAGCCCAGAGAAGAGTTGAAATGCATAACTTCGAGATAAGAAAACACGTGCTTGATTTCGACGATGTTATGAACAAGCAAAGAGAAGTTATCTATGATGAAAGAAGGGCGATACTTGAAGGCGACAGCCTTAAGGATTACGTGTTTGATATGATAGATGATTTAATTACAGCGGCGCTGCGCAGGTATTGCCATGATGAAACAATACCGGAAGATTGGGATTTATCAGGTTTTAGCAGCTGGGCAAAGATGAAATTTTTATTCGGCTTTGATGAAAAGGAATTGTCAAAATTTTCATATAATGAACTCAAGGACTACATTGTCGATAAACTAAAAACCCATTACAACGAGAAGGAAATTAAAATAACTCAGCAAATGATGCGCCAGCTTGAAAAGTTTGTGCTATTGCAGTCAATAGATTCAAAATGGAAAGAGCATTTGCGTAATATGGATGAGTTAAGGGAAGGCATAGGCCTGCGCGCCTATGGCCAGAGAGACCCGCTTATCGAATACAAAAGAGAAGGGTTTGAGATGTTTTCTTATATGATGGATTCTATAAAGGAAGAATCCGTTGAATTTGTGTTTAAGCTTCAGCCTATGACGCGTGGAGTAGCCAGTATATTTGGCCAGACCCTCCAGAGAGAAATACACCCGGAAGCAACTTCAATGCGCGATTTAAGGCGCACTACTGAAAATTTACCGCAAGCTGAAATATCTAGCCGGACAATGGGAGCCCCGTACATTCCGCAGCAAGGCCCTTCCCAGCCATACAAGCGAAAAGAAGAGAAGGTAGGCAGAAATGACCCCTGCCCGTGCGGAAGCGGGAAAAAATATAAAAAGTGCTGCGGCAAGGATGAGTAAGAGCTTTGTGCTTTGTGCTTTGTGCTTTGTGCGCTTAATTTTGCTTTCCCTTTCTGCAGCGCTTTTATCATTAGCGTTTTCGAGTTTCAATTTCTATTTTTTTGCGTGGATAGGGTTAGTGCCGCTATTTTTCGCGTTGGAAGACAAAAATAAACTGCAGGCATTTTTATTAAGTTATGCTTG
This sequence comes from Candidatus Omnitrophota bacterium, assembly GCA_043797125.1. Classification (GTDB taxonomy): domain Bacteria; phylum Omnitrophota; class Gorgyraeia; order JABMRG01; family JAFGKX01; genus JAZDPX01. Next base: position 22,388 of record JAZDPX010000036.1, read on the forward strand.
CGGTTTTTTATTTTTTGCGTTTTCCATGTATTGGCTTATTCATGTGAGTATCATTGGCTGGGTTGTGCTTTCATTATACCAGGCAATTTACTTCGGAGCATTTGGATTGCTGCATAGTCACCACGTCACAAAGTCACAAAGTCACCAGTCAGCATCGACCATTGACCATAGACCATTGACCATAGACTATCTTGCGCTTTCTTCTGCATGGGTTTTACTCGAGTACCTCCGTGCCCACCTGTTTGGCGGAATAGGCTGGAATCTTTTAGGCTATTCTCAATATCAAAACCTTCCGATAATACAAATAGCGGATATTGCAGGGGTCTGGGGCGTTTCGTTTTTAGTCATATTGCTGAATATCACCGTATATAATGTTATAAAAATGGCAATAAACTGTTATAGGGCAGATTCTAACTTTAAAATAAAAACCGGCACATTTAAACAGGAGCTAAAAAATCATCCAACTGCTCAAGTGCTCGTTGTAGTAATCTTATTTGCCTTGAGTTTAGCATACGGTTACTCCGTCTTGGGAACCATCAAAACGACGGGCCATCCCTCGGCCGACAGCCTATTCAAAATCTCCGTTATCCAGGGAAATATTCCGCAAAAGCAGAAATGGGACGAGCGCTTTCAGAAAAATATCATGGATACGTATGAAGAATTAACGCTTCAGGCATCCAAAGATGAGCCGCAGCTTATAATATGGCCTGAGACAGCAGTGCCAGGTTATTTAAATTATGAAGAAGGCTTGATGCAATGGCTAAAAAGAGTTGTAAATAATTCGCAAACGCAGGTTTTAGTCGGCGCTCCTGTTGTGGGTGAAAATAATATCGAAACGCTCTATAACAGCGCTTTACTTTTTTCAAAAGAATTTAAACTCATAGAACAATATAACAAACTTCACCTTGTCGCGTTGGGAGAGTTTGTTCCTTTCGAGAAGCAGTTTCCATGGCTGCGTAAGTTTTTTCCGATTACGGGGGCATTTTCTTCCGGTAAAGAGTACACAATATTTAATTTGCAGACCATCGACCATCGACCATTGACCATTGACTTTTCTACTCTGATCTGCTACGAAGATATTTTCCCGGGGCTTGTTCGTCAATTTGTAAAAAAAGGCGCAAACTTTATGGTAAACATGACAAACGATGCCTGGTTCGGAAAAACCTGCGCTGCTTATCAGCATGGCGCATGTTCAGTTTTGCGCGCGGTTGAGAACAGGACCTCTTTTGTGCGCAGCGCAAATACAGGTCTTAGCTGCTTCATAGACAAAACAGGAAGAATTTATGATAAAGTTTCGAAAAATGGCAGGGATTTATTTGTAAGCGGCATAAAAACCGCAAATGTTCCTATATTTAAAGCAGAAAGACCTAGTATATATACTAAGTATGGGGACATATTTATATTAATATGTCTGTTTTTATCAGCCCTTGGCCTCGCAGCAAAGAAAGTTTTGACAAAGTAAGGGGCGGGGGGTATAATTCTGAGTAATCCCTCCGATGCTTCCATAAGGTCGCATCGTCGGGACAAAATTTACTTCGTAAATTTTGCGGGGCGTGGCCTAGTTGGTTTAAGGCGCCTGCTTTGGGAGCAGGAGATCCCCAGTTCGAATCTGGGCGCCCCGACCAGATTGCGCTTTGGGCATTGTTCGCGAGACTGAAATTTTTTGCCGTCTTTTTGGACTTAGTGGCTCGTCGCTTACCCTAGAATAAAGAATCTTAGCCGCTCCTCGCCATAAGTCCTAAAAAGACATTGGCAAAAAATTTCTGATGTCTCGCTCACAACACCCAAAGCTTTTGAGCGTGAAGCCGCGACGTGAATGGTTCGAGTCAAGCGAAGCTTGACGAGAACCAAAAAGGGGATTTTAAGGGGAAAGACCGTTTCCCCTTATCGGCGAAAACTTCTCCTACGCGGAAGGAAGATAAATATTAAAAAGAAACCATCAGGGTTTCTTTTTAAAGAGTGAGCCCCGATGTTTTTCGGGGCGAACGATGCGCCCGTAGCTCAGTTGGATAGAGCAACTGCCTTCTAAGCAGTAGGTCGCCCGTTCGAGTCGGGCCGGGCGCGCCAATTTTGCGAAGCAAAAATGGCCCTGAGCTAGCCATGAAACACGACAAATAGAAGCGTTTCAGGCGACGCGAAGGACCTTTGCAAACATGCAAATGTCCTTCATTAAGAGAGAGCAAGGCGATAATTTACGAAGGCAAGATAAAAAAAGAAAATGGCTTATAAGGCAAATATTTCAAAAGAGCGTCTTTTGCGGTATATCAAATTATCGCCAAAGAAAAAGCTTGAATGGCTAAGGCAGATGCACGAATTTACAGTGATGGCTTCTTCAAAGCGCCTGATGGCGATTAGGTGGAAACTGCGGCAAATAAATTAGAAGGAGTGAGCCCCGATGCTTCGGGGAGAACGACGTGGTGGCTGTAGCTGGGCTGGTTAGAGCGCTTGACTGTGGTCTTGTTAATTGGTTTGACAATTATATTGCTATTTGATAAGATGTTTGCATGCTGATAAGAAAATGCATCATATGTGGTAAAAAACTAACCGTTAAAGAATCGCATGCAAAAAGGGGCTGGGGTAAATACTGTTCCAAGAAATGTCAGTTCAGATCACAGAAAAATGGGAGATGGTTTGAATGCGCTTATTGTGGTAAAAGAATTTATAGAACACCCAAGGATTTTAAGAGATCAAAAACCAAAAAGTTTTTTTGTTCTGTTAGCTGCCACTGTTCTTGGGAGAACAAAAATAAGCGTTGCGGAGAAAATGCTCCGAACTGGATTGCTGGCCAGACTGTTTCAAGGCAATTATTGATAAGATATGGCAAGCTAGAAAAATGCACTAAATGCGGAAATACCGACAAAAGAGTTCTTGTTGTTCATCATCGTGATAGTAACAGGAGAAATAATAAAAGGGAAAACTTAGAGTGGCTCTGCAGGAATTGCCATTGTATTGTTCATTTAAATCAGTAAATTTCGTGGTGGCTATAGTGTAGTGGTTAGCACAACAGACTGTGGCTCTGTTCGCACGGGTTCGAATCCCGTTAGCCACCCCAGTTAAAAGCAATATGTACCGTTTACCAACCCAATCGCCAACTTGTTCCCGACTTAAGCTTGTAGCTGTCCCCAACAAACCCTGCTAATCTTTCCTGTCCCGGGGACACTTAGCCGATTAGGATGGGGACACGTTGCCGAATAACTGCGTACCCGGTACGGCTAGTTTGAATGACGAAGGCAAGTAAATGGCTAAAATCAAACTGGATTTACACGATATCTTTAACAAGAGCAACGCTATTGAAGCAGAGCTAAACAGTGTTATCCGGGAAGCTGTAGATAAAAAGATATCCTTAGTGGAAATTATCCCAGGCAAGGGGAGCGGGCAATTAAAAAAACGCGTTCTGCGATTTTTACAGCAAAAGGAAATAAAAAAGCTGTATCACCGAATAGAAAAAGACGATAAAAACTTCGGCAGGGTCTTTGTCCATTTCAAATTTTAAGTAGATGCCGCAAATGCATTCCAGCAAATGCATTCCAGACGTTTCGAAAATTGAGTTTCAACCTGACCCAGGCCTGAGCACAAAAGTGTACCTTGCATAAGAGCAGGTTACAGCACAAAAATGGAGCAGGTTGAAGCGTAAAATCCAAAGCGTCTGTAATCATACAGAGGTACTTTATGAAAAAAGCAAAAATTTTAGGTGTATTTTTAATAATTTGCTGTTTTAGCGTTATCGCTTTTGCCGAGGAAAATTCTGAAAAGCCGGCCTGGTGGAACGGTATAAATTTTGAAATAGAGCAAAAAGAAAACGTTTCCCGGCAGTATTTTTACATACTGGATACATGGCTTACACCTGCCTACAAAGCTCAAGGCAGCGAGGCGGACACCCTTTTCAAAAAATCCATAATCGCGTTGACGAAACTCATCGAGACATTCAAAGAGAAAACAGGCGCCTCCGTAACCTGCATGGCGCAGTTTCAGATCGCGGAAGCATATATGAAGATAAACGACAAACAGTCGGCAAAACAGGCATATCAAAAATGCCTTGAATATAAGCGCTATTTAAACACTCCGCCAAAGGATAGAGCCGATTCAACTATCCTTGCCGTAACAAATGATTGCGCTGAGCAATTGGGGAAACTCAAATGAAAGCGAGAAATTTATTAATATTATTTTTTTTGGTTTTATCGATGACATTAGGCTTCTGCCGTGATGTTTTAGCGAGGACTTTCGTGGTTTTGATGGGTGTCACTGAATATAATGATCCGGGGTTAAGCCAGCTGGTCGGCCCCGCGTATGACATGTTGAACATACGCGATGCGCTTATACAACAGGGGGTTGCTCCGGCAGATATTTGGATGCTTAACGGCGTTGATGCGACGGTTGATAATTTCGGCGCAGCCATGGATCATTTAGGAAACGTAGCAGGTCCGAATGATGCAGTCAGCGTGTACTGGTCCAGCCATGGCGGCGAAGATGCGCTCTACGCAAAAGATACGTATTTGACCGGCGAGGACCTGAAAAATCAATTCACTAAGTTAAAAAATGTAGAGAATATCGATATGTTTATAGACGCATGTCATGCCTGCAGTATGGATACTGGAGAAATACCTGGCAAGAATGTCGAAATACTGGGCACGGTCGGCCCAAAAGACTTAGCGTACGAAACTACGCTTAGATTACCTAACGCGCCCCCTGAAACTAAGGGTGTCGGTACGTATCTATATATCAAAGGCAATTCCACCGTTTCCGCAGGCGATAGGTATACTGCGGCAGACACTAACCAGGACGGAAATACAACCCGTAATGAAAGCCTTAAATATATGAATAGCCAGCCGCCCGTAAAAGGCGTTTCGCAAAAGGCATGCGAAAAAAAGCACAATACAATATTTGCGGAATGGAAAGGGACCATAACATTTATCGAAAAAAGCAGTTATAATTATACAGACGCAAACGGCGAACCCAAAAAAGCCGAAAGCATACAGGACTTTGAACTGAATTTTTTGCTTAAAAAAGACAGAGCCAACAGCAACAAAAGCGTCGCCATTTACAATACCATGTCAGGCGCGGTTAAATACGACTTATCGCAGGAATCATTGCGCGACAGGAAATATATACAAACCGCGGTTGCCCGCGGGGCAAAAAACCTAAATTCCGGTTCTGTGCAGTTATCGCTTAATCAGGATTTGCAGCAATATGACCTTATAGTGATATGTCCGGCCATTCCGGTATTTTCAATCAATACCCAGGTGCCGCTTTTAGTGACTTTTAAATATATGGACGCATGGCAAAAAGGCGACAGAGTAATCGAAGGCAGCAGGATGTGGACCCTTAACGATATGATTCAGAACCCATTTTTAAAACAGGCCCAGGGAATAATGGCCCTGGTGGCAAACACCGAAAAGATAACTACGAAGGAACAAGCCGATAGTTTTGCCAAAAAGCTTGGCGTCGTCGAAAAACAAAATGAGGCGCCGCCCACATTATTGCCTTTTCCCGGCTTGGAAGAGGATAAAATGTACGGCACCCAGATAATTGAAGCCCAGTGGAAAATCACAGCTTCCGGAGAAGAAGAACAGGAAAGCCAAGATTAGTGCCAGGTACGTGGCCAATCGGCTGCTTGTCCCCGAGTTGTTCGGCTGAATGCCCCCGAGCGCGATAAACAAGGGAGTATTTGATGAGAAATTTTTTAATGCAGCTTTGCGTTGCTTTATTTTCTTTTATCTTTATCAATAGCGCGCCGGCGGCGGAGTATATCGACGTACATACGCACTTGATTGCCGGAGAAATGCCGCAGGGGGTGGGCGTGCCCGGCGGCAATAAGCGCGGCTCGGACCAGCGCTGGACGCAACCCGGCCAACGCGGACAAAGCAGAAAGCAAAGCGCGACTAAGGAAGAATATGAGGCGGCTGCGGATAACTTGGTTGCTGTAATGGATCGCCTGGGGCTGCGGCAAGCCATCGTTATGTCACCGCCAAAAAATTATAAAAACCGCGGCGGGCCTGATGACTGGGGCAATTTTGTGCAAGCAGTGCGGCGTCACCCGGAACGCTTGGTTCTTGGCGATGGCGGCGACAGCTTAAATCCGATTATTCAAGGAACCGACGCAGGCAGTGTGGATGATGAGGTTTACGCAAAATTTGAGCGGGCGGTAAAGCAGGCGGTTGATAATGGCGCTAAGTGTTTCGGTGAAATGGCGGTTCTGCATATTTCATATAGTGACCGCCACATCTTTGAGCAAGTCTTTGCAGATCATCCGTTATTCTTTAAGCTGGCTGATTATTCCGCGCAGTACGGACTTCCAATTGATTTGCATATGGATTGCGTGCCTACGGATATGGCTACACCCGCTCTCTGGACAGGTATGAGCTCGCAGAATCCCTCGACACTTAAAGCCAATGTTCCCGGGTTAGAGCGTTTACTCGCGCATAACCGCGACGCGAAAATTGTCTGGCAGCATGTTGGCAGAGACACTATGTGCCAGCTTACACCCACGCTTATTCGCGGCTTACTTAACCGGCACTCTAATCTTTACTGCGCCATCTGGGTGGGCGCGGCTAAAATGGTTACAAATACCGCGGGACCTGGCGGGATAAATCAGATTGTAGATGAAAACTACCAGATTAAGCCCGACTGGCTAAGTCTTTTCAAGGATTTTCCCGACCGTTTCGTTGTCGGCACCGACGGATTTTTTGCGAGCAAACCAGGAAAACTAGATTCATCTATAGAAAGCACCTGGAAATTCATCGACACGCTTCCAGCGGAGATTAAAGACAAAATCAGCGGCGCCAACGCCAAGCGAATTTACAGGTTGTAATATAGCTTATGAAATATACAAAAGGAAATTTAGGAAGAGTGTTTGTGCTGAAGTTTAATGATGACGATGTCTTCTTGGATGAGCTTTCCAGTTTTGCGAAGAAGGAGAAGATAAAAGCCGCGGCCATGATTTTTATCGGGGCGCTGAAAAAAGGGGATTTAGTCACAGGCCCCAGAAAACCGGTAATACCGCCGCAACCTAACAAGGTTTACTTTAAAGACGGATGGGAAGTATTGGGAATAGCAACAATCTTTACCAACAAGACAGGTCCGCAAATACATGTCCATTGCAGTATGGGTAAAAAGCGACAGGCGCTTACCGGATGCGTGCGTGGTAAGTCAAAGGTATTTTTAGTAATAGAAGCGATTGTATTTGAGTTAAGGGGGGTTAGGGCAGCGAAATCAATTGATCCTGCTACAGGGCTGAATCTTTTGAAAATATTGTCGGAATAACACGGAATATGTACCAGGTACGCATCTAATCAGTCCGCCTGGCGGCGAGGCAGGCAATATGGCACTTAAAAAAAAGGAGGAGAAAATGACAGGGCAGGTAGAGACGAAAAGCGATAAATTCAAGAGGTTGGCAACAAAAAGGGTAAAAAATGCGATATCCAAAATCGAACTTATAGGAAACCTTGCAGGCTCCAGTTATGAATCTACTCCTGAGGAAGCAGAAAAGATTTTAGGCGCTCTTCAGGAATCGCTGGATAAAGTAAAGACCGCATTCTCCAAGCAAAAATCCAATAAAACAGATTTTAAATTGTAGGAGCGTAAGAGGGGAGTGGTGCCGTTACCGCGGGGTGGTTCTAGGATTGAACCCGGAAAAAAGGAGGCATATCCATGGGCGATAAAGGCAGGAAAGATAAGGATAAACACAACAAACAGGCAAGCAAAGAAAAAATCATAAAAAACGAAGCAAACAAGAAAAAACAAGAAAAAACGCTATAGCAGGGTAACTGGGCGTCGTGTACACAACCTTACGTAGACATTCTATATCAAAAACAGAGATAAACGCTTTGCCTCTCAAACATTACACAGGCTCTATCCATGTGATAGATTCGGACGAGAAGATGAGAGCGGCTGTGCGGTCTCTTGGCAGAGAGAATGTCTTAGGCTTCGATACGGAGACAAGGCCAGCTTTTAAGAAGGGTGAGTCCTATCCGCCGTCCATATTCCAGCTTGCCGCCAGCGACGGGGTATATATATTCCAGATAGGGCGTATCGATTCTCATAAGCCGCTAGCCGATATTTTGGCCAATCAGAATGTGCTGAAAGCTGGCATTAGCGTGTCGGATGATATAAAGAAACTGAACGATGTATTGCCATTTAATCCATCAGGTTTTATCGAACTGGCAGGCATGGCGGCCAAGGCCGGAATAAGAAATGCAGGCATACGCGGCCTAGCGGCGTTGCTATTCGGTTTTAGGATATCCAAGCAGACGCGCTGCTCCCGTTGGGACTCACCGACGCTTAAACATACGCAGGTAGTTTACGCGGCTACCGACGCGTGGATATGCAGGGAAATATATTTTGCGCTGCTCGGCATACTAAATAAGCAGGTACCGGGTCAGGTAATTAAAAAATAAAAAAACCGATAAGGTTCACGGTATAGGGCGGAAGGCGTATAGCCTTTTTATAACCGCCGCTTATATCCGGCAACCCAGCTGCCTTTCCGATCACTTAAAGGACCGGCGAAGGCCTGTGGCTTTGTGCCCTACGATTTCTCGCAGTTTACCCTTATCGGCTAATTAAAGTATAACATAAAATTTCAGTTGTTTCAAGACCCCTTGGCGTGTTATCGATCCTTGGGGTAAGTACCGGGGGTAAGGTATAGGAGGAATAATATGAAATTTAACACAGCCAGAGGAATCATTAAGTAGGTTACTTAAAATAAGGAGCACAAAATTGCAGGTTTTAAAATTATGCGATATGGTAAATTACCAGGCCGTTTGATGCTTTGGTTAATGTGCTTGATTCTGTGCAGGCCAAAGAGCGTTTTAAGATGCTGCTGGTATTGGTTAAAAAATAAGAGATAAATGATTAGGGCCTGGTAACAACCCTTACGCCCTCAATAATCGCAAGCACTTTACCGATCAAAAAAATTACAAAAAAATACTTGACAAAATTGAATTATCATGTATACTATACTATGTCGATAGAGATAATAGAGAAGAGGATAATATGAAAATCACTTTTAAAGGCGATTATGCGCTTAAAGCGATGTTGGATTTAGCGCTTCGTTACAATACTGAAATAGTAACAGCCCACGATTTAGCTAAACGCATAGACGCGCCTATAAAATTTTTGGAACAAGTTCTCGCGGAATTGAAAAAAGGCGGTTTTATTGAGAGCAAGCGCGGGAATTCCGGAGGTTATTTGCTTTCCAGGGCGCCGGAGTTAATTACAGTAGGCCAGGTAGTGCGGTTTATAGAGGGGCCAATAGAGCCGATTTTATGCGTGAAAGAAGGATATTCTAACTGTTCCGATATCCATAAGTGCGTGTTTAAGAAAATGTGGCAGGATGTTTCTCGGGCAACATCAGATATTGTGGATAACTTGACCTTTGAAAAGTTGGTTTCGCAGATTACTGATCGGCAGAAAGCGCTGGCGTATTCTATTTGAATGGGGGCGGGTCCGCCTGTGTAAATATCGAAGAAATATTTACAAGGTAAAAACCTACCGCTGGAGAAATAATGTAGACAGCGGTTTTTTATTTGATAAGGGCATTGTTAAGCAACCGCACAATGTAAAAGGGAGGAAGAAAAAGATGGGTTTATTAAATACAAAAGAGAATTTGAAGGAATTGGTAGAAAAACTGAATTTTAAAGAAAAGGTGGATAGATCAAAGGCGCTCATAAGGGAAGCGTATAAAGCATACGGCGACGGCCTTGTGGTGGCGAATAGTTTGGGGAAGGATTCAGTCGCGGTATGGGACCTTGCGAAAAAGGTAAATACGAAAATACGCGGGTTTATAGTAACCACCAGGTTTAAGCCGAAAGAGACAGTGAAATTTATGCAGGAAACGGTAGCTTGGTATCCAGAGATAAGGGTTTACAAAAGCGATGTTGAAATTCCCGATAAGCTCTATGAAATCGATCCTGACAGATGCTGCGACATATTGAAAGTCGAACCGGTGAAACGCGCCATAGAAGAGATGGGCGTTACATGTTGGGTAACCGGCCTACGCTGCACCGAGGGCAGAACGCGCACCGACTTTCAGGAGGTTGAAGAGAGGGATAAGGGGTTGATCAAGCTAAATCCCATACTCATTTGGAAAGAGCGCGAGGTGTGGCAATATCTTGCTTTGTGCCGGGTCCCGGTGAATCCTCTTTACGCGGAAGGCTTTAGGTCGCTTGGCTGCGCGCCGTGCACTAAGATTACAAATGATGAAAATGAACGCGCCGGACGTTGGATTGGTACGAGTAAGTGCGGCGGTGAATGCGGAATACATACCCGGCCTCTGAAGAACGTGGCTGGCGACGGGATCTAATGATTAAAGTAGCCCTTTTAATAATTGTAGTAATATTCTTTGCCATGAATATGGGAGCAAGCGGCATTGCGCCTTCCTTTTCTTCCATTTACGGAAGCAGGCTCATTAGTAGAAAGCGTGCGTTCATATTATTTGGGTTATTTGTAATAATAGGAGGTATTCTTTTAGGTAGAAATGTAGCCGTTACCTTAGGTAAGAATCTTCTGCCAAAAGGATTGGTTACCTTTGATGTTGCGCTGATTATCCTTACAGCAGCTACTTTGGGGTTATTTTTGGCAAATATGCTAAAAATTCCGCAGTCTACCAGTCAGGTTACGGTAGGAGCGATAGTCAGCACAGGAGTGTACTTCAAATACCTGAATCTAAAAATGCTCTTTTTCAAGATTCTGCCAATGTGGGTTATCTTGCCTCTTTTTTCTTACGGTCTGACCTTGTGGATTTATCGAAAAATATATCCGCCGGAGCACGATAATCTGCATATTTACCAGAAGTTATTTGCCAACGAGAAAAAATTAAGGCTGTCAGCCATAATTGTTAGTTGTTATGTTGCTTTTGCCATAGGCAGCAATAATGTAGGCAATGCTGTTGGCCCGTTATTTGGCGCGGGGCTCATCGGAATTAATGTAGGAATACTTTTAGTTTCCCCCATTTTCGGCATAGGGGCACTTGTCTTGGGAAAGGGGCCGCTTCAGACCGCCGGCAAAGAAATAGTCCCTTTAGGCCTTTTCTCGAGCACCCTGATTTCTTTTGTTACAGCAACTCTATTAATATTTGCCTCGCTCTTAGGGATACCGCAGTCATTAGTACAGTTGAATATTTCATCAATATTTGCGGTAAGCTGTTTGAAAAATGGTCATAAGCATACATGGGATCACCATGTGATTCAAAAGACATTTATTGTTTGGCTAATTACGCCATTAATCTCTGGGGCTATTGCTTATTTGCTATTATTTTTATCCGTAAGGAGATAGATGCTTATCTTAAAAAAAGAATTACTTAAGAGAATAACGGAACACGCCATTCGCGAATTCCCTAACGAGGCATGTGGAATATTGGCAGGCAGCCAGGGAAGAGTTGAGAAAGTTTATGAAATGACCAACGCGGAGGCAAGCCCGCAGACATTCTTTATGGACGCAAGGGAACAATTAAAGGCGATGAAAGAGGTAAGAAATGAAGGACAGGAAATGGTCGGGATATATCATTCGCACGTAGCAAGCGAGGCGTGCCCCTCAAGCCACGATGTAGAACTTGCCTTATATCCTGAAGTCTCATACGTGATTATCTCGCTAAAAGATAAAAAGAATCCTTCAATAAGATCTTTTAAGATTAAAGAAGAAAAGATTACGGAAGAGGAGCTGAGGATAGAATGAATATTGTAGTTACCGGGACAAATCATAAGTTTAGCCCGATTGAGCTAAGGGAAAGACTCTCTTTTTCCAGTAGAAGGCTCGGACAGACTCTTTTTTTGCTCAAGGAAAGGCCTGTTTTCAAAGGAGCGGTTATCCTCTCCACGTGCAACAGGGTAGAATTGTATGCCAGTGCAGAAGACCCGGCGGCAGGGATAACAGAACTGCAAAATTTTCTCTGCCGGTTTAATGAGATTGCCAAAGAAAGGGTTCTTCCTTACCTATACACCTATGAAGGCAAAGAGGCGATCGGACATTTATTTTCTGTTGCCTGCGGATTAGATTCGTTAATTCTGGGAGAAACTCAAATTTCAGGGCAGCTGAAAGCCGCATTTTTAGAGGCAAGAAACGCCGGGTTTACAGACAAACACTTAGATGCGGCCTTTAACGCAGCCATAACTTATGCAAAAATGATTCACCGGGAGACAGCGATTTCCGAAGGCAAGGCATCTATCGGAAGTTTGACAATAGATTTTATCAAAGAAAAATTTAATGGCCTGGCAGGCAAGAATATTTTAATTATCGGAGCAGGTAAGGTTACAGAGTTAGTTTTAAGGTATTTAAAGGCCGAGAAATCAAGAGTCATTTTCATATCTAACCGGACATTTGAGAGAGCAAAGGAGTTGGCCTCCAGTATTGGCCAGAGCGCTGTGCGTCTTGAAAAATTACCAGAGCTCTTGAAACAAGCAGACGTTATCATTAGCGCGACAACAAGCCCGCATTTTATCATAAAGAAAGAAACTTTAGGCAGCGCCATTCCCCGCAGGCTGCTTATTGTGGATTTGGCTGTGCCAAGAGATGTGGATCCAAAGGTGCGGGAGATGAAAAATGTCGAAATATTTAATTTAGAAGACTTAAGTTTTATTGTGCAAAAGAATTTACAGAAGAAAAGGCTCGAGGCAGAGAGAATAGAAAAACTAATAAGTCAAGAGGCAGCTTTATTATGGCAAAAACTTACCGTATTGGAACCAGAACCAGCCCTCTTGCCTTAAGCCAGGCAGAGGAGATTTTAGAGGCCTTAAGGAAGTTTTATCCTGATTTTAAGGCCAAGATTATAGGCATAGACACCTATGGCGATAGAGACAAAGTCACGCCTATATCACAAATAGAGGGAACAGATTTTTTTACAAGAGAAATAGACAACGTTCTTTTAAAAGGCGGGCTTGATTTTGCTGTTCACAGCGCGAAAGATTTACCCGATACGCTGATAGAGGGGCTGGTTACAGCAGCGCAGACAAGCCCCATAGACCCCTACGATGCCTTGGTATCCAGAAATGGCTTAAAGCTGGCGGAGCTGCCCCGTCGAGCAAGAATCGGCACGAGCAGCGTTCGGCGCAAAACCCAGCTAAGGGCGTATAGAGAAGACTTTGACATACTAGATATCCGCGGAAATATCGAAGAGCGCTTAGAAAAATTAGATAATAGCAGCATGGATGCAGTTGTCATAGCCGCTTGCGGTTTAGTGCGCCTTGGTTTAGAAAAAAGAATAACAGAGAGAATTCCTTTTGAGATTATTAAGCCGCACCCTTTGCAAGGGGCTTTAGCAATTGTTACAAGAGCAGAAGATTCAAAGCTTCATAGCCTGCTTTTGGTAATCGATTCTCGGGAGGTTGTTTTATTATGAAGAACAAGGTTTATTTAGTTGGCGCAGGCCCGGGAAGGCCTGATTTAATAACTGTAAGAGGATCGCGTATCCTTAAAGAGGCAGATGTTGTCATTTATGATTACCTTGTTGATAAAAGAGTCTTGGAATACGCCAGGGCAGGGGCAGAGCTTATCTGTTGCGATAAATTGGCCAAGAAGGGAAGATATTCTAACGGTTTTTCAATACACCAGGAAAGAATCGGCAATTTAATGATCGAGAAGGTTAAAGAAGGCAAAAAGGTAGTGCGGCTTAAAAACGGGGATGTTTCTATTTTTAGCCGCCTTTCCCAGGAGTTGGATGCGTTGGCAAGAAACAAGACAGATTATGAGTTAGTGCCCGGAGTTACTGCCGCGAGTGCCGCAGCCAGTTACGCAGGAATACCGCTTACCGACAGGAGGCTTGCCTCTACTTGCGCCTTTGTAACCGGCCATGAGGATCCCAAAAAAGAAGTAAGCAGTATTGATTGGAAAGCCTTAAGTAAAGTCGGGACGCTTGTTTTGTACATGGCGGTAGAAAACCTGCCAAAGATACTCAAGGAGTTAATTAAGGCGGGTAAACCGAAAGACACCGGCTGTGCGATAATCCAGAATGCGACCCTACCAACGCAAAAAGTTTCAAACGGAACTCTGGCAGATATCGCGAAGAAGGCCGAGAGAGAAAGGATCAAGCCGCCGGCAATAATTGTCGTCGGAGAAGTCGTGAAACTGGGGAAGCGATTTAACTGGCTAAGAAAAAATGAAAAGATTCTTTTTACCGGATTATCCAAAGACAGGTTTTTCACAAAGGGCGCATATTTTCATCTACCCATGATTGAAATAAAACCAATGGATGATTACAGGGAATTCGATAATTACCTGACGGATATCAGCGATTATGACTGGATCATTTTTGCCAGCCGCTATGGGGTCGAATATTTTTTTAAGAGATTGAAAATTATCGGTTACGATTCAAGGATACTTGGCGGCGTCAAGATTGCAGCAGTCGGAGGTTCTACCCGAAATCGCCTTTCAGATTTTGGGATTAAGGCAGATTTGGTGCCTAAGAATGAATCGTCAAAGGGTTTGATAGAGGAATTCAGGAAGATAGGCTTGAAAAATAAAAAAATATTTCTTCCCCGCTCGGATATTTCTGACAAGGGGCTGGAAAAAGAATTGATAAAATTGGGCGCAAGGGCTGTTTTAGGGTTTGCTTACAGGAATGTTATGCCCGACGATCTGCCTGATCTGGATCTGGAAAATTTCGGCGAGATTATTTTTACCAGCCCTTCAACGGTAAGGAATTTTAAAAAAAGATATAAGAAAATCCCGGAGAAAGTCAAAATCCGCCATATCGGAGATGTGACTTTGCAGGAGTTAAAAAGATGCAGGTTGCGAGGTTAAGAAGATTAAGACAGAGAGTTAATTTAAGGGATTGGATAAGCCAAACCCGGCTTGATCCTAAGGATGTTATTTTGCCATATTTTGTGACTGAAGGAAGAAATGCAAAAAAAGAAATAAAATCCATGCCCGGCGTCTATCATTTTTCAATTGATAGCTTACTTAAGGACATATCGGGCGCAAAAGAAATAAGATCTATACTCTTATTCGGTATTCCTGAAACCAAGGATAAACAGGGAAGCCCGGCGTATAGAGACGATGGTATTGTGCAAAAGGCGGTAAAAGCAATAAAAACGGAGTTCAGAAAACTGATTGTAATTACAGATGTGTGCCTCTGCGGATATACAACCCATGGCCATTGCGGAATAATAAGAAAGTCAAAAGTAAAAAGTCAAAAGTCAAAAATTATAGACAACGATGAAACCCTAAAGGTATTAGCGAATATCGCTTTGTCTCATGCTGAGGCAGGGGTAGATTTTGTGGCGCCCTCAGCAATGATGGATGGCCAGGTCAGGGCGATAAGAGAGATGCTTGATAAGAATGGATTTGATGATACAGGTATCATGGCCTATTCGGCAAAATATGCATCAAGTTTTTACGGGCCCTTTAGGGAGGCGTTGGATTCGAGGCCGCAGTTTGGCGACAGGAAATCCTACCAGATGGATTATCGAAATAGCAACGAGGCCTTAAGAGAGATAAAACAGGATATTGATGAAGGCGCAGACATTGTTATGGTAAAGCCAGCCTTGGCTTATTTAGATATCATTTATCGCGCAAAGCAGAAGTTCGCCGTTCCTATTGCCGCATATAATGTGAGCGGTGAATATAGCATGATAAAGAAGCTGGCAGGCGGGGATAAGGCGAGAGAAAAAGAACTTGCGCTTGAGGTTCTCGCTTCCATTAAAAGAGCCGGGGCAGATCTGATTATATCTTATTTCGGCAAAGAGGTGTTAAGATGGCTGGCGTAGAGATAGCTAAAAGTCTCTTTTGTGAGGCAAAGAAATTTATTCCCGGAGGAGTAAATAGCCCGGTGCGTTCATTTCAGGCAGTAGGCGGATACCCGGTATTTATGAAAGAGGCGTTGGGCTCAAAGATTTATGGTGAGTGCGGCAGGGAATTCATTGACTATTGCCTTTCATGGGGAGCCTTGATTCTAGGGCACGCGCACCCCGAAGTTACCAAGGCGCTGATAGAAGCCATAAAAAAAGGCACAAGTTTCGGGACAGCTACAAAGCTTGAAATAGAATTAGCGAAGCTTATTGTTGAGGCTTTGCCTTCTATAGAGCAGATAAGGTTTACCAATTCCGGCACCGAAGCGGCGATGGGAGCGATTAGGCTGGCAAGAGCTTATACGAAAAAAGAGAAGATTATAAAATTTGAAGGCGCTTATCATGGCCACGCAGACTATCTTTTGGTAAAGGCCGGTTCAGGACAAGCTACGTTGGGATTACCGGACAGTTTGGGCGTTCCGAGAGATTTTATTAAACACACATTAGTTCTTCCTTATAACGATATAGAGAGGGTTTTGGAGACAGTAAAAAAATATCAAAAGGATTTAGCGGCAATTATTATTGAGCCGGCGCTGGCAAACTGCGGCATTGTTTTACCGAAAGAAGGATTTTTGCAATCATTGAGGGAGATTGCTGATAAATACAATATCGTTCTTATCTTCGACGAGGTTATTACGGGCTTTAGGCTCTCATATGCCGGAGCCCAAGGGCACTTTAATGTCAGGCCGGATTTAACGTGCCTGGGCAAGATTATCGGAGGGGGATTGCCTGTAGGCGCTTTTGGCGGCAAGATTGATATAATGCAGCTATTGGCACCGGAAGGCCCGGTTTATCAGGCAGGAACGCTTTCAGGAAATCCTATCGCTGTTAGCGCAGGCATAGCGACTTTGAATATATTGAAAAAAGATAATCCTTATAGGAATTTGGAAAGAATGACAAAGGAATTTTGCGAAAAGATAAGAGAAAAAGCAAAAGATCTCAAGATAAAACTTAAAGTCAATAGTATCGGTTCCATGTTCAGCCTATTTTTTACAGATAGAGAAGTTGTAGATTTTAACTCGTCCAAGATGCAGGACCTAAGATTATTCAAGAAGTTCTTTCATGGTTTGTTAAAAAGGTGTGTATATTTTTCTCCTTCGGGATTTGAGGCGAACTTTTTATCAACAGCGCATAGCGCCGAAGACTTAAATAAAACATTGAAATTTATAGAAACAGAGTTGAAGGGCTTAAGGGGGGAATAAGATGGCAATAGCGATTTATGTAAACGGCAAAAAAGAGGAAATTGTGAGCGCGTTAACTATTCAGGATTTGCTGGATGCAAAGAAAATCAGGACTGAGGTAGTTACTGTAGAATTGAACGATGGAATTATTGCAAGGGATAAGTATAAGACCACGGTCCTAAAACCCGATGATAAATTGGAATTTGTTTATTACATGGGAGGTGGCATGCCCTTTTCTGATAGGATAGCAAAGAATGTTGCGGAATTGATCGGGCAAACACCGATGGTTCGGCTTAACCATATAGTTGGTGAAGATTCAGCCCAGATTCTGGCTAAACTGGAGATGTTTAACCCCGGCGGCAGCGTGAAGGACAGAATCTGCCTGGCCATGATTGAGGATGCGGAAGATAAAGGGTTGCTCAAAGAAGGATCCACGATTATTGAGCCGACGAGCGGTAATACAGGAATTGGCTTAGCTATGATTGCCGCTACTAAAGGATACAAGTGCATATTAACTATGCCCGAGACAATGAGCCTGGAGAGGGTATACATACTCAAGTCTTATGGCGCAAAAGTTGTGCTTACTTCCGGAGTCGAAGGCATGAACGGGTCTATCAAAAAAGCAGAAGAGCTTTTAAAGAAGATTCCGAATAGCTTTAGCCTTGAGCAGTTTAAGAATAAGGCTAATCCTGAAATTCACAGAAGGACGACAGCGCAGGAAATACTAAGAGTTACAGATGGCAAGATCGATGCTTTTGTCGCAGGCGTGGGCACGGGCGGAACAATAACAGGGGTGGGAGAAGTTCTGAAAAAGATGAATCCGAAAATAAAAATAATCGCAGTCGAACCCAAGGCAAGCGCAGTTCTTTCCGGAAAAGAACCCGGGCCGCATAAGATTCAGGGTATCGGCGCAGGTTTTATTCCCGGTATTTTAAATAGGGAGATTATCGACGAAATAATTGCTGTTGATGACAATGAAGCATTTAGTATTTCCAATAGGCTGGCTAAGGAAGAAGGGCTATTCGTCGGGATCTCAGCAGGAGCCGCTGTCTCGGCGGCGTTAAAGGTGGCTAAAGGCTTAGGCAAAGGCAAGACCGTTGTCGTGGTATTACCGGATACCGGAGAAAGATACTTTTCTATGCAGCAATATTTTGAAGCGTAGTCGAAGTGTGTAGGGGGTTTTCTATGCAAAACAAAAACCATACAGATGCCGAGCTGCAGGAGTTAAGGACAGGCGGTATTATAAAACAGAAGCAGAAGGATTATTTTATCTTGCGCACCCGCATTCCCGGAGGCTATTTAAAGGCGGATATTTTAAAGAAGTACTCTGCGCTAGCCAAGAGATACGGCCGGGACTATGTTCATGTATCTACCCGGCAGGGAATAGAGATTCCATGGATCCACATAAACAATATTCCGAAGTTGCTCAAGGATCTGAAGAAATTCGGTATTTTAAGGGGCGCCTGCGGCCCCCGTTCAAGAAATCTGATCGCTTGCCCGGGCGCCAGTGTGTGCCGGTTTGGATTGGTAAATACAGAAGAGCTTGCCAAGAAATTAGACCGGGTAGCTTTTGGAAAGGATGTTCCGAAAAAATTTAAAGTGGCAATTAGCGGTTGTCTTAATTCCTGCGCCAAGCCACAGGAAAACGACCTTGGTTTTTTGGCGCAAGGAGAACCTGAGGTGGATTTGAGCAAATGTATTGGTTGTACTTTATGCGCGAAGGTGTGCGAAAAAGTCTGCGGCCGGGGGAAGAAAGACCCCGCTATTGTTATGGATAAAAATAAACGGCCGGTATATAAAAAGGAAAACTGCTTTTTTGAAGGAGATTGTATCCGAGTTTGTCCGGTCAATGCCTGGAAGCTGAAGAAAACCGGTTTTGCCGTTTACATCGGCGGAAAAGTAGGCCGTTTTCCGAAATTCGGGGAAAAAATAGCCAACTTTGTCGATGAAAAAGAGATTCCCGGTATCATAGAAAATACGGTTCGTTGCTATAATCGGATTGCGCAAATCGGGGAAAGATTCGGCGAGGCCTTGGAAAGACAGGATATAGAAACAATGAAGAAAGAAATTCTATGAGTGAGTTTAAAATCAATCGGTATTTAGATTTAAAAGGAGTTCCCTGCCCGCTTAACTTTGTTAAGACAAAGTTGACACTGGAAAGCATGGAGGCAGGTTCGACATTAGAGGTTGTGTTGGATGACGGTGAGCCCATTATTAATGTAACCGCAAGCGTCAAAGAGGAAGGTCACCTGATTCTTAAGGTAGAAAAAATAGCCGAACATTGGAAATTAGTTATTAAGAGAGTGTGAGGTGAAGACATGAGTTATGTAAAAGGGTTAAAGTGTAGGGAGTGCGGCAGGGAATATCCCAAAGAGCCGCTATATGTGTGCGAATACTGTTTTGGGCCGCTGGAAGTAGTTTACGATTATGAAAGAATAAAAAAGAAGTTAACCAGGCAGGTAATAGAATCGCGGTCAAAAAATCTCTGGCGCTATAAAGAGCTTTTACCTTTGGATGGAGAGCCTACAGACGGCTTAAATTCAGGGTTTACTCCTTTAATCAGGGCAAGAAATTTAGAAAAGGCGCTCGGAGTAAAAGAGCTTTATATAAAAGATGATTCTGTGTGCCACCCTACCCTTTCTTTTAAAGACAGGGTGGTCAGCGTGGCTTTATCCAAGGCCAAGGAATTCGGATTTAATACAGTCGCTTGCGCATCAACCGGGAATTTAGCTAATTCTGTTGCCGCACAAGCAGCCGTAGCGGGATTAAAAAGATATATCTTTATTCCCGCTGACCTTGAGCTAGGCAAGGTTGTGGGGGCGCTTATTTATAACCCCGTCTTAATAGCTGTGGAAGGCAATTACGATCAGGTAAACAGGCTTTGTTCTGAGATTGCGACAATTTGCAAATGGGCATTTGTAAATATTAATATCAGGCCTTATTATGCGGAAGGTTCAAAGACTTACGGCTATGAGATTGCAGAGCAATTGGGCTGGAAAGCGCCCAAACATATAATCGTTCCTTGCGCCGGAGGATCGCTCATCACCAAAATCTACAAAAGCCTGAAAGAATTTAAAATTCTCGGATTAATTGATAAACTCGAAACGAAAATCTATGCTGCCCAAGCAACAGGATGCGCTCCTATAGTGACGGCAATAAAGGAAAATATGGAGATCATAAAACCTATCAAGCCCAATACTATTGCTAAATCTTTAGCCATAGGAAATCCTGCGGACGGGATATATGCCATGGCAACCGTAAAAGAAACAGGGGGCTGGGCAGAAGATGTCTCTGACCATGAAATTGTTGAGGCGATAAAACTTTTAGCTGCAACCGAGGGAATATTTACCGAGACAGCCGGAGGCGTTACCTTAGGCGTTACCAAAAAGCTGATTGAACAAGGAAGGATTCCTAAAGATGAGTCAATTGTCGTAAGTATCACCGGTAACGGTTTAAAGACGCAGGAAGCTGTGGCAGAAAAAATTGGCAAACCCATAAAGATAAAACCAAACCTAGCGCATTTCGAGGAGAACGTGAAAAGATAAAGTCCCTCGAATGCTTCTATTCGTCGCATTCTCGGGACGATTTTTTGATAAAAAAATCGGAGGTGAAAATATGGCAGTTAAAGTAATAATTCCTACGCCGCTTCAGAAACTCACCAAGAATCAGGCAGGTGTTGAAGCAAACGGATCCAACATCAAAGAGCTGATTGATGATTTGGAGAAGAGTTTCCCGGGATTAAAGGAAAGGCTATGCGATGAAACCGGGAAAATCCGCAGGTTCATCAATATCTATGTGAACGAGGAAGACGTGCGTTTTCTGAAGCAGGACAATACTTTGTTAAAAGATGGCGATGAAGTATCCATAATCCCGGCAATCGCCGGCGGTTAGTATATTGGCGATTATCCCGAGCGCAGTCGAGGGACAATCGCTGGAGGGAGATAGATGAAATTACGAGAAGACCAAATTGAGAGATATTCCAGGCAAATAATTCTGCCAAATATAGGCGGGAAAGGACAGGAGAAATTACTTGCCGCAAAAGTTCTAATAATAGGCGCGGGCGGCCTCGGTTCTCCTGCGGCTTTATATTTGGCATCTGCCGGAATCGGGACGATTGGCGTTGTTGATTCGGATAAAGTCGAACTTAACAACCTGCAGAGGCAGATTATCCACTCAATAAAAGATGTAGGCAGGCCAAAAGTAGAATCTGCCCGGGATAGAATTAATGCGATTAATGAAGATGTAAAGGTAGTTACTTATAATCTTAGGGTTACTTCTGAGAATATTTTGGATATTATTAAAGATTATGGCATTGTGGTAGACGGTTCGGATAATTTCCCAACCAGGTATTTAGTAAATGATGCCTGCGTATTATCGAAAAAACCCTTATCACATGGAGGGATATTCAGATTTGACGGCCAGGCAATAACAATCATACCTGGTGAAAGCGCCTGTTACAGGTGTCTTTTTGCCTCGCCGCCTCCGCCGGGACTTGTGCCGAGCTGTCAAGAAGCAGGGATTCTGGGTGCGGTCGCAGGCGTAATAGGAGTAATTCAGGCAAATGAGGTGCTGAAATTCGTTTTGGGCACAGGAGAACTTTTAACGGGGAAGCTTTTGGTGTTTAATGCTCTCGACTCATCTTTTCGTAAGGTTAAAGTTCCAAAGGATAGGGAATGTCCAGTCTGCGGGGAGAATCCAACAGTGACAAGGTTGATTGATTATCAGGAATTTTGTAGTTTAAGAAAGAAGCCCCTCGAACGCTCCTGATCGCCGCGTTCTCGGGACGATTTTTCTATTAAAAAATCGGAGGTGACATCATGGCAAAGAAAATGGTGCATTTAGTATTTCCCCAAAGGCTAATTAAGAGCCCTGTGGTTTATACCATGGCAAAGAAGTATAATGTAATACCGAATATCCGTAGGGCTAATATTACGGAAACAGTAGGCGATGTTACTTTGGAGTTAAGCGGCACAAAAGAGAATCTGGAGAAAGGAAGAAAATATTTAGAGCAGCAAGGCATAAAGGTTGAGCCTGTAGTTGGAGATATTGTAGAGTGATTGAGGCAACGCCTCGCTAAAGCGCAAAACCCAAAATTTGCTTGTTTATCCAGCTAATTTGGCTATAATAAATACCTACGCATAGAGGGAAGTCCCCTTTTCGCCCATAGCTACGCGTAGCAAATAATAAAAGGAGGCGTTTATGATGAAGGCATTGAAGTATTTTTTAATCGCAGTAATGGTGATGGGGTTTATATCCGCTGTGTCATTGAAGGCATTTGCTGACGACGCAAAGACAATTGATGCAAACGTGGATTCCTCACTTAGTAAGTTCTCAGAGACACAAGGCGCAGATGAGGTGCTGAAAAAAGCCGCAGGGGTCCTTGTGTTTCCGGCTGTTTTTAAGGCCGGTATCGGAATAGGCGGAGAATATGGCGAAGGCGCTTTAAGAGTAGGTGGAAAGACAGTAGATTATTATAACACTGCCGCAGCTTCAATAGGGTTCCAGTTCGGCGGCCAGAAAAAGACCATTATAATGGCATTTATGAATACTGAAGCCTTGGATAAATTCCGCGCAAGCACAGGATGGAAGGTAGGCGGCGATTTGTCGGTCGCAGTCATAGCAGTTGGGGCCGGCGCATCTATAGATACGGCTAAACTAAACGAGCCTATAATAGCTTTTGTCCTGGACCAGAAAGGGCTTATGTACAACATCACCCTTGAAGGCTCAAAGATAACCAAGATAAAAAAATAGCGATGTTTTCGTTTGTCAATATACCGGCGCGGATCTTAAGCATCCTGCAGTTAAATATTTCCCCGGCAGAAGTAGCGGCAGGAGTGTGCCTGGGGATGTTTCTGGGTTTTACCCCGCTTAACGGGCCTATGGCGCTGGTACTTTTAATTTTTTTCTTCCTCTTTAAGATTAATAGATTTTCTACGGCGATAACCCTGCCCTTGTTTAAGATGCTTTATTTATTTGGGGCAAGTTTTTTGGCTGAACGTATCGGCGGGTATCTTCTGCTCGACGCTGATTTTTTGACAGGGTTTTGGCAGCAGGTTACAAGTATGCCTGTTTTGGCCTTGGCTGATCTAAACAATACCCTGGTTACCGGTGGCCTTGCCTTGTCAATAGTCCTGTGCATCCCTGTTTATCTTTTGGCCAAGTTTATCTACGTCAAATTTATCGGCCCACGCTTAAATAAAATTCAGGAATCAGAACTCGCAAAGCGCATCAAGCGCTACAAATTTGTCAACAATGTGATAAAACAGATGGATATTATAAGGAGCCGCACGAGTGATAAAACGCCTTAATATAAGAAACATTGTGATAGTACTGGCGACTTTAGCGCTTACGCATTTTTCTGTCGGATTATTAATCAGTCCAAAGCTCGGCGGGCTTCTGGTAGAAAAGATTAATAAATACAGCCAAGCAAAAATTTACATTGAACGCGTAAACATCTGGCCGCTGACATTATCTATTTCTCTTAAAAATCTGAAAATCTCCGACCCGCAAAATATAAATAATAAAATCATTGAAATTAAACAGGCCTCTGTTTACGCAAGCCCGCTAGGCTTGCTTTCCAAGCGCCTGGTATTATCGGGGATAAGGATAGACAGCGCCAATATCAACCTGGAGGGTGAGCCGGACGGAACTTTTAATATTCAGAAAATTACTAGGCCAAAAGCCTCTGCCAAGCCAATCACACCGCAAGATGTTTTAGAAAGTGTAATGCAGAAAAAGGACTGGTTTACCAGGGCTTATGGTTTATTGAAAAAGAAATTTTCAAGTCACCCCGCGCCCGGAAAAGAAAAAAATATTACTAAAACAATCATCAGCCTTCCCAAAGGGCGCAGGGTGCATTTTAAATTAAAAGACAGTTACCTACTAGAGATAAATAGTTTAACTGCCACAGGCTCTTACCTTGATTTAAAGAATCAGGACGGCCGCTCTGTGCAAGTTGAGAACGTGCGCATAGAATTAGGCAGTATAGGTTTTGACCCCGAGCTGGGTTTACGCCTGGGAAAAGTTGAAGTCAAAGGGCAGATAAAAAATTCAGGGCTCGCTGCTGGCAGCCTGAAATTTTTTTATCAGAGTTCCTTCAACAAAGATGGGCGCAAGGCGCAATTTAATTTTATTCTTAAAGACGTGGATCTGGATGCTTTGCGTTTTATCTATGAAGACTCGCTCCCGATAGAAATAGCCAAAGGAACGCTTGATCTTACTTCAGATACTGTTTTAAATAACGATGCCATAGATTCCACAAACCAGCTTACCTTAAGTAACCACGAATTGAAACCTAAAGGATTAATAGAGAACCCCGATCTTTTCATGCCCCTGCCTTTGCTTTGCGAAGCCCTCAATAATATTAACCCCTTAAGTTTAAATTTCACTATTTCCGGCACCGTAGATAATCCGCAGTTTGGCGGATTAATGCGTTCGCTTGCGGATCTGGTAAAGCCGAACTTGAAGAATATCGGCCAGATGCTTAAGAGCGAGGCGGTTAAAAAGGGTATTGCCGGTGTGATCGAAGCTGTATCGGAGAAAAAACAGGACAATGAACAGCCAGCTTCTGATAACGCGAGCGAAGGAAAAAGCGATACGCAAAGAATAGTTGATTCCCTCCAGTCGATATTCGGTAAAAATAAGTAAGGATAGGTATGAAAGAGCTGAAAAAGTTTCTTTATATTTTAGCGGCATTTTTAGCATGTTTTTATTTGCCTATTGAAAACCTACGGTTTACCGGAGCTGTCTTTGAAGCATTGGCGCTTGTTAAATGGTACGCCCGGGAGCATGTTATTCTATGCCTTGTTCCGGCTTTTTTTATTGCTGGGGCAATATCAGTATTTGTGAGCCAGGCGTCGGTAATGAAATATTTCGGAGCCAAAGCGAATAAATTTCTTTCTTATAGCGTAGCATCGGTATCAGGGACTATACTTGCCGTATGTTCATGCACTGTGTTGCCGCTTTTTTCAGGTATTTATAAAAGAGGGGCAGGGCTTGGGCCCGCTATCACTTTTCTTTATTCCGGGCCTGCGATAAATGTCTTGGCAATAATTTTAACTGCGCGTATCCTTGGCTGGCAATTAGGACTGGCAAGAGCAATAGGTGCTGTGATATTCAGCGTAGTTATCGGCTTATTGATGCACATTATATTCTTGAAGGAAGAAAAGGCGCGTCATGCAAACGGTGATTTTAATGCAGACGAAGTAAAAGAAACCCGTTCTTTAGAAAAGATAACTCTTTATTTTGCTTCGATGGTTGCATTCCTTATATTTGCTAATTGGGACAAACCGTTTGAAGGCGATCATGGGGCTTGGTCATTAATTTATCAGTATAAATGGTGGATCGCCGGATTCTCTCTTGTGAGTTTAGCTGTTATGCTCTTCAGATGGTTCAAGAAAGATGAATTAAAAGAATGGACTTCCGCGACATGGGGTTTTGCTCTTCAGATTCTTCCGCTTCTTTTAGGCGGAGTGCTTGTATCGGGGTTTCTTTTAGGTAGGGTAGGGCATGAAGGCGTTATTCCTTCAAGATTTGTTGCAATGCTTGTCGGCGGCAATTCATTATGGGCACAAAGAAAACAATTATTTATGTAAGTTTGGTAGTGGTGATGTCTACTATTACAGGAATGATTTTTGGTTTCATCGTCAAATAAATGCGAGGTGTTTATGAAAAGAAACGAAAAAGAAATCAAGAAAATAGTCAAAGAAGGCTATGCCAAAGTAGCCAAACAGGGGATTTCCTGTTGCGCTTCCGGTTCTTGCTGTTCGCCTTCAAGTTTGACCAAAAATATCAGCAAGACTATCGGCTATAGCGACGAAGAAATGAATGCAGTTCCCGAGGGGGCTAATCTCGGACTTGGTTGCGGTAATCCGATTGCAATGGCGTCCTTAAAACAAGGCGAAGTCGTGCTTGATTTAGGAAGCGGCGCGGGGTTTGACGCATTTCTTGCGGCAAAGAGAGTGGGAAAGGCAGGCCGCGTTATAGGCGTTGATATGACGCCGGAGATGATTAAAAAGGCCGGTGAGAATGCGAAAAAAGGCAGCTATAAAAATATTGAAATTGCCGGCGAGTCCAATTACCCTGTTGAAATAATGGCGAACAATGAGGATTTACAAAATGCCGCGCGCGCGGTAGTAAGCATTAAAATTTCTGCCGTAAAAGGCCAAAAAGCTAAAGGTGCAAAATGAAAATAGAAATTTTAGGAGTTGGTTGCCCTAAGTGCAAACAGCTTGCTGCTAATACCGAAGCAGCGGTCAAAGAGTTAGATATTCAAGCCGAGATAAGCAAGGTAACTGATATTGATAAGATTATAGAGCGCGGCGTTATGATGACGCCCGCTTTGGCAGTTGATGGCGCTGTAGTATCGGCAGGCAAAGCATTAAGCAAAGACGAGATAAAAAAACTTCTTGTAAAATAACAGGAGTCGAATTTGAAAAAAATATTTTATGTAATTTTATTGCTCGCAGCGGTATTTGGCGCAGGTTCCTCGGGTGTTGCCGAAGAAGGCCGCGCAGAGAGCAAGATTATCGCTTATTATTTTCACGGGTCGTTTCGGTGCATTACCTGCACGAGCATGGAGAAATATTCTAGAGAAGCCATAGAAACGAATTTTAAGGATGCCCTTGAATCAGGAAAGCTTGAATTTAAGTCAGTAAATGTGGAGGAGCCGGATAATGAGCATTACGCCGATGACTATCAACTCTACACCAAGACGCTTATATTGTCGCTTGTCAAAAATGGCGAAGAAATAAAATCAAAGAATCTTGATAAAATCTGGGAATATGCGCGAAATAAACAAAAATTTATTAGTTATGTCGCAGAAGAGCTCAATAATTTTTTAAAGGAAGCGCAGTAGTGGATATTTTAATCGCTTTTGGTTCTGCATTATGGCTGGGTATCTTAACCTCGATAAGCCCTTGTCCGTTAGCGACTAATATTGCGGCAATATCGTTTCTTTCAAAGAAGATAACGCAGCCGGTGCTTGTTTTTATTTCAGGGTTTGCGTATACATTGGGCAGAATGGCTGCTTACGCAATACTTGGCTGGATTATCATCAGCTCTCTTTTAAGCGTTCCGCAGGTTGCTCAATTTCTACAGAGATATATGGTTAAGGCTTTAGGCCCCCTGTTAATTATCGCGGGGTTTTTTTTGCTGGAAATCATTACCATTCGGTTACCTGGCATATCACTTTCTGAAAACCATCGCAGCAAACTTGCTGAATCAGGCGCGCCGGGCGCGTTTATTCTGGGGTTTATCTTAGCATTGGCGTTTTGTCCGGTGTCAGCGGCATTATTTTTTGGCAGCCTTATTCCTTTGGCGCTCAACAGTAAAGCCGGGACATTACTGCCGTTTATTTACGGAGTAGGGACAGGGCTTCCGGTATTTATATTTGCGGTGGCGATTGCGCTTGGCTTTACTTCAATGAGCCGCTGGTTTCATAAGATCACGAGGCTTGAGTATTACACGCGCATAATAACAGGGGTTATTTTTATTCTTGTGGGGCTGTATTACACGGGGATTTATATTTTAAAAGTATTTTAAGAGGAGAAAAGTATGGAGCATGCTATCCAGCAGGAGCGGCGTTTAAGTTTTTTTGAGAAATACCTGACAATCTGGGTTTTTGCGTGCATAGGGATCGGAATCTTTTTAGGCAAGTTTTTCCCGGGCGTGGCCCTTACATTGGATAATCTGTCAATTTATCAGGTATCCATTCCCATTGCTATTTGCCTATTCTTTATGATGTACCCTATCATGGTCAAGATAGATTTTGCCGAAGTTATAAAAGCCGGGAAAACTCCGAAACCAGTCGTACTTACGTTGATTGTTAATTGGTGCATAAAGCCGTTTACCATGTTTGCCATAGCTGTGCTATTTCTTGGGATAATATTTAAAGGGTGGCTCCCAGGAGTGGAAATTATCAGAGGTGGGGCGCAGGTAGAACTATTTAGGTCATATATCGCCGGGTGCATTTTGCTTGGCATAGCGCCTTGCACGGCAATGGTCTTGATTTGGGGACATCTTGCCAAGGGCAACGACGGTCATACGCTGGTGATGGTCGCTATCAATTCTTTAACCATGCTGTTTCTTTACGCGCCATTAGGCGGATGGCTTTTAGGCGTGAATAAAATGCCTATTCCATGGCAGACGATTGTGTTGTCGGTGGTTATTTATGTCGGCCTGCCGTTGTTGTTGGGATATTATTCAAGAAAATTGTTAATCGTTAAGAAAGGATTTAAGTGGTTTGAAGAAAAATTCCTGCATTATTTGACGCCGGTTTCAATATGCGCTTTGCTGCTCACCCTTATTTTACTGTTTTTGTTTAAAGGCGAGCTGATTATCAACCAGCCGCAGATTATTTTTCTTATAGCAATCCCTCTTTTTATTCAGACATGCCTTATCTTTGTTATTACATATGCGCTTGCGAAATGGTGGAATTTATCGTATAGAGATGCTGCCCCCTCAGCGTTGGTAGGGGCAAGCAACCACTTTGAAGTGGCTATTGCGACTTCAACAATCCTTTTTGGGTTATCTTCCGGGGCGTCATTAGCTACGGTTGTCGGAGTGCTGATAGAAGTTCCTGTTATGTTGATGCTGGTAAAGGTTTGCATCAGGACAAAGGGATGGTTTAAATAGAAGGTTTGGGAAATCGGCGGACTCTTACCAAAACAAAAGATCGCTTAAGCCGAATTTCCTTGATAATCTAAATATTACAGTTATAATTAATATCAGCAGTTATAAGCCAACCCCTAAAAAATATGATGCCTAAGCAATTAGAAATACCAAAAAAACCAAATCAGAAAAACTTAAGCTCTAAATATGAGCTTCTGTCCGGCCTTATGGATTGGATTCCGGATGTTATCTATTTTAAAGATAAAAAAGGCACTCTCGTTATGGTGAACAAGGCCCACGCAAGAGGCCTGGGCCTAAGCCCTGAAGAAGTCGCGGGAAAGACAGACTTCGACTTTTTCCCGAAAGAAAAGGCCGTGCTGATGGCAAAAGATGACAATTATGTTATGAGAACCGGCAGGGCTATAATAGATAAAATTGAACGCGCCACCAGTCCGGCTGGCATTGATAACTATGTAAGCACCACCAAAATACCGCGGTATGACGAAAACGGCAACATTGCCGGCATAATAGGCATTACCAGGGACATTACTCACCGCATGCAGCTTGAGCGCCTGAAAGAAGACAAGGCGCTCATTCAAAAGAAACTGCAGGTTCTGCAGGAATTGGATAATATGAAATCCGAATTTGTGTCCATTGTCTCGCACGAGTTAAGGACGCCGCTTGCAATAATGAAAGAGGCTATGTCGCTTGTTTTAGACGGTATTGCAGGGCCTGTAAATGAAAAACAGAAAAAACTGCTTGCAACAGCCCGGAATAACGGCGATCGCCTGAACAAAGTAGTGGATGACCTGCTGGATGTATCAAGAATTGAAAAGGGTAAACTCCTGCTTCGCAAAAGCCGGGCGGATCTCAATAATTTATTGATGGAATCTTCGCGCTTTTATAAGGGCCTTGCGCAGGAAAATAGCATACGCCTTGAATATTCCCTTCCCAAGAAAAAGATTTACGCATTCATAGACCCTGACAGGATAAACCAGGTGTTTTCAAATTTGATTACCAACGCGATAAAATTCACCGAGCAAAACGGCGAAATTAAGGTAAAGCTGGAAACAATAAAATCAAATGCAATAATAACGGTTACAGATACGGGCATCGGCCTCTCGGAGCAGGACATAGCTGTTTTATTTGATAAATTTGTGCAGGTTACAAAAACGCCAGCGCAAAAAAGAAAAGGCTTAGGTTTAGGCCTTTACATATCAAAACAATTAGTTGAAAAGCACGGCGGAAAAATTAACGTTGAATCAAAACCCGGAGTGGGCAGCAAATTTTATTTCACCTTGCCGCTCGGGAGAAAATAAATATGTTACAAAAAATAGCGCTTATCGCGGCCATAGTATTGCCGTTATGGAATATACCCCTTATTGCCAGGGTTATAAAAAGAAAATCATCAGAGGATATAAGTTTATATTGGGCCTGGGGAGTATGGGTGTGTTTTATCTTGATGGCCCCGTCAGCCCTGAATTCTCCGGATATAGTATGGCGCACATTCAGCATGGTAAATTTGGTGCTTTTCAGCGTTGTCATGGCTGTTGTAATGGTATATAGAAAGAAAAAGATCTAAATAAAAACAGGAGGCAGGCATGGAAGAGATGATTTATAAAATGTCTACCGAAGGCAATGTAGCCATAGTCACTTTAACCTTCGGCAATGTCACCATGAATGAAAACGAGGAGCTAAAAAAAGCATTCTCCGCGCTGTTGGATGGAGGCGCCAAGAACATCGTTTTAGACTTGAGCAGCACGCCTTTTATATCATCTGTCTCTATAGCCTCTTTAGTGTACATGCTCAAAAGGGCAAAGGACGCCGGCGGGAATTTAGTGCTTTGCGGAATGAAAGACAGGGTGAAGGAAGTGCTTGTCATGACTAACCTGGACAAGGTTTTTGACATATTTGAGGATAAAAAAGCGGCTGTGGCAAGCTTCACTAAAAAATAAAAGGAGCATATCGGGATGGCGGATATTTATCTAACCAAGCAAGGTTATGAGAAAATAAAAAAGGAATTGGAGTTTCTTAAGACCATAAGGCGCAGGGAATTATCAAAGGAGATAGGCAAGGCCAGAGAATTAGGCGATATCAGCGAGAACGCGGAATATCACGCGGCCAAAGAGTCCCAGGGGTTAAATGAGAAAAAAATAGCAGAGCTTGAAGAAAAGCTCGTCGGCGCCCAGATTATCGATGATAAAGAAATGTCCAAAGACGAAATACTCATAGGCGCAACGGTTAAATTAGAGGATTTAGATTCAGGCGAGCAGATCGAGTATACTCTTGTTTCTGAAATAGAGGCGGATTTTTCGCAAGGGAAAATTTCCGTATCTTCGCCCGTAGGCCAGGCTTTGTTGAGCCACAAAAAAGGCGACATAGTTGAAATCAAGGTGCCTGCCGGAGTTATTAAATATAAGGTGTTGGATATATCGAGATGATAAGAAGGGTTAACCTTTTTCTTTTGATTTTTGTTTTTGTATTTATGCACGCGGTGTTAACTTATGCCCAGGAGAGAAAGGAACAAGTCCCGGCAGGGATGAAAATTGAAAAGGTTGGAGACTTGAAAGTTTTAGTCCCGCAGGACAGCAAGCTTAAGAAACAAGGTGATGTCATGATGCAGGAGACAACGGATGAATATGTAGCAAGAAAATTTGAGGATACAGAAAAGCGTTTTGAAACAATAGAAAAAGGTCAGAAAACGCTGGAAGCAGAGATTAAAAGTTTAAAAAAACAGATTGAAGAAATAAAAAAGACAAAGGCAGAATAAATGGCTAAGCAATTGATAACAAGAAGGCAGAAGGATATGTCCAGGCTTTTAAGAGAAAAGAGAAAGGCGCATTTGTTAAGCGCAAATGTTTTAGGTGGGAGAAAGAGGGGAATGTATGAGAACAAATAGCAATTTTATTTTTGGGATATTTTTATTTTTGGCAGTTTTGTTATCGGGCGTTTGCTATTTGCACGCCGCCGAGAGCGAGAATATCAAACAATGGATAAGCCAGTTATCTGATAGAGAAAAAAGGCCACAGGCTATAGAAGGCCTCATTCGGGCAAAACAGGCAGCTGCGAATGATTTGGTAAGCGCCTTGGAAAACGCGCACACCAAATCTTCTGCCATTGTTGACATTGTTGAAATTTGTGAAAAAAACGCAATTAAAGAAGCAGTCCCGGCTCTTACAAATATGGTAAATGCCCCGAAGACAAGGCTGCGACTGGCCACAATAAGAGCGCTTGGGGCAATGCAGGATGCAAGCCTGTCAGAGATTTTTAAAAAGGCAACAAAAGATACTGATGTGAATATAAGGTTTGAGGCCTTATCTGCTCTTATGAAGATAAAAGACAAAAGCGCTTTTTCTAATTATGTCGAGTCCTTAAACGATGCGGATGTGAATGTCCGCCTGAGGGCATTGGATGCATTGGCGCAAATTGATTATGAACAGGCAATACCGGATTTAATAAAAAAATTAAACGATAGAGACACATCTGTGGTTTTAAAAACCACGGAAATGCTGTCAAATTTTAAAAACACCCAAGTTGTCGAGGCATTAATAAATAAATTAAAAACAACCAACAAGGCTGAAAAAGTAGCTACGATAAATACGCTTGCCAAAATAAATGACAAGGTTGCGCTTGAGCATATTAAGGCTTTGGCAAACGATGAGTATAAAGATGTGCAGCTTGCTGCCAAGAATGCAATTCAGGCGCTTGAAAGTTAAAAACACGCCTGCCTACCGGCAGGCAGGCCCGCCTGAGGGCGAGGCTCGCCTCTCGGCGAAGCCGAGGGCAGGGAGGCCCATAATGAAAATGAAGATGAAGTATTTAAACTTGCTTGTATCAGCCATGGCAATTGGCCTGTTTTGTGTAGGCGCATGCGCATTTGCTGATGACATAGAAGATGAAATAAAAACCGGGCTTGATGCTTACAATGCGAAACAATACAAGAAGGCAATAAGCTCTTTGGAATTTGCGACACAGCAAATACGGCAGCTAAAGGCGGAAAAACTTGTTACTTTATTTCCTGAACCATTGTCAGGCTGGCAGGCCCAGGAGCCTAAAAGCGCTGTTGCCGGGGCTATGTTTATGGGCGGGGTGCTTTCAGGTTCAAGAATTTATACAAAAGATGAGTCTTCAATAGAAATAGATATAGCAGCTGATAACCCGATGATATCCGTGGTTTCCAGTATATTGTCTAATCCCATGATGATGTCAGTGGCTACAGGATTTAATGAAGGTGCAAGGGTAGAGAAGATTAAAGGCGAGAAGGCTATTGTGGATTGGGACTCGCAGAAAAAAAGCGGCAGCATACAAATGGTTGTCGCAGATAAGGTGCTTGTGGCAATTAAAGGTAACTTGTGCGAGAAGTCCGATATCCAGCTTTACGCAGAAGCAATAAATTACGAGGAAATCCGTTCGTTTTTATCCGGCGATAATTAGAAAGGGGAAAACCTATGGCAGATAGAAAGATTTTTTTAAGAGAACAAGATATACCAAGGCAATGGTATAATCTGGCAGCTGATTTACCTAATCCTGTTCAGCCGCCGTTAGGCCCAAACGGAAAACCTATTACGCCCGATATGCTGGCGCCTGTTTTTCCCATGAATTTAATAGAGCAGGAGGCAAGCCAGAAGCGTTGGATTGATATTCCCGAAGAAATAATAGAAATTCTTTACAGGTGGCGCCCGGCCCCGCTTAGAAGGGCTACTTATCTTGAACAGTATTTGAAAACACCCGCGCGTATTTATTATAAAGATGAAAGCTTAAGCCCCCCGGGAAGCCACAAGCCGAATACCGCTGTGCCGCAAGCCTGGTATAATAAGCAATTCGGCATTAAGAAGCTTACCACCGAGACAGGGGCGGGCCAATGGGGAAGCGCTCTTGCCTTTGCCTGTAAAATTGTCGGCATAGAATGTAAAGTTTTTATGGTCCGGATAAGCTTTACGCAAAAGCCGATGCGCCAGACAATGATGAAGGTGTGGGGCGCTAATTGTGTGGCAAGCCCAAGCCCTGATACGAGATTCGGAAAAGAAATATTGCAAAAGATGCCCGATACTCCGGGCAGCTTAGGCATAGCCATAAGCGAGGCCATTGAAGAGGCGGTGACAGACAAAAGCGGCAAAACCCGTTACTCTTTGGGAAGCGTTTTAAACCACGTGCTTTTGCATCAAACCATAATAGGGTTAGAGGCAAAGAAGCAGTTAAAGCTCGCCGGTGAAAAAGGCCCGGATATTGTTATAGCTTGCGCCGGAGGCGGAAGCAATTTTGCCGGCTTAGCTTTTCCGTTTGTGGCGGATAAGATTAACGGCGCTAAGATAGACATCATACCGACAGAGCCCACGGCATGCCCCTCAATGACACGCGGCGAATTTGCTTACGATTTCGGAGACACCGCATGCACAACTCCGCTTTTGGCCATGTATACTCTTGGGCACGCGTTTGTTCCGGCGCCTATTCACGCAGGGGGCCTGCGTTATCACGGAATGGCTCCTTTGGTCTGCCAGGCGATAGTAGAAGGCCTGATTACACCGCGCGCCTTCGATCAAATAAAATGTTACGAATCAGCAATGATATGGGCGCAGACAGAAGGCGCTATATGCGCGCCTGAGACAAGCCACGCCATTGCCTGTGTTATCGATGAGGCCCTGAAGGCGAAAAAAGAAGCCAAGGAAAAGGTGATTCTTTTTAATTACAGCGGCCACGGGCTTATGGATCTTTCAGGATACGGGAACTTCTTAGATAACAAGCTTGAAAAATATTCTCTTCCTGATGAGGAAATGAAAAAATCTCTCGCAGCGATTAAAGATTTACCAAAGCCGGCGATGAAAAAAACCGGAAAGTGGTAAGCTAATAGCGGCATGAATGGTTCGAGCCCGCCATAGTAGAAAAGTAGGGCAGGCTTAAGCCTGCCCTACTTTTGTTGGGCGGGCGAGAACCAAAAAGGAGATTTTAAGGGGAAAGACCGTTTCCCCTTATCGGCGTACTAAACCCGATACGGAAGGAAAAGGAATAGCGAGGCCGATAGGCCGAGCGTTAGGGAAAAACCATCAGGGTTTTTCCCTAAAGAGTGAGCCTCAACGTTATTATAGGCGAACGATGCGCCCGTAGCTCAATTGGATAGAGTGGCTGGCTTCGAACCAGTAGGTTGGGTGTTCGATTCACCCCGGGCGCGCCATTTTTGCAAAGCAAAAATGGCCCTGAACAAGCCATGAAATCCGACGAAAAGGAGGATTTCAGGCGAAGTGAAGGACTTTCGCAAGTAATTGGTGGTAAGATATGCGTTATGTTAACTCCAGTAAATAGAATATATATTATATTATTTGTATTGTTATTGTTCCTTGCCTTATTTAATCCTCACCCTTACGCCGCCGACTTAAACGACCTGTATAAACCCCTGTTAGAAAAGGATAAGTTTTTATATCAGCTCGAAGCTCATTATTTTAATTTGGAAGAAAGGGGCATTCACGGCGGCGCCGCGTTTGATAGATTTGACGCCAACCCTCATTTTATTGATATTGAAAATTCGCTTATTATATCGCCTGATGACACATGGGATGTGGGATTAGGATATACAGAGACTCTTCACACAAGCTATAAACGCTTTACATACAACCCGTCATATGCCTTAAGCACAACCAATGAGCAGGATATAGAGTATCTTAGAGGATATAATTTCAGCTTGCGTAAAAGAATAGAACCCTTTGATATTCTGCTGCGATTCTCGGGCAACAGGCAAAAGGCGCAGTGGGACTCAACCCCGAACCTTGCCGCGACGAATATGTTTACGTGCATACGCTCTCATTACGAAGAGCTTAAGGCGAACCTGCGTTATTTATCCGGTGCAGCGGCCTCGGCGGTTAAAGACAATCTCTCAAAACTAAAATACTCGCTTCTAAACAAACAACAGCTGAATCTTGATGCAGGGCTTGGGTATAAGCAGGGCTCGATAAAAAGAAATACCGAATACTATTTCGCCGGCAGCCCTAATAACTACAATATTTACCACAACTTAGAATTTCACCTTATACCGGAATTTAAGGCCAGGTATGGTTTGCTGGATAACCTGCAGATAGAAGGCGGGGTTGCCTATACAACCGACTTTAAATATAAATACGACTACAGATATTTTTTACCGAATCAGACATCCACTTTTGTTTACGCGAGCTATAAATTAACCGAAAATTTCAGCGTGCCGGCGCGGCTTGATTTCCGCCCGAAAGAAAATATCGGAATTTCTCTTTTTTCCGATTTTCATACCGCCAAACAGAGAATGGACTACTGGCAGAAGAATACGAATAATACCATTACGACGTTTGAGCCGCTTGAGATTACTTATTACGGGGCCCAGAGCGCCGCGGCGCTAAGCTATCTTTTTGACGCCGGCAAACAAATAAAAGAAGATGAATTCTTTCGGCTGACAAAGACCTTGCTGCTGAAAGGCCAATGGCTCGCGGAATGTAAATATTTGGTGGATTCGACAGACTTAGACAGAAAACAGGAAAGCTCGGATTTAAACATTATCGATCCCTATGGTGTTTTTTTGTATCCGTTGGATTTCTTTATGTCCGGCTCGGAATACAGCCTATTTTTGATAGGAGGCGCCTCCAGTCCGGCCACTAATGCGCTGGCGCAGAATTATTCCTTGATAACAGGTAATTGCGCTTTTGGCTTAACGGATAATTTTAATATTGGAATAGGCGCTGGGTACAGGTCGGAAAGCGTGTTTAATCATTTTACGATGTTTGACCTAAGAAAACGCTATTTTAAGATAAAGCCGTATTTTTTTATTGATTCGCAGTGCGATTGGCACGTTACTAAAAACAGCATGCTATCTTTAAATTCTCATATTGTGCCCGAATATTATACATTGTCCGAGCGAAGCGCAGACCCCAAGGGATATAAGGCAAAAAACAATTATTTTGATATATTCGCGGTATTAAGGATTTATTTTTAGAACCAAGGCGGTTCCGGCGGAGGCTCTGGTTCAGGCGAAGGAGCTGGCGTTGGAGCTGGAGCCGGGGCTGGCGCTGGTTCCGGTACAGGAGCAGGTTCGGGTTCAGGCTCAGGCACAGGCGCAGGTTCTGGAACTGGAACTGGAACTGGTTCAGGCTCAGGCACCGGTTCGGGAATTGGTTCCGGTTCCGGCACAGGGGTTGGTTCAGGTTCTGGTGTTGGTTCCGGAACAGGTTCAGGCGCTGGCTCAGGCACAGGCGCTTCCTTTATTACCCTGCCTCTATTGCCGTATAATTCCATCCTATTATCTTTATCATGCCCATAAGGATCGAGCATATCAGGCCTGCCCATATTACCCTGGCCCCTGTCGTCATTAGGATTAAAAAACCACCCATGCTCTTTCAGGTCTTCAGCAGCTTCGCGTCGCTCTGCCGGGTCTGTTTTATTTTCATCCATTTTTTCCAACGAGCGTTCAGCGCGGTTTTCCTGTTTTTGTTCAATGCGCTCTTGGCGTTCTTCCTGTCTGGCTTCTTTAATTTCTTCTTTAGCTTCCTGCTTTTCCTGCCCTAAGCCCTTGCCATTATCATTGTCATTCTTGCCGGCATAAGAGGTGCCAATGGCAAAAGCCACAATTATCAGGCAAATCCATATGACCTTGAACCTTAAAGCAGCCATCTTATAACCTCCTCATCTCCCACTTAAAGTATAGGCTATATACAAGGGAATATCAATACTAGGGGTGCTTATTATTACCGCGAAAGCGGGTGTCTATAAGCCTTTAGGCTTTGCCTCAAAAACACGCTTCAGATTTGGGCAAAACTATAGTCGTTCGGCCGGGGCCCCTCCGAATTCACCTACAGATGGTAGCGCAGGCTTAAGCCTGCGCTACCATCTAAGGGTTCATTCGGTTTCCCCAGCCTGCCTGCCTGACGGTAGGCAGGCACTCCTATGTTTTGCCTACATGAAAAACAAGTGAGCCAAATCTTCCGCTATTGTTTTTTCGGCAATGCCCAAAGGCTTATGTTATCTCGCCCGACGCACGACGCAATACGCACAACGAACCGTATAGATGTTTAACCTGTGACCTGGTGACTTGTGACTTGGTGACCATTCTGACGCTGACAGTATTTTCAGGAATTTTGTAATAGTTCAGCTATTGGAAGGCCTCCCGACGTAGCGGGGCCTTAAGGCTCCGCTACGTCCGAGTCGAGATACTTACAATGACTGAACCTATTACTATTTTTACCATTTTTTTGTTGACAGGCGCTGTAAAAAACGGTACAATATCTTTACTTTTTAAAACATCTCATTAGACCAATATAAATGTTGAAAAAACTGCACATCAAAAACAAACTCCCCAACAAGGGGAAGGGGGTTTCAATGTTAAGAATAGCCAGGACTATGTTCACTTTTTTTATCTGCTTTGCGTTTGTTATGCAAGGCACGAGCGTCGGGTTTGTCCCGATGCAGGATCAACCAAGCGCAGATACTCTTAGGGCAATGTGCGCCTTTTTAGGCCGCATTGATATAGAAAAACTTATAGCAGATCCGCATGTGCCTAAGATTATTGAAGATTTAGTGATTAAAACGCAAGAAGAAGGGGACGTTTCCATACCCAACCTCGCCATAAACGGCGGCAGCGGCAGAATAGGCACAACGATTCTGCGCGCGTGGGCACGCAGAGAATTTGAAGGCGCAAACATAACAGCAATTAATGATATAGTCTTTAAGCTGGGCGATGACGCAACAGCTCT
>JAZDPX010000037.1:0-2478 GCA_043797125.1 Candidatus Omnitrophota bacterium
GAAATCTATGATTGAAAAATACTGGCCGGCTAAATCAGGAGTTGGCAATCCTTAATTTTTACAGATGGCAAAAATTAAACTTACTAAAGGAGAGTTAAAAAAGCAGCGGGACGCCCTTAGTCAATACGAGCGATACCTGCCTACTCTGCAGTTAAAAAAGCAGCAGTTGCAGCTTGAAATAATTTACCAGATAAATACCCTTACGGAAAGAAAGCGCGCCCAGCGTCAAAAAAGAGATGCGATTAGGCCCTGGGTCGGACTATTGGCAGATCCGGGAGTGGATATTTCAAAGTGGATTAAGCCCGGAGATGTTGTTACCCGGGCCAAAAATATCGTTGGAGTAGATATACCTGTTTTTGTAACGGCCCAATTTGAACCTGCGGAATACGATTTGTTCAGTACGCCATTATGGGTTGACGTTGCGGTCGAGACATTCAGGGGTTTAGTTTCCCTGGAAAAAGAGATCGCCACCATTGATGAAGGCGTGCGGATACTTAAGCAGGAGTTGCGTATTACTACCCAGCGAGTGAATCTTTTTGAAAAAGTAAAGATACCGCAGGCGCGCGGGGCAATACACTTAATTAAAATTTATATCGGTGACCAGATGGCTAACGCAGTAGGAAGAAGTAAGATTGCTAAAAGAAAGATTGAAGATATGGCTCTGATGGAGGTAGCGGCGTGATTGTGCCGATGAAAAAGATTACTATAATTTTGCAGTTAAAGGACGCGCAGGCAGCTATTGAAAAACTGCGCGCATTTGGAGTCTTACATATTGAAGAACAGCAGGAGCCAAAAGGCAAGGATATCTCACGTCTGACAGAAGACCTCGTTTTGATCAATCAGGCAACAGAGGTATTGCAAGAGGCGGGATTTTCCACCGGTTGCAATGAAAGCCCGGTGGGAAAGGATTTTACGGACTGGAGGCTGGCCTGCCGTCATATATTAGATACCTGGAAGAGATGGGATCAATTGGAAGAATACTCCCGGGGGTTATTGCTTAAAATAGAAGAGTGGAAGGATTGGGGGGATTTTGATCCGGAAATGATCTATAAGCTTGCCCAAAAAGGAATTTTTATAAAACTCTGCCAGGTGCCGGCGAAAGAAACGAAGAATTTGCCTGATCAGGCAGTGGTGAGAAAGATTTTTGTAAAAGGTAACATTGCATATTGCGTAGTAATTTCTGATAAGCTGTTGGACATCGGATTTAAAGAATTTGAGCTGCCTAAAATTGGCCTATCGCAGATGCAAAAGCGTCTTACCGAGAAAAGAAGGGTGATCGAGTCACTTAAGGATGAGCTTTGTTCGTTTTTTTGTCAAATGCCGCGGCTTTCCAGGATGAAAATAGGAATAGAAAAAGAGCTTGAGTTTTACCGTGTTTTAGACGGGATGGGACAAGCCGGCGCCCTTGCCTATTTAGCAGGTTATCTTCCGTATGACAGCGAAGCGGATTTAAGGAAAATGGTTAATACTGAACAATGGGGCCTGGTGGTCAGCGATCCTTCGCAGGAGGATTTTGTCCCTACGCTTATTCGTAACTCCAGATTGATTTCTATAATTGCCCCGGTTTTTAAGTTAATAGAAGTTGTTCCTGGTTATAAAGAACTGGATATCAGTCTGCCATTTTTGATATTTTTATCTCTTTTTTTCGGCATGCTCATAGGAGATGCGGGTTATGGCGCGGTATATTTTATGCTTACTATCTTTGTTCAGCTAAAATGGGGAAAGAAGTTAAAGGAAAAATCTGTTTTTTTCCTCTTTTATATTTTAAGTTTTTGCGCTATTATATGGGGGTTATTGACGGGGGCTTTCTTTGGCCAGTCCTGGTTAGTCGCTGTAGGCTGGAAGCCGTTATTGCCGATGTTAAAAGATGTCAAGAATATACAGGCGTTCTGTTTTTTTATCGGCGCTCTGCATTTATCTGTCGCGCATTCCTGGAAAGCAGCCTTAAAAATGCCCTCTTTAACCGCATTGGCTGAAATTGGATGGATTTTTGTTTTATGGGCCGTATTTTTCCTGGCCAGGAGTTTGATTTTAGGGGATGTTTTTCCGCTCTTTGCTAAATGGTTGTTTTTAGCGGGGATTTTTCTGGTTATCTTATTTACCAGCCCGCAGAGGAATATTCTAAAGGCGATAGGCTCAGGATTTGGTACCATAGCTTTAAATCTGATAAATAATTTTACAGATGTGGTTTCTTATATCAGGCTTTTTGCTGTGGGGCTGGCGGGAGTTGCGATCGGGGATGCGTTTAATTCTATGGCGGCAGGAGTAGGCAAAGGCGGTATATTGAATATTTTACTCGCTTTGATTATTCTTATTGCGGGACATGCGCTGAATTTGATTCTTGGGCCTATGTCTGTTCTGATCCACGGGGTCAGGCTCAATGTTCTGGAGTTTTGTGGGCACGCCGGGATAACCTGGAACGGCAGGATGTATAAACCGTTTAAAGAAAATTAAAACCCAGATAGGAGAAGAGAGATG
>JAZDPX010000038.1:0-138343 GCA_043797125.1 Candidatus Omnitrophota bacterium
CAAAAGGTTCTTTCAGCCCCTAGCACACGAACAGAAGCGCCTTCAATCGCCACAGGACCTGACGCATTAGAAACATAAGGTTTGATAGGCATAATTTCAACCGGCCAATGATCTGATCGAGCTCCGAGTTCGATTTTAACAGCAGGCTGAATATAATTATCCATACCGCTTTCTATGATATCGGGAAATGTAAATAAAATAGTTTGGTTGTCTCTATCCGAAGGATCCATTTCTATTTTCCATAACCCTACACCAGATAAAGCAGCGCCGATTTTATCCTTCAGCTCAGGAATAATTACATCACTAATCTTTTCTTGGCATAACTGCTTCAAACAATCCAATCTTCTCTGGTTTTCTTTACCGCTCTGTTTCTTTTCGGGTTCAATTGATTCCCGACTTGCTAAAAAAGGCCTTTCGATCGAAACATCTACATCCTCAGAAAACCGCTTGATAACGTTATAACATTTTGAAAGAGATGTCCCGCCTTTAAATGTCAAATGACTGCCTGCGCTCGGTAATGAAAAAAGGATTTTGAGTATCCAGCATACCCAGAAATCCTTTTCGATAAGTTGCGGCATAATATCTAAATCATGCGCTACTACCTCAAAATATGCCTGCTTATCACTATCCTTTAATAATAAAAAATTATCCATTAACCTCTCGCTCTTGTAATTGCCTGAAAATATTTCCTATCCATGCTGGAGCATAACAAATATCATTCATGAGTTGGCCTTTATCATCCCAGGACAATCGTTTTTTGAGTTTTGTAACAACATCTGAATCTGCGTGATCCTGACTTAAATAACGCAGTGCCTGTATAACCAAGCCACTTATTCGTCCTGCTGTCGCCATATTTCTTGGCGTTGTTCTTTTTAAAACAATCTTACGTTTATTGATTTGAACTTTGCGATTAGGACCGTCCGTGAGAAAAACGATTTTTGCAGGAACCTGCTCGGTTAATCCAAGCAAATTCGCGGCATAAGCCCCGGAAGGCTGAATTTTCAAGCTATCCCTTCCGGCTAGTGCTTGTGCTATACGCTCATAATTAGGCGGAAGATCGCCAAAATCAGGGTGTTTTTTAGGGTAGTCATATAAGCCTCGAGCTAATCGGCGGATAGTCCCTGATTTGACTAGACGCCCCAATACCTGATCTATGGCCGCACGGTTTCCTAGATCAAGAAAATGAATTGGAGTAAACGCCCAACCCCTCTTATTACCATATACCCTGCTAACTACTTTATTATCAATGCTTTGCGACATTTATACCACCTCTCGCTTGTCAGAAAGAGTATATA
This sequence comes from Candidatus Omnitrophota bacterium, assembly GCA_043797125.1. Classification (GTDB taxonomy): domain Bacteria; phylum Omnitrophota; class Gorgyraeia; order JABMRG01; family JAFGKX01; genus JAZDPX01. The sequence goes on from JAZDPX010000038.1 coordinate 1,296, forward strand.
GTTTTTCTGACAAGATGTCAAGCTATTTCTACGCATGTCCATCAAAATCCTCACCTAAAATCTAATAATTTGTAATAGTTCAGCCACTGTAAGTATCTCGACTCGGACGTAGCGGAGGCTTAAGCCTCCGCTACGTCGGGAGGCCTTCCAATAGCTGAGCTATTACAAAGTTTAACAATTTTGGTGTCCAAATAGTGTCCATTGTAGTCAGAAATAGCCAGTTTTCTATAGTCATCGCCAGTCATAAAAAAACTCCGTAACTTATTTACGGAGTATATAATTACAACAATCTCAGTTAGTTATGGAAAATTTCCAGAACCCGACCCCATTCAAGTGCGCTAGCCAAACTGCGCTACACCCCGAACCAAATTATTATACGTCTGCAGGACTTTTATATATTATAACACGATAGTATATCAAATAGTGTATTTATAAGTCAATAGAAATACATCGCTAAGCAGGAGGGCGAAATAACATTTCTGACATTTCTAACCAGGTTAGAATAACCTGATTACACTTGCACATCGACTGACATATTCACAAATCGTTCACGGATGACCTTATGCCGGTTTTCGTAGTTGGGTTGCGGTTACGTAACACGTTTCGTAGTTAGGTTACGTAGTTGGTTTTTTTAACACATAATCCTTTTTAAACGGACTACGAAATTTTTCTGACGTTACCCTAACCGAACTACCATTTGTAAAGAAAGCCTTCCAGCGGGACTTTGCATTTCAGGCATTTTTTTGGCATGGGATGATTCTATTTTTGTGAAATGTGGAGACGCGACCCCTTTATTTCTTGGAAAAAGTCACTCTGGCGTTTTTTTGTCCTGCGTATTTTTAATGTAACTTGTTTTAATACGGAACTTACAATGAGTGTCCCCAATTACAAATTACACCCAATTACATATTTAGTTTCATTTTCTACATATGCATATTATACCCTATTTTTACCTTGAATCCTTCTTATCTTATATATGCACTCGATTTCTTTTGGCTCGAAGCCGATGTCAAAACCCATTACATCGTTACAAATATCTTTTATATATCCATTGCATTGAAACCTGCAGTATAACTCTTTTGGTGTTTTTAAGTCCTTTGGAGCATCTTCATTAGCCTTTGCGTAGGGGCATTGTTTAATTTTGACAGTTGCCTTTTCTGAATCAAGATCAACAATCTCTATGTTTCCGACACCCAAAAAGAATTGGAACTCATTAACTATTTCCGTAATCTTTTTCTCAAACACCTCCCCAGGTGCTATCTTTTCTAAGATCCCAGCCAGTTTTGTCGAGAAAGTCTGGTAGTATCTTCTGAATCTTTCTACTTCTACATCTTTTAAGTATTTTAATAATCCCTCTTCTTTGTACTTTTCTTTCAAATGCTTATATAAAAATCCAATTGATAGAAAATAATCCTTTTGCAATTTTTCCCATGCCTCTTTGTATGGCATCTGCGCTATCTTTTTCCCCATAACCTGCCTCCTTTTGTTTAGTATATATCATATATATTTTTTGCTGGGTTATTCCCAGCCCAGTTTTTTATAGAATTCAGGCAGACGGCCTTTTGTGCAATTGCTGCAAACAGCCAGAGACTCCTCATATCCTAAGGGTAGATTTTTTTCAAAAAGAGGGCTAATTTTTCCCATGTTGTCTAAAATAAAACATTTATCTCTGGGCCTGTTAAATTGGCTTCTGAGCCTCTGATATGGTATATCAAAACCTTCTTCGTTAATATTGCCAAAAGAAAGCGGCGTAAAATCGCACGGGCATAAATTGCCAAACGGATCTATATAAATATGCTGAATCCCCGCGCCGCACCCATAAAGAGCCTCGTTCTCCAAAAAAGTAAAAGAGGCTATCTTGGGCAATCTTTTATTTTTATTAGTCGCTATATGGTATCTGTTTATAAATTCATGTTCCGATTCGTTCAAAAAAACATCGGCCCCCTCTTTTATCAAGCGTCCCGTAGGCATAGGCTCGACTATTCTTATCTCTTCTACGCCGAGCTTATTAACAAACTCTATATATTTATTCATATCCTCGTTATTAAGGATATCTGTTGTAACTGTTATTTGCACGGCTGTATAAAAGCCATTCTTTAAAGAATTATCAATAGCTTCAAGCGCTGTGCTAAAAGCCTTGTCAGAGCCCCTTAATTTATTGTGCTTACCCTCATCGTAATGATCCAGGCTGACAGCTATATAAAAAAGGCCTGCGCCCTTAAGACTTTTAGCCCTTTGATCAGTCAATCCGTCTCCGGATGTAAAAAGTATTGTTGTAGACCTTTCATCAATTGAGTTGATAATATCTTCCAGGCCATGCATCAATAATGGCTCACCACCCGTAAAACCGATAACGCTGATACCGATATCCTGAAGCCTTCTCATAATTTGAATCCATTTATCTGTGCTAAGCTCTTCGCCGTGCCTATAGGCCTTGCTGCAATGCCAGCAATTAAATCCGCACCTGGCGGTTACTGCGGCATAAGCAGAATATGGAAAAACATTATGGTTATAAACAGATACGGTATTTTTTATCAATTGCTCAAAAGCCGTGCTTGGAAACGGAGGCATAAATGTATTAATAACATATCTTCCGTTTATCTGTGTAAGCTTTTCATTCTTAAAGGTACTGTGCAAATACCACAAAATTTTAAAGGGGAGTTTTTTAAATTCCTTGTTTTTTGCGTTATTAACAAAAGCCAGTTCCTTCTTTAACCCTGTGAGCCTTTTCATGCTTTTTGAGCTATCCCTGCGACATATCTATGCGCAATGTTAATACCCCGCCCTGTTTTATGGTCCTTTTCTATAATTTCTATAAAGGCATTATCACATTTATCTCTTATAGCGGGGTCCATTATCCTGTCAAAACCGGCACTTGCCCCGGTATGTAAAGCCCAATTCAAAACCTCAGTGCCGTTTTTAAAATTAAAATTTATCTCTCCTTCCCAGGTTTCAAGAGGCTTCAATCCTGCCTTAATATAAAGTTTCCTCAAATGGTCCTTGCTTTTTGGTAAACGCAGTGGGAGGTCCATTACATGCCGTATGTGCCCTGGATAACGCTGCATTACTTTTATCCCCGTCTCTCTTAAAGGCAGAAGGGTATCAAATCTATTTTCTATAATACCAAGTTTGCCATTATGCTTTAAAACCCTTTTTATTTTCTCGAACATTTTTAATGGATAAGAATAGCCTATTGCCCAACCGCAGCAGACGCAATCAAAAGATTCGCTTTCAAAACCGTCCAAAGCTTCTATCATATCTTTGCATATAAACTCGATATTCTCTTTAGCTTTTTCTTTTGCCTTATTAATCATTCCGTCTGAATAATCGACTGCCGTTATCTTATTTTCGCGGGCAATGTATTTTCTTAATTCGGATGTGATTATTCCTGTCCCGCAGGCTAAATCCAAAGCTCTTGCAGTATTAGCTACATTTAACCTTTTAACCAATTCGGATGAATGAGGTTTTGTAAAATTTGAAAAATAATTATCATAGGTAGGTGCCAATGAATTATAATCGTTTTTTATTATATCCTTGGGCACCAGCCTTTTTGATAAAAGCAAAAAGAAAATTTTTAAATAAAAATGCAGCTTCCTGATCATTTATCTACCGCGGCCTATAGATAACTAAAAACATACCGGTTAAAATCAAGCATGCGATAGGCCCTAAAACAGCCCCTATGCTAATGCCGAAGAAGAATGTCCCTGTTAAAAAGCCGTTTACCGAGCCGAGGATAGCCCCTCCCAGTAAACCATACAGCAGCCCGTATTTAATAGTGCGTCTTTTTATAAGGGCGTTGACCAGCAGATTAACTGTAACCGCCCCGCAAGCCGCACCCCAGCCAATTCCCCAGACTACCAACATAAATTTAGACCAGCTACCTGTAGGTGAGCCTTCGAGAACTCCAGATACTACCTGCGTAAAAAACAAACTTGCCGCCGAAGACAATACCGTGCCAATGGCTACAACTACGATACGCACTATTTGCTTTTTTTCTACTTTCATATTTATTCTCCTGTAAATGGTGTGCTTCTATTGTTTATAATACAGGCCTTTTTGGCCTATTTTGAAACAGTTTGATTTTTTGCCGAAATCACATTCGTTAATAGGTTTTCGATTGATTTTCCTATTATGACAGAACTTTTCTTTGTATACCCGCCGGAAAGAACCATTAATATAGGGGTTCTTTTTTCTAAAGCGCTTCTGAATACTATTTCATCGCGCCTAATTATTCCATCCGCTGTTATATCCATGCGCCCTAACGGATCGCTTTTGAAAATATCGGTGCCGGCGTTATATATTATAAGGTCAGGGGCAGTCTTTTTGATTGCCTCGGGAATTTCTCTCTGTATTAACGCCAGATATTCTTTATCCGCTGTCTGCGAGGGAAGCGGGAACTGAAAATCTATGTATTTTTTTGCGTCAAAATCATTAGGGTATATCTCGCCGTTAAAAACATCGAAAATATTAACCCTGGGGTCATCCGCAAAAATCGACTCTACGCCGTTTCCCTGATGAGCGTCAAGGTCAATAATCAATATAGACATATCCGGCCTTTGCTTAAATAATTTATATACAGCTATAGGAATATCCGCAAAGAAACAAAACCCGCTCCCGGAATCGGCTTTCGCGTGGTGATAACCTCCGGATAAGTTTATCGCCCATCCGTGTTTTAGCGCTAATTGAGACCCCAGTATTGTTCCGCCAACCGCATACTTCATGGGTTTTAGGAGCCGTTCTTGTAAAAGAAAGTTCGGTAATGACGCGAGAATTTGTAATTCAGCAATCCTTGCGACATTTGCGGAGTTTTTTAATGAATCTAAATATTCCTGCGTGTGAACAGATAAAAGACCTTGCTCCGAAACAATCTCGGGATTATAAAAATCACTCTTATTTAGCTTGGCTTCGTTTATCAAATATCGATATGCCTTCCCGTATTTTTCGCTGTCAAAAGGATGCAATTTTTCTAACCCGAACAGCGTAATGTTATACTTGTCTGTATAAATAATATTTATTTTATAGGATGTTTCCACTGCATTTAATCCATCTATGGGAAAAGCAAGCATGATACACGCGATGATTGCGGCCTTTTTCATTTTTTGATTTTTTGTTCGATAACTTTTATAATAAACCCCGCGCTATGCGCAGCCATATCCGGCGCATACATCGACTGTAAAGTAGCAGAGCCTATACGATAGGTCCCTGGCTTTGTGGGTTTAAGCCTATAGCGCAGGATATATTCGCCGTGCGGGAGCCAGCCTATGAAAAAATTGGTAAGCGAATCCCGTGGTTCCTCATAAAAATGTAGCTGGTCATAATTCCAGCCGCTTAAAAGAATCTCTGCCTCAAAACCGGCCGCTTTAAGATCCTTAAGATGCATATATTCAAACTGGCTTCGCGTATTTATCTTAAGCTGCACTTCTATCTGGTCGCCTACGGAAACTTCTTCGCCTGAATTTATAAGTTTTAGATGATAGAAATCGCCTTCTTTTATTCTTCTGTAAAATTTGCGGTCAAGTTCCAGCATGCCCGGGGTTGAGGCTTGGGGAATTTCATCCGTCGAATATGTCCATGTCATGCCGGCAAAAGCAAGGCCAGGGCCTTCTTTTTCAATTAAAGCTTTGTTCATTTCCGGGGTAATATCAAAACCTGTTTGCTGCCAGCGAATCGGTTCGTTTAGCCAATCATCCGCCTTTATAACTTCGGAGTAGGTTTTGCTGCCCCATTTTACGGTGAATGTCTCATCGGCGCTTAAAGCGCCTCGCTGGTTCAGATAGTCAAGAAGACAGTAGACAGCCGCGACAGAGGCTTTTGTAGATTTCCATACCGTGCCTTTTCGGTTAAAAAGAAGCCATTGGATCATTCCGGGAATGCGTTTATCTTCCGGGCGCAGCTTCTGTAAGGCGCGAAGGAAAAAGGCGTGTTTTTCGACTGTATCAGAATACCAGACCCAGGAATATTTTTCAGGTGCCCAATAAACACCGGCAACCGGGTCTTCTCTTGCCCCGTCCATAGCCATATCCAGTAAACTTTCGGCTTTCTTTTTATCTCCCAGGCGAAGATAAGTAAAACTAAGATAGGCCTTGCTCAGCGGGGTCATTTCATCGATATGGTTTTCTAAAAATACCAGCCACGACTTTGCCGCCTCATGGCCTTTTTTGGCTTCTGAAAATTCTCCAGCGGGATAAGATGTTACCACATAAGCCGCGAAGGAAATAAGCGCGAGGTCTCTTTCTTGTGGTTTTAGGATGTAAGGAATCTCATTATTAACATATCTAAGAGCCCCCTGAATTATATCTTTAGGCACTTCGACTCCGTAGTTCATAGCCTCGGCTAATCCTGAAAGAACATACAGGGTCATATAAGAATCAGGCTCTCCTCCCGGCCACCAGGGAAAAGCGCCGTTTGCAAGCTGCGCTTTTTTTAATTTGTTAAAGTTTATTGCTTTTTGTGACTCAACTATCTTCGGGTCAAGGAGGTCAATTATAGATGCAGGCTGGCCGCCTTCCGATTCTAAAACCCACGGTGTCTCCATCAGCGTAATCAGGCGCCTGGGGTCATCTTTTTCCCAGGGCGCGGTCACGGTTTTACGCTCGGGAATTTTACTTACAGCTTCCTGGATAGCCGGATATTTTTTATAGACTTCGTTAACTATGCTTAACGGTACATATTTATTCAATATCTGCTCAACGCATTCATGGGGATACTCGACAAGAAAGGGTATTGTATTTAATATGCTTAAGGCAAGCTGGGGCTCGACCTGAAGGACCATTGATTCGTTAATTCGCGTAGCATCATCCTTAATGGAGATTTCCAGGCTTTTTGATTCACTGCCGGATAATGTAGTAAATGCGGACTCGATAAGCCTTTGTCTTGAGGGAAGAATGGGCAGCTGTCTTTCCTCCGCATCAGAGAGCTTATCAGTTACCGCAACTACTTTAACCTTGTAAGTGCTCACGCCTTCAGGTATTTCTATCATCCAGTTGAAACTGCCTAAGCTGTGAGGCTCTATTTTAAAATTTCTTTTATTGCTGCCTAGTTTCAATTTTTCATTGATTATTTCATTGTTCTCGATTATATCAATAAACAATTCGCCCTCAACAGGCTGTTCTGATTCATTATGCACAATAGCGGTTACCATGCCTTTGTCTTTTTCGCGGAAAAATCGCGGTATGTCGGCGCGCACCATAAGGTCCTTCCTGGTAACTGCTTCTTCGGTTAGGGTGCCTTCTTTTATGTCCTTGGTAAAAGCGAACAACTTTATTTTCCAGCTTGTTAATTGCTCGGGAGAAGTAAAACTAAACTGCGCCGAACCATTTTCACTTGTTGTAAAAATATGAGGTTTAAAAAAAGCTGTATCAGCGAATTCCTTTCTTGTTTCTATTTTTTTTGCCGCTTCCTCGTATTTGCCCTCCCCGGATTCACACATTCTTGCGCCTTGGGTAACAGCTTCGTCCAGGGCATACCACTCATAATTGATATCCATGCCCTTCGAAAGTGTTCTGCCGTAATATTCTCCTCTTGCCCACATCCTGCTTGTACGCAGCCCCGGAGGATTATATTCTTTTGGGCCCTGCCTAAAGAACCCGAGCAATTTCCAAAGCGTACCCCTTACAACAGGCACAATCGCTACGAACTGATTACGCGCGGGATAGCTCCAGCTCCAAAAACCGGGCGTGTCCCGTAAAGCATAAAGGCTGTCCAGCCATGGGTTTTTGGATGTTATATAATATTCGAGTGAGCGGTCGTACATCAAAGCGAGAACTTCACTTTCAGCGGGCATGTTCTTTGAATCGCTGACCTTTACTCCCCAGCCGGCCTCTTTACCCGGCGTTAATTCCTTATCAAAAGGCTCAAGGGAAATATTAAGTTTCTTCTCTTCCCAGGGAACCGCGACTGTCGCCTGCCCGTTATATATATTTAATTCTTTCACTCCAAACCAGCGTAAGGTGAAACCGCCTTTCATTTCTTCTGTCACGGGAATCTCAATTAATCTTACCTGTTGATTGTTGTCAATAAGCCGACGGCTTAAAAAATGCTTTCCTGTCCAGAGTTCAATATGATAGGTGCCTGATCCCAGAGCCGAACCAAAAATGAATCTTGCTGTATCTTTTATTTTATATTCATTTTTTTCTGCCAGCATAACAGAAGCCGCCTTTACAGGCACTGCTTCTTGTGTGTTTTTTGCCACCACAAAAATTTTGGCTTGCTCAACATCCGCTGCCCATTCGTCACGGGATTTTATAGTAATTCTATATGCCCCCTGCGGCAGAGGCGAAAGTTTTATCGCGGCCTTGCCTTCTTCATCGTGTTGAACTTCTCCTTGAGCCACTAATTTATCATTCAAAACACCTTTAAGCTGAAAATCCAAAGGCGGCGTCCAACCCTGATATCCCCACTGATTATCCGCTAATTCAGTGAGTGGTTTAGCTGGGGTATCAGCCAAAGTAAAAACCTCATAGCTGCTTATCCCCGGCATCGCGGTATCATTTAGGCTTAGCCGCTTTGAATCAATCTCTATTGCCTCATCCTCTAAACTGAATCCTTTTTTCGGCTCAATTGTAAGATAAACGGCGTTTTTACCGGATTTATAAGACTGCTGTGCCTGAATAGTCCTTCCTCCGGAATCGCGGGCTTCAACTTCGACTAAAAATTCCGCGATATCAGGTATGTTGCCTCCGTATTCTTGAGACCCGGGCGTGGGAATAAAAGGAATAATAAAATTTCCCTCTTTATCGGTTTTAAGATCGCCTGTCGCGATTTCCTGCGCGCTGCTTTTATAATCTTGCTCAAACCAATAACGATAACACCATGGGATGTATGCTTGCCGTTTAATGCGATATTTAATCGCAGCTTCAGGTACAGGGCCGCCAAAATAATATGAAACTTGCCCCTTGATTTCCACAGGTTCGTTATATTTCCATGCTTGTGCAGCAGGCTTAATCGTAATTTCAAATTCCGGCTGTTTATATTCTTCTACTGAAAAATAAACATCAACGCTATTTGAAAAATGTCCGTCTACGCATACAGCCCTTAGCCCGTATCTGCCCAATAACCTGCCTTGGGGTATTTCGAAACTTAAATCCGAGCTGCCAAATTCATTAAGCTTAACGCTTTCTCTCAGAAAATCCTCATGAATAGGGTCGTAAACGGTAAACTTTACTTCTTTTGCGCCGGTCAAAGCCGCAAACCCCTGCGGCGTCCTTCGAACTGCTATCACCTTTGCCTGCACTTTATGCCCGGGCCGGTATATCGGCCTGTCTGTTTCAATAAAAAGCTCTATCGGGTTTGGCGGGGCAAAATCAAGAGATAGACACCTGGGCCAATATGAAAAAGAATTACCAGACTTAGCAAGAGGGTCTACGCTATAACGATTGTTGGTGGTCCGAGGGGCAACGCAGACCGGCAAGGATATGTAAGCGTAGCCTTCTTTATCTGTTATAAGATTAAAATTATTTTCCTTTGACTGCGGGTATGATAAAGACGTATAAGCATCTAAGTCAACGTTGTCTTGGGGTTTGCCTGTTTTAGCGTTTAAAGCGTAAAAGCGAAAACCTTCATCGTCAATTCCTGCCTGCCCACTGCCTTCCACAAAATCAAAACAAGCATCATAGGTTTTGGTGGTAAATCCCGCTGTGCCGATAAGCACAAAATCGGTGATATTAAGAAAACAAGCCGAAAAAAGTTGGCCGCCTATCTCAAAAGACTTATCTGCGCAAGCTAAAACCAGATAAATCCCAGCTTGCAGCTGCGGAGGGTCTATTGTGTTGGTAACGTATGCGTAATCGCCTCTATCAGTGGTTTCGCTGCCCCATTCTTTATAAGGAGTTTTCCCCGGCAGATATGATTGAAGCCAGTTCTTGTTGCGGTCCAGATAAAACCAGTTAGGGTTAAATAAATCGGACCAGCCGTTAAAATCAGCTTTGTATCTAGAGCTGATTTTCCAGCTAATATACTCTTGTTTAAGCTCCCGTGGTTCTACTGGGTAAATACGAAAATAGACTTTTTTAAGATTTTTTGTAGTTATGGTAAACGCCCCTGCACCCGGAGGCATGGCGGTTTTTACCTGAAGCTGACAGGCAGGCATCTGAATCTGTGAACGCAGGGCCTGGGCATGATAACAGAAATCAGTATCCGCGAAATCTTTCTCTATCTTCTCGCATAATTTTACAGCTTCAACCAATTTATCAGTGTCTTTTAATATTAAAGCTGCCTCTAAAGCCGCGTTCGCTTTAGCGTTATTTGTATTAAATTCCTCCATCCACTTAAGAAGGATGTCCTTGGCGCGGCGGCGGTACTCTTTTGAATCTTCATCATCGTACAAAGCCTTATCTTGGGCTAAATCTCTTAAATCAAATAAATTGGTATATTCTAAAGGAAGCAGCAGCCGTTTTATTTTCCATCGTTCAGCCGCCTCAAGGCGGCGTTCTTGATTAAATCTGCCTGCTTCCCCGATTAGTTCAGCTGCCAGTAATGCCGGAGGATCTTCCAGATTAACAGGGAGATTAAACTCTTCTGCTGATAATAAATCTGCCTTTGGTTTGGCCGCTCCATCATTTGCGTATTCGGTCTCTGTATTTAAGAGAAAATCAGAGAAGCTGAAAATTAAATAATCAAAGAGTGTCGGATACATCCCAAAGTCTACATTTTTGATATTAAAAAAATAACCTTCCTGCGCCATATCCATCTGCGCGAGACTATTCCGCAATTCCCAAAGCTGCCTGTAAGCTAATCTGATTTCATCTTTTATTTCAGCGGGTGTCAGGCGAAAAACATCCCCATCCTTTTCCTCGTCTATTGCATCGCCTCTTTGGGTAAATGAATACCGCTCTAAAAAATTTGTGAGCATCTCAGTTTTAAGGATTAAAATGCGGGCGCTATGGAGTGTTTGGGCGGGAGTTGGCGTAGAAATTAACTTTTGCGCAGCTTCTCCATAACGATAAAGATGGGCTAAAGATTCGCATATTCTAAAAAACGCTTTCCAATGTATCTCGGCATCCGCGTTTTCTTTAAATACCGACTCGTATTCCTTTAATGCCTCCTGATATGTTCCTTTGCTAAACAGCTCATCAGCTTTTTTTATATCGGAAGCGAGGCATGTTCCGCTGAAAAAAAGCAACAATAACCCGAAGGCGCTATATTTGCATATCTTTTTCATTAGCTATAACTAAATACGATTTTATCGCCGGATACAGCCATTGCTATCTTGCAATTTTTGCAAGACAGTAAATATTGAGCAAGCGGCTTGAGTAAATTGTCCTCTATAGTCTTATTAATAAATTTAGCGCCAAACTTTATGCTGTATCCCTTATTAAGCAGAAATTCTATCGTATCGTCGTTGGCCTGCACTATAAAACCCTTAGACACTAGTCTGCTGAGTACATTCTGCACTTTTTTATTAATTATCTTTCTAATGCAATCGCGGCCGATAGGATTAAAATAGATAATTTTATCTATAGAGTTTAAGAAGCTTTCTCCAAAACACTTTTTAATTTCGATTTCCAGTATATTTCTAACCTTACTGCACAGCTGCCGGTATTCTAAGCCTTCTAATTGTTTCTCGTTTAAAACCTCAGCGCCTATATTAGATGTTAAAATAAATGTTGCATGGGTAAAATATACTTTTTCTCCGTCAGCGTCGCTTAAAGTACCTTTATCAAATATTTGTTTTAATAAAGATAAAACATTAGGATGCGCTTTTTCTATTTCGTCTAACAATATTATTGAATTAGGGTTTGATCTTATGCTGCTTATCAATCTGCTTTCCTGCTCATAGCCTATGTAGCCAGGGGCAGCTCCTAAAATCCTGCTTGTGCTTGTTTCATCCTTAAATTCAGCCATATCAAAAGAAACCAACCTGCTTTCATCCCCCAGCAATGCCACTGTCAATGATTTTGCCAGTTCTGTTTTTCCTACGCCGGATGGCCCCACAAAAAGAAATACGCCTTCCGGCCTTTGAGGATTAATATCCATGCCCATTTTTGTTAATTGTATTACCTCAACCAGCTCTTTTATGGCCTCATCTTGCCCTATAACCCTCTGCTTTAGTCTATCGCTTAGCAAGGCCAATTCATTTGTTTTAACAGCTAGTAACTGCGTAATAGGCACTTGTGCGTCTTTGGCTATTACAGCCGCAACTTTTTCTGCGGTAACGATTTTATCGCTATTCTGATCTATCTTTTCCTTAGCGCAGGTATGATCCAGCAGGTCAATGGATTTACCAGGAAAATGCCTATCCTTGATATATTTATCAGCGAGCTCGGTTGCCGCATTGATGGCTTCATCCGTTATTTTCACATTATGAAACTTTTCAAACCTATCCTTGCATTTATTCAGAATTTTGATTGTCTGCTCAATTGTCGGCTCGTTTATATATACTGGCTGAAACCTTCGCTTTAAAGCCTTGTCTTTCTCCAAAAATTGCCTGTTTTCTTTTGTCGTTGTTGCGCCGATGCATCTTAGGTTTCCTCTGGCCAAGGCTGGTTTCAGTATATTAGCAGCGTCACTTAAACCTTTTTCCCCGCCTGCGCCAACTACCATATGTATTTCATCAATAAATAAAATAATAGATGGGTTCTTTGTGCATTCATCAATAATTCTTTTTATATTTTCCTCAAACTGCCCTCTTAATGTTGTGCCCGCAACTAAAGAGGTTATGCTTATCTCTACAATTTCCTTATCCAGCATTGCCGTCGGCACTTTGCCTTCTACTATCAGCTGGGCTATCCCCTCGGCAATAGCGGTTTTTCCTACTCCGGCATCTCCTATAAGAAGTGGATTGTTTTGCTGCTTTTTGCATAAGATTTCTATGGCGGTTTGCATCTCTTCGTCACGGAAATAAACCGGGTCTAATTTACCTTCTTTTGCTAATAGGTTTAAATTTCTGCCGAATTGCGTTAGGGCTAAGTCGGAACTGACGGAACTATAATCTTCGGTGGCTTTTAGTAACCTTTTTGAGGGCGCGTATGATTTATGCGTATCGGCGCTATCAACTGCTTCCGTTAAATCCACATATGAAATATTCGCTATTTCCTCAAGAAACGTTTCGAATTTTAGATTTATTTGTTTAATTAATTTGAGAATACAGTTATTTTTAGTTAAAAAAATTGCTCTTAGCAAATCATAAGGCTCTATAAGCGAAGAGCTGCGCTTTTTAGCCTCCTCATTGGCTGTGTCAAAATACTTATTTTGCTGTTCTAAATTAGCTTTATTAGACGGGTCATCCGGGAAATTTTTGATCAGATAATGAGAAATAGTGTTCTTAATTTCATTTTCATCAAGTTTTAGCTTGGCCTGAATTACCAGCCACAAAGGATGCTGCATATTGATTAAAGCATATAAAACAAGCTCCTCTTTTGTAACAGGCTTTAGCATGCATACGGAGCTTTTTTTAGCCTGTTGCAATACAATTTTTGCTTCTTCGCTGAAGTTTGTTCTCATTCTTATTATTCTATTTTATTGCAGTGAAACTCATTATATCATAAACGCGAAATACGCACTATAAAATTGTAAAGATGCCGAAGCTACTCCAGGCGCGCCGACACCCTTATGCTTAAACTGTTCCTTTACTTTGGGGCGGGTGAAAAAATAGATAAAAGTGAGAGGAAATAATATATTCGGTATGGCAGTAGGTAGAATAAACTTAGGGATTAAGACTAACCTTGCCGGAAGAATTATCAAGAGAGGAAGAACCTTAAGACATGTAAATGTCCCCATAAAAATAACCAAAAAATATGAACAATAAATAACAAGTACTCTGGACCAATTCTTAAATTTCAGTATAATAAAAGTGGATATTAAATAAATTGATCCTACTATATATAACACAACATTGTAACATATATAAGTTTTTAACCAAACAAAAGGGAGAGGACAAATAATTACCGTAGACGCATATCGCAAAAATAGGGGGCATGATGCAATTGTAGAGATTGGTATGAAGGGAAGTGCTAACGCAAGTGAAGCATAAAAAATGAGTAAAAGACTAAATATCAAGACTATAATACTAACCACTGTCACCTTGACTGATCCGTTCTTCTTCATAATTACTCCTTGCGAATGTCGGCTATGAATTTACCATTCACTTAAACTGCTCCTTTACGTTGGGGCGGGTAATGATTGCCTGATGCCGAATCGTATTATTGCCTTACTTTTTCCATGGCTTTATTGATCCGCTCAAGCGCTTTATCAAGAACAAAGTTTTCCCGCTCATCAGCTGTTAAAACGTCGAATAACTCCCTTTCTATGCGAGAACGCATGTCACTAATCTCTGTATTTGAGCGGCCAAGATTAACGTGATATTTTTTTAAATCTAAATCCCCGCCGTCTTCCTCCAATTTTTTCTTAAAAAGTTCAACTACTTCCTTATCCGCCAAATTGAAATCATGCCGAAGAATAAAATCAAGATCATAAAAATCACGCGGCGCAATAATGTCCCGCAAAGCCGCGGCGCGAAGCTTTTCGCTAACAATCTCTTTGAGCGATAAACAGTTTACTTTCCCGGCGTCGAACAAGGGTTCTTTGGTAAATGGGTGCAAAAATTTGTGCCGCACTGCCTTCTTCTCTACCGCGCAAATTGGATTAAACCTAAGTCCAATTTCAAATTTAATTAACTGATCGGAAGGCTGAAGAACAGATTTATACGCAAAGTAATAGACATATTGCTTAGACTCATTTCGTCCTGCTTTTTCTATATCTTCGATACGAAAGCCGAGCCCCTTAGCAAATTTTTCTATTTTATTCTTTATGGGCTTTATTGATTTGCGCCGCTTTTCTCGAGTCGTTGTATGTTTCGGAAGGCGCATACTGAAATCTAAATCTTCGCTTAGACGATAATATGAATAGTAGATTTTATTAAGGCATGTCCCACCTTTAAATATAAGATCATCCGAAAGCTCATTAAGCTTCGACAAAATGAATGTTAGATAGTAATCCTTCTCGATGAGGGATGCGCGAAAACCGGCCCGATTGGCGGTCATATTGATAATATCAGCAAATTGCGCCTTATCCTCGTGAATCATTGATGATAACTCTCCATTTCTTATTGAGCTTGCCTCTAAATGAACCTGTGAAAGAACTGATCGCTGTGTCCTCTATGCTTTTGGTAAGCGGCGCAAGATCTCTCTTGGGATAACCCATTTCATCTAACAACACCCCGATTCGCTTGCGAGTTTTAATATTTGGGAATTGTGCCGCGAAACGAATAAATTTCTTTATGTCGCACCTGTCTTTTTTAAGTTCGCGCTTAAGGATTTCAAGAGCGCTTTTAATGCCTCCAACCGGCTTATTAAAATAGACAAGATCCACCAACGTGCGCTCTAAGGAACTAATCATAACTTCTTGCCCGTTGACATCTATTTTTTCAAGGCCATACATCCTGTCTTCATTGATTCGTAAAAAGTTAAATATAACTCCGCAGATTTTCTTTTGCCTGCGCTGTAAAGAAGTGTTCAGGATATACATCACTTGAAAAAGCTGATCAGTCAAATTGTAGTAGTTATACATCGTTGAATAGCCAATGTAATAGTTTTTCTGCGGGAAGAATTGTGGCGGGATCAACATTTCGTTTATACCGGCACCCGCTTCACCATATTCGAGAGGCGAAAAAACATACACCCCTCTCTTAATAGTTGAGAAAATACCTTTCTTTTTCAGCTGATAAACAATTTTATTGCGTTCTATATCATCATACTTGAAAAACGCATCCAAGTCTTCTTTTGTAACGATGCGCTTCTTTTCATAAGAAAGACGAGAAATAACCTCGATTTCTTTCTCTCCTAAACGTGTTCTTTTTTTCTTATCCATAATACCCTCACAAAGGATTATTGTTAATTTTTTTATATGTATAGAATATCACACTATTTTGCTATGTCAATAAGATTCTGCGCATGTCAATCAAAATGCTCACCTAAAGTCTAATAATTCTTAGTGTATAATTACAGACGTTTTGGATTTTAAGCTTCAACCTGCCCCATCTTTGTGTTGTAACCTGCTCTTATTCAAGGTACACTTTCGTGCTTAAACTTGGGTCAGGTTGAAGCTTAATTTGCGAAACGTCTGTACATGATTGGCAGGCGATTTACGCACTTGCTGCAAAGGCGCCAATGGCGTGAATATCGAAATTTGGTTGGCTTTCGTAAGCTTTGAGGTTGGATTGGCCTACAGGATCTTCAACATAGACATTTGTCAATTTAATACTTTTAAATTCTGGCTTTTTATTTAAACGTAAAGCTAAGTCTACGCCTTTTTTACCTCTGTAAACAGCTATAGGTAGATTTAACTCTAATATGTCGTTTATTATATCTTCTGCAAAATCTGGAAACTTTTCTTTACGTACATGAGCTTTAGCAATGGCATTTCCCAAATTATCCGCTGTCTTTTTATGTTCTCCTGCTGGGTAAAGATATCTTAGTAAAACATAATATAGGCCTCTTGAATCCTCATTATTAACAACCTCTTCATCGATAATCTCTCTTTTTTCATCATAGCTAAGTTTATCAAATACAGCTTTAGGGTAGTCAAATATTGGTGATAGGATTAGATTGATGTTTCCGTATATGTCGACCTGATAATAATAGCCCTGACTAAAGGCGCGCCGGCGATCAACTGTTTCCCAAATCTTTTTCTTTGCCGCAGAATCACAAACCTCAAAGCCTCTTGCAGACAATACGTTAATATCAGGCTCAGGAAACGTTGAATTTTTATTCCATCCCTCATACCCATCCTGTATGTACTGTAATATTCCCTGCTTTTTAAGTAAGGATATAAGCTTTATTTCTATATTGTCTGCAAGTTCAGGCCAGCTTATGCCGTTTTTCTTAACAAACACAGGGGGTTTTTCAAATCTGAGGTGAATTTCATGCTTGTGCTCATAAAGATTTTTTATCATATTAAAGTAGCGTCTTACATAATGCGCTGTGAGCCTTTCTTCGTTGTAATTGTATTTTTTACACAACCTGATAAAATCGCCGTCAAAAGGATGAACAGAAATCTCAATATCATAAAGCAGACCGGAGTCATTTATGTGTTTCAAATTTCTATACATAAGGTCCTGATATTTTTCAATGGCACCATGCGTTATAAGGCCGTAAGCTATTTTTGAAAAAGGATTGTAATCCAGCATTTTTTTAATATCATGGTATAGTGCACCGCATACATCCTCATAAAGAAGTGGTTCAAAGTCGTAACTGTTGTGATGTAAAAAACCATTTTTGGCAAGCATTACGACCAGGGGATACGGCATACATCTTTTTGCGCGTATTATTCCTACTAACTTTATTACGGGGCAAAAAATGCAGCCATTGCCACAGTATCCAGCAGGTCTAACATTTAAATATGAACAGTATCTTGTAAAGCCTAGTGTGTCTATCTCTTTAAAATGCTCCTGCGGAAACTGCTCGAGTATTTCTTTTGCTGTCATTTTCGGTACATTGCGGAAATACGATATTGTTTTATGCAGCTCCTTGCATAACTCTTGTGGCATAGGCCCTTTTATGCGCTCTGCCTGCTTTAAAAGCTCCTTGCCGTTTTTGTTTAATATACCGAAATCCTCATAATAGGAATAAACCTTTTTAAAGTAATCCAGGTTTGCTGCGACATATTCAGCCTCGATAACAATTTTCCCTTTACTTGCCATCGGCCGCAAGGCGGCGGAATCGATGGCTTCGAGGCTTTGAATATCTTTAAATAGAGTTGGCTCTAAGCCATTTTGTTCACATAATATTGATAAAATTTTATGTGCCTCCTCATTGCTGTTAGTGTCAAATGAAACAATATTTTTCGCGGGATCCCAAATGCATGGGAATACCATTGCTTCACGGTTTTCGCCGCTTCCAACACGTCTCAGTTTTACCAATACTACATATAGATACTCCTTAGAAGCAGTTTTGATGCGATTATGAAAGAAAAATCCATGCGAGCCAGCCTCATCCAATAATACTATTCTGTCTTTCCTTCCATGCTTTTGTTTTAATACTTTGAAAAGTTTTGTAAAATAATGCGGTAAAAAATGATAATATGAATCATGGTATAGTTTTTTTCCATGGGATGCGTTAAACCATCCATTATCCTCATGTAAAACCCTGTATGGCAGTTTATAAAAAGCTGCGTTGAAGCTTTGATCGCGCTGCTTTGCTTTAACTTTTCTTTCAAATTGTTTTGAAAGTGAATCGCCTCTTATTACAACAATATTCTGTGTCAAATTCGTTAAATTAAGATTACGGTATTTATTACCATAAACAGTACTATCTCTGCAATCAGGGTCTATCGCAAGTCGAAGCTCACTTTTACCTACGCCGCCTTCGCCATCAACCAAAATTAAAATCGGCATATCTGGATTAATGTCTCTTTGCTTTTTCACAATTGCCTGCAATTGACCTAATACTATGTCAACAGGCTTAAAACCTAGTTTTTCATCTATTATCGATTGGGTTTTATTATAATTACCCTGCTTCACAGTTTTTATGCCTAAGCTTTTAAGTAAGAGCTTAAAATCAAAAGGCTGATATAGAATTATATCAGAGCCGTGCTGTCTCAACCCTGCGGAATGCTCCGACTTATAGCAAAGGCCTACGCAAAATGCGCCGCCGGTTTTCATGGCGCCTATGCCGTTTCTGGTAGGGCCGTCATCTATAGCCACGACTGAATTATCCGGATAACCTCTTACGATTTTACTCACTTCTTTGGTTTTGTTTTCTACGTTTCCGCGTATATTATCCTTTGGGATATATTTAGTTATTCCTAGTTCTTCTGCAAGGTTTAGTTCTGTCAAATTGCGGCTCCAGCTGACTATATGCATATCTACGCCTGCGTCTTTTGCTGATTGCAAAGCATCAAATATCCCTGGCACTATACAAAGGGTGGGGTCTGCTTTCCATTCTTTTAAATGACTCTTTATGTATTTTTCTGCTTGCACAAAGTTAATCCCTGTGTAAAATCTAGCATCATCTATGCATAATGGCAAATTATGCGTTTTTAGGCTTTCAATAAATGCACTGATGCAGCCAGACAGTTTTCCTGGATTTTCTTTTAGCGTATCGAGTTTTGAGCCAATTGTATCCCAGAATAAGCTATTATATTTTTTAAAATTATCTTTTCTAAAAGACTCTATATCAACCTTTTGCGGTTCCAGCCCATCAAGCACAATTCGAAATCTGTCTATATTTGACATCTCATTTTTGGTTTTATCAAAAAAATCCTTAGCTTTTTTAACATCGCCAAACTGCATACTTGTTATTATGGCGGTCTGCAATATCCATTTGATGGAATCTATGCCTGTAAATATGACGTCATCCCAGTCAAGAATAAGAGCTTTAACGCCGTTTTTCTTAAGCAGCTCTAAATTTTTGTGGT
The DNA here is from genome assembly GCA_043797125.1 of Candidatus Omnitrophota bacterium. Lineage (GTDB taxonomy): Bacteria > Omnitrophota > Gorgyraeia > JABMRG01 > JAFGKX01 > JAZDPX01. The sequence continues at coordinate 20,646 of JAZDPX010000038.1, forward strand.
TTATTATTTTTATTAAACCTACGCTTTTACTCGCCATCGGCCTAAGAGCAAACCCCTGCTGCGGGGCAACTAATATGATCGCTATTATTATCGCAAGTATTTTTTTCATATCATTCTCGGATTTCTAACAAGGTTAGATTAACCTGGTTAGATGCATGTTTTTTTGCTGCTGCAGGACGTAGAGCGCAGGAGTCTGTGGATTGCGTTACTTTTAATTTATAATTTGTGAATACAAAACCTACTCCAAAAAAGAAAGTAGATAAATTTTTACCTGAAAGTTCTTTTGGATTAAAAAGCAAAAGCTCCTCCTGCTGTGTTAACAAGCCATTATTTTTAAGCCAGGATATAACTTCAAAACATTGTTTTTCACGCGTCATTTTATACGCCTCTACTTCACCCATATGTACACAAATTTGCTTAACATGGGCTATTAGTAGTTTTTCGCAAATTTGAGCCGCTACCAATCTGGCAAGATTTAAATTTCCCGTGTTAGCTTCTACAACATTTGCAATGCTAATTTCTACTGCTTCTTTTGGCAGTGTATTGGAAACAAACTCCTTTAAAGTGTTCTGATCTGCGCCTTCTAAATATTTATCAATTACTAACAGCATGGATTGTGGTTTACCTCCGTAAATTATGTGCTTGCCCGGAATATTATATCGCCTGATAAGCTCTGAATGTGCTGAGCCCATCAATGAAACTATAATTGCTTCATTGTCCTTTGATAAAATATCCTCTGCCTGTTTTATAAACACGTCGTTAAAAGACTGAATATGTTTTAAATAAGCCTCATACCTATCAAAGCAGCCTTTCAAATAGCCGTTTAAATCTCCCGAAAAAAAAGAGTCGCCAGCATCGAGGAATATTTTATCATGTAATAATTTTTTTTGCATTATATCCACATTCAGGTTGCTGGGAAACATCTTATGTATTTTATATCTATTTTTTGCTAGAAAAGTATGATAGGCAAAAGCGGCGTCAAAAAATTGACCTGGATTTAAGTTTCTGACATAGCCGGTTTTTTTGATATTATCTAAATATTCTTGAGCTGACAAAGCATAATCTTGTAGTTGTTGAGCTAAAACATCAGAATGCTTAGACAGCTTATAATCAGGCGGGAACATCTCAACCATGACATAAATATGTTTTTTTTCTTTAAACCCGGCATCCATAGCATATTGCATATGCGGTATTGCAGCATCAATATTTTCTTTTGTTGCATGTGTGGTAAAAAATAACTTTGCAGCATCCTTTAACAGAGGTCTCGTCAACCAATCATAGAGTGCATAGGCGCCTGTCGATGCTATTGCTATTCCTCCAATAGTATATATTAATTTTTTTGTATTATTTCTATGTAGTTTCGTTTTTATAAGTTTCTCATATTCAATTTTAAAATGTTTATCAAGATCGGTAAGATCTATAGCGCCTTTTTTCTTTTTTAGGACAGATATTTCTATTTCAGTTGAATCTGACATTCGAAATGTGATTAGGATTGTGTTTTTCTTACTTTTCGGGTTGGTTATCGTGATATGCTTAATATCTGAATAAAGTTGGCTTGATATAAAGTGTTTACTTAGGGCTTGTCCTACGTCATTTGGAATGTTTCGCAGCGCCTGAATCTTGGGCACATTTTTTTCTATTAACTCACTTGAGGATATGGGCCTCAACGCATATGCCTGTTGTGTCATAGTAAGCATAAAACAAATTAATATTGATAATATTTTTTGCATATTTTTGCTCTTTTAATTAGAGACTTCGTAATACCTTTAATTAAATGTCTTAATTATGTCCAAAATAAATCAACCCCTTGAAATCAGCTATAGCGCTGAAACCAAGAGGTCGCCCTTTTCATTTACTAGTTATTAATAGTATAACACAGAGAGTTTGATATAGCAAGAAAATTCAAAAAACGCATTTTAACATAGACAATGCCCGAAGATTTAATTCTCCGCCGGGAGGCGGCTCCTACGCAAAATTGGCAACCTCAAACATTAAACTTAATATCCAGCATATCGCCGTCTTGGACTATATAATCCTTGCCCTTAAGATATGCTTTGCCGGCCTCTTTTACAGCTTGCTCGCTGCCATATTGGACGAAATCGCTGTATTTCATCACTTCAGCCCGGATGAAACCTCTTTGCAGATCTGTATGTATGGCGCCGGCGGCTTCAGGCGCCGTTGAGCCGGCGCGAATGGTCCATTGCCTGACTTCGTCAGGCCCGACCGTGAAAAACGATATCAAATTCAATGCCTTCATGCAAAGGCGGGTCATTTTATCAATCGCAGCTTCGTCTATGCCGAGCTCTTTTAAAAATTCTTTTCTTTCCTCATCAGATTCAAGCTGGGCTATCTCGTCTTCAACTTTAGCGGAAACCTGCATAATGTCTATTCCTTGGGGTTTATAATTAAGCCTTAGCTTATCGATAAAATCTGTGTTTTTAAGGCTCTCCTCAGAAATATTCAGGGCTATTATTAAGTTCTTACGGGTAACAAAGGGGTAACTTGATATTAGCTTCTTTTCGTCGTTAGTCAGCTCAAGCAACCTTAACGGTAGTTCTTTATCAAGGTGCGGCTTTAATTTAGACAGCACTTCCTTTTCTTTTATAGCCGCCTCTTCTCTTATCTGCTTTATTTTTTTATCAATTCTTTCGTTCCTTGTTTCAATGAAGATAAGGTCGTGTAAAATAAGTTCCGAATTTACTGTGTCTATGTCGCGCTTTGGGTCAATAGAACCTTCTATGTGATATATGGATTCGTCTTTAAATGCCCTCACAACATGGCATACTGCGTCGAGTTCGTTTATGTCGGCGAAGATGTCGCCTTTAGCTATTGTGTCTTTTTCTATTTTCGGCAAAAGCTCAATGTCTATTCTCGCACGCACTTCTTTTTTCGGTTTGTACGTTTTAGCCAGGTTGTCAAACCTCGGGTCTTTTATCTGAGCGACTGCCTTTATTGGCTTGTTTGAGGCAAGTTCGTTTTCCGTGGGCTTGTGATTAGTGAGAAGCTCAAAAAGAGTTTTCTTCCCTGTTTGCGGTAATCCTATTATTCCGATTTTCATATTATTTTAGATCTCGGTCCACTTAACGGTGAGAAAGCCATATTTTAGACAGGTCATTTTTACTTCTTTTGCCACACGCTCAAGTTCTTGGTCTGTGAGGTTACCGGCCTTTTCAGTATCGTATGTAATTATTCTTAAGTTAACTGATTCTGTTTCAGGCAGGTACATAGACATATTTTTATAATATTCCTGCATAAGCGAGGAATTTACAAGGCATACATCAGGCCCAAACAAGAGGCCTTTCCTGTGTATCTGTTCTGCTGTATCAGCGCGTTCAATTTGATAGTATTCACCATAAACAGAAAGCGAGGTAAAATGCGTTTTTAGAAAATGATAAATAACCTCATTCGGCTCCGCGATAAGGAGTTTTGCCCTTATCAGCAGGATAGTTCCCTTTATGGTTTGCCTGTTTCTCCAGTCTTTTGCATCCATATCTATAATCAGCCTCTTTCACGAACAATTATATAATTTCATACCTTACGTCTGTCCACTTAAGGTCGATAAGCTTGAGTTTCATGCATGTCTGGTGAACCAGCTTAGCGACCCTTTCAAGTTCTATTTTTGTAATATCTCCTTCCTTGTCTGTTTGATAAATTATCAGTTCAGGCTTAGGATTGCTTTTCTCAAGGATCGCGGAAATTACACTCTTGTTGCCGTTTATCTTGAAGGAGGAGTTAATTAAATAAATATCGGGCTTAAATACTATTGCCTTCTCAAAAAGCCGTTCTTCTGTTTGGGCGTGGGCTGTTTGGTAATCTTCGCTGTTTGCGCTTAGCGATATAAAATGCGACTTCAAAAGCTCGTAGCTCTCGGTATTAAGCTCTACAAAAAGCAGCTTCGCCTTAATGGTAACTACCCGCGCCCTTGTCTTCTGTGTCGGCTTTAAGGAATTGCCTATGTCTTCTTCTTTAGTAAGTATGGCGCTCAAGCGGCTATAAAGTTTCTTCATTTCAATTGGTTTTATTAAAATATCTTCTAACGTATTATCCTCCGCGACCTTCCATGCTGTGTCAGGAAAACCTGTGAGCATTACAAATTTTGTTTTTGGATATTTTTCCTTTGCAATCTGGGCAAGCCTTCTGCCGCTTATGCCTGGCATATTAAAATCCAGCAAAACCAAATCTGCGCCGTTTCTATCCAAGCTTTTCAACGCTTCCTCGCCGCTTGATGCAGTAGTAACATCAAAGCCCTTTTTAACAAGGAAAGCCTTCAATAGATATACTATATCGGGCTCGTCATCCACAACAAGGATTTTTGATTTTTGCGTGTCTTGCATTTTTTTATTCTATACCTATCTACCTCTACTTTAAATATACACACTAAATATAAAAAAGTAAATACAAACAAGCTTTTTAGTTTCTTAACCCTTTTGGCCCAGGGACCTGCCTGGCTATTCTGCTTACCTGGTCTATATCATTTTTTATTGCCGGGGCTACAACGAAATACATCTTGTGTTGTTTTATGTTTTTCTCGATAATTACACCTATCTTGGTGAGGTTACCTTCGGCTCTGGCTAATTTAGCGCTGAGGTTATTTTTTGTAGTAACGAAAAAAAACGTAACCAAGGCAAAAATTATCGCTATTGCCAGCATTAAATAATCCTTTAGAGTTAACTTTCCATCATCAAACATATCCCCTCCCTTGTTAAAATTTTTCAAAGATTACCATTTAATCGCATCTTTTATATTGTTGGCAGCGGCCTCAGCGTTTTTTGCAGCAGCCTGAGCTTCTCTTGATGCCTGCTCCGCTTTAATAGCCGCCATTTCAGCATCCTGCGCTAAAGACATCGCCTTTTCCGCATAATCTTTCGCCTCTTCAATAGTAACCGCATAATACGCCTTTCTGGCAAAAATAAACGAATTATTTGCGGCTGTGCTGGCGGTAATTGCGTTATCAGTAGCGCTTTCAGCAGACAAAGACGCAACGCCGGCAAAATCAGCTGCGGAAGCAGCGTAATTTACCGCGTCATCAGTGCTTGCGTAAGAAAAGGCGACTGCATTTATGAATAAAAACAATACTAAAAACACTATGAGTGTTTTCATATATCCTCCTAATATGCAATAGCTAAAAAGCTATTACTTATTAAAAATTTTAAGCCATATGAATACTGCCGGGGGGCAATATAAAACAAGCAAAGCCGACATAGCCAAAAGTGGCGTCTGTTTAGTAATCAGAAATCCATATACGCCCAGCAATAAAGTGGCGCTCAATGTAAAAGCGGAATACCAGGCTAAAATTTTCATCATTCCTCCTGTTCTTCTTCTGTTATTATGCCTGTCTGGTCAATAATAAAAGTTTTTGTCCCTGTAATATTTTGCATTTGCGGTTCAGCTATGCAAGTAAAAGCAAAATTACCGTTAGTTGGCTCATATGTAAAGGCATAACCGTCTTTTGTGCCTGCTGCCAATTCTTCGCTTATATACGGCGGGGTTTCAGATCCAAGCTGTTCCAGCGAATCAGGGTAAATGTTGTGTTCGCCAAAATAACTTGAGCAAGCGCTGCAGATAGCCTGCAAAGATTTATGCGCGGCAGATTCATTGGCATTATGTTTAGCTCTCAGCATCATAGGTATGGCAATTGCTGCCAGAATGCTGACAATGGCAACAACCACAACAATTTCAACAAGCGTAAAACCAATATAGCGGCGCTTTAGGCTTTTAAATTTCATTTAGTCTAAATCCCCTCCTAGCAAGCTCTCGTAAAATTCTCTGTAATTCTCTTTCTTATGAGTCTTGCGCAATGCCATGGCAGCTCTGGGATGTTCATTAAGCATACCTGCTATAGCGTATGGTATTATATAACCCCATTCCATTTTCTCTCTTAGCGGAATAAACTCTTTAGAGATAACGTCTAATATCGGCCTTATGTCAAACTTGGGATTTTTTAAGAAGCCTATCAAAAGTTCCAATGGGCAATTACCTGCTGCCCTGCCTAAGCCGTAAATTGTGCTGTCTACAAAGTTGGCATCATGTATTATCGCTTCTATAGTATTGCAAAACGCCAGCTGCTGATTATTATGGGCGTGCATACCAACTTCTTTGGTTTTAAGGATACTTTTAGCTTTTTTTATAAGAATTTCTGTTGTTTCCTGATATAGAGAACCAAAACTATCAACTATATAAATCACATCAGCCTTACATTCTTCCTCGAGCTGGTGCAACGCCTCGGTTAACTCATTATCCAGAGCCTTTGTTATAGCCATAATATTTACTGTTGTCTCATAACCCTTATCCGCAAAATGGTTTACCAGAAATATTGCTTTATCAATATCCTTAACATACGCAGCAACCCTCATCATGGCTACAGGGCTTTCCGCTCGCGGGGGTATATCTTCAATGTCCACGCGGTCGACATCAACCATTATAGATATTTTTGTATCGGATTCTATGCCGTCGATTACTCTTTTAATATCATCGTCATCGCAAAATTTCCATTTACCGAACTCCTTGGTTGAAAAAAGCCTCTTAGAGTTTTTATACCCTATTTCCATATAATCCACGCCTGCCTGCGATACAGCCTTGTAAACTTCCTTTACAAACCTTTCGTCAAAATCATGGTCATTTATAAGCCCGCCGTCGCGTATGGTGCAGTCCATAACCTTTATTTTTTCTCTGAACATCGCTTCCTCCCTGCCTACCGGTAGGCAGGCCTGCCTGCCGATAGACAGGCTTCTTAGTATAATACTGCGAATAACACGTTAAATCAAGACAAAAAATTTTTATTGCAAAAATCCGCTAAAAGGGGTAAAATCCTACTTATGAAAACTGACGCTGCACAATTGGAAAAAGAGGCGCACCTCTGTTTAACTGAAAACAATCACGAACAGGCGTTTAAGTTATTCAAAAATGCCGCCTTGATTCACAAGCAAAACAATAACCACAAGCATTCTGCGTTGTGTTATGCATCTGCTGCAAGCTGCTGGAGCAAAAAATCTGAGGAAAAGACATTCTTTAATGCCGCCTCTGCCTATGAAATGGCTGCGTACGAGGCAAACCTGTCTGAGGATTTTGAGTATGCCTCCATGCTTTATAAATACGCGGCAATCAATTACGAAAGAGACGGCGAATATTACTATTATTCAGATTGCTTTTATCAATCCAAGGAAAGTTATAGAAATTTCCTAACCTACAGATTCCTTATGCCCGACAAAATTCATCCTATCGCCGAACCAGATGGCCATTCTGGCATAAAAGGGTTTGTTAGGCTTTTCTTTACTTGGGCTGCACTTACCTTTTCCTACTTAATCTGGGGCCACGGCGAAAGGCCGCTAAGGACTTTTTTCACATCGCTTTTTATTATTTTTGCATCGGCGTTTTTTTATATGTCCTCAAACCTTTTTGCCGGCGGCGTTGTTTTCATGCCGAGGTTTTTTCAGGCCCTTTATTTCAGCGTGGTAACATTTACAACGGTTGGCTACGGAGATATCGTACCGGTGGGAATCAGCAAGGCCGTTGTAATGATTGAGGTTTTTTCAGGGTTGTTTGTCATGCCGCTTTTTGTTGTCGGGCTTACCAGAAAATACCTAAGATTGTAGTAATTATGCGTAACGGTTCAGATCAGACGTAGCGCAGGCTTAAGCCTGCGCTACGTCCGGAGACTTTCTATTCAGCCTTCCTTGTCCGAGTCATTAAATCGGTTACAGCTTCTAAAGGATTTTTATCCTTAAAAAGTATATTATACACCTGCTCTGTTATTGGCATCTGGGTATTAAATTTTTTAGCAAGATCTAACGCTGATTCAGTTGTGTAAACGCCCTCAGCTATCTGGTCCATTTTCTGGACAATCTCAGTGAGTTTAGCTCCCTTTGCTATTTCCTCACCTACATGGCGGTTACGGCTGTACGGGCTTATGCAGGTTGTCATCAAATCACCTATGCCGCTTAAACCGTTGAATGTCTCTTCCTTTGCCCCCATTATCACGCCGAGGCGCTTGATTTCAACCAGCCCTCTTGTAAAAAGCGCGGCCTTTGCATTTGTGCCAAAACCCAAACCATCTGATATGCCGGCTGCTATGGCAATTATATTTTTAAGGCTCCCCCCTAGTTCGACGCCAAGAGTATCTGTGCTTGTATAAAGCCTGAAGCGCTGCGTCATAAAGACTTCCTGCGCTTCCTCGGCAACCTTGATGTCTTCAGATGCAATAACAGCAGATGTCGGTACTTCCTTAGCCACCTCTAAGGCAATAGTAGGGCCGGACAACACGCAAAGCTTGTCATGCGCAAGTTCTTCTTTTAAAATCTGCGATACTGTTTTTAAAGTTTTTTGCTCTATACCCTTGACCACGCTCAGCAAAATCAAACCTGACAAATCCACGCCTCTTAAATGGGCGGCTATTGTCTTTCTGACAAATTGCGAGGGAATAGCGATCACTATGATCCTCGCATTATTTGTAGCCTGTTTAATATTATCTGTTATGTCTATCGAGGCAGGAATTTTAAACTGAGGCAGGAATTTCACATTCTCCCTCATCTTGCTAAGAAAGCGAATGTATTCAGGAAACGCGCCCCATAACGAAACCGCATGGCCCTTCTTGGCCAGTAATATAGCCAGGGTCGTGCCCCAGCTTCCATCCCCCATAACAGCGATTTTTGTCATTTTTGCATTCATAGTTTCTTTAGTATAACAAATCTGTGCTATATAATCAAACACATTTTAACGAGCTTAAAAGCTTAAGGTTCTGTTTTTGCAATGCTCAGCACTGTCTTGTTTAAGGCCTGTGGCAATTCTCGCAGGGACGCACAAAAATCCCCAGCGTGGATTTTTGTGCTCTGACCTCGGCCTCGCTCTCACCTGTATGGAAACAAGGGCGAACCATGCCCGCTTCGGCCTCGCAAGCCCTGCTCGAATTGCCACAGGCCTTAAACATATGCGCCTTGCATTGCACAAGAAGCCTTACTTATTAACAGTGTTCGCTTGAAGGCTTAAGGCATTACAATACAGAAAGGCCTCAGTTTAACCGAGGCCTTTCTGGGGGATTAGGGGTTTCCTACTTTTTCTTGGGGTTACTCTATATCTTCCTCCTTATTTTATCTTGTACTATATAAAACACAGAAAGAAGAAATTTATTCCGCTATTTTTTCAAAAATTCCTTTGCGCCTTGGGCATCTACGCTGTCAGGGTATTCCCTTAAAAGTTTTTCAAAGGCAAATACCGCTTGCGCCTGGTCCTTTAGGTCAGTATTATAGATCTCCGCTATGGCGCGCTGCGCAAGGCTTGAAAGCGCGTATTCGGGATATTCTTTTACAACGCGTTCAAACGTCGCAATAGCCTTTTTATAATTTCCCATATAATAATAGTACGAGCCTATAAACATAAGAAACTGCGGATTATATATCGAATTTGAATGGCCCTCGACTAACCTTTCCAATCTTCTTATTGCTAGATTGTGCGTTTCTGTGTCATTGTTTTCTATGGCTTTAGTTATTAGATGCGTAATTGTCTCCAAATCGCGGGGTATTACCCTGGGTGCGGCATCGGATATGTATAATGGCGCGGGTTTAAGCAGTTCTTTAACCCTGCTTACCTTCAAGCTTACTAAAAGCACAACCTGCGGTTTTTCACCCAATTGATACAATTCCTGCATAATGTCCCATTCAGCGTCTGATAAAAGTGTTGCCGCATCAGGCGCAGAGCCGGATAAAACTTTGGATTTCTGACCTGCATTAACATATATATCCGCGCCGTTTGCATGAATCTTTACTGTTCCCTCTAATACTCCTAACCAAGTAGCTTTATCTACAGCTTCGCTGACATCTATTGCAAATGCGGTGCCCACTACCGATGCTTTACAGCTAGGGGTTGAAAGCATCATCTTTGAACCTTTAAAGTGCTTTCTTGTATTTACCATCAATTTCCCCTTTGCAACGCTGAATTCAGTAAAATGGTCTGCAGCCCTTAAATCAAGCTTTGCTATAACAATATCGGAAGAGCTTTTTATCCTTGCCGCATATTTATTTTGCGACAATATATTTATTTCAGAATCCTGCGCTGTGAGTATTCTATCTGATTCTCTCAGCCGTATATTCGGCTTTGCGGCAATCCACTTATTAGAGGGCGCCTGACAGATCTTTGCCTGGCCCACAACATTTTGTATAAGGGGCAGACGTGTATATATATAATAATTATAGCTTCCTACAACTGTAACTGCCAACAATAGCAACGCAGCAACCCTTGCAAGCACAGGGGCTCTCGGAATAAATACGTTGTTTATGCCCTGCAGCGTCTTTTCCAAAATACTGTTTAGCGATACCTTAAGTTTCTGCTCCAGTCTCCGGTTAAGCTTCTGATTAAATTCAAAATCAAAATGTTCGGATTCTTTTAGTTCGGACAGGCTGGACAAGGCCTTCTTAAGAAGCATAAGCTCGATAAGCGCATGCCTGCACTTATCGCATTGGCTGATATGCAGGTTGACTGCCTGCGTCTGTTTTAAGGTGCAGGCATTGTCCGCGTATCTTGATAAATCATGGAAACTAATTTCGCATTTCATTTTATTTTACCTCTGGCTTCGTAAAACCTAAAACCTTTGCCAGCTTTTCCCTTGCCCTTGAAAGCCTGCTGCCGACCGTAGCCGGCGGGCAACCCAAAGCTTTAGCTGCATCTTCGTAAGACAGGCCTTGTATATCGCATAATACAATCACCTTTCTATGCTTTTGTTTCAATTTTTCAAGCCCCTGCTGTATCAATTTTTCCGCTTCATTCTTCAACGCTGCGTTATCAGGCCTTTTTGTATGATCCTCAAGCAGGTCATGGAGGGAGGCGCCCTCTTCTTCATCTATGCTTTTGTCAATGGAAACCTTTTGAACATAGCTTGTGTCTCTTAAATAGTTCTTTGCAAGGTTTCCTGCTATTGTATAAACCCACGATGAGAATTTCGTCTTCTTTACATAACGGCCGATATTCGTGTAAACCCTTATAAACGTCTCCTGGGTCAATTCCTCAGCCTGATGAATATCTCCTATCAACCTGTATATATAATTAAGTATGGGCCGTTTGTATTTATTGTATAATATGTCAAATGCTGCCCGGTCGCCTTCTTTCGCCTTTTCTACCAGTTCATCGTCATACAAAGGCGGTTCCGGCTCATTTATGAGCCTTACAATGAATAGAACACAAAAAAGGTTTAAAAATTCCATGATTTTTGATTATACCACAAAAAAGGCGGCTGCTGCCATAAAAAAGCGGGGGATTAACCCCGCTTTAGCTTTTTGAAGGCCTCACAACGTAGCGCAGGCTTAAGCCTGCGCTACGTCCGAGTTGTTACCTATTACCTGACTTTTATCTTTTTTTCCCTTTTTGCAGGCTCTTCTCAGGCAATATGAGCAAAGCCTCAATCGTATCCTTCCCGTGTACGATAACAGGCCTGTTAAGGTTTCTTATTGCCAACGAAATCTGCACATTCATATTAGAAACTGAGCTTTTTAAGTTCTCAACATATACCTGCTTACTGTTGGCAATCATCTGGGAGCGCAGGTACTGCTCAAGAGAAAGTATCTGCTGCGGGATGCTCATCGCCGCGGTTATGCTGCCGGACCTGGCTGACAATGTTACAATGGCGTCATCTATCATCTTGCGGTATTCAAATTGGCTTAAGATTTTATCCTCGCCGGCATAATATTCCTGCGGCGTTACCTCGACATCCCACCACAGGTCAATATTATCGAATAATGACGTTGCGAGTTTCTCATAATACGAATCCACATCATCTTGGAATAGGGCGTAAGCCTGGTGGCGTTCGTTTATCAAGGCCTTAAACGCAGAAGTAATGTTGCTTAGGCTCATGATCTCTTCCGGGGTATTTTGAATTTCAAGGTAGCTCAGTGATGTATAAAATTTTTCGGAATAGAATGCCTTGTAAAATAAATCCAAAAGCCCGAATTTTGCCAGCAGCTGCTTTATAAAACTTTTGCTGTTTAGAATTTCGTTTAAATACTTCTCGTCAGTCACGGTTACTATGCCGACGCGCTGTTCCTTTGCGCCTTGCGTGTCACTTATCAAAGGCGGCGCTGTAATAACAATTTCTCCTGCTTTGCCCTCTAATATTATGTTGTCTATCCCGTATCTATAATAACCGTCGATTTTACCGTTGGCATTAAACCGCGCCCGTTTTGTAAATGTTCCTTTTATAGTAAGGAGGGTGTTGCCCTTATCGTCGCTAATGACAACTTCCGTGTTGGCTAAAATGGTTGCCGGCTTGCCGCTAGTATCGTATTCAACCTTGTAAACATCCATCTTTGAAAAAAGCCTGACTATTGTATCGGTTAAATAATCCTTCGCAGTGATAAATATCTCCTCCTGATAGCTTGTGGGCCGGTTTTCCTGATCATACTTCACATAATCCAGCAGCCTTTGCTGAGCTATGGAGGCGTTTGCGGGGTCTTTTATTATCTGGTTTGACTTAATCGGCCTTCCCTGCTGGTCCTTGGCAACGTCTTCCGAAACGATTTTACCCAAATCGAAATAAAGCTCGGAAAAGTAAAATGATGTACCTGTTTCGCTGCACGCGCCTCTTTTCGATTCAATCAGCGAATTTTTCCTCAAAAGTTGGGCGCTGTTATTATCCTCGTCAATAAACACCTTTGTATACGGGGTAGGTTTTTCAACCTCTGACGCACCACTACCGTAAATATCATTACGGCCGGCTGCGGCTGCATACTTAGCATGTAATATTATTAGAACAGATAACAAAAAAATATTGAAATGTTTATTACAACTGGCAAACATGTCCTTCACCTTTTTTTGGAAAAATTTGTGCCGTTAATCAGTTTAATCATATCCGCGACAGTAAGATGCGAATTTTTTATAAGGTCTATATCGATTATGAGCTGCTGGTAATCTACGTGCCGCAATTTTTTAACAATCCTGTCAATCTTTGATCTAAACTTTGACGGAATTTTTCTGATATACGCATCCGCAGACCATGTCTTTATAAAGCCCGCAATTTCATTGCTGGTGTGGCTGGAATCTCTGATATAGCCCAAACAAAACGATAAATCGCTTGGCGCTGCGTCTCTGAGCAGCATAAATATGCGTTCAATGGTCGGATTTGAATTTATAACGTATTCTGTGCAAACCCCGGATTGTAAAATTGCGGGATTTGAAGTTGATATTATAGCTACAAGCGAAATTATTGTCAATATTTTTCTCATTTTAATAAATACCCTCTAATTCTTTTTGCCTAAAAAATAGCTTTTTAAATTACTTTATTTATACATTAAATAAAAAGGTGCAGTTATACACCCTTTTGTTTCTAACTAATTATACACTATGTATGTCAAATTTTCAAGGGGGCAAAAAAGAATATCGGAGTATCAGATTATCAGAGCGGGAATATCAGATTATCAGAGCGGTGTAACCATATCTGATAATCTGATGCTCTGATAATCTCGTTCTGATACTCTGATTATCTGATACTCTTATCCCCGCCTATCCTGTTCTCTTTACCTTGCATCAATCTATTAATATTCTCCCTGTGCGTATATGAAATAACAAAAAATAGTATAATGCCAAATAGAATATACTCGAAAGGCTGCCTAAACAAAAGCATTAAAATAGGCAGGCTAAATGCCATAATAATTGACGACAATGAGACGTATTTAGTTATTTTAAGCGCTATTATGAAAATTAACAGCGCTGCAGCGGTTGGGACAAAAGACAACACAAGACACACGCCACAGGTTGTTGCAACGCCTTTGCCGCCTTTAAATTTTAAGAATATAGTCCATATATGGCCGGCAATCGCTGACGCTGCGATAAACGCCCTAAAAGCCGGCAAACTCATTTGCAATTGACAGGAATAAAACAAAATTGGCAGCAAGGCAACGCAAACAGCGCCCTTTACCATGTCCGCACCTAAGACTATGGCGCCTGCCGTTTTACCCATAACTCTTAACGCGTTCGTTGCTCCTACATTGCCGCTGCCATGCTGGCGTATATCTACGCCTTTGGTCATGCGGCCTAATATATATCCCGTCGGTATCGAACCGATTAGATATGCCGAAATCACGGCTAATAAAAATTGCAGCATGTTACTTTTCCTTCAACTCAAATCTTATAGGCACACCGAGCAGCCCAAAATGAGACCTTATGTTATTCGCTAAAAAATTTAAGTAATGCGGCTTTACCATGTTGTGATTTTTGCAGAATAATGTAAATGTCTGCGGCGAAGTTTGAGTCTGGGTAGCATAATATATCTTTACTTGATTTACCAAAACTAAAGGATGCCTCTGGCTGGCCTGTATCCGCTGTAATAATTTATTCAACTCCGTTGTTTTTATCGGCATATCCGATTTTTCCTTAAGAGAGACTGCAATGCTTAAGGCCTGGAATAAATTCCTTCCTGTTAAACAGCTTATAAAAACTATAGGGACCCATTCGAGCAACTTAAGTCTTTCCTTAAGCGCTGTCTCGTATTCTTTTTGCGTGACATTGTCCGCAAGATCCCATTTATTGACAACAACGCAGCATGGTTTTCCGTATTCAATCACGTACTCGATGATTTTAATGTCGTCGTTGCATAAACCTTCAGCCGCACTTAGCATAATTAGGGCGACATCTGCCTTCCTTATCGAATTTTTAGAGCGCGCGACGCTGAAAATCTCGATAGGGTCTTTTATCTTCCTAGTATGCTTCATGCCTGCAGTATCGACTAAAATAAAATGCTTTCCGTTGTATTCGAAATTTATATCAAAAGAATCTCTGGTCGTGCCTGCTGTATGGTGCACCAAAACAATATCCTGTTTAAATAAGGAATTGATAAAAGACGACTTGCCAACGTTGGGCCTGCCTACAATAGCTACCGATAAACCTTGCACCGGTTTCGGGTTATCAACAAGGCCCTCTTTCTTTTTTTGCTGCAATGGCTTAATAGCGTCTTTTAAGAGCTGGGCTATCCCGAAGCCTGTATTTGCAGATACCGCATATGGCTGGCCTATTCCGAGCTGGTAAAAATCCACAGCCCCCTGCTCCAGATTAGTATTATCAACTTTATTGACTATAAGGTACACCTTTTTAGATGACTCGCGCAATAGCGTGGTCATGTAATAATCTGCCGGCGTTGCGCCCATCCTGACATCGCAAACAAAGAAAATAATATCTGCCATGTTGATGGTTTGTTTTATCTGCCCAAATACCATCTTGTCAATCTCTTCTTTGGGTTGCGTCTTAATACCGCCTGTATCAATTAATTTTATACTCACGCCTTTAATGACAATTTGAGCGCTTGACCTGTTTCTTGTAACGCCTGCTTTTGATTCGACAATGGCTTTCCTTTTCCCGATTATCCGGTTAAAAAGCGATGATTTGCCAACGTTCGGCGAGCCTACTATAGCTATTGTTGGGGTGGATTGATTATTGTTGGGATTCATTTAGAATTCTATTTGCCCTGATTAAATAGCCTATTCCTGAAAGGGCGGTAAAAAAAGCTGCAGCTATCCATAAACAATATGAATATTTAAACTGTAAAAGCACTGCTATAACTGTAAGCATCTGCAGGGCGGTAGTGAGCTTGCCGAGTGTACTAGGGCTTATATCAAGTTTTCCTGTAATCATGTGTATAATAACGGAGCCTAAAATTATAAAGATATCCCTGCTTATAACAATAATGATGACCCATGGCGGGATTTTAAACTCCTGCGGAAGGGCAGCTATTATAGATAAAGATACGAAGCCGCTTAATATAAGCAGCTTATCCGCTATCGGGTCAAGGAACGTGCCTAATCTTGTCTTTTGATAATATTTACGCGCAATATAGCCGTCAACAGCGTCTGTCAAAGTTGATATGGCAAATATTACAAGCGCGATAAAACGCAAAAAATCTGTCTCTGGGCTGTAATAGATCAAACAGGTTACAAAAAAAGGTATTAATAATATCCGGACAATCGTAATTTTGTTTGCCAGGCTCATATTATTCCACTTTACGCAGGCGCGTCAGCGGCCAGTATATTACCATCGCCTGCCCAAGTATCTCCTTTCTGGTTACGAAACCCCAGTACCTTGAATCTCTCGACGAGCCGCTGTTATCTCCGAGAACGAAGAAGTTGTCCTTCGGAACCTTGATGGTTTCTCTTTCCCTACCATAGGGGCCCTGGTTATAATAGTAAATTTTTCTAACCTGCTCGGGCTCCTGCGCTAATTCGCCGTTAATCCAGATATTGCCGTCCTTAATTTCGAGCGTCTCTTCAGGCACTGCAACAACGCGCTTTATAAAATCCTTCTTGCGGTCTTCCGGGTACCTGAAGACAATTACATCTCCGCGTTTAGGCTCCTTGAATCTATATATGAACTTGTTCACCAGTATCCTGTCGCCTTCTATAAGGGTGGGGCGCATCGAGCCCGTCGGGATCTTAAACGCCTGGACCACAAAAGTCCTTATTATCATTGCCAGTATAAAGGCGATGATGATGGCCTCGGCGTATTCTCTTATAACCGCTTTGTGTTCTTCAAAAAAATGTTTTAATAATTGTATTATCTTCATATCTTTAGCACCGTTATAAATGCCTCTTGTGGTATCTCGACCCTTCCGAAACGCTTCATCTTCTTTTTTCCTTCCTTTTGTTTTTCCCAAAGCTTTCTTTTTCTCGTAATATCTCCGCCGTAGCATTTTCCTGTTACGTGCTTCTTAAACGGCTTTATTGAGCTTCGCGCGATAATCTTGCTGCCGATAGCTGCCTGCACCACGACCTCGAACATCTGTCGCGGTATAATCTCCCTGAATTTATCTACCAGAAGCCTGCCCCTTATCTGCGCCTTGTCAGCGTGTATAACCGAAGATAATGCCTCGCATATCTGGCCGTTTAGAAGTATATCTAATTTTACCAGCTCGCCTGGCCTGTAATCAGTAAACTCGTAATCCAGCGAACCGTAGCCTCTTGTCATTGATTTTATCTTGTCGTAAAAATCCACTATAATCTCGGATAACGGAAAATCGTACATAAGCCTCGCCCTGTCAATTGTTATGTATTCGGTGCTTATGTAAATACCTCTTCTTTGTATGCAGAATTCCATAATCGTGCCCAAACTGTCCGACGGTACAAAAAGATTAGCGCGAACATAAGGTTCGGCAATCGCTTCGATTGTATGCGCCTCCGGAAACTTCGTCGGGTTGTCTATAAGCTTAACCTCTTCGTTTGATAGGGTAAGCTGATAAACTACGCTGGGGCTGGCTATGATGAGGTTTAAATCAAATTCTCTTTCCAGCCTTTCCTGTATTATCTGCATATGCAGCAGGCCTAAAAACCCGCACCTGAAACCAAAGCCTATAGAGCCGGTGCTTTCAGGTTCAAAAACAAAAGATGCGTCTGATAAATGCAATTTTTCTACGGCATCACGCAGCAGCGGAAAATCTTTGTTATTGACCGGGTAAATTCCGCAGTAGACCATTGGGGCTGCCTTTTTATATCCCGGCAAAGCTTCTTGCGCAGAATCAACCAGAGTCGTAACCGTGTCTCCGATCATTATATCCTTTGCCTGCCTTATATTTGCCGTAAGATAACCAACCTCGCCGCTGCTTAAAGAATCTATTTTCATCATCTGCGGTTTAAAAACTCCGACCTCAAGCACCTCAAAACTTTTATCAATTTGCATTAGCTTGATATTCATTCCTGTAGTTATCCTGCCGTTGACAAGCCTTACATAAACTATAACGCCCTTATATTGGTCATATTGGGAATCAAATACCAGCGCCTGCAATGGTCTGTTTGGGTCCCCGTGCGGAGGCGGTATTCTGGTTATAATTGCTTCCATAATATCAACGCAGCCTGTCCCGTTCTTTGCGCTGGCTAATAAAATTTCGCTTTCATCAATACCTAGAATATCTTTTATCTGTTTTTTGGTTTGCTCTATCTGCGCATTCGGCAGGTCAATCTTATTTACCACTGGAATTATGGTCAGGTTATGCTCTATCGCCATATACAGATTCGCCACCGTCTGGGCTTCGACGCCCTGGGCAGCGTCAACAAGTAAAAGCGCTCCTTCGCACGCGCCTATTGATTTTGAAACCTCATAGGTAAAATCAACATGCCCCGGGGTATCTATCAGGTTAAGCATGTATTCGCTATTGTCTTTAGCCTTATAAATTAATTTAACTGCCGATGCCTTGATTGTTATGCCGTGCTCTCTTTCCAAATCCATGTCATCCAAAATCTGGTTTCTGAAGTCGCGCTTGGCGACTGTGCCTGTTGTCTGGATCATCCTATCGGCCAAAGTGGATTTACCATGGTCAATATGCGCTATTATGCAAAAGTTTCTTATATGCGTTAGTTCCATTTAATCGCCAATCTTTTTCCGGCATTTAAAAGGTTTTTTAAGTCGCTGCGCTTTGGGGTCTCCGCGTATATCCTGATCACGGGCTCTGTTCCGGAAGGCCTTATCAAAAGCCAGCTTTCGTCTTTCAAGATGTATTTTATTCCGTCGTAAGTCTTTATTTTCAGAATATCTTTTCCAAATATTTTTCCCGGAGCGGATTTCTTAAGAGCGCTTATTAGCTCATCACCGTTTTTAACCGGAATATGCAGATCAAGCCTGTCATAATAAAATACGCCGTATTTTTTATTTACATCTTTCATTATTTTGTCGATAGACTTATTTCTCGCTGCCACCATTTTCAGCAGAAACAAGCCGGAAACAATGCCGTCCCTTTCCGGTATGTAGCCTTTAAAGCCTATGCCGCCTGATTCTTCTCCGCCGATTAAAACATCTTCCGTAAGCATAACCTTGGATATATGCTTAAAGCCTATGCGCATTTCCAGAAGCTTCAATTTATAATCATCTGCGATTTTATTAATCAAATTAGTGCCGGAAATGGTCTTTACAACCGTGCCCCTGAGATTGCTGTGTTCGAGCAAATGCAAAAGTATGAGTGAAATTATCTGCCCGCTGCTTAAATAAACGCCGTCTGCGCCGCAGGCGGCTATTCTGTCAGCGTCGCCGTCAAGGGCAATGCCGAGTTTAGGTTTTAATTTTTTAGCGGTTTTCAGGAAAACTTGCAGGTTTCTCGGAACAGGCTCGGGGCTTACGCCTCCGAAAAGAGGATTCAACTCATCTCTTATGGCCCGCACGCTGCAGCCTGTTTCGCTTAAAATCTTCTCGACATAGCCAGCTCCTGCGCCGTGCATATAATCAACTAATAAATCCGGCTTCTGCCTGCTAATTAAATCCAATTTTATATATTTTTTTACAAAATCCACATAAGCATTATCTACGTTTTCTATTTCGATCAGGTTGCTGTCTTTTGCGGTGTTGAAATCCAACAACTTAGGTTCGCTTTTACCTATTAGTTCTTCTAATTGTTTAGTGATTTGCTCGTCCGCAGGCATTGCATCTTTAGTCTTAAACTTTATGCCGTTAAACTTAGCGGGGTTATGGCTCGCTGTTACAACAATGCCGCCAGAAAGCCCTCTTTGTTTAATAGCCAAAGTTATAGCAGGGGTTGGTGTTGGCTTGCCTGCAAAAAGCGTTTTTAAACCGTTGCCTGCCAAAACCTCGCATATTGCCTTTGCATACTCTTCTGACAGAAATCTCCTGTCATAGCCAACGATGACAGCTGCGGGCTGCCTGCCTGCCGGCAGGCAGGTGGGCTTTAAATATTCAGCAATTGCTTGAGCGACTTTACGCACATTCGCAAATGTAAAGTCCTCGGCAATCACGCCGCGCCAGCCGTCTGTACCGAATTTAATCGTATGCATTATCCTCTCTTATTGCCTCTTGTGCCGCGGCCCGGCTTTCCTTCAATGCCGTGAATCATTTTTCCTTCCATCAATGCCCTGCCGCTAAAACCTGTTCTTTTTATCTTATCCTTGTAAAATTGCTGGGCCTTTTTCTTTTCGCGGTTTCCCTCTTCAATTTCCTCATTCACCCAAAATTTATGCTCCTGCTTCTTTTTATCATCTTCCATAATGTCCTCCAAAGTTTGTTTAGTGTTAAAGTCTGTAATAGTTCAACTCTGGGAAGTGCTCCCAACGTAGCGCAGGCTTAAGCCTGCGCTACGTCCGAGTCGAGATACTTACAATGACTGAACTGTTACTAAAACTTAAACTTTTTTTGCAATTTGTCCCTTTCCGCCTGAGCCTGAGGGCCTATAACCGCTAAATTCAGTGAATCGTTCACAAAGAGCTTATTAGCAACCTTTTTTATCGCGTCAAAATCTACTTTTTTCATATCCTCTATAATTTCATCCTTTGTTGTAATCTTTCCTATGCTTGCCGCCTGTTCGCCCAAAAACAGCATATTAGACATCGTATCCTCAAGGCCCATCAATAAATGGCCTTTATAGTATTCTTTTGCCCTGACTAGTTCCTGCTCCCTTACATTAGCCTCTTTCATCTTGATCAATTCCGCAATGATTACGGAAACAGCGTCGGAAACCTTATGGTTATCTACGCCAGCGTGTATGTATATAGAGCCTGTATCAATATACTGCTTTATGCCTGAACCGATCTCATAGGCAAGGCATCTTTTTTCTCTTACCTCGTTAAATAAGCGGCTCGACATATTGCCGCCTAATATCACGTTTAATATGCGCTGGGCATACCTGCCAGGGTGCAGTCTGTTTAAACCATGAACACCGAGGCATATATGAGACTGCTCGGTGTCCTTGTTAAAACAATTAATTTTAGGCGCATGCTGAACCTTTGCTGCCTTTTTATAATCTGTTGCCTGCGCTTTTTTAGTTTTTGCAAAATATTCCTGGAGCATGTTAACTATCATCTCATGTTCTATGTCGCCGCAAACCGCGACAATAACATTGGATGGCGCGTGATATTTCTCTTTGTAAGCTGCTAAGTCATGCCTTTTTATAGAGCCAACCGTATCAAACGTGCCTAACAAAGACCTTCCCAACGGGTGATTTGGCCAAAGCAGCTCATCTAATAATTCGTGCACATACTGATTAGGTAAATCGAGATACATCCTTATTTCTTCTACAATAACATTTCTTTCCTTATTGATTTCCTTTTCATCCAATAACGGGTTTAAAACCATATCCGCAAGTACATCAACCGCAACCTTAAAATATTTCGAAATTATTTTTATATAATAACACGTGTTTTCCTCTGCGGTAAACGCGTTAAATATCCCGCCTACGCCCTCTACTGCCTCTTTTAGCTGTTTATAATTTCTTTTTTTAGTGCCTTTAAATAAAAGGTGCTCTAAAAAATGTGATATGCCCTGTTTTTCCTTCGGCTCATACCTGCCGCCTGCCTTTACCCAGAATCCGACTGACAGAGAATGCATGTTAGGCATTCTCTCCGTTATAATAGTAAGTCCGTTATCTAATTTTGTGATTTTATGCATTTCTTTCGCTCTCCAGGTAGTCCTGTAAAATAATTTGGGCTGCCAGCTTATCAATAATTGACTTTCTTTTCTTTCTGCTTATATCAGCGGCTATCAAAATCCTCTCGCTTTGCGCCGTGCTTAGCCTTTCATCAAAGGTCACAATATTAATTTTAATATGTTTGCGCAATTCTTCTACAAATTTGCAGACTATATCAGTCTGGATACTGTTTCTCCCCTTTAGGGTTAAAGGCATTCCAACCACAATCTTGCCCACGTTATATCGCGTAATAAAATCTTTTATGTTTTCCAAGTCTTTTTTGATGTTTTTTCGTTCAATAACATCTAAAGCGCTTGATATAGTTTTAGTTTCATCTGTCATTGCCACGCCTATTCTTTTTTCGCCCACATCAAGGGACATTATACGCTGGTGGTTCATAAAAACCCTTTCATTTTATTTCTTTCAATTTTTTCGACTAATTTCTTAACATATTCCGGATTTTTGCTTGTGCACACCAACGTAGCGTCTTTTGTGTGAACAATTATTAAATCCTTTACTCCGGCAACTGCTACAAGATGGCCCTTTTTGCTGAAAATTATGGAGCGCTGCGCGTCAACTAGCGCGCAAGGCCCTATAATAACGTTGCCTGATTTGTCGGTTTTAAGAATATCGAACAAATACTGCCATGAACCTACGTCATTCCATTTTACAGATGATTTTACAATATAGACATCTCTGGATTTCTCCATTATTCCGTAATCAATAGACAAATCTGAAAAACCTTTGTATTGCCGGTTTAATGTTCTTGCAAACTCAGCCGTACCAATAGAAGCAGCTATGAGTTTTAACCCCATTGCAAGCTTTGGCATGTATAATTCTATCTCATCAAGAATCTTGGATGCCTTCATCACAAAAATACCGCTATTCCATAGATAATCCTTACTTTTGATAAGCGACTTTGCCTTTTGCTTGTTTGGCTTTTCCACGAAGCTGTCTACTGTGAAAACATCAGTGCCGGCTTTTTTGCCGGACTTTATATAACCAAAACTGCTTGATGCAAAGGCGGGCCTTATCCCTATGGTAACAATGGCATCTTTTTCTGTTGCTGTTTGCGCCGCTTTAAGAAGAGCCTTCTTAAGGGCTAACTTGCTTTGTGCGTTCTCTATGAGCTGGTCAGCCGGTAAAACCAGCATAACAGCGTCAGGATCCATCTTATTTATTAAAGTAGCCGCGAGGCCGATAGCAGCTGCGCTATTTTTGCTTACAGGCTCTGAAATTATATTCTTTCCCGGTATTTGAGGCAGTTGTCTTTTGACGCCTGCGGCCTGGGCCCTGTTGGTAATAACAAGGATATTTTTAGCGCTCATAATTTCGCGCAGCCTGTCATGCGCCTGCTGCAGAAGTGTTTTAGTCTGTCCCGGCAGTTTAAGAAAATACTTAGGGTTCTTCAGCCTGCTTACAGGCCAAAACCTCTTGCCCCTTCCTCCGGCGATTATAACACCAAACAGATTTGCGTCTTGCATTTTATACCTCATTTATAGCTTACCAATTACCAATTTCCAATTGGTCATTGGTAATTGGAAATTAATTTGACATTGGTCATTGGTAATTGGAAATTAACTTCTTGATTAAACTAGCAACCGAATGCAATATTTTATCTCTATTACCTAAATTAGCCTCTATCTTTTTAATTATAGCGCTGCCGACGATAACTCCGTCGGCAAAAGAGCTAATCTGCTTAACCTGCGATGGCCTGGAAATTCCAAATCCCACGCAAACAGGCTTCTTTGTATATCTTTTTATTCTTTTTACATCTGCACTTATGCCTGCAGGAAGACTTTCTCTTGCGCCGGTAACTCCTGTCAAGGAAACATAATATATGAATCCTGTTGATTTTGAAATAATCTCCTTGATTTTAGGGGTTGTTGTGGTCGGGCTGATTAAAAAGATGCTTGAAAACCTAAATTTTCTTGATTGTTTAATAAAATCGCCTGCTTCTTCGACGGGTAAATCGGGGATTATTGCCCCGTCAGCGCCTGCTGAAACAGCATCGCTGATAAAGTTAGTTAATCCATATCTTAATATCGGGTTATAATATCCCATTAATACAATAGGGACTTGCGTCTTTTTTCTTAAACTTCTTATTAAGGTAAATATCTTCTTTAGGTATACGCCTTTCTTTAGAGCCCTTTGCGATGCTGCCTGAATTGTAGGCCCATCGGCTAAAGGATCTGAAAAAGGAACGCCCAACTCGATTATATCAGCGCCTGATGATTCAAGGATATATACAAGCTCTTCAGTTGTCCTTAAATCAGGATCTCCCGCGCATATGTAGGCAATAAACGCCTTCTTGCGCATCTTTTGTAGTTCTTTAAATTTTCTATCTATCCTGTTCATCTTTTGTTCTCATCAACCATAGACCATAGACTATCGACCATAGACTATATATATTCTTTCAATATATCAACATCCTTATCCCCTCTACCTGACAAGCATACCACGACAATTTCGCCCTTCTTCGTCTTGGGCATAAGCGTTTTAAGATACGCAACAGCATGCGCAGTTTCCAAAGCAGGTATAATACCTTCTGTCCTTGAAAGCAGCTTAACTGCCTCTAATGCCTGCTTATCAGTAACAGCGGCATATTGCGCGCGCTTTGTCTTTTTGTAAAAGGCATGCTCCGGACCGACTCCCGGATAATCGAGCCCGGCTGACACTGAATGCGCAATCTTTATCTGGCCGTCTTTATCCTGCAGCAAATAACTTTTTGAACCATGCAACACTCCGATATCCCCTTTTAATAACGTGGCTGCGTGTTTGCCGCTTTTAATGCTTATACCTGCCGCTTCAACACCGATAAATTTTGCTTTTGTTTTATAAAACGGGTAAAATAATCCAAGAGAATTGCTTCCGCCTCCCACGCAGGCAAGAAGGTAATCCGGAATTTTCTCTCCGATCATTTTAAGTTGTCTTTTAGTCTCAATGCCGATAATTGACTGGAAATCCCTTACCATCATAGGATACGGATGCGGGCCGACAACCGAACCGATTATGTAATGAGTATCGGAAACATTCGTAACCCAATCTCTGATTGCCTCATTTGTAGCGTCCTTTAAGGTGCGCGAACCGCTGTCAACAGGTAAAACTTGTGCTCCTAATAATTTCATGCGCAGGACATTAAGCTGCTGGCGCTTGATATCATCAGTCCCCATGTATATATCGCACTTTAATCCGAACACTGCCGCGACAGTGGCAACAGCCACGCCGTGCTGACCTGCGCCTGTTTCAGCTATGAGCCTTGGTTTTTTCATTCGCACTGCCAGTAGCCCCTGTCCTAATGCATTATTTATCTTGTGCGCGCCTGTATGGCACAGGTCCTCTCTCTTAAGATATATCTTTGCCTTATCCCAGAGCGCTGTGAGATTTTGTGCATAATAAAGCGAAGTAGGCCTTCCGGCGTACTGGCGCAGATAATAATCAAGTTTATTTTTAAACGCCTTATCATGTTTGGCGTTATTATATTCCTGCTCCAGCTGCCTTAAGGCGCTCATCAAAGTCTCCGGCACGTATTTACCGCCGAATATTCCGAAATACCCTCTCTTATCTGGCAGCATCTTTTTCCTTTCCAAGATTCGCAAAAACATACGCGAAGACCTTGGTCGTGTCAATTAAACTTTTAATAGTAACATACTCATCGTTTGCATGGCAGCGGTTGCCGCCTGAAACTGAATACCCTATGCACGGCGTACCTTTAGCCATTAAGAATCTCATATCTGTTGCGCCTGACATTATTGCCAATTTAGCGTTTTTTCCTGTTACAGACTTTATTGCCATGGTAAATGATTTTGAAAGACTACTATAGGGGTTACTGACTGCGCAGTTCTGCTGTAACAGTATTTCAACTTTTATATTTAAATCCTTTACATGTTTTTTTGCGCTTTTTATGCATTCGTAAATTTCATTTTTTACTGCCTGCAGATTTTCTTCCGGCAAAAACCTTCTGTCTATGGTAAAACCGGATGAGTTGGGAACAATATTTGTTTTTTCGCCGCCCCAAGACACGCCGCCTAAAACCATGGTTGAAAACCTGTCCCTAGCGTCTTTAACTGAATATGCGGTCCTGCGCCTTGAAATCTTTTTATTAAGCTTCATAAGTTCGTTGACGACAAAATTCATTTTTTCAAATGAATTAATTCCCATATGAGGTTTGGATGCATGAGCAGCCTTACCCGCAATTTGAACTTTAAGCCACACAACGCCTTTGTTGCCGTATGATAAACACCTGCCTGAATAACCTTCTGTTATGCCGTAATCTGCCTTTACAAGGCCCTTTTTAACAAGATAGCCAAAACCGGTTTCGCCGCCTGTTTCTTCATCAGGCACAAAAGAAAACTGCAAATTGCATCCCGGCCTTATGTTATACTTTTTCAGAGCACAAACTGCCGTCAAATAACATGCTATGCTGGCTTTCATGTCTTCGGTGCCTCTGGCATAGATTTTTTCGTTTTTTATCACAGGCTTAAAAGGGTTTGTTTTCCACCCGCCTGCGCAAGGCACAACGTCATAATGGGCATTTATATGAATGGTCTTATCGCAACCGCTATCCCAATCCGCAATAAGACATACCCGTTTTTTATGAATGTCAATTTTATATTTTTCTAGCTCTGGATCTGCAACTTTTATTTTATTGGTTTTTAACCCGGCCTGCTTGCACCGTTGCTCAAGTAAGTTTACAATTAGGTCATAATTATCTCCGGGAGGGTTAAGCGTAGGAATTGACACCAATTCCTTAACTAATCCGACTAGTTTGCCTTTTTGGGATTCTATGTATTTATTAACAGCATCAAGCATTCAGCACTAACCTCTGTAGCCTTTCTATCCTGTCCTCTAAAGGCGGATGAGTACTAAATAGCTTAACAATGCCCGCACCGCTTAAAGGGCTTACTATAAAAAGATGCGCGCTGCTTGGGTTTGCCTCATGCATCGGTATCTGTTTTGAAGCTTGAACAAGTTTTTTTAATGCGCTGGCTAAGGAAAGCGGCGCGTTTGATATGCGGGCCCCGCTTTCATCTGCCTGGTATTCTCTTGCTCGCGATATAGCCAGCTGTATAAGCGTTGCGGCGATTGGGGCTATTGCGCTCATTATTAAAATTCCCAGCGCGTTAGCGCCATTTCTGCGGTCTCTTGATCCGGCGAACGCAGCCCATCTTGCTGTATAGGCAATCATGGAAATCGCCCCGGCTATTGTGGCGACAACTGTCTGGATAAGAATGTCCCTGTTTTTCACATGCGCAATCTCGTGCGCTAAAACACCGCGCAGCTCATCATCGTTGAGAATATTCAAAATGCCTTGCGTAAACGCGACTGTTGCGTGTTTCGGGTCTCTGCCTGTGGCAAAGGCGTTCGGCGACTGCGTTGGTATCAAATAAATTTTCGGCATAGGTATATTAGCTTGCCTGGACAAGCCTGCAACTATTCTGTAAACATTCGGAAATTCAGTTTCAGTTACCGGCTTTGCCCTATACATAGCAAGTACTATCTTGTCAGAAAACCAGTAGCTTACAAAGTTCATGATTAAGGCAAAGATAAACGCTACAAAAACTCCGTCTCTGCCGCCCAACATCGCGCCGAGCGATATGAACAAAACAGTCAGCAGAGTCATAAGAAAAGCTGTTTTAAAAAAGTTCTTCATTTTTTGACTACCTCCATAAATTTTTTAATAAGTTCCGGGTCTTTTTTCCCCGGTGAAATTTCAACGCCGCTTGACACATCGACCATAAACGGCTCTACAACCCTTATTGCCTCTTCCACATTTTCGGGATTTAACCCGCCTGATAATATAATGGGAATCTTGTATGACTTTGCTTCCTTTGCAAGTTCCCAATTAAATTTTTCTCCTGTGCCGCCGTATGCGTCTTCCTTAAACGCATCGAGCAAAAAATAATTTACTTCGTACAGGCTTAAGGCCTTTATAGATTGCGCGTCTTTAACTCTTACTGCTTTAATAACGGCTTTATTAAAACTGCCGCAATATTGCGGCGTTTCTTCACCGTGAAATTGCAAGATGCCTATTTCCTTAATCTGGTTTAAGATGGCACGGACATTTTCCTCTTTCTCGTTGACAAACAGCGCTACCTTCTCTACGTGCTGCGGCAAATTAGAAATAATATCCAAAGCCCTTTTCGGCGATATATAACGAGGGCTTTTTTTGTAAAAGACAAACCCGAGCATATCAGCCCCCATGCCGGTTGCTGCCTGCGCATCGTCGAGATTAGTTATGCCGCATACCTTTACCTTAACCATACTAATGCCCTATAATCTCCTTCACTTTTGCTTTTATGTCCTGCGCATCCATAAATGCCTCGCCAACTAATACCGCGTTTGCGCCTAGGCTTTTGTAAAACATCACGTCAGAATTTGATTTTATACCGCTTTCTATGACTATTGTCTTGCTTCTTGGTACAAGGCCAATAAGGTTTTCGCCAGTTTTATGGTTCAGTTTAAATGTATGCAGGTCCCTGTTATTGATTCCTATAATGTCCGCGTCAGCCTTTAAAATTTTATCCAGGTCTTCGTCGCTGTGCGCCTCAACTAACGACTGCAGGCCTAAAGAAGCGGCAATCGCCATAAATTTTTTTATCTGGTCTTTAGAAAGTATATCGGCGATGAGAAGAACCGCGTCTGCCCCGTAATAACATGATTCGTATATCTGATATTCATCGATAATAAAATCTTTTCTTAATACAGGCAGGGTGCACACTTCTTTAATCTTGTTTATATAACCTAAAGAACCCAGGAAAAACTTTTCCTCGGTAAGCACTGATATTGCGTTTGCGCCGCTTAACTGATATATCTTTGCAATCTCCTGCGGGTTGAAGTCCTCCCTTATAACGCCTCTGCTCGGAGAGGCCTTTTTCATCTCTGCAATCAAGCTTATATCAGAGCGCCTGTATATTGCGGATTTAAAATCCCTGATTGCCGTTTTTGCGCGCGCGCATTTATCGGCAAGCTGGTGCAAAGGCATGCTTTTCTTTGCCTTTGCTATTGCCTTTTCCTTTTCTTCCAATATTTGAGCGAGCATCATTTATATATGCTGGTTGCTAAACTTTACTAAACTATTTAATTTTTGCAGGGCAGCCCCGGTATCTATAGATCTTTGCGCCGACTTAATCGCCTCTTTAATGCTTTTTGCGCCGCCTGCAGCGTAAATTGCGTAAGCGGCATTCAGCAAGACAACGTCTCTTTTAGGACCTTTTTCGCCTTTTAAAACCCCCAAAACAGACTTTGCATTATACACGACGCTGCCGCCCTTTATCTTTTCCAGGTCAGCCCTTTTAAAACCATGGTCTTGCGGTGAAATCATATATGTTTTTATCTTTTTATTCTTTAGTTCTGAAACCTGCGTCTCGGCGCTTATGGAAATTTCATCCACGCCTTCGAGCCCGTAAACAACAAACGCACGTTTTAATCCCAGATTTTTTAACACGCAAGCCATAATTTTTGTTAGGCTCCTATCATAAACGCCTAAGACCTGACAGGTGGCATTGGCAGGGTTTGATAGAGGCCCTAGAATATTAAAGATAGTTCTTATCCCTATTGCCTTTCTTACCCCGGCTGCATATTTCATCGCGCTGTGATATAATGGCGCGAATAAAAATCCTATGCCGATTTCCTCTATGCATTTTTGCGTTTGTTCAGGGTTGAGATTTAAGTTTACACCAAGTTGTTCCAGCACGTCTGCGCTGCCGCAGGAGCTTGAAATGTGTCTATTGCCATGCTTGGCCACTTTTATTTCACAGCCGGCAACGACAAAAGCTGAAGTTGTTGATATATTAAAAGTATTTGCTCCGCTGCCCCCTGTGCCGCATGTATCAACGACGCAGCCTGCCACATTAATCTTGGTTGCAAATTGGCGCATTACCTTAGCAGCAGCAGTTATCTCATCGACACTTTCACCTTTAATGCGCAATGCTGTAATAAATGCGCTTATCTGCTCGGGGCAAGCCTTACCCTGCATTATTTCTTCAAAGGCGCCCGAGGTTTCTTTTTGCGTCAGGTCCCTGCATAAAACAAGTTTTGCAATCGCTTCTTTTATCATTTCGCGCACTCCAGGAAATTTTTTAATATACGCTTACCCTCGATGGTAAGCACGGATTCGGGATGAAACTGCACTCCCCATATCGGATATTTTTTGTGCTGTATTGCCATAACCTCTTTTTCCTTGGTCTCGCCTATAATCCTCAGGCAGCCGGGTAAATTTTTCTTCTCGGCAATAAGCGAGTGGTACCTGGTTGCCTCAAACGGGTTTGGCACATTCTTAAAAATGGTTTTGCCGTTATGGTAAATATGCGATGTCTTGCCGTGCATGAGCCTTTTCGCGCAAGTTATCTTGCCGCCAAAAACTTGCGCTATGCACTGATGCCCGAGGCAAACACCCAGAATCGGTACCCCTCCTGCAAAAGCAATAATTGCCTCATTCGAAATGCCGGCATCCTGCGGCCTGCCAGGCCCCGGCGAGATAACAATATACTTTGGTTTAAGGCTTTTTAACTTACCTATACCGACTTTGTCGTTTCTAAAAACAATCAGCTTTTGTTTCAGCTCGCCGAAATATTGAACAAGGTTATACGTAAATGAATCGTAATTATCGATTACTATTAGCATCTTCCCCCCAATTACAGACCATCAACTATAGACTATCGACCATCGACTATACTTTCGCTGCGGCAATAGCGTTAAGCAGAGCCTGAGCCTTATTTTGAGTCTCCTTATATTCCCTACCAGGCACTGAATCAGCGACAATTCCGGCACCTGCCTGCACATATGCAGTATTGTCTTTTATTAAAATTGTCCTTATGGCAATACCTGTATCGAGATTTCCTGAAAAGGAAAAGTATCCTACGCAGCCTGCATAAACTCCCCTTTTTGTGTTTTCCAATTCATCTATTATCTGCATAGCCCTGATTTTCGGAGCGCCTGCTACCGTACCGGCAGGAAAAGCGGCGCGCAAGACATCGAACGCGTCTTTGTCCTTTTTAAGAATTCCCGTGCAATCGCTAACAATATGCATTACATGCGAATATTTCTCTATAACCATGAACTCATCAACTTTAACAGAACCTGATTTACATACCCTTCCAAGGTCGTTTCTTGCCAAATCAACAAGCATTAAATGTTCCGCGCATTCCTTCTTGTCAGAAAGCAGGTCCTTTATCAGCATGGCGTCCTGTTTTGAGTCTTTGCCTCTTTTGCGCGTCCCTGCAATGGGCCTTAACCGTACAATACCGTCTTCTGATCTGACCATAACTTCCGGTGAAGAGCCAACAAGTTTCAATTTGTCGAATGAAAGATAAAACATATACGGTGACGGGTTTATTGAACGAAGCGCCCTATAAACATCCAACGGGTTTTTGGTAAAATGAGTTTTAAACCTCTGCGAAATAACCACCTGAATAATATCGCCCTTCTTTATATAATCTTTTGCCTTCCGCACCGCTTTCAAGAAAGAGGCTTTTCTAAAATTTGATTTAATCTTCAACGGCTCGGGGTTATATTCAAGCTGCCCGATTACCTCTTTTGTAGGGCTGCTTAATTTTGTTATTATTTCCTCGATATTTTTTATCGCCTTGTCATATTGTTTCAGCAAATATCTTTTTGACCTTGACTGCAAATACGCGTTGGAAACAACCTTTATTTTGTGCGTTACATGATCAAATATCAGGATTGTATCTGTCAGCATCAAAACAGCGTCATCCAGCTTAAGGTCATCCTTGCATGTATCAGGTATATCTTCGAAAAACCTTATGCAATCATACCCTATGTATCCGACAAGCCCGCCGTAAAAACGGGGCAGGCCTTTTACGGGGGAGGTTTTGAATTTACGCATAAACTTTTTTAAATAAGCGAAAGGCTCATCCATGTAGCAGGTGTCTTTTTTGGATTTCTGCCTTACAATAATCTGTCTTCCTTTTATGTAAATAACTGTTGACGGATTGCTTCCCAGGAAAGAATATCTCGCTATCCTTTCCTCGCCCTCTACGGATTCAAGCAAAAAAGAGTTTTTACTGTTTATCTTTTTGTACGCCAGTAATGGCGTTAAAAAATCAGCGAAGATTTCTTTATAAACAGGTATTAAATTCGCCGTTTTTGCCTTTTTTATAAATTCTTTTTTGTTTGGGAAATACACTTTATCCTTTAACCTTTTCTATAAATCTTATCCGGGTCAAATACCTTTTTTGCAATCTCTTTAACGCCGTCTTCTGAAACCTGCCTGTAAAAACAGCTCCTGTGGCCAGTGTGGCAGGCTGCTGTCTTTTGCATAACCTTAATAAGCAGGCAATCCATATCGCAATCTACATATATTGCCTTTACAGACTGCGTGAATCCGGAAGTCTCCCCCTTAAGCCAGATCCTATTTCTTGAACGGGAAAAAAAATGCACCTTGCCTGTTTCAAGGGTGTTTATTATAGATTCCTTGTTCATAAACCCAACCATCAATACTTCTCTTGTCCATATGCTTTGTATAACAGCGGGCATAAGGCCTTTTTCATCAAATTTTAAATTTTCAATCCAGCTCATTTGACCACCTCGTTTGCTTGCGCTAAAGTGAACGCTCCCTCGTACAATGCCTTTCCAACAATAACTCCGGATAAGTTTTTTTTGCCTAACGCTTTAAGGGATTTGATATCATCTAATGAGGAAATGCCCCCTGACACTATAACGTCATAGCTTACGCTATCCAGTACTTCTTTTATAGAATCCATATTCGGGCCTGTCATTGTTCCGTCTTTTAATATATCCGTGAAGATAATGCAAGAAATGCCGATCTCCCCAATTCTTATTGCCAGGGCTTTTGCATCAATAGCTGTCTGTGTCTTCCACCCCTCTGAAATAATTTTTCCCTTTACAGCGTCAATGCTTACGGCTATTTGATTAGGATACTTTTTTACCAGCCTTTTTAAGAAGGCTTCATCCTTATATGCCCTTGTGCCAAGAACAGCCCTTTTTATCCCGCATGCTAATGCCTTATCAACCTCTGATTCGCTGCGTAAGCCTCCGCCTAATTCTACTAGTATGCGCAGGCTGGAAACTATTTCTTTTACATACGACAAATTGCTGCTTCTGCCTGAATATGCTCCGTCTAAATCTACGATGTGCAGCATGAGGGCGCCCTCTTTCTCCCATCTTTTCGCCATATTGACAGGATCTCCGGAATAAACTGTCTCCTTGGTAAAATCCCCCTGAATAAGACGCACTACCCTTCCGGTACGTATATCTATTGCTGGTATAACGATCATAGAAATTCCTTAATTCGTTATTGCGTAATTGCGTTGTGCGTTATAGCGTTCGAAAACGCAATGACGCTATAACGCAATAACGCTACAACTTTCCTTTTGTGGACGGGGTTTTACCTTTTCTGCGCTGCTCTAATCTTACAGCTTCACACAATGCCCTGCCAAAAGACTTAAAAACCGCCTCTAATACATGATGAAAATCAGAACCTTTTAATATATCGATGTGCAGATTAATGCCGCTCGTAACCGTGAAGGCGTTAAAAAAATGTTTAGCAGCTTTTATATCATAGCCTGTAGATTTGTCCTGCTGCAAACCCTCATATGCAATCCGCGGAAGTGTAAAATCCAAAGACGGCCTGCCGGAGATATCCAACACAACCCTCACTTTTACCGCGGCAAGCGCCTCATCCATTGGCACAAAACTTGCGCCAAACCTACTTATGCCCTTTTTATCAGAAAGCGCTTTCTTAAAAGCCTCGCCCAGACAAAGGCCTGCATCTTCGTTGGTATGATGTATATCCACGTTTAAATCGCTTTTTTTAACATCGAGTTTTAAATCAAACAAACCATGATAAGCAAAAAGCTCAAGCATGTGGTTTAAGAAGCCTATGCCGGTTTTAATATTTGTTTTGCCTTTACCGTCAACGTTTAATTCGCAGGATATATCGGTCTCTTTAGTTTTTCTCCTGACTTTAGCTTTTCTCATATTACTTAAACCTTTCCTTTATTGACTCGATATGCTTCGTAAGCCCTTCGAGGGTGGCTATCCTTTCAATATCAGTAACAACGTTCTCTAAAGCCTTTTTTGTATAAGATATAACGTGCAGGCCTTTTAGAAAATCGAAAATGCCTAAACCCGAAGAAAATCGTGCTGTACCGCCTGTGGGCAACACGTGGCTCGGGCCCGCGATATAGTCGCCTACTGCTGTAGGCGAATAAGGGCCCAGAAAAACAGCGCCTGCATTTTTAATATTTTTCAGAATCTTATTCGGATTCTGTATCATTAGTTGCAAGTGTTCAGGAGCAATGGAATTTGCTATATCCACTGCCTCGCTCAAATTTTTTACCTTTATTATATATCCCTTGATCGCATACTGCCTCATGGCCTTAACAATGTCTTTAGACGGCGTAATTAATAAAGAAAATCCCATGAAGTGTTCTGCCTGCGCAGCCATATCAGCTGCTATAAGTTTCGGGTCGCTGAATTTACCTGCGATAACAACAACTTCACTGGGACCTGCCAGCATATCCACGTCAACATAGCCGAATACCTGCCGTTTTGCCTCGGTAACATAAAGGTTTCCCGGGCCAACAATCTTATCAACCTTTGGTATTGTCTTTGTTCCGTATGCGAGCGCGGCAATTGCCTGCGCTCCGCCGGCTTTGTATATCTCTGTAACGCCTAAAAGATTTGCGACAACCAGTATGTAAGGATTTATGCTCTGGTATTCGTTAGGCGGGCTTACCAGGACTATTCTCTGGACGCCGGCAACCTTTGCAGGCAGCACTGTCATATATACGGTCGATACCAAAGGCGCTGTCCCCGAAGGTATATATATGCCCACGGACTCAACAGGCCTGAGCATCTCTCCCAGGATAATGCCTTCCGCGTTTTTAATCTTCCATGATTTTTTAAGCTGCTTTTTATAAAATTTTGTAACATTCTCAATAATCACCTTCAGGCTGTTGACAATTACAGGGTCAATATCCTGAAACGCGCCGTTTACTTCGCGCGCTGAAACCTTAAGCTGCTTAGGTGCAAGTTTGACTTTGTCGAATTTCCTTGTATAATGTATCAACGCCTTGTCGCCATCGTGTTTGATATCTTCTATAATCTTGGAAACCTTGTTGACAATTTTTTTGTTACAGGTATAGCCCCTATTGCATAACCTGTTATACTCTTTACTTGATGTTTTAATCAGTTTCACTTTCTTAACTCCTCTAAAATTATTGCTTTGCCCTTATCGAGCACATTATCAATATCTGATATGCCCTTTATGCCGGCCTGGGCCATATCCGGCCTGCCGCCGCCTGAGCCGCCTGCAGCAGCCGCTATCCTGGATATTATCTTTCCCGAATGAAGCCCCCTGTTTATCATGTTAGGGCTGATAGAAAGGATGAGGCTCGCCTGCTTTTGGCGTTCGCAGCCAAAAAATGCTATCCAGTCATCATCTTTTAGCTTCATTTTAACAACATCAACCGCGCTGCGCAAAAGCTCAGAATCCGCATCCTTGATTACTGAATAAATAAAAAATGCCTTGTTAACCTTTTCCGATTCATTGATTAATTTTTCCATTGACAGCCTTATTCTGTCCAATATGACCTGTTTTAATCTTTTCTGCAGATTATCAACATCTGCCTGAAGCCTGCTTATCCTTTCAGGGGCCTCGCCTTGCGTGCACCCCAATGCCGCGCAGATGTCCCTCAACGCGGCCTGCTGTTGATTTATTATTTCTATCGCCTGCCTGCCGGTAACAGCCTCTATTCTCCTTATGCCGCTAGCAACCGAACCCTCTGATATTATCTTGAACATCTCTATTTCTTTTGTATTTCCTACATGCGTGCCGCCGCATAATTCCATGCTGTAATCACCCGCGCAAACAACCCTGACCTGTTTTTCATACTTATCTTTAAAAAACGCCAAAGCGCCCTTCTGTTTTGCCTTATCTATGTCCATGGCATAGCAGTTGACTAAATCGGCATTGTGTATTTTTTCATTTACCAGCTGTTCGACCCTGTCAAGCTCGTCCTGCGTCAATGCGTTAAAGTGGGTAAAATCAAACCTAAGTTTTTCCGCAGCTACCATTGACCCTTGCTGCTGGACGTGCTCGCCCAAGACCTTTCGAAGCGCGCTTTGCAGAAGATGCGTTGCAGTGTGGTTTTTAACAATTTGCATGCGCCTTCCAGCATCCACCTGCGCGTTCACCATATCATTCTTTTTAAGGCTCCCCTTTTCAACCAATACTTTAAGCAATATCGCATCTGAGTCCTTTTTTGCGTCTAAAACTTTCGCGATAAAATTCTCAGAGCTTAATACCCCCGTATCGCCTACCTGACCGCCGCTTTCGCCGTAAAATGGGGACTTATCCAAGACTACATCAGCGGTTTCCTTAAGGTTGATTTCGTCTATTTGTTTTGAATCCTTAAATATATTAAGCACCCTGGCATTTGCATTCAGTTTTTCATAGCCAATGAATTCCACTTTTTCTTTTACAAGCGGCTCCTTAAATATGGCGTCGTGTATCTGGCTTTTCTTGCGCGATTGCTCGCGCTGGCCTTCCATAAGCCTGTCAAATTCTTTTTTATCAACCGTGAAACCACGCTCTGCTGAAGCAGCCTGCGTTACATCAAAAGGCAATCCATGCGTATCAAACAGCTTAAAAGCAAACTCCCCTGAAATCTGTTTCGCAGCTTCGGCTTTACGCCTATTGTATTCTTCTTCCAGTTCACGCATGCCTTCACGAAGCGTCACAATAAATCTTTCCTCTTCAGCTAACACAATCTGGCTGACATTCTCACGCCTCTTTTTAAGCTCCGGATAAGCCAACTGCATTGTATTTGCGACAGATGGAACTATTTTGTATAAAAAAGGCTGCATAACGCCTTGCGCTCTCGCGTGCATGGCTGATTTTCTTATAAGGCTTCTTATCACGTACCCGTGTTTTTCATTTGAAGGAACAATGCCGTCGCATATGGCAAAACACACCGCTCTTATATGGTCTGCTATCGCATAAATATCTTTTTTGTGTTTATCGAAATTTATAGGCCTATCTACAGCTTTTGCTGTCTCATTCTTTATGGCCTCGATAATAGGCGTAAAAAGGTCTGTATCAAAATTAGTGTTTACGCCCTGCACGACAGCGCATAAACGTTCAAGCCCCATGCCGGTATCTATGTTCTTTTTCGGCAAAGGCTCCAATATGCCGGCATCTCTTCTGTTAAACTGCGTAAAGACAAGGTTCCATACCTCGACAAACCTTCCGCAGTCGCAGCCAGGGCCGCAGTCATTTTTATCGCAGCCTTTTTCTTTTCCGTAATCGTAAAAAATCTCGGAGCATGGTCCGCAGGGGCCATTGGGCCCGTTTTTCTTTGCCTGCGAAGGCCAGAAGTTTTGCTTATCATCAAGCCTTGCTATTTTTTGCTCGGGGAGCTTCATATCATTCTTCCATATCAGGTACGCCTCTTCGTCATCCTCATATACGGAAACCCGGAGTTT
The DNA here is from genome assembly GCA_043797125.1 of Candidatus Omnitrophota bacterium. GTDB lineage: Bacteria > Omnitrophota > Gorgyraeia > JABMRG01 > JAFGKX01 > JAZDPX01. The sequence goes on from JAZDPX010000038.1 coordinate 57,478, forward strand.
GTCCTCAGGGATATTGATTTCTTGCCTTAAAAATTCCCAGGCCCATTGTATGGCCTCTTTTTTAAAATAATCCCCGAAGGAAAAATTGCCAAGCATCTCGAAAAAGGTGTGGTGATATGTTGTCACGCCAACATTTACCAGGTCATCGGTGCGCAGGCATTTCTGGCAGGAGCAAGCCCTTGTAAAACCTTTTATATTTCCCAAAAACTGCTCCTTGAACTGGTTCATGCCGGCGCTTGTAAAAAGCACCGTAGGGTCACCCGCGGGAACAAGATTGTCGCTTGAAACCACCGTGTGCTTTTTGCCTTCAAAAAAGGCGAGAAATTTTTTTCTTATTTGATCATGCGTCATTTTTTATTCGGGTTTAATAACGGTGTAGCCCCTTATCAGAGGATACGGGTGAATGCCCTACTTTACACTTGACACTTCTTAAGCTAACGCCGCCTCAGCAGCCGCCTGCCTGATCTTTTTCTCTATTTCAGTTAATATTTTCGGATTCTGCTTTAAATATTCGCGGGTGTTTTCCTTGCCCTGCCCCATTTTTTGTTCTAAGTATGAAAACCAGGCGCCGTCTTTTTGTATTACATTTAATTCAACGCCCGCGTCAATAGTGCTGCCTTCCCTTGAAATGCCTTCGTCATACATAATATCAAATTCAGCTGATCTAAACGGCGGTGCGACCTTATTCTTTACGACCTTAACTTTAACATGGCTGCCTACTACCTTTTCTCCTTTTTTTAAATAATCTTTACGCCTGATATCCAGTCTTACGGAAGAGTAAAATTTAAGCGCGCGCCCGCCCGGTGTTGTTTCGGGGTTGCCGTACATCACGCCTATTTTCTCCCTTATCTGATTTATAAAAATAACGCATGTCTTGGACTTGTTTATTGAAGAGCTCAGTTTGCGCAATGCCTGGCTCATTAATCGCGCCTGAAGGCCCATGTGTGTGTCGCCTATTTCTCCGTCTATCTCTGCCTTAGGAACCAAAGCTGCTACCGAATCAACCACTATAACATCAACGGCATTGGAACGGACTAAAGTCTCTGTAATTGTCAAAGCCTGCTCTCCGCTATCAGGCTGCGAAATCAAAAGTTCATCCAAATTCACGCCAAGCATTTTCGCATAAGCAGGGTCAAAGGCATTTTCAGCGTCAATAAATGCGGCTGTGCCGCCTCTTTTCTGCGTCTGGTTGATTATGCTTAATGTAAGCGTTGTCTTTCCGCTTGATTCTGGCCCGAATATCTCAAGAACGCGGCCTCGCGGAACACCGCCAATGCCTAATGCAATGTCTAATGAAATCGCGCCTGTCGGTATTGCAGATACATCCGGCTTTACATCCTTGCTCAGGCGCATAATCGAGCCTTTACCAAACTGCTTCTCAATCTGGTCCAGCGCCAGGCTTAGGGCCTTTTGCTTGTCGCTTGTCTGTGCTTCCTTAACATCTTCATTGTCTTTCTTTTGCGATGCTCTTACCATTTGACACCTCCGATTTGTTGCACAGATGATCACAGATTAGAAGACACAGATGATCGCAGATTCTTTTCCGATGGTATCTGTGATCATCTTGTATCTTTTAATCTGTGCTAATCTGCGCAAAGAAAAAAACTGGTTTCTGGGACCCTATAGTATTAATTATAGTTTAACAATTATACAATGGGACTATACTGATGTAAAGGGAATTTTACATAAAAAATCACCTCCCTGCTTATACATGTCCTCACTATAATAGACGATCTTTTTAGGCGATTAATTTTAAAAAAATGCAAAAAAATGCCCCCTGAAACTTAGGGGGCATTTTATGTCTATAAGCTTAAGGTAGCTCTACTAGGGCCTGACTATTGCAGGATTTTTTAATCTGTTTATTTCCCTGAGCAGCTTCTCAATAGTTTGTTTTAGGCGCGCTATTTGATCTTGAAGATACTTATTAAGTTCAGAAGCCTTCTTATATTGTTCCGTTAGCGCTTTATATTTTTCAATTAGCGCCCTGTAATGTTCCGTTAGAGCTTTATATTTTTCCATTAGCGCCCTGTATAGCTCTTTGTAGTTTGTGCCGTCTGAGCCTGCTTCAATCGGCATTGCTTTTATATATCCGACGGCCGTAGAAAAGGCCGGCCACCAAGCCGCGTTTCGCTCAACGCCTGGCGGAGGAATCGGTTTGCTTATGTAATCGGGGCCGGCACGCATGATGATATGCCTGAATTGGTCTTCGATAGGGAACGCTTTCACCTGCCCTAATTGAATGACAGCAATAGCCTTTTTTTCGTTCGGCTTGATTATGTCTTCTTGAACCGGAGTTACTATGACCGCCATCGCGGGGTCTTGTACCAAATAATCCATTCCGCTGTAATGCTTGTCCTTTTCCTTATCTTTGTAGTAACTTAAGCGATACGCGCCTACCTGCCAGCCATTTATTTCATTTTCTAAGCTCTCTAGCTCAATGGGTTCCTCGCCGATATTTTTTAGCGTTAGACAACCATCTATAAGTACTAGATTGTCACGAGTCCATTGGCCTTCATTCATATCAATCTCAAGCACAAGATTGTCAAGTACGGATTCACCTCCTTCTTCTTTCGCAATAGCAGAATGACTTGCCAAAACCATAGCCATAACTACAATTGCGCTTATTACTACAATATATCGTTTCATTTTACACCTCCTGTTACTGGTTAAAACCTCTCTCATTATAATCATTTATAAAGTATTTAACTATAACCTAAAAAAAATCACCTCCTGTGTACTACTATATATAACACAATAGGTTAGAAAATATTCCTCTTTTTTGAATAATTCCAAAATGTTTTCCAAAAGCGATATTAATTGGATACATAAATAGCCCTTTCCATCTCTATATTAAGTTTACATTACCATGCTAACAAAGTCAAGGTTTTGGGCTGATTTTTCAAGATTTGCGGTAACAGTTCAGTCATTGTAAGTATATCGACTCGGACGTAGCTGAGCCTTAAGGCTCAGCTACGTCGGGAGGGCTTCCAAGAGCTGAACTATTAAGATTTGCATAAGTGAGGCTTTTGCAATGCGAGGTGCATCAGAAAATTTTTGCCATCGAAGAAGCAATAGGTCTTTTTAGGGTTTATGGCGAGGAGCGGCTAAGTTTGAATATTTGGGAAAGCGAGCGAGCCATAAACCCAAAAAGACGGCAAAAATTTTCAGCACCGAGCATGCAAAAGCCTCACTTATCATTTGATTCCTCTTGCTTTTGCCGCAGTTTTGCCTATAATATCACATTAAGGAGTCGCGATGAGAGCTGAAATAATCGGCATTGGAACGGAAATACTACTGGGCCATATTGTAAATACGAATTCTGCGTATCTTTCCAGGAAACTCGCTGAATTGGGCATTGATGTCTTTTACCATACCACTGTCGGCGATAATCCTCTTCGGCTATGCGCAACAATACAACAGGCCATGGGCCGCTCTGATATAGTTATTACGACAGGCGGATTAGGCCCGACTGTTGATGATGTAACATTAGAAGCCTTATCCAGAGCCCTTGATAAAAGGGTAATCTATATTCCTAAGATATACGAGCTTATTGAAGAACACTTTATTGCGAGGCACATTAAAACGCCAAAAAACAATATAAGGCAGGCATATATTCCTGAAGGCGCTATCTGGCTGAAAAATGATTTTGGCACAGCGCCGGGCATTATCGCAAAATTCGGACCAAAAACCCTTATTGCCCTGCCCGGGCCGCCCATGGAACTTATTCCTATGTTTGAACAAAGCGTTACACCTTATTTAAAAAGGCTAACCTATAAAAAATCCTGCGTAATTAAAACAAAAACTCTTAAAACAACCGGCTTGGCAGAAAGCCAGGTCCATCCCAAGATACAAAAATTCCTTCGCATGTCCGGCAATACTACGGTTGGAATTTACGCGCATATCAGCCAGATAGACCTTAAGATTACAACAAAGGCCAAAACAGCTAAACAGGCCTCGAGTAATATATTAACCGTTGAACGACAAATAAGAAAATGCCTTGGCAATTTAATTTTTGGCTCTGATAACGAAACTCTCGAGCAGGTTGTTGCGGACTTGCTGCTAAAAAGAAAAAAAACAATAGCAATAGCCGAATCCTGTACAGGCGGGCTTTTATCAAGCCTGCTTTCTGATATACCGGGCTCATCACACTTTTTTATACATTCCATAATAGCTTATTCAAATAAATCCAAGATTGACCTTTTGGGGGCCCCTGAACAAACTATAAAAAAATACGGCGCTGTAAGCCCCCAGACTGCCAAACTTATGGCTAAAAATATAAGGCTCTTGGCTAATTCCGGTTTAGGAATATCTGTTACGGGAATTGCAGGGCCTGCAGGAGCAAGTAAAAATAAACCTGTTGGACTAGTTTATATTGCTCTTGCGGATAAGGATAAGGTTATTTGTAAAAAGTTTTATTTTACAGGCGAGCGCAAAATCATAAAGCGCTTCAGCGCGCAGGCGGCGCTTGATCTGCTGCGCAATTACCTACTGTCATGCCCGTGAAAACGGGCATCTGGATTCCTGCTTTCGCGGGAATGACAATGCTAACATTTCTGCAATCTAATAACCATGTCTGACGCTACCACCAGGGCATTTATAGCGATCTCTCTTACCAGGCAATTACATGATGAGTTATCTATTCTGCAGGATAAATTAAAACAAAGCAACGCTGATGTAAAATGGTCCGAACCTGAAAATATTCACCTTACCTTAAAATTCCTGGGCAATATCACTGACGAGCAGATTAAAAATGTGGTTTTAAGCCTTAAGAAAATTTCTTCCGGCTTTAATGCCTTTTCTGTTCATCTGGCGCAAGTGGGCGCATTTCCTAAAACTTCATACCCGCGCGTTATATGGGTTGGCATGGATGAAGGCGCTGAAACTGTAAAGAGGCTTAATCAATCTATTGAAAACGAATTAGAGGCTTTGGGTTTGCGCAAAGAGACTAGAGAGTTCTCGTGCCATCTTACATTAGGAAGGGTGCGTTCCGTAAAAAATAAGCAGGGCTTAACTAATATAATTGAAAAGGAAAAAGATTTTACTTCCGCTTACAGGGTTTTGATTGAGGACATTATTCTTTTTAAATCTACGCTTACTAAAAAAGGGCCCATCTACGAGCCTATTTTTAAAGGCAGCCTTATTAAAACCTGAAGTATAACATTCGTATATACAGCGCAGATAATATCATCGAGCATAATCCCTGATGCGCCGTTAAGCTTCTCAGCCTGTTTAGCCGGCGGCGGTTTTATTATATCCAGCAGCCTGTATATAAAAAATCCGGTCAAGATAACCCATAATCTAGCGGGCAACCCTAAATAAACCAGGCACATGCCGGCTATTTCGTCAATAACTATCTTGCGCGGGTCTTTTATGCCGTAAAGCTTTTCTGCAATGCCGGCAGTTAAAAACCCCAGAAATACCAAGAGCAGGCATGCAATCACGTAAAGTAGAAAAAACTCATGCATCTGCAAAAATATCAAGACACCCAAAATACTGCCTGTTGTCCCGGGTGCAATAGGTGAATATCCAAGATACAAACCGCTTGCGACTAATTTTATAACGGTTTTCATCCCGCACCTTTTTTTATTCATCCTGCACCCTTTTAGACATCTCCATTGAATGTTTAAAAGGTGCGGGATTCATTTTAGCGATTTCAGGTTATCCTTAAGAAAAAATATCCCCGATGTCAATGTTAATAACACAGTTACAAGCATCATTATATATATGGCCTCGTGCATAAAATAATCTATTCCCGCATTCCACCAGTTAAAGCTAAAGATGTGTTCGCCTAGCTGCGTAATCGTAAGGTAAATTAAAACAACAAATATAGATGTCATCTGCGAAACTGTTTTGTGCTTGCCGGCTTTTGCAGCGGGTATCACCTTCTTTTTGCTTAGCAATGTAATTCTCATCCCCGTAATAACCAACTCTCTTAAAATTATTATTACAACCATCCACGCGGGGACTATCCCAAGCTGAACAAAGCTTAAAAAAGCAGACAATATCAGCACCTTATCCGCAACAGGGTCCATCAATTTGCCAAAATCCGTAACAACTTTAAGCTCTCTTGCCAATTTACCGTCGTAATAATCTGTTAATGACGCTAGAAAAAATGCAAAAAGCGCGCACAGGTTCGCATAAGGCCATTTTAAAAACAAGAAAAACATAAAAATAAAGCTTAAGCCTATGCGCGATAATGTCAGTTTATTAGGTAAATTCATCCCGCACCTTTTTCTATTCTATCTTTTATATCCATAAAATTATTGTTATTCATTTTGGTTTTTGATTTTGAATGCTAGAAAGGTGCGGGATTCATTTAAACCGGCTCTCCAGTTAAATCATATTCCATTGTATCTGTTATTTTCACCTTTAGAAATTCGCCCGGCTTAGCCTGTTTTGCCTTAACATATACGACTCCGTCAACTTCAGGCGCGTCGTATTGGCTTCTGGCTATGTAAAAACTATCCTTGTCTTTTTCATCGATTAAAACTTCCAGCGTTTTACCCAGCCAGCGCTTATTGACATCTTCTGAAATCTCTTGCTGTGTTTTCATTATAGCATCCAGCCTTTGCCTTTTTATTGAACCCGTAATTTGCTTTTTGTAATTATAAGCGGGGGTCTTTTCCTCCCTCGAATAAATAAAGGCTCCCAATCTCTCAAATTTTACTTCCTTAATAAAATCAAGAAGCTGGATAAATTCCGCATCAGTCTCTCCGGGAAAACCCACGATGACGGATGTTCTCAAAACAACGCCCGGTATTCTTTTACGGATCTTATTTATTAGGGATTCAATTTGAACCTTTGTTGTTCTGCGGTTCATCTTTTCTAATATTGTATCGCTAATATGTTGTATTGGCAAATCAATATATTTACATACGGCGTTTTCATTTTTTATAACATCCATCAGCTCGTCTGTAAAATGCCGCGGATGGGTGTAAAGAAGCCTTATCCAGTGCGCTTTTTTTAACGCCGCGATTTTTTTAAGCAAATCAGTTAATTTGTATTTTCCATAAATATCGCTGCCGTATGAGGTGGTGTCCTGCGCTATGATATTTAGTTCTGAAATTTCACTTTTGGCGGTTATACTTTCAATTTCTTTAATTATTGAATCCATAGGCCTGCTTCTGTAGTTTCCCCTGATTTTATAGATAGCGCAATATGAACATCTGTTGTTACAGCCTTCGGCTATCTTTATGTATGTTGAATATGAAGGCGTTAGCGACAGGCGTGGAAATTTATGTGTATATATTTTTGTGGGTTCGCTTACGTAAGTGGCTTTTTTGTTTTTGAGTACGGTAGAAACCGCGTCTGTAATTTTATCAAAATCAGATGTGCCCAAAAAGGCGTCCACTTCAGGAATCTTTTTTTCCAGCGCCTTATGATATCTCTGCGCCAGGCAACCCGCGACAATTAAAAATTTAATCTTGCCTTCCTGCTTTAATTTGGCTGCCTGCAGGATTACATCTATTGCCTCTTGTTTTGCGTCTTCAATGAACGCGCAGGTGTTTATAAGGGCAATATCGCAATTTTCCGCGCTCATCTTTATTGTGTAGCCGGCTTTTTTTAAGGCCCCGAGCATTACTTCAGAATCAACCATGTTGCGAGGGCAACCCAAGCTCACTATGCCAACTGTCGGGGTTTTCATGGTGGGTATTATAGCACTACAGAGGTATCTTAAGCAAGAATTATGCGCTTGAGGCTTAGTGATATGAAGTGTCATTCCCATCCCCGCGAAAGCGGGGAAAGTGGGAATCCATGCTTAAGCACATTCAGATATAGCTGCATCTGTCTGGTTTAAGTCAAATTTTTCGTTTGCTTTTGTTCCATCGCTTATCCATGACATGGAATCTCGTATGATTTCATCAATGTCTAGATTTTCAATAAAAGAAATTAATTTACCTCTTTTTTCGGCTTTTATCAAGCGATTTATAGTAACGTCGGGGTTGGCATAAGACATCCAATTAATAGAATCTGGATGAGATGCCAATAAAACATCTTTGATTCGGATCTCTTCATCCTGTTCAAGTCTTTCAATTGCCTTTTTCTGTATCTGATCGATTAACTTAATGGTCTCAGGCAAATCAGATAAAAAATCTGTACTACGATTTATTATTGAGACATTGTCCCAGCAAAGGAAAAGTTCTTTAAACATTTTCATATATTCTCCAACCACCAGTATCAACCCTTCCTTATTCATTTCAAGTATAGCTTCTTCAATTTCTGGCATATAAAGGTGAAAAGTAACCAATAGAAGAATATCTTTGTTTTTCGTCCACGATGAATTTAGTTGCCTTAACTGTCTGATTACCTCTCTGTGCTGCATAGCATTTTTATCAAACGGGGAATGTCCTGCTGTTCTTATAGTCCGTTTATAGGGTACAGAACGGTATTTATACTCAAAATTAAGAACATTTACTATGTTAGCGGCGCTTATTTCATCATGATAATGCAAAACATCTTCTGCGCCGTTGTAATAATAAAGATCTATTGTTTCTTTGGATAACATAACTTGCGTATAAATTGAATAAGGCAAAGATTTAACCGGCCTTTTACCTCCAACATTACAAAACATACAATCGTTATCGCATCCTCTTAACAAATATATACTAAAAATACAATTTCCAGAAGAATCCAGCGCTAAAAATTCTGGATTTTTTTTAACATATTCCTCAGGCGATATAAATACGCAATTGCTGCCATCATTTACGCCGCCGTATTCCTTTGGTAAAACTAATTTTTCAACAGCTTGCGCATAGGTTAAGCCGATAAACTCTGATATGTCAAACCCGAGATCATCAAATGTAACTTTGTTATGTTCTATGTTTCTGCTGATTTTTTTGCCATATTTGCTTAAAACGCAGATCTTGTCATAAGCGTCGAGCATTTTATGCAAATCCTGCGCTGTTTTAATAACAGGCCTCTGCAAGTTCGCAAATGAAACAGGCCTTAGGGCATAGCTTTGTTGTGCGTTTTGCATTAAAAATGCGAGCGTAATAATAAATATTATTAGTTTTGAATGATTTATCATAATGACATTTCTAACCAGGTTAGATGTTTTTATGCGCATGCGTCTAGCGATAACATAGCGCGCAAGCAAGGCGCATCAATCTTTTTTATTCTTTCGCCGGTGGCTATGTTAGGGTTTACTGGCAAAGCAGTGATAGCGGTTATTCCAGGTGCCAATTTTCCATTTATGTAAACCTGCCTCCAATCATTATCTTCTTGCGGATCTTCCTTAAAACTCACCCTTAGGTCTGCATCTGGGAAACAGAGGTCTGTGTGCTGGGAAGCAAAGTAGTAATTGCCCTGTTTTAAGGCTGTATCTGTTACCGTGCCTCTTTTTGCCTGTTGGTCTCCTATGCCTATGTGCGGGCCTTGTTTTTCATCATGTGCTATAATATTAAGCAGTAGGCCGCTGCCCATTATGCCAAGTCCCACCTCAGATATAACCTCAAATTCTGGATTCTTTTTTAAGTACTCTCTGAATGCCGTATTTTCTATTGAATTAATATCTATTAAGCCAACTGTAACTTCCACAGGCTTTTCAATATTTTCGTGCTTTACCATGCGAGTTCCCACCTTAATATGTAATAAAGTATCTTCTTCTGCGGTGTAATTTCCTCTGTGGCTTTGGATTTCTGTGCCTTTTTTTATCCAGATTTCTCCTTTGGCAGAAGATGGCGCTGTGTAAACTTCACCGCCAATGTTACCCCACTTAGCTTTACTTTGCCTAATGTCTCCGAGACTTTGGACAAATCTTCTTTCTTCGGGGTTTATATTAATACGCAATGTTGCTGACTTTTCCCCTGAGCTATCATATGTTGTTAACTCAAATACCCTGGCGCCTTCAATATGTTTCATTAATTTTGCGGAAGTGTCTTTTAGTTCATCCAAACTGCGGCTTAGTAAACCCTCTATAGCATCCCTTTCAATCCAGGGGTTTTGTCCCGGCCCTGCGTTGGGAATTGCTGGATGAAGAACATGCGCTCTATCTTTTTCTGCAAACTCTTTTACTGCAATAATCCTTAACGCTTTATGTCCAACAAGATTAATTATATTAAACTCTTCGGGGGGCCTTGTATCAACGCCTAATTCTTTTGCTTTTTCATTAATTAGCTTAAGTGCGTCTTCCTTGGATTTATTAGAAATGTTGACCAAAATGCTGTTCATTTTATTATCTGAGGCTTTCTGAGTTATGGCTCTAGCAAGAGCCATTTTATTCAGGCTGTCGCATAGGACTAAAACCGAGTGGCCTTTTTTCGCGCCTACTGCCATAAGAAGTTTATCAGCCATTTCGCTGTTAGCCCTTTGTTGCGCGATGGGCGGGTTTTTCATCAATTCCTCGTTGTCAACGCAGAGCTCGCCCTCGTCCATTACGGTAATAAAGGTGCCGTCTTCCCTGTAAAGCTCGATACTAGGTTTGTTAAAAATCCAATCTATGTGGTTGTAGGTGCATTTATTATCAAAATTATTACCAAAGGCAAAATGGCAAGTGCCTCTTATCTTTTCATCCACTACAATAATTCCCATCTGCTGTGCTTTTTCATTCAAGCCAATGGCGAATTCTCCTATATGATAAGTATTTTTTACATATTGAGTTATTGCGTCACCTTCCAGGCCCAGCCTCTCTGCTTCTTTTTGGGCTTTTTCTTCACCATCTTCAAGAGATTTAATTAAAAGCTTGGCTTGAGAACCGCCGGTTATTTTAAATTTACCGTTTTCATCTTTCGCTACATAACCCTTTTCAATTTCTACGCGAATTTTTTCAATAAGCTTAATAGGGCGTGTGCTGTCTTCTGAATGAGAATAAACCGAACCGCAAACATCGAATACAATGACACCGTTAGTGCCGTCTCCGGGGGCAATATAATACTCACCCGTAGGAATGTTGGCGTAAACCTGGTCCTTAAGATCGCCTACTTCTTTAACGCCATGCTTGTTTTTAATATCAACCCTAATGTCTGTCCCGTTGGCAGTTGTAATATGAAGAAACGAGCCCTCTTCAAACAGGCTGTGTATCTTATCCGCTGCCTGGCGCATCTTTACATAATCAGGATTCGCTGTTTGCAGATATATTTCACAAGTCATCCTGGGGCTGTTTACAGCGCTGAATAACGCTTTTTTATGTGAAGCGCTGCGCATTGCCTGAGCCGTTTTCATTGTATTATATATATTATCATGCCCTTTGTTATCCGGTATACCAATAAGCCCGAGGTCTTCTTTGGTAAACGCGAAAACATAAGAAGCCTCATCCGTTAAAACAGCTTTATCTATAAGCTTGGATATAACAGGCTCGGCTTTATCATTATATTTTTTTACAGGCTGGATTATCAAAATAGGCTTTGCTCCTTTTTCGAAAAGCTGTCGGTAATTTGAAATCCCGATATGCAGGCCGTCCTGAAAAGGATTGGTGATAAGAAAAACGTTCTCGCCCCCTTCTATCTTAAAGACATCTTTTACGACTGCGGCTGTGGCATCTTCCATTCCGGGAGGCGAGGCTGCCATTTTTAAGCCTTCGAAGTTTGCTTCTTTTTTACCTTTGTCCCTTAAATCTACACAAACACGTGTGTCGTCTTTAAGCGTTGTAGCTAAAAATTCCTGTGATTTATCTGTCGCGACTACTATCGTTGCCTCTGCTCCTTTAGCAGTCGCCAAATCATAAGCAGCCATTGCCTGTTCTAAAATTTGCGTATCTGCCTGGGCAAGTATAATTACTTTTAAGCCCGGCTCTATGTTCTTTAATTTGTCAAACTCCTTATGTTTCCTTAATGCTTCTTCTGCGCCCTTTAAATTAACAAAATCTGAAAAAAGGGTTTTACTAAAAGGGTCGATCTTGAGCAGTTCTTTACCTAAGTCTTCTATTTTCTTTTGGACCTCCGGTTACAGAGTCCATTCAGGGGTAAAATACTGCCTTATTTTATCTAATCCTTCGGTATTGTTTCCTGACAAAAACATCTCGCCATAGGCTTTAAGGCGCCTGTTGATTAAATCCTCAAAGTCTCTGAAATAGGCCGCGAATTCCCTTATGAGCAGGTCTTCAACCTCAAAGTAATAACAAGAAAAAGATAATATGTTTTTAATAAATTCTTTATCTTCATCTTCGTCACTAAGACTTTTCCATAAAGCTTGCACAGCCTTCCTGTAATCTTCATCTGTAAAATAGATAGCGTGGTTTAGCTCATGTTCGCGTACGAAGCGCGGTTCATATTGCGTTGTGCTTATAACCGCGGCATCGCCATTGGCTTTATATGCTCCATTTTCGTAAATAAGATATTTGGATGCCAACAGCTCATCCCTGATTCTTATCTCCATCATATTTAATACAATGCTTTGTTCAGCCTCGGTGAAAAACCTCGCTATATCTTTTAATGTATAATCATGCCCGCCAAAACCTGTCCATTTACGTTGACTTATTGTCTTTGACAGCTCTTCATCCGAATCAACCGGGCCAGGTTTAATCTCCACAAAGATTGCCAGCCTATCAAGTGCCAGGCCCTGTGTGAGCCTGTCGGCGAATATAAAATATAATATAGGTTTATTTTTGTATTGGGTAACCAAATAAGGTATGTCTTGGTCTAATTTTATTTTCTCTGTCTCGTCAAGGGAGTTAAAACTAATTACTTTATCATAGCGGATTTGAGGCAGGTATTGCAAAAGTGTCGATTTTAATTTGCCGAGTTGTATATCTCTAGCTTCTAAATATTCAAAAAAACCTTCTTTTTCAATCATCCTCCTGGTCTTGCCAACGTCGGTTGTGGTATATACAATCCATTCGTTATCCAGCTCTTCTATCTGCATAAATTTTTCTATTGCCTTGATAATCTCCTGCTTTTGTGAGGGTGTTAAATCGCGATATACAGACAGCAGGTTTTGGCATGCCTGATAATATTTTTCGTGCGCAGTATCCCTCGGAAGGCCCCAATCTTTTACGTTGTCCAGATTCAAAAATGGAAGGAATTCTCTGTAGATAAAATCCTTCGTTGCCGCCATCGGCCGCAAACAAAGCGCCTGATTTGGCAGCATCAATATAATCGCTATTATTATTGCTACTATACTTTTCATTTTCTCCTATCGACCATAGACCATCGACTATTGACTATCTTTTAATCGCCATTAATTAAATGTTTTAATTTAGCCCAAAATAATAAGTCCCCGAATGTAGAACTTCGTAATAGTCTACCTTCGGGGGCCCTTTTCATCAATAATTATTATCGTTAGTATTATAGCATGGCACTAAAAGGATTTCAAGGAAATTCTCTGGGAGGATTTGTGCTGTTGCCCCGTACCAGTCGCTCGCCCTAAACCCTACGTGGTTTAGGGCTTCGCTCCGGTACGGGGCACTCACCACTCACCAAAAATTCTGATGCTGCGCACTGAACCTGAGCAAATCGAATGGTTCAATGGCCGTGCCACGAACCCGAACCCCGAACCTGAGCCCCGATACTTTAGGACGAATGGTTCGGGGTGAGTGGTTCGTGGAGCCGGCGAAGGGAATTGAACCCCCGACCCGCAGTTTACAAAACTGCCGCTCTACCAACTGAGCTACGCCGGCAAATTTTCTTCAGCTTACTTTCTGTAAAATTTGTCCCGAGCCCCGATACTTCGGGGCGAGGGACTACTTTTTTTCATTGCTTCCGGAAGCTTTTGCAGCATATCCCCTGCAATCATAGACGCCTGGCCTAAGTCTTTCGCAGCCAAATCACCCGCAAGGCCATGAATATAAACGCCGAGTTTCGCAGCCTCAAAAGCAGAGGTGCCTTGCACTAAAAAAGAACCTATCACGCCTGATAATACATCGCCTGAACCTGCTGTTGCCATGCCGGGATTGCCTGTTTTATTTATGTACGTCTTTTTCTTTGGCGCGGCAACTATCGTTTTGTGCCCTTTAAGCACAAGAACGACATTATATTTTGTCGCGAATGCTTTTGCAACTGTTTTTCTTTGTTTTTGTACATCAGAGGCTTCAGTATCAATTAATCTTGCCATCTCGCCGGGATGCGGAGTCATTATAACAGGGGCTTTAATTTTTTCAAGCGCGTCCGATTTACCTGCAATAGCATTTAACCCGTCAGCATCCAACACAATAGGTATCTTTATCTTAGGCAATAAGCTTAAAATTAATTTTCTTGTATCCTTATTTCTCGAAATGCCCGGACCGATCACCACAGCGTCCTTACCTTTTAGAAGCTTTAAAATATCGGGCAATGCGCTGCTTGCAATTGATTTTTCTTTTGTCTGGGGTAATGGCTTTGTCATGACCTCGCTTAATTTCACCTGAGCAATCTTATTCTGACTTTTCGGTAAAGCAAGTGTCACCAAGCCGCACCCGGAACGCAGCGCCGCTTCAGAAGTAAGGCACGCGGCTCCGCACATGCCTTCTGAGCCTGCCACAACCAAAAGATGCCCGTAATCGCCTTTATTGGTATTTGCTTTTCTTTTTTTTGAAAGAACGGTATTCATTTAGAATTCGCCGCCGGCCCCTCGGCTCCACTCGGGGTCCCTCGGCGAGGGGTCCCGAGCTTGCCGAGGGAGAGGCGGCTCCTACCAACAAGTATGGCGCTCGCAACTGCATATGTTCTTGCGTGCGATAAGCTTACCGCGATATCAACAACGCCCATTTTATCTTTCATCTTTTTGACATTACCGTATACCTTAACAACAGGTTTCCCCGATTCTTCGTTCCAGATCTCGACATCTGTCCATTCCACGCGTTTATTCCAGCCGTTTCCAAAGGCCTTAAGCACCGCTTCCTTGGCCGCAAACCTGGCTGCGAGGTGCTGATAAGAATGGGGCTTTTCTTTTGAATACGCGATTTCGTTATCTGTAAAGACTCTTTTTAAAAATTTATCTTTCCATTTTATTACGGCTTTTTTTAGCCTTGGTATTTCAACTATGTCTACGCCTGTGCCTATTATCATGTCGTTGTTTTCGTAACAGTTCAGCTTTTGTAAGTATCTCGACTCGGACGTAGCGCAGGCTTAAGCCTGCGCTACGTCGGGAGGACTATTATCATATATGTATTGAGTATTGAGTATTATTTACTCAATCAACTTCCTCATTTTTGTGACCGCTTCATCTAGCCCTGTAAATACCGCTCTGGCAATAATAGAAAACCCTATGTTTAATTCTTCCACGCCTGGTATTTTTGCTATCGGGCCGACATTATCATAATCAAGCCCGTGGCCTGCGTTTACCTTTAATCCTAAACACTTCGCATATCTAACAGCTTCTTTTATTTTTTTAAGTTCTTTATTTTTTTCATGCGCTGTATTTACATTTGCATAAGCGCCGGTGTGCAGTTCAACGAAAGGGACGTTTACATCCTTTGACGCGTCTATCTGCCTTTTATCGGGATCGATAAACAGGCTTACAAATACGCCTTTCTCCAGAAGCCTGTCTGTGGCCTTGCGTATTTTATCCTTATATCTTACGACATCCAAGCCGCCTTCTGTTGTAAGCTCTTTTCTTTTTTCAGGAACAAGGGTTGCTTCGTCAGGCCTGATCTTAAGAGCTATTTTTACGATTTCTTCTATTGTCGACATCTCAAGGTTGAATTTCGTCTTTACAGTTTTTCTTAAAATATAGACATCCTTATCCTGGATGTGCCTTCTGTCCTGCCTTAAGTGACAGACTATAGAATCAGCTCCTGCTTTTTCACAGATATAAGCAGCCTTGACAGGGTCCGGAAGAATAGTTTTTCTTGCCTGCCTTATCGTGGCAACATGGTCTATGTTGACACCAAGCTTAGGCATTAATTTCCTCTTTTGCGATATTGGCCATGGCTTGCGCCATCTCATTTATCTGAATCTGGTCCTGGCCTTCAATCATTATTCTCAATTTATTGCTTTCAGTGCCGGAATAGCGCACATAAACCCTGCCCTGCTGGCCTAATTTTTCTTCTCCCTTGCATATGGCCTTGCTTAATTTAGGAAGCTCTGCTAAAGGCTTTTTCACTTTCACGTCAATGCTGATAAGTATCTGAGGAAATTTATACATACATCTTGCCAGTTTGCTTAAGGGCTGGCCGGTTTCAGACATAATCTTTAATATTAAAAGCGCGGTTAGAATACCGTCGCCTGTAGTTGTATAATCGAGCGGTATAATATGCCCGGATTGTTCTCCGCCGAGATTTAATTTAGAGGAAAGCATCCTCTCTAAAACCAGTTTGTCGCCGACTTCGGTCTTTATCAACTTTCCGCCCCACTGACTCACGCACATGTCCAGGCCTATATTGCTCATATGCGTTGCGACAATGCTGTTTTTATTTAACAAGCCCTTATCCTTTAAATAATTGCCTATTATCGCAAGCTGAAAATCACCGTCTATGACTTTGCCGTTTTCATCGCAACAAATAACCCTGTCCGCATCGCCGTCAAAAGAAAAACCGCAATTAGCGCTGTTGGCTATAACTGCCTTTGATGTAACCTGCGGATGCAGCGCGCCGCATGCATTATTGATATTGTCGCTGTCAACGGTTGCGTTCAGGCACACAAGTTGCTTTGTAAGTAATGAAAATAAATCAGGCGCAATCATGCTCGCTGCGCCATATGCGCAATCTATAACTACTTTGTATTTTGAAATATCGCATCCTGCGGCAATTGTCTGTAAAAAGGCAATGTAGATCTTTTTAGCATCAGCCAGTTCGGATTTTCCGGCTGCTATTTCCGCGGCTTGCGGCTGGCTCTGCCCATCCTGCTGCAGCATGACTTCTTCGAACAATATCTTTTCAATCTCTAACTCTTCCTTCGCAAAAAGTTTGTACCCTTTATGCGAGAAAAATTTTAAGCCGTTATCAGTTACCGCATTATGCGACGCTGATATCACAATGCCTAAATCATGATTGTAATCCCTGACCAAATACGCAAGTGAGGCGCTAGGCATAACACCTAAATTTACAACATCGACGCCGCGCGATGTTATACCTTTTGTCAACGCGTCCGCCAGGACGGTCCCGGAATCGCGCGTGTCCCTAATAATGGAAACTTTCTGCCTTTTTCTTTTATGCGGATTCAGGCGCGATACATAAATGCCTATTGCAAGAGCGATTTTTTGCACCATATCCTCTGTTAAGGGATAAGCCCCTACCCTTGCCCTTATTCCGTCGGTGCCGAATAATTTTTGCATATTTACCTGTGCCTCTTTCTGATAATCGGTACTTCCACGCGAAACTTTTGTTCGATGTTTATGTCTATGCCTTCTATCTCCTTGATCATAACATTTCTTCTGATATCCTTTGTCGCCTTGTCAACGGAAATAGGCTCGGTAGTGATAAAAGAAACAGCCTCTATTTTATCAAGAGGGCCTGATGCAACACAATCCAAAGGCGAAATCCTTATCCTGTCTATTGCAACCGTATACCTATCGTTAGGAGTACCGACAAGATTAACGTGCACAGGAAGCCTTTTTACTATCACGTTTTCGCCGCGCAGCTTCACAACTGCCTGCGAACTTTTTTGCCAGTCTGGGACGCTACTGTATAGCACGTTTGCGATATATGCCCATGTAAAAACAGCGAGAAACAAAGCTGTGATTTTTAAAAATGCATTATGAACAATTGCCGAATAAAATGTTCTCATTTGGCTGCCCTTCTGCCTAAGAGCCTTAAAAGGCTTTTTCTGGACTGCATTGGTTTGGGGCTGCAGAGATTTCTCAGCATCTTCTCTAAATTAGCCCAGTCGAGGTCCTGAGTCAATTTGCCGTCTACAGCAACAGAGACCGAACCAGTCTCCTCAGAAACTACTACAACTACAGCGTCTCTTTCTTCGGTAAGTCCTATTGCTGCCCTGTGCCTGGTGCCTAGCCTTTTGCTTACATGAGGATTATCTGTTAGCGGAAAAAGGCATCCGGCTGCCAGGACCCTCTCGCCTCTTATTACCACGCCGCCGTCGTGTAAAGGCGTATTAGGCATAAAAATAGTATTAAGAATCTCAGCCGTTACCTGGGCATCGAGGCTAATCCCGCTTTCAATATACACGCGTAAAGACGCGTCTCTTTCTATAGCCATTATCGCGCCTATTTTCTTTTTAGAAAGCAGGCTCGCTGCATTGACGATCTCTTCAATAATATGCTGCTCCAGCACGGCAAGGCTAAACATCCCTTTTTGGCCGATGCTGGCCAGGCCCTGGCGCATTTCCGGCTGGAATAAAATAATCAACGCTATTACGATAAGGCCGAAAAAGCGTTCAATCATCCAGTTAAGAGTGTAAAACCCCAATTTTTGAGTAACAAAAAATGCGGACACAGAAACAACTAAGATGATTATTGTCAAACCCTTTAACACCTGAAACGCGCGGGTCCCTTTTAAAAATAGAAGCATAAGATAGAATAAATACCACAAAAGCAGTATTTCAACTATCGGTTTCCATACGCTTGCAAGATAATCTAAAATTTCCATAATGACCTCCAATCCGCCTAGCTAAGATTATGCCGGATTGACCCGACCCCGAAACTTCGGGGGAGGGTTATGAACTTATAATACTGTAAACCATATCCCTGGTCCAGACGCCTTCCATAACGTCGTGTACTCTAATTATGTCTGCGCCGTTTTGAATCGCTATTGCATTGCACGCAGCTGTCGGGATAAGCCTTTTTCCCACATCTAAATTTAATGTCTTTCCTATAAATGACTTTCTGGATAATCCTATCAACAGCGGAAACTTAAGTTTTTTAAACTCGGCAATATTATTAATCAGTTTTAGGTTGTGTTTAACTGTTTTGCCAAAGCCAATGCCAGGGTCAATTATTATGCTGGACTTATTTATACCTGCTGCCTGCGCAGCCTCAATTCCTTGCTTTAACTTGCGCTTAACTTCAGAAATTAAGTTAGTATACCTTGGCGCATTTTGCATAGTCTGCGGCGTGCCTTTCATATGCATTATGATGACTGCCGCGTTATAGGATGAAATTATATGACCTGTTCTTTTGTCATGCAAAAGGCCCGTAATATCATTGATAATTGAAGCGCCGGCTGCAAGCGCTTGTTTAGCAACCTCGGGCTTTCTTGTATCAACAGATATCGGGATCTTAAGCCGCGTTTGGAGCTTTTTTACCAAAGGAATAACCCTTCGCAGCTCCTCGGTTACGCTTATCTGCGCGGCTCCCGGACGGGTGGACTCGCCTCCTATGTCAATTATATCAGCGCCCTCACATTGCATTTTTAAGGCCCTGTTATATGCGGCCCGGATATTAAAATATTCTCCCCCGTCGGAAAAAGAATCGGGAGTTACGTTCAGCACTCCCGCCACCAAAGCCTTTTTACAAAGAGCGAGTTTAAATTTCCTGCAAACCAGGTACTTATTGCGCATCCTGCTTTATTCCCGCAATTGCCATTACCTCTTTCACATCCAAAACTTCTTTTTCTATAAGCGCCTCGGCAATTTTAATAAGCGTTTCCTTATTTTTAATCAACGTATCCTTTGCGCGCCTGTAGCATTCGTCGACGATACTCTTAACCTCTTTATCTATTTCCTGCGCGGTCTGTTCGCTGTAATTTCTCTCTTCAGCAATGTCTCTACCTAAAAATATCTGATGGTGCACTCTTCCAAAAGTAAGGTGGCCTAATTCCTTGCTCATTCCAAACTCGCAAACCATTCTTCTTGCCAGATCAGTAACTACCGCAAGGTCATTATGCGCGCCTGTAGTAACATCGCTGAATACAAGCTCCTCGCTTGCGCGGCCACCCAGGGCTATGGTAATCGCGCTCAAAAGTTCGCTTTGCGCGCGCAGGTATTTATCCTGCAAAGGTTTCTGCAAAGTATAGCCTAATGCTGTTGCGCCCCTTGGTATGATAGAAACCTTGTGAAGTTTTTCTGTTCCGGGAAAAAGAAGCGCTAAAAGCGCGTGCCCTGACTCATGATACGCGATAACCTTTTTCTCGTCTTTATCAATGACGCGGCTTTTTCGCTCAGGACCAGCCATTACCCTTTCAATGGACTCTTCTAATTCCTTGACTGTGACTTCTTTTTTTGAGCGCCTTGCGCCAAGAAGAGCTGCCTCGTTTACCAAATTTGATAAATCAGCGCCTGAAAAACCCGAAGTCTGCTGTGCTATTGAAGCCAAATCTACGTCTTTAGCAAGCTTGATTTCCCTGGCGTGCACTTTTAAAATAGCTTCTCTTCCCTTTATATCAGGACGGTCAACCACTACCTGCCTGTCAAATCTCCCAGGGCGAAGAAGCGCGCTGTCAAGCACATCCGGCCTGTTGGTGGCAGCTATGAGTATAACGCCCACCTCCGTGCTAAAGCCATCCATCTCCGACAATAACGCGTTAAGGGTCTGCTCTCTTTCATCGTGGCCGCCGCCTATGCCCGCAAATCTTTGCCTGCCTACAGCGTCTATTTCATCTATAAATATAATCGCGCCTTTACCGCTTGATTTCGCTGATTTTTTCGCCTGTTCAAAAAGATCGCGCACCCTTGCAGCTCCGACGCCTACAAACATTTCAACAAAATCAGAGCCGCTTAAACTAAAAAACGGCACAACTGCCTCTCCGGCAACTGCCTTTGCAAGCAGGGTTTTTCCGCAGCCCGGCGGGCCCATTAACAAAACGCCCTTTGGAATTTTGCCGCCTAAGCTCTGAAATCTTTTAGGATCTTTTAAGAATTCTATAACTTCCTGAAGCTCTTCCTTTGCCTCATCAACTCCTGCTACATCGCTGAATGTCACCTTCATCTTGTTACCGAGTATAAGCCTTGCCCTGCTTTTACCAAAGGACCATATCCTGCCTCCCGGGCCTCCACCTCCCTGCGAACCCCTGAATAAGAAAAACCACAGAAGCCCGAAGAAAAATAATGTCGGAAAAATAGAAATAAACATATTTGACCAGAAGGTGCGCGGCGGCTGAACGCTGAAATCCTTGATGTTTTCACGCATAACTTTTATAATATCAGGATCATTAACAGGAATATCCACTTCAAAGCGTTCTCCGCTTATATACGTGCCCAGGATTTTATTTTCAGAAATAACTGCTTTGCCTATCTTGGGATCTGTCGTATTTGCCTCGACCTCGCCGTAGAATTGGCTGTAAGATAAAACCTTAGGAATACCCTCCGCTGTATTTGCCCAGTATCTAACAATGTACATAGACAAAAATATAACCGCAATCCACAAAAGCACTCCGCTTGACGGGGCTGCTTTCGGCTTGAGCTTCTTGACTGGCTTCTGTTGTGTTTTTGGTATTTTATTGTTTGTCATCTTTCACCTCGAAATGCTGATTATAACACTTATTATAATAATTGCGCAAGAAAAAAATTAAGCAGTGTCAACAACAGTAGCGCAGGCTTAAGCCTGCGCTACATCGAAATTGTCATTCTTTTATAAGCTCCAGCCTGAGAAACCTCGTTGTTTTTGGCGTAATTTTAAAATCATCTGACATGCGCACGCCGCATACCCAGATTATTCTGCCTTTAGAATCAACCACCAAAGGAATTTTGTCGCGCCCGGCTTTGCTGATTTTATCGTCAATAAAGATATCCTGCAACCGCTTATATCTTTTCATGCCCAAGGGGCGTATTTTATCGTGCGGTTTCCTGCATCTTGTCGCAAGCGGAAATATTATTTTTCCGGCATCGAAATATTCAATCCTGCGAGAAGGGCTGAATTTTTTAGGCGGGCTTTCTAAAACAGTCGCCTTGAAAGATAAGGGCAAAAAAGGGGACTGTCCCCTTTTTTGGGGACTGTCCCCTTTTTTGTAAAACCTGATCGTTCCCGCCTTCCTTCTTACGGCCGTATCGCCGGGCAGTTGTATTGTTGAAGCCGCCTTTTTATCAAAAATCAACCCTTTAATTTTTTCTATATGCCTGTAATCTATTTTAAGCAAGTCTCCTTTTATCTCTTCTATAGCCAGCCTGATTATACCGTTTTGAAATGAAGCCGGAAGCTGTTTAAATTCATTCAACTTAAAAGAAATCTCTCCCTGTCTGTTTGTAGAAATTATTTTTTTAAACGCCTGTGTGTGCTGCTTTGATAGATAATCATAATCCAAGGCTATTGTTTGCGCTGTCCTGGCTATTTGTTTTTTTAAATTAGGAAAATAATTTTTTTCTAAATATGGTATCAGTTTGTGCCTTATTTTATTGCGAAAATATATATCCTTCTTATTTGTGGAATCTATCCTTGGTTTTATCTTTTTTCTTTTTAAAAAAAGTTCAATATCTTTCCTTGGCACTTCTATTAAAGGGCGTATGACTTCAAGCTTTTCTGAAATTTTCCTTTTTGGCAGAATCGCCCTTAAGCCGCGCATACCTGAGCCCCTAAAAAGCCGCATCAACATAGTTTCGGCTTGGTCGTCGCAGTTATGCCCTAATGCAATTTTATTAGCATTAATTTGTTTGGCTGTTTCCTTAAAGAATTCATATCTTATTTGGCGCGCTGCCTGCTCAATTGAAAGCTTTTCTTTTCTGGCAAATCCTAAAACATCCCTTGAATCTGCAAAAAACGGAATCTCAAACCTGTTTGCCAGATTTCGCGCGTATTGGGCGTCCTTATCTGATTCAGCGCCCCTTAAAAGATGATTAAGATGGGCCGCGCATAAATTTATCCCAAATTCACTTTTCAGGCAGTTCAAGGCAACTAAAAGGCTCGTAGAATCAGGGCCTCCTGAAACAGCGACAAGCACCCTATCGCGCTTTTTAAGCATGCTGTATTTTTGAATAGTATCTTTGATTTTTTTAAGCATAATAAATCCGGCGGGCGTAGCTATCTGGCTATTAGTATAAAATACGTAAATGCTACGGTCAAAGTAGTAAAAAGGAGAAAAAAATACAAAAAAACTTTTGGTTTCTTGCGCAGCCTGTCAATATGTCTTTCTATCATCTGTTGTTGGGCATTGCCTATTTTTTCATATTCAACACCGAAAAAATAAGTATCTGAATCAGGTTCAGAAACCTTGCTCAACCATTTAACCATGGCTATGGAATCGACAGGCACAGCGTCAGCAGGTATGCTGATTGCAAGCTTAAGCCTTGTTTTATTAGGAATAATCTCCAGAAAAATATCTTCTTTCCTAATCTTGCTTTCAATTGCCATGCCGCCTTTAGCTACGTCTTGCGTGACACCGGTTAAAACAGCGCCTTGCGCGCGCCCGGTTTCATCAACATGCTGAAACTTGACAAAAAATGCCTGGTGCTGTCTCTTGTGTCTACGCAGCTCCTGTTTTTGTGTTTGTACTAGTGTAGGCATTGGTAATTAACCTCTTAGCTATATAAATTATATATGATATATTAAAATAGTAAAGAGTATTTATTTTTGCGAATGGCTGTGCCATAAGTGCTCAAAACGCTAATGGTAGCGGCGAGTGGAATTGCTGCCGAGACCTAATCCTTCTTTGGGCGAGGCAGTCCCGAGCCCCGATACTTCGGGCCGAGGGAAACCACTGATTGCTGAGTCCCTCGTCGCTTTCGCTCCTCGGGACATAAGTCGTTTTGGCACTTATGTCGCTTCGCTCCATAAGTGCTCAAAACGCTAATGGTAGCGGCGAGTGGACTTGAACCACTGACACCCCGGGTATGAGCCGAGTGCTCTAAACCAACTGAGCTACGCCGCCTCGAAATTTTCTACAAATTTTTCTGCCTGTTTTATATATTCTTTGTAACCTCTAATCGCTAAGGCTACTGCCCTATATACCTTTTCGTCATCTATATCCATATATTCGTGGACTAATATATTTCTCATTCCAGCAGAGCCCTTAAGCTTATCAGCCAGTTTTCTTGAAATTAAGCCTGCTTCTGCGGCTTTTATAAACGAGATACTATAATCTTCCGGGGGCCTGTTACCGGTTTCAACCACTACGTGATTATTTACATCCGTAGCGCATTCAACAATTAACTGGATAAGCCGCTCCGTAGAAGATTTCAGATAAAAATCTTTTTTGTACTCTTTTAAGCTTTTTTTAGAAATGGGTTTCAATTTCTCGAGATACATATTTAAGCGCGACAACTTTCTTCTTATAAGGTCTATGTCTATCATATGCTATTCCTTCTTTTTTATCGCTAATTTAAGATATTTTTTCTCTAATAATCTAAATTTTTTCGTATCTATATATCTTGACATTGCGCCAATTTTAAATTTATTAAACAAGCCCTTTGTCTTTTCATATAAAGGAACTCCGTTTATGGCAACGTGATATGTAATCATTGCCTCTGCGCCGTTTAAAAATACCGGGTCAAATTTGTCTCCAAAAACCGAGGAAAAATCATTCATTATATCAAAATATTTTTTTTTGATGATGCCTGGCTCGCCTAAAAATCCTATATCAATATCGCTGTTGGAATTAGCGCAATCTCTGGCGTATGAGCCGTGCAAAATCCCCAAAGACAATTTGTATTTTTTGCAAAGTTTATTAAAATTTTTGTTATTGTAAGCGAGCATCATTTTTCATCAAAACCTTTCATTATTTTCGCCTTAATTATACCAATAGTCTTAATCTTATACAAGGATTTTGTTGTTTGTGGTAGTTTGTGGTAGCAAAAAGTAGGGGCGCCATTTATGGCGCCCAAAAATAGCCGAGGGACACTTTACAAGTTTAGGTCTGAACCGTCCCCTATTTTTTACGCGCAAGCTCCTATGCTGTCTACGTATTTTATATCAGGAGCCTTAAGCGCTGCGTCATCAAAGTCCGTGACTATCGGATTGCCCGACTTTGGCTGATTGCCGTTTGCGTAAAATGGGCCAATCTGCTTTTTTTGCGCGAACGGGCTGTCTTCTAGTTTCACCTCTCTGCTTTTTTCTCCGGCGATGTTAAAAACAACCCTTTCATGAACAAAACTCTTTTCCATATAGAAAAATTTTCCATCTTCGCTGAATTCAAAGGACGTAACATTGCCAAAAATCCCCCTGAACATTTTTGGCAAGCCGGCATTTTTCATGTCAAGCAAAGTCACCTGCGGAATCATGTTCGTATAAGATTTAAAAGCTAAAAATCGCCTATCAGGGCTTATTTTATAATCGCTAATAAGATCGAATGTTTGCGCGACCTCGCCTGTTTCAAGATTACGAACTATGAGCTGGTTATTCAAATTTATTATGCTCAAAAATTTGCTGTCAAATGTTGTGAAAAAACCGTTTGTGGCATCAATATTTTTTAATATATGCTTTTTGGGTCTTCTAGAGGCAAGATTATTTGCAAATAGCTGATTATGGTAATCCGTAGTTATTAAATAATTGGCACTGGTCAGCGCCCATTGATCGTGGGTTTTAAGCTCGGCTATATGCTTATTGCTGGGGTTTTCCAGGTCGTAAACATATAATAACGGAAACGGGCCCATTGACTTTACGGCAAATTGGGCGTCTTCGCTGAATACTAAATCATGGCAAAAATCATACTCTGTTTTAATTAACAGACCGTATTCCGAATCCAATATATACGCATAACTGTTCGCTAAAATGTTGTTTTTAGGCAGTATCGCGATGTGCCCCGCCTTGCTCGTTACTATTTTTCCGATATAGTCGCGGGTTATGCCGAGATATTCAAGCGCATAATCAGGGATATCTTCGATGGTGATTTTCGGGATTTTGGCAGCTTTATCAGCTTTTTTGAATTCAACCCATCTTTTATTTATAAGGTCATATGCCCTTTTAACGCCTTTTTTATCTGTAAAATAGCATCTTTTGCTGGTAGGCCCGAATTCAAAACCGCCCGCTGCGTTTATTAAATCCTCTATAGGAGCGCTTGGATTTGAAACATCATATAAGGACGCTGTACCGTGGTTATCTCTTAAAGCGATATATTTGCAATCGGGGCTGAATTTTACCCCGCCAAAGGCATTTTTATTTTTTAACACAATCTCATCATTTGGGTTAAAGATAGATGTCAATCCGAAAAAAGTGGTTACAATGCTAAATTTGTTAGGGCCTTTCTCATAATAGCTTATGTCGGACGCATTTATGCCAAGTTTTTGCGCAAAGCATATCTTTGCCGTTATATTATCGTCTGGAACAAGAATTTCTTTCTCCGGCACAAGAAGAAAAGTCTTTTCGACGCCGTCCACGCCCGTAACATATATCTCGGCTGAGTTATCGCTGAATTTAAAACCGCCTTGTGCGTCCTGGTTTTTAATTATACGCTTGCCTGTTTCAAGATTACATATCGTAATTTCAGAGTGCCTGTTCATTAAGAGAATAAATTTATTATCAGGGCTGTATTCAATATGCCAGGCAATGCCCTTGGTGTTGTCTTTTATTATTACCTCTCCTGTTTGCGCATCGATAACCTTAAGCCTGAAAAATCTGTCTTTTTTAACAATATATTTTAAATCAGGGCTAAGGCTGAAATGGCTGGCATCACCCCATTCCGCCTTTCTTGCAAGTGCTACGGTGCTGCCATTTAATGTTAACAAATACAAAAATTGTTTATCAGTCATCGCGTCTTTGGCAATAACAGCAGCGTTGTCCTTGTTAATAGTAATCTTGATATCCTTATCTTTGTCTATATCAAAATACTTAAGCGCAAGCAGCCTGATATTTCCTTCGTTGATTTTGTAATTATGAACATTAGTTTTTAGTTTTACAAATTCCAACCTATCGCCTGCAACAAGCCTTAGAGTCAGCTCTTTACCGTCTAGATCCGTAGCTTGAATTGTTTTATCGGAATTAAACTTAAAACCGTTCGCAGCATCGATGCCGCTTTTTAAGAGTTTTACATCCTCTTTACTATAAAAAATGGCCATGGTATCCCATGGAGGTGAGGTTACTTCTCTTTCAGCCAATTTCCATAAAGCCGCATTCCAATAAAAATCTATAATTGCCGCATAATTTCCGTCCGGGCTTAACTCAATTGCGCGGCAAGGATTCCCATCCTCGCTTTTTACAATAACGTTACCATGTGAATTTAATATTGTTCCTATGCCGAATTCATCTATTACAGCCTTGTAGCCCAAAGAGTTTATTTTTATGCCATCAATCACCTCATTATCCTTGGTTACAGCAAGGCTTTGCGCTCTTAAGGCAGATTCGCTGACGTTTTGCTGGGGCAGACCGTAAGAAACATTTGTCGCTAAAAAGAAAAATATAATAAAAATCGTTATTATTTTTCTCATGTTTACGCCCATTTAATCGCTTCTTCCATCAGCCTCTTAAATTCTTCCGTATCTTTAACCTTGTCAGCTTCTATTGCAGGCAACGGTAAAAATTGAATTCCTGCGCGCAAATCTGTTTCTATTGAACCTACGCTGATGGGTAGGTTACCAAACAGGTCGTGGACATTAAAAAGCTGGCCTTCTTCCCTGACAGTTGGTATAAAGAAACGAACCTGCTTCGCATTAGCTAACTTGGACAGGGTATTTTTCGTTGTTTCATCGATTTTATCAGCCGGCATAGGATTTAAAAACATAAGCAATAAAGAGCGTTCTGAAACGGATTTTTCAGTTTCGTAGAAATGCGCGGCAACCATCAAATCATATAATTTTTGTGATGCCTCGGCGGGTTTTTCTATTTGTGAAACTCCTTCCAACCGTGTTGTAAAAAGATTGGGTATGTTCATCCTGTCTATTATATCTATCTTTTTATCTATAATCCTTTCCTCTGTCAGGGCATCTTTAAAATCCTTTGGCATTATATCTTTAGGCAAGGCGCTGTCAACAGCAACAACAAACCTGAACAAAGACGTTTGCGAATTCTCAAGCTTTAAGCCCTTAACACTCTCGGCAAATTCCTTTAACCCGGGATTTAACAAGGCGTATGTATCAGGCATTGTTATAACTATCTGATTTTTGAAATCAAAACGCATATCCTTCAGAGCCCGCATTATGTCAATAGGCGTTTCCGGCTTAAGCTTTGCTGAAATATTCATAGCTTGCGATAACGCCTCTTTTAGTTTGTTCTCCGAATCTTTTCCTCCCGGCAAAGGCTCATCCTCATCCGTCTTCGGGTTTCCGCTGGCGTAGTGGACATATCCTTTTTGTGGCGCTTCAGTCACTTCGCCGGTATTTATATCAAGTATCCTTAGCGGCATTTCTACGCCGTCGGAGGTTTTACCAGCAAGGATTGTAACTTTTAGTTTATCGGGGTCATAGGCGGTATGAGAAGGTATTGGTATTTTGCTTTTTACAGGGTTACCCGGATTTTTATCGAGATGATAAAGGTCAAAATGCGTGGCCATTAGAGGGGGCTTTTCGCTGGATCTAAACACAATCAGCTGATTTTTTGGCGTCAGCCAATAACAAACATCGTTGCCGTAGGCAATGCCTAAAGATACAGGCTCTTGTCCGGGATTTCTTAAATCACATACACGCAAAGGTTTGTCAAATTTAAGCCTGTTCGCGCCATTTGTCCACACGATGAAGCTTCCGTCGTCGCTAATCTTCAAATTGGATATGCTTCCGTTGACGCATCCGCTTTCCGAATATGTAATTCTTTTAATTACTTTATAATCCGAATCATATACGATTATCGGATGTAATATCCCCTTTTTTGTATACAGGACTATTGTTTTATTGTTCTTGCTTACAGCTAGGTTAATATTTGCTTTAGGTATGCCTTTGAAGTCTTGTATAAATACGCATGCTGGCATTTTATCAAACATCTGTTCTTTTGCATCATTCAGCGCGTTGCCGTTGGCGTAATTGGGTTGGGTGCCAACTTCAGCATTTCCGATGAGGTCTATAATCGTAGTTTCCCCGCTTGCATCAACAGCTTGAACCTGGGTGTCGTTATTTATAAAACTAATTCCTCTCGTCGCGTCTAAGTTTTCTTTTATTGGGTTATCCGGGTCTGCAATTCTATAAACAGATGCTGTATTATCTTTGTTCAGTATAATTAAATATTTCTCATCACTACTGACTTCGCTTGATAATTTTTCTTTCTTATGTTTATCCAATATTATTTGCAACCTGCGCCCAAAACTCAATGGCAGGTTGCCTTCTCCTTTATCCGTATCCGCATTGCCGTTGGCGTAGTGGGACTGGTTTGAGGCAGAGGTATTGTTTAATTTAGTTAGGTCTACATCTGTTCTTTGTCTGTTGTATACATAGGTTAAGGTGTTTTTAGATTCAAAAGAAAAGCATTCCGTATCATGTGTAAATATCGGTTCGGATGGGTTTGGGCTTTTCATATCATATACTCTGCATCCTATATGATTATAATCCAGATTGTAATCTATCTCATACGCTATAGCAAAATATCTTTTATTGTGCTTGTTGAAAATAATATTTTTTGATTTTCCTTGAATTTGAGCTACTTCACTCTTAAGTTCTGTATCATATATAACTGTTACGCCTCTGGCAACACCATCTTTTTCCGGAATAAATGCCCAGAGATATTCAGCTTCGGGGCTGAAACCAAAGCAGGTTGCGCCTTGAAACACTTTAATAGGTTTTTCTGCATGTGTCTTGTCAGAAAGATCGAGCAAAATCACCCTTCGTTTCTTGGGATCCTTGCTGTCTAACCAAACAGCAAGATATCTGTTATTGCTGCTTTTCTCATAACCAGAATGATGTTCAATCTTCATTTTTGAAATTGGCTTATTTGGTTGTTTTAGGTTATACAAAGATATCGTAATTGTTGTAATTCCCATAAAAACAAGGGCAATATTATTACCTTCTAACGGCATGATGTAATCGTCGCGGCCAATTGGTTTATTTAATATAAGTTCCTCTTGTGGATTAAAAACAAATGCCTTATATCCCCAGAAGGTATGGGTAACCAAAACAACTCTGTACCCTTCTTCATTTACTATATCGTTTCCATCTTTATCTGTTAAAATAATATCTTTTACAAATACATTATGTTCACCAAGCAGAGAGAGCATCTTTGCTGTGACATTTTTTGGGGTGACAGAAAGGCTAAGGTTCTCTTCACCACGCGTTGTTTTTATTGTTAAGCTTCTACTATCAGGCGCAAAAGCGCAGTCTTTTATTTCATTATTCTCTCTATCGCCTTCAGGAATCTGGTATGTCGCTATAGGCTCATTTGGTTTTTTGTCCCATAAATCATAAATCTCTGCTGAGAACTCATTATTTATAGCTAGAACAAATCTGTAATTGTTGCTTATTTCTACGCCGCAAGCGGTATCTATATCCTTGATTTTAATTTTTTCCGTATACAAATTTATTATATCAGTTAGCGATAGAGCATTTCCTTTAGCGTCGACGAATTCTCTGTCTGCGACTAAATGTGCGCCATCCGGCGTAACCCGATATCCCTCATTAGCGTTTATACCCGTCATTACAGGTTCTGCTGGGTCTGTAGAGTCTATATTATACACGGTCAGCATCATGTCTTTATCTCTAACTATTAACCGGTTGCTTTTAGTCAGCAGTCCGTCTATGATGTCATCTGTTTTTATGCCGAAAGATTCTAATTTTTTAAATACTGCATTTTCTTTATCCGTATCCGCATTGCCGTTGGTGTATTGGACTTCGCGTGACTCTGAAGAGGGAACTTCTTGGTGCTTATTTGTTAATGTAGAAAGGTTGATTTTTTCTACCTTGCCATTGATTTCGCAGCTAAATGTGTCCTTTGACTTAAAAGCACAATTTATGGCTGATGCGGCAAATATCGGCTCATAGGGCTTGTCGCCTTTCAAATCATATACCAATTTATTAGGAGTGCCGCCATATTCTGCCCAAATATATCTCTCTTCTTTGTCGTATGGGTTATAATGAATTATCTGTAGGTTCTTAGGAATTACTACACGGGTGTTATCGCGCAAATTATAAATAGTTGTGCTCGTTTGGGTCCATTGGGGATATGTACTTCGCAATCCGAGATAATTTGCTTTAGGGCTGAAATAAAAATTGTTGGCTTTTTCAAAAGTTACAATTGGGTACTTTACAGAATCTCCTTCCTTGTGCAAATCAAGCACTGAAACTGTGCCGCGCTTTTCAAAGGCAATATACCTGTCGTCAAAAGTTTGCTCAAAATCATACAGGCCTGTTAGTTTGATTTTAAAAACAGACTTTTTAAGGTTCTTGAGGTTATATAACAACAGGTTGCAGTTATCCCCTATGGTCGGTGTCAGGAAAGCAATATTATTGCCTTCAGCAGGCAAAAGGCAGGTATTTTTATATACCTTCTTGCGCATAATGAGGTTGTCTTGCGGATCAAAGACGTATGCCCAGCTCGAATTGGAAAACGCTACTTTGTAACCCGCATTGTTCGTTTTGATTTTCCTGCTTAAATCAATTATAGGAAAATCCTCTGCCCTAAGAGAATATTCCTTAAGCTGTAATAGCATTTTAACTGTTAAGTATTTTGGGCACACAGGCAAAGCAAGAGTATCCTTCCTTTTGCCTATCTTTATAGAAAATTCTCTGCTGTCATTACTGAAGCCAAAATCGCTTACTATTGGGTCGGCTTTACTGTTTAGGCTTAACTGGAGATTGTAAACCTTTATCGGCTTGTCAGGCGTATCGCTAAGCAAATCATATAGCTCAACGCACCAGGGGCTTGGTTTAGCTGCGAAAAACTGGCTATTCTTGCTAATTTTTTCGCCGCAAGCTGTGCTTATGCCTTCAATTACTTTTTCGCCTGTTAATACATTCACTATAGTAACTATATTATTAAAAGCTACATAGGGCGGATCAGCTTCAGCGACAACATGCAAAGAATCCGGGGTAAGCCAAAATTTGCTGTTGGCATTTATATTTATTGCAATCGGCTTATTGGGTTTTTTAGCTTTTAAATTATAGATAGAAATCTGTCCGTTCCCACCCCTCACTACGAGCCTGTCTGAGTTGGTCAATTTCCAGTCCTCTGCTTTAATGTTCTCAAAAGTTAGCTCATCTAACTCAAGCGAGGCATTAAGATCGAATATTTTTAGCTTAGATGCGGCGTCAGGGTCAAGCGTATTCTTTTCTTGCCAGGCGGCGTAATTATTTGTAATCTGCAGGCTGTCTTTCAAGTACCCATACGATCTATGAAGCATAGGATAACTATTGTGTAAATAGGGCCCTAAAATATATAAAGTGAAAGATCTGTTTTTCTGCTTTGTAATTATTATGGCTTGTTTTTTATCATTAAGGAATATAGTCTTTATAATCTCTTTTTTCTCTATGCCTTTTGCCGCTAAATCGAGTTTCTTAAATGTATTTTCATCCGTAGGCGCATTGTCGTTGGCGTAAGGGCTTTTGCGAATATTGATAGTTTTGTTAGTTTCTGTTATCTCAAAAAACTCCGCGTTTATCAACAATATTATTTCTTTTACCTGTTTCTGAAGCTCTTTATTTCCTATAAGATTTGGCACGCACTGGCCTATTAATGTAAGCCTGTGCTCCTGATCGGAAAAACTATCTTTATCGTTTATATGATTAAAGAACTCTTCTATAACGAGCTCTGCCTTTTTATTGTCCTGCCTCAAAACCTCTCTTGTGCTGGCATAAAGCAGGTTATACCATAACAATATGGCGGAGTTAATTAAAGAGTAGCGCGCGCCTGTCTGGCCTACCTGCGCGTGGTCAGAAACGGTAATCTGATATTTTATTTTAAATTCTGCGCCATCTTGCGCCTTCAGAGCCAAGTGCCCGCCTTTTTTCCCTTGCCAATTCAGCTCATGCATAGCCATAAAATACGCCAGGCCGCGGGCAACGCTTAAGTTTCTTGTCGTGCCATCGCCGAATTTCACCGTAAGCACGACGTCGTTTTTCAATATGTCGCTGTAATTATTTACAAAATCCTTATGCACGCGAAAGGCAAACTTTTCTGTATCGTTTTTTTCGTTGTATTCATCCTTGCCTTGCGGCAGCAGCAGGACGGCAATGTTTATCCTGTCCTCTGCGCCTATGTATTTATCGCTTCCTATCTCTACAACTATGTCCTTATCTTTAATAAAGCCGGATTTTCCCAAAGCCCTGTTTATAATGCTTTCCAGTGAACCGTCATCTAAAGGAATGCCTTTAACAATATTTACTTCTGCGCCGGGAGGCGCAAGAGTGAAATCCTCGATTAATGCTTTGCTTGCGGCTGTTTGCGACAAGCTTTGCGCTCTTAGCGCTGACGCGCTCGCAAAGTCGTGCGCCAAGGCAATAGAACTATTTGTCGCTAAAAACAAAATAGCAGTGCATAAAGACACTGCTTTCACAAAAATGGTTTTTGCTGTTTTCATCTCCAATTCCCCTATTTAGACTTTTTTAAGATGTTTTTTGTATATTTAAAAAGGTATGAATATTATAGCAAAAAAAATGCTTAAGTCAACGGTTTTTTTGAAAAAAGCAGTGTCATTCCCATCCCAGCGAAATAGGAATTTTGTCATCCCCGCGAAAGCGGGGATCCATTTTTTGGATTCCCACTTTCGTGGGAATGACAGCTAAAAGCAAAGGCCTGTGGCAATTCGAGCAGGGCTTGCGAGGCCGAAGCGGGCATGGTTCGCCTTTGCTTCTATGTAGGCGAGAGCGAAGGCCGAGGTCAGAGCGAAAAAATCCTCGCAGGGGATTTTTTTGCGTCCCTGCGAGGATTGCCACAGGCCTTTGCTAATTAGAATCGTACTTACTTCACGAACGTGTAAGCCACCGTAAATGCCGCGAATGCCACCGAAACCATGGACATAAGCTTCAACAATATATTTAATGACGGGCCTGACGTATCTTTAAATGGGTCGCCTACAGTGTCACCGACAACAAGCGCTTTGTGCGACGGGCTGCCCTTTCCGCCTAATTCGCCGCCTTCAACATATTTTTTCGCGTTGTCCCAGCTTCCCCCGGCGTTTGCCATCATAATCGCGAGCACAAAACCGCTGACAAGCGAACCTGTTAAAAGCCCTACAACAGCGTCAACACCTAAGAAAATTCCTGTTGCCAAAGGCGCAAGCACAGCAAGCAATGCCGGTAAAATCATTTCTTTCTGCGCCGCTGCCGTAACAATTGTCACACACCTTTCGTAATCGGCTTGAGCCTTTCCTTCTAAAAGCCCTTTTATCTCTTTAAATTGCCTTCTTACCTCGATAACAATTTTTGTAGCTGCTTTTCCGACAGACTTTAGCGTCATGGAGCAGAATACAAAAGGAATTACTCCGCCGAGAAAAAGACCTATTAATAAAAGCGGATTAAGCAAACTCAAATTCGTTTCTTTGCCAAGCTGGCCTATGCTCTGGTTATAAGCGGCTATTAACGCAAGTGTTGTAAGCGCCGCTGAACCTATCGCGAAGCCTTTGCCTGTCGCTGCCGTTGTATTGCCAAGAGAATCTAAGGCATCTGTCCTTTTTCTTACTTCAGGCTCTAATTTTGCCATTTCAGCGTTGCCTCCGGCGTTATCAGCAACAGGGCCGTAGGCATCTGTCGCAAGAGTGATTCCAAGAGTAGAAAGCATGCCTACAGCTGAAATTCCGACGCCAAAAAGCCCTGCATTGTAATTTGCCGCTCCGCCCGCAATAAAAAACGCTCCGAATATAGCGGCGCACACAGCAACGACAGGTATTGCGGTTGAAAACATACCTGCCGCAAGGCCCGCAATTATTACCGTGGCAGGCCCTGTTACAGATGCTTCTGAAACTGCTCTTGTCGGGGCATAGTTTGATGATGTGTAATATTCCGACGCGAATGATATAATAAGTCCGCTTACCAGGCCGAATGTTATTGCCCAGAATATCCCTATATTTTCCATTCCAAGCATCTTCCAAACAGCGAAAAAGCAGCCGATAACCACTAAAATCGATGCGGTTATTACGCCGCGCCTTAATGCCTTAAGAAGCTGGGCTTGAGTTGCCTCTTCTTTTACTTTTACAAAAAATGTCCCGATTACAGAACAAATGGTTCCTATAGCAGCGATAACAAGCGGCAGCAAAATACCTTTTATGCCAAAGCCTGCCATTGCGCCAAGCGCAATGGCAGCTACTATTGAGCCGAGATACGATTCAAAAAGATCAGCCCCCATTCCCGCGACATCCCCGACATTGTCGCCGACATTATCAGCTATGACAGCCGGG
Source organism: Candidatus Omnitrophota bacterium (assembly GCA_043797125.1). Classification (GTDB taxonomy): domain Bacteria; phylum Omnitrophota; class Gorgyraeia; order JABMRG01; family JAFGKX01; genus JAZDPX01. The sequence goes on from JAZDPX010000038.1 coordinate 92,327, forward strand.
TTTCTCGGGTCATCCTCCGGTATGTTGCTCTCTACTTTGCCGACTAAGTCTGCGCCGACATCAGCTGCTTTTGTAAATATGCCTCCGCCAACTCTTGCGAAAAGCGCCATGGAACTTGCGCCCATGCCGAATAAAAGCATGTTGCTCGCTATTATAAGCGGCTCATCATAACCGGCCGGTATCGGGTTAACAGAATAATACCATTTAAGCAGAATATATCCGCAGGTTAAAAATAAAAGCCCTACTCCGACCACGGTCAAACCCATAACAGCTCCCGATGAAAACGCTATTTGCAACCCGCCGTTTAAGTTCTTGCGGCACGCGTTTGCCGTGCGCGCGCTCGATGCTGTGGCCATCTTCATTCCGATATAACCTGTCAGCGCTGAAAAAAATCCGCCGATTACAAAAGCAAAAGGCACAAATATCGGGAGCAGATTTTTAAAAGAAAGCGATAAAAATACAATAAAACCGATTACAAAAAATATACTGACTATTAAATACTGCCTCTTAAGAAACGCGTTGGCGCCTTTTCTTACGGCCGCCGCTATCTCCTTCATTCTTTCCGTGCCCTCATCCTTGCGAAGCACGTTAACAGCTAAATATACGGAAAATAAAAGCGTAAAAATCGAAACAGCGATCAAAATATACGGAATGCTAACCATTTAGCTGCTCCTTTCATAAAAATAAATTTATTTATTTTATATCAATGATAACAATTTGTCAATCTCTATGTGTTTGCGCGCGAGGCGCAGGATTATATCTATCTTATCCTTGTCCTGCGGCCGTATCTTGACGATCATGCTGTCTATTCTTTTCACGGCCTCATAGGTGCTTTGCTCAACAACTATCGCGGGTATCTGGTTGCGCTCAAGCGCCTTTCTAAGCGAATATCCTGGGGAAATCCCGCAGGTAAACACAAAGCCGCACAATAAATCGGTTACTTTTGCGCGGCGCCTTGATTCGTTAAGCAAATATTTTATAAGCTCGTCCCTGTCGCCTGAAACAACCACAAGAAGTTTTTCATTAAAGCTTCGCAGCGTAACCTGGGGCCTTGCCGTGGCAACCACAATGTGGTTGATTATTTTATTTATGTTTGTTTTACTTCCGCTTATAAACTTTGCTTTAAATTCATCCTGCATATGCGCCATGGTAGGCATATCCAGTATCCTGAGATACGGCATAACGCCAAGCACATCGAGCGAGTGCTGTTTTAGGCTTTCCCGCACGAGTTCGTTCACCTTTTCGTATTTATCAGCCTTTACCTTGTTTATTATTACGCCGGCAATTTCAACGCCCTTTGATTTAAAAAGCGGAACCGAAAGCATAATCTCGTCAATAGGCCTGCCGATACCGCCTTCCGAAATTATAACCACTTTGGCGCCGAGCATGCTGGCTACATCGGCGTTGCACATATCAAACACAGAGCCTACCCCCGCGTGGCCTGTGCCTTCAATTACAACCATATCATTATCCTGAGCTATTTTTTCAAACGAATCCATAATCTGTTTTTGCAAAGGCCTTCTATCGGGATTTTTAATATATTTGCGCGTAAAATCTTTTTCTATCGCTATTGGGCTCATGTCCTTTAAACTTGCCTTTATGCCGAAAATTTCCTCTATAAGATAGGAATCTTCGTCGATATTATAGCCCTGCTCTACTAAATAACGCTGGCCTATGGGTTTTATAAAACCTATTTTTTCAAAACGTTCTTTGAAAGCTGCCATAAGGCCCAGGGAAACTGTGGTCTTTCCGTCGTTTTGCCTTGTTGCAGCTATAAATACTTTTTTAGCCATTGAGTTTTCCCGCTCTAAAAGCCTTGATATAGTTCATGCAATAAGAATCTTCGCCGAGAAGGGCCTTTTGCGCTATTTTGAAAATTTCATCGGCAAGCGCGTGCTTTTTTATCACTTTATTAGTGAGTTCCTCTGTAGGATCTATTATCGCCGCGTCTATGCCCGCTTCTATCGCCAAAGATAAAAACGCCGCGTTTAATACACGCCTCTGGGGCAGGCCGTATGAGACATTGCTCAAGCCCCCTATTGTCTTTATGCCGTCTTTTTTAAGCGCCCTGACTGTTTTTAAAAATTCATTGGCCTGGTCAGGCTCGCTGCTAATCGGTTTTACCAAAGGGTCTATGTATATATTATCAGGGGTTATCCCGGCATTTTTTAATGAATCTACCAGGCGCCTGGCAATTCTAAGGCGCTCTGAAGAATTATGCGGCATGCCTTTATCATCCATTGTGAGCGCGACAACAAAACAATCAATATTTTTTAATATCGAAGAGATATGTTTAAACTTATCGCTCTCAGCTGTTATTGAATTAATAAAGGGTTTACCCTTGTGAACCTTCAGCGCCCGGGAAATGACCTGCGCGTCAGGGCTGTCTATGCTTATCGGCATGCCAAGTTTTGACTGCAAAAGCTCCATTAACCAGATCAGGTCTTCGGATTCTTTTTCTAACCTTACCGCGCAATTTATATCTATAAAATCTGCTCCGGACTTAATCTGAGATGAAGCTTCATTGATTAAAAAGGATGAGTCTCTAGTAGATATGGCTTGCGCGATGGGCTTTCTTGAGCTGTTTATTCTTTCCCCGATTATGAGCATTGGCTTTTATCATAACTGGATTCTATGGTCTTCACTAAAGCAAAAAGCATGTCATTCACAGGCGTCTTTATGCCGAGGCTTCTTGCGTGGCGAGATATAGCCCCGTTAATAGAATCTATCTCTGTCGGCCTTTTATTAAGCACGTCCTGCAGCATGCTGCAAATATTTGAGCCTGTCGCAGCGCAAATTGATTCCGCCTTCTGCAACGGATCGTCATAGGCTAGTTTTGTGCCTTTGCGTTTTGCGACCTTGGCTGCCTCTGCCACAGAAAGCCGCAGCATTTCTTTTGTGCCGTCGTATTTTATAAGATCGCTGTTACAAAGCCTGGTTATTGCCCCAAGCGCGTTTATGCCGGCGTTAATCACAAGCTTGCTCCATATAACAGATTTAATATCCTTGGACATCTTGGTCTTTATCTTGGCCTCATTAAAAATACCGGCAATGGCTCTGACATCACCGAAAATTTTGCCATCCGATGCGCCTATCGTTGTTTCTTCGCTGCCGCAGTGTTTTATATGGCCTTCCTTAAACATAGTGGCAGCTTGCAAGCTAACCCCGCCAAGGGCCCTTTCTTCGCCAACTACCTCGTTTATCATTTCGAGGTTTCCCACGCCGTTTTGAATGGTTAGAACCTTGGTCTCTTTGCCTAAAAGCGGATTTATCTGTTTAATTGCTGACTCCGTATCATAGGACTTTACCGCTATTATCACAAGGTCTGCATTTGCGATTTCCTGGGCATCGGCAGTAACTTTTATCTTGGCTGTAAAATTAGATATGCCCTCAACTTTAATTCCATTTGCATTCAACCTCTTTGCCCTCTGCTCATTTTTATCCAAAATCCAGACCTCTTTTACGGATTTTGCGCGGCTTAATAATGCCGCAAATAAACAACCTATTGCGCCAGGGCCGACTATTACGATTTTCATTTAAAGTCCCTCAAGTTCTTTTTCATCAACACTAAAACTATGTTCCTCGCCCGGAAATCTCCTCGCCTCCACATCATCCTTATATTGCCTTACCGCCTTTTCCATCTGCGCTAAAAGGTCAACATACCTTTTAGCGAATTTCGGGGTGAATTTTTTATATAATCCCAATATATCATGCGTGACAAGGACCTGGCCATCGCAATTTATTCCCGCTCCGATTCCAATGGTAGGTATTTTCAATTTAGAAGTTATAATTTTAGACAGCTTATCAGGTATGCACTCAAGTATCACGGCGAAACAACCTGCGTTCTCAAGCGCGACAGCGTCTTCTACAATTTTTTTAGCTGAAATTGAGGTCTTTCCCTGAACTTTAAAGCCGCCCAATTTTGTGGCGCTTTGCGGCGTAAGGCCTATATGCCCTAAACAAGGTATACCTGCGTTTATAATTGCTTTAATCTTTTCTATTGCCTCAATTCCGCCTTCAACCTTTACGGCGTCGCAACCGCCGTCTTTTATAAACCTGCCTGCGTTTTTTATTGCCTGCTCAACGCTTGCCTGATAGGACATAAACGGCATATCCCCGATTAAGAAAGCGTATTCTGTCGCCCTTGCAACAGCCTTAGAATGATGGATCATTTCTCTCATAGTCACAGGCAATGTATCTTTGTAGCCAAGCACGACCATCCCAACCGAATCTCCAACCAATATAATATCAATACCTGCCTCGTCAATCACGGATGCCAAAGGAAAATCATACGCAGTAAGCATTGTAATGGGCGAGCCTTGCTTTTTCTTATTCTGAATATCTGTTATTGTAATCTTTTTTCTTTCCATCTATATTATTTCAAGAAATTTATCTACAAGCTTAGGATCAAATTCTTTGCCGCTGCCCTTCTTAAACTCGTCTTTAATGGACTCTTTGCTTAAGCTTTTTCTGTATGGGCGGTCTGTTGACATGGCATCATAGGCATCTACCATTTTCAATATCTTCGCTGTCAGGGGTATCTCTTCGCCTTTTAACCCGTCAGGGTATCCTGTGCCGTCCCACCACTCCTGGTGATATCTCACCATGTCGCACAGGGGGCTAAGTTTTCTTATCGGGCGCATTATGTTCTCGCCTATTATAACGTGTTTTTGGAGCTCTTGTTCTTCTTCCTGCGTAAGCTTATCCTTTTTGCCTAAGATTTCATCTCTTACGCCTATCTTGCCTAAATCATGGAGCTTGGCGCCGTCTTTTAAAACTTCTATGGTCTTGTCGCTTAAGCCTAAGTGCTTGCTGAAATTAATCACCAATCTTGAAACTCTATCTAGGTGCCCGCGGCTGTACGGGTCCTTGGCTTCAACAGCAACTGCCAGGGCTGTTATTGTTTCTATATATGTCTTTTCTGCGTCTTCATTAAGGTTTGCGTTAGCAATAGCAACAGCGGCCTGAGATGCTATGTTTGTTATAAGCAGCTTATCGTCCTCGTTAAAATTTGAAGATCTTTTCTTATTAAAAATCGCCATCACTCCCAGACAATCCTCTCTGTAGAGCAAAGGCACGGATATTATGGTTTTGTAGTGAAAGCGCGATTCATCATTTTCATCTATGCTTGGCACGCCGGTATAGGAAGAGATAATTGTTCTTTTTTCCTTAGCTGAAAGGCCGATTATTCCCTCCCCAAGCTTTTCAGATATCTTTTTAGCTGCCTTTTCATCAATGCCGTAATACACGCTTGCCTGCAATTTTTCGCCTTTATCGTCCAAAAGCAATATGCAGCCGTTTTCGCCAAATACACCTTTGGTGGTCATTTCTATTATAAGCCCGAGAAGCTGGTCAATGCCCTCTGACGATGAAATGGCGGCTCCGGTCTTTGTAAAAATATCCTGTATAATATTTTTAGATTCTTCAAGCTCCTTAATCTTTTCTTCCAAATCTGAGGTAATTTTGTTAAATGACTTTGCAAGCTGGCCTATTTCGTCTGTGTCCGGGCCATCTACATATATCTTCTTTTTGTAATTTCCCTTAGCTATCTCTTTGCCGATCTCGGCAATGCGCGAAACAGCGCTGATGTTGCGCCTTAAAAAATAAAACATCAGGCCCATTAAACAGACGATCAGCGCTACTGTCACTCTTATGTACGGGAGTTTTTCCCAAAGTATATCATAACCCACAACTTTCAGGATATACATCAAAAGCATTAGAGGTATAAGCGACATGAAGAAAAAGGAGATGGCCAATTTACGGACCAGGCTCTCCTCATGTATTGAAGACAGCCTCATTTTAGACTTTTTAGTTTTTTTCATAGTATTAAAGCCCTGCCGCATCCAAAAGCCGGCCGACTTTGCTCTCCCATCCGATAGGCATAATATGAACGCCGCTTGCGACTGCCTTTAATTCTTTTATAAGTCCTGCGGCAATCTGGATTGCCTTTTGGGGCCTATCATTTTTATCAACCGAATCTATTTCCTTTATTATATGAGCCGGCACATTAATGCCTGCTACGTTATCATTCATATATTTAGCCATTGCGCCGGACTTAAGCAATATAACGCTTGCTAATATAGGCGCGTCGATATGTTTTACCTTTTTCAGGAATGCCGAAAATTTATCTATATCAAAAATGGCCTGTGTCTGGAAAAATTTCGCTCCTGCTTTAACCTTTTTCTCCATTTTTATTATTTCCGGCTCTAAAAAGTCCGCCCCGGGGTTTACGACAGCTCCGGCGAAAACATCAGGCTTTCCGTCGAGAGCATTTCCTGTCATATCCGCGCCTGAATTAAGAGTTTTAATAACTTCCAGAAGCTGCACTGAATCAAGGTCGTAAACAGGCTTTGCCTGAGGGTGATCTCCTCTTGTCGGGTGATCGCCAGTAAGAACCAGTATGTTATCTATGCCCAGCGCCGCGGCTGAAAGTATATCCGACTGCAAAGCAAGGCGGTTTCTGTCGCGCGTGGTTATCTGCAATATCGGCTCAAAGCCGTTTGTCTTTAAAAGATGGCACATCACCAAAGAACCCAGCCTCATGACAGAACTTTGAAGGTCTGTAACATTAACCGCATCCACCCTGTTTTTAAAGTGCTCGGCCTCCTGCAGTATTTTTTTTGTGTTTATCCCTTTGGGCGGGCCTATCTCGCAGGTAACAACAAATTTGCCGGATTCCAATTTGCTTTTTAAGCTCATTTTTTCTCCAGGCTGATTTTTTTCGGGCTTAATCTTTTTTCATTATCGCGCGGGTTTTGAGTATTTTTCATTTTTGAAAGCTCTTTGAGCGAATCGAGGCGTTCGTATATTTGAATCCACACGCAATCTATGTCTTTGCTTACTTCGCATTTTTTATCTTTAACGCCGCCGCAAGGCCCGTTCAGCAGCCCTTTTGGGCACAATGTAACCGGGCACAAGCCGCCTGTTTCATCCAGCACGCATTCCGCGCATAAAGAGCATTTCTGCACAAAACGTCCGTCGGACTGAACCTCGCCCAAAAATAATGTATCAAGACCGGGGTGCACTCTTTTGCCTTTTGTGCCTTCCACTATTGTCTGCGTGCCGTCTCCGCAAGTCAGGGCGAGTATCGCGTCTGATTTCTGTATCTGGGCCTTAAACTGCTGGTTCATCTTTTTTGCCTTTACCAGATGGCAAGGCGGATCAAGCACAAAAGTGCCTGTTATAATTTTACCGTGTTTTGCAAGGAAGGCCTTCATTGCAAGGACTTCTTCCTCGCCGCCGGTTTTACACACAGTAGAACACTGCGCGCAGCCGGCTATGAATATCTTTTTGTCGCATTTAAGATACTCCAGTATTATGTCTTTATCTTTTTGTTTTGTAATTATCATTATGCCCTCTTATATAATTCCAAAAGATTATTAATCAGCATGATGTTAGTCACCGGGCCTACGCCCCCCGGTACGGGTGTAATATATGACGCCTTGTTTTTAGCTGAATCAAAATCTATATCGCCCTTTGTGGCGACATCAATGACAATTGCGTTCATCTTTAACCATTGCCCGGGCACGCTGAAACCTTTAACCCCTACCGCGCTTATGAGAATCTCGGCTCTTTTTACGTGCTCCTTAAGAAGATTGCGTTCGCTGGTTGCTATATGGCAGACTGTAACAGTCGCGAATTCGTTTAATAGCATAAGGCTTAACGGCTTTCCTATAATCTGGCTATGGCCTATTATCAGCGCCTCTTTGCCGCGCAACCGCACATTTAAACATTTAAGTATATGCATAACCGCGGCAGGCGTGCATGGCGCCAGGCTGCAATTTCCTGAAAAAAATCTTCCTATGTTTGCGGGGTGCAGGCCCTCAACATCCTTTTTCGGATTTATGTGCCCTAAAAGTTCGTTGCGGTTTATCGCCTTGGGCAGAGGAAGCTGGATAATTATCCCTGTTGTTTTCCTGTCCGCGTTGTATTTATCGAGCACGCTTTTAGCGTCTTTTGTGGCTGTGCCTGCGGCAAGCTTAATAAGCACATATTCTATATCAAATTCCCTGCAAAGGGTCTGCTGCGACTTTGTGTACATCCTGCACGAAGGGTCATCTCCTATTATTATAGAAACTAGCCTAGCAGGGCCTTTGCCTTTTGCCTTAAATTCTTTTAAAAGCTTTGCCCTTAGGCCTTGCACAATTTTTTTACCGTCGATTATCTCTGCCATTGCCTTATCCTTTTACTTAACCATATCAGCTTTTTGCGTTTTGAATTAACAAAATTTTTATCATTTATATACTTTAGATTTATCTCGACATTAAGCCGCGCTGCCTTAAAACAGGCCTTGTTGGCTGCGGCTGCGCAGCCAACATCGCTCATTAAATTTCTATTTGCAATTGACGGCAATCCGCTAATGGCTGCCGCTGCTTCATAACTTCTATCGCATATTTCTAAAGGCGTAAGCGCGGCCATTTTAAAAGCGGATTGGGTTTTATAATTATCCCTGCCGTATTTTTTTATGCTCGCTAAAAGCCTTGCATAAACTCTTGCGTCTTTATCGATCAACCCCGTAAACATTATCCTGTTATTTTTTACAGCGGCAAGCATCCTGCTCGCTTTACGCCCATGGCTATAGTTTAGCACCATCTCACAAAGAGCGCAACCAATTGCTCCTAACAAGGCCGCGGCGCTGCCTCCCCCCGGGACCGGAGTTTTTGCCGCCAGTTCATTCAAATACTTTTCTATAGTCAATTTGCTATATGTTTTCATATTTTAAATTTTTAATTTTGAATTGCAATTTTGAATTTTGCATTTTTAATTTTTAATTTTCTACGTCAACCCTACAATATTCCCCTTATCATCAATATCAATCCTCTCCGCCGCAGGCTCTTTAGGCAAACCGGGCATAAGTTCTATTTTTCCTGCGATTGGCACTAAAAATCCTGCGCCTGCCGAGATCCTGACATCGTGAATCTTTAATTTCCATCCGCCAGGCACGCCTTTTTTAAGAGGGTCGTCGGATAATGAAAGGTTGGTCTTCGCGATATTTACTTCAAGCCTGCCAAAGCCTAAAGACGTAAATTTCGCGATTTCATCACTTGCGCGTTTTGTATATGTAACGCCGCTTGCGCCATAAACTAAGGTGGCAATTTTATGTATTTTAGTCTTAATCGGCTCGTCGAGCTCATAAAGATACTGCAGATTAGAGGAATCATCGCGTATTGCCTTAAGGCAGCTTTGAGCTAAATCAACTGCGCCTGATCCGCCCTTTGCCACGGCTTCTGACACAACGCAATCAACTCCTAAGCTGTGGCAATAGCCGTCAATTGCATCTATTTGTTTTTTTGTATCCTGCGGGAATTTATTTATTGCCACTATCGGTTGCATGCCGAACCTTTGAATTATTCCGATGTGATGCCTTAGATTATCCATATTTGAGTGCGATTCAATAGCCCTGGCGGAAACGACTATTATAGAAAGGGATGGTTTTAACACATCCGCGCTGCCGGGCATGCGCAGGCGGCAGACTATATTAAAAAACTTCTCTGCGCCTAATTCGGAACCAAAACCGTTCTCAGTTATAACGTAATCCGCTAATTTTGACGCCATAATAAGGCTAATAAAGCTGTTATTCCCGTGGGCGATATTAGCAAACGGCCCTGTGTGCACGAACGCGGGCTGGCCTTCCGTGGTTTGCACGATGTTCGGCTTTATCGCATCTTTTAAAAGCGCGGCCATTGACCCTACGACCTTAAGATCCTTTGCCGTAACAGGTTTGCCTTTTCTTGTATAGGCTACAATAATATTTGAAAGCCTTCTCTTTAAATCTTTGATACTTGTTGTCAAAGCCAGAATTGCCATTATCTCGCTTGCGGCAGTAATATCAAAACCGCTTTCGTATTTTATTGACCCGGCCTTTCCTTTATACCCAACAGTTACATGCCTCAGCGCCCTGTCATTGATATCAACCACTCTTCGCCAGAGTATATTTTTTACATCAATATCCAGCGCATTGCCGTAATAAATGTGGTTATCAAGTATAGACGCTAAAAGATTATGCGCGGAAGCTACCGCATAGATATCCCTGGTAAAATGCAAGTTGATATCTTCCATCGGGATAATTTGAGCCTTACCCGAACCGCAGCCTCCGCCTTTTATGCCGAAGGTTGGGCCTAAAGAAGGCTCGCGCAAACATAATATAACTTTCTTTTTTAATTTAGCGAAGGCTTGGGTTAAGCCGATTGCCGTCGAGGTCTTGCCTTCGCCAAACTTTGTAGGCGTGATGCATGTTACGTTAATAAGCCTTCCGTTTGGTTTGTAAGACAATCTTTCAAGTATATCCAATGACACCTTTGCCTTGTATGCGCCGAAAACCTCAAGCTCATCCTGCTTTATGCCTATTGACTTTGCTATTTCTGTGATTTGTTTCGGCTGGGTCATTAGCGTCTCCATCCCCTGTGCAATGGGGAGAGTCCAAACTTATCTATTGTCTCAAAGTGCGTTTTCGTCCCGTATCCTTTGTGAACTGCCAAGCCGTATTTCGGGAAAAGTTCGTCGTAAAAAACCATAAGCCTGTCTCTGGTAACTTTTGCTATAATAGAAGCTGCGGCTATGGATAAGCTTTTCTGATCGCCCTTAATAATGAGAACTTGTTTTTGAGGCACTTTTAAACTTAATATTCCGTCCACAAGCAAAAGATCCGGCACAACCGGCAAATTATACAAGGCGTATCTCATCGCCAGGATTGTTGCGTTGGCTATGTTTATTCTTTTGATAATGTCTTCGTGTACTATGCCTATGCCAACAAAGGCCTTTTCCAAAATCTCTTTATACGCCTTTTCCCTCAAAAGGGCTGTCAGCCTTTTTGAATCATCTATCCTTGCAATAAAATCATATCTCTTAAGCACAACGCAGCAAGCAACAACAGGGCCTGCTATGGGGCCTCTGCCGGCCTCGTCAATTCCCGCAACGCACTTATATCCCTGGCGCCTTGCGTTATGCTCCCTGTTCGGCGTTGGAAGGCTCATTTTGTTCCGCGGCATCCTGGCCGATTTTCTCATCGACCTTAGCCTTTTTACCAACCCTTTTTCTTAAATAATAAAGCTTTGCCCTTTTAACTTTTCCTGTGCGCACATGCTCTATTCTTTCTATTGTCGGGGAGTGCAAAAGAAATATGCGCTCTAAACCCTCGCCGTAAGATATGCGCCTTAGCGTAAAGGTTTCGTTAATACCGGAGTTTTTGCGCGCGATTACGGTGCCTTCAAAAGGCTGTATTCTTTCTTTCCCGGCCTCCATTATCTTGACATGCACCTTAATTACATCGCCGATGAAAAATTCAGGTATGTCCTTTTTAAGTTTTTTCTTTATTATTTCTTTGATTTTATCCATGTCTGCTCCTTTTGTTCTAACTGCTTTATGTTTTTGATTAAATCAGGCCTTTTATCAATAGTCCTTGATATTGCCTCATATTTGCGCCATAGGCTTATCAGCTTATGATTTCCCGAAAGCAATATATCCGGCACCTTCATCCCGTCATAAGAAGAAGGCCTTGTATACTGCGGATATTCCAACAGGCCTTCTGAAAATGACTCTATGCTTGACGATTCGCTATGGCCTAATACGCCGGGAACCAACCTAACAACACTATCTATAACAACCATGGCAGGCAACTCACCGCCTGTTAAAATATAATCGCCTATAGAAATTTCTTTATCTACTATACTCATTACGCGCTCATCAACGCCTTCATAATGCCCGCTTATTAAGATAAAGCCCTTTTTGCGGCTTAAGGTGTAGGCGTTTTTCTGTGTAAATGATTCGCCCTGGGGGCTCATCAAAATTACTTCTGCGGGGCTGTTTTTCTTTTTAACGTCTTTCACTGCGTCAAATATGCATCCGGGCTCAAGCACCATGCCCGGGCCTCCGCCAAAAGGCCTTGCATCTGCCTTTTTGTGCTTATCTTTCGAATAGCGCCTTATGTCATGCACGCATATATTGACCTTTTTTGATTTTACCGCGCGTTTTATTATTGATTCGGACAATACAGCGTTAAACATCCGCGGGAAAAGTGTAAGCACGTCTATTCTCATTTAAAAGCCTATTTTTTAATTAAAGAAAGAACGGTCTCGCTCGGCTTTGCGCCGATTTTCAGCCAGTAATCTATTCTGTCTTTTTTCATATTCAACAGCGCCGGGCTTTTTGACGGGTCATATATCCCGACTTCTTCAATAGCCTTACCGCTTGTCGAGACACGGGAATCGCATACTACTATCTTAAAATGCGGCTTCTTTTTGCCTCCCATTCTTTTCAGTCGTATTACACAAGCCATGGTTAGAACTCCTTTCTGGTGTTTAAATTAAAAATTCAAAATGTAAAATGTAAAATTGCAATGTAAAATTCAAAATTTGCAGTAATTTTGAATTTTTAATTGTAATTTTGAATTTTTAATTTTTAATTTTGAATTATCTCTATTTCTCTCTCCAAATCTTTGCTCCTAACGACGACAGCTTCTCTTCTATGCCTTCATATCCCCTGTCTAAGTGATAAACTCGCGAAATTTCCGTAACACCATCAGCTACAAGCCCGGCAAGTACAAGCGCTGCCGATGCGCGCAAGTCAGACGCCATAACAGGCGCGCCGGTTAAATGCCTTGAGCCTTTTATTATGGCGCTTTCTCCTTCCAAAATAATATCTGCCCCCATCCTGTTTAATTCGCTTATATGCATAAACCTTTCCGGATAAATCTTTTCCGTTACAATGCTTATGCCCTTCGCCAGGCACATCATGGCTGTTACCTGGGCTTGCAAATCAGTCGGAAATCCGGGAAACGGCAAGGTAACAACATCTATAGGCTTTATAGACCTTGTTGCTTTTACCTTTATTGCATTTTGTTTTTTCGTAATTACCGCGCCTGCTTCTCTTAACTTATCAATGACTGCCTCAAGATGCTTAGGACAAGCCCCTTCAATAGTCACATCACCGCCTGTCATCGCGGCAGCCATCATAAACGTGCCTGCTTCTATCCTGTCGGGAATTACCGTGTGGGTAGCCCCACCCAATCTCTTGACTCCTTCGATTTCTATCCGGTGAGAATAATGCCCCTTTATCTTTGCGCCCATCTTTATCAGCATCTCAGCCAAATCAACTACTTCCGGTTCGCATGCGGCATTTTCTATCACGGTCTTACCTTTGGCCAAAACAGCTGCCATCATTGTATTTGCTGTAGCCAACACCGACGAACCATACGCGCCGCCTAAATACACGCTTGAGCCTTTAAGCTTTTTTGTCTTTGCTAAAACATAGCCATGAGAAACATCAACATCCGCGCCTAAGGCCTTGAGCCCCTTAATATGCAGATTTATGGGCCTCGGACCTATAACGCAACCGCCGGGCAATGAAACTTTCGCCCTTTTTTGCCGCGCCAGTAAAGGCCCGAGCACGCAAACAGAAGCGCGCATAACGCTTACGAACTTATATGTTGCTGTATCGCCTTTGAAATCCCTGGATTCTATTGTAAGTGTCCCGTCCTGAAATTCCACCTTAACACCCAATCTTTGGAGAAGGCGCATCATTGTTCTTATGTCGCTTAAGTCAGGCACGTTCTTTATGATACAGCGCTCCCTTGTAAGCAAACAAGCAGCCATAATCGGTAAAGTTGAATTCTTGGAGCCGCTGTTTTTAATTTTTCCCTGCAGCCTTTTTTTTCCTTTTATAAGTAATCTGTCCATTATTTTCCCTTGGCTGTTATCACTCTATCAAAATGATTGTAATCTTTCACGATTTCTATATCGCAAAAATTTTTTTCAAAAATTTGTTTCACAGCGCCTGATATGTCTGGTGCGATTTCAAAAAATATATAACCATTTGGTTTTAAATAAGATACTGCCTGCCTTGCGATCCTTTTATAAAAAACAAGCCCGTCAAGGCCGCCGTCCAAGGCAGCGATTGGCTCATTTTTTACATCTTCGGGCAGGGTTTTTAGCCGGCCTTTTTTAATATAGGGCGGGTTGCAGGTTATTGCATCAAAAAAGCCTTTACAGCCCTGCCATGGTTTAAATAGATCGCCCTGTCTAAACTTAATATTAGTATAGACGCCGTGCAAACGCGCGTTGGTTTTCGCTGTTGCAACAGCGCCTTGAGAAATATCGGAAGCACATATTTTAGAACATTGGAGATGTTTTGTCAATGAGATTGCAATGTTGCCGCTGCCGGTGCAGAGGTCGAGAATGTTGATTGGGCTGTGGGCTGTGGGCTGTGGGCTGTGGGCTAACACCGCATCTACTAATATTTCGGTTTCGGGGCGGGGGATAAAGACGCCTTCCCGCATCTTAAATTCCAGCCCGTAAAAATAAGCCTTGGCTAATAAATATTGCAAAGGCTCTCCAGCTGCCCTTAGCTTTAGTATTTTGTTAAGCTTATGCATCTTAGGTTCATTAATCGTAATGTCCGATGTATATATATCTACCCTGCGGCAGTTCAACAAGCTACATAAAATCTGCTCTGCTTCAACCATGGGACATGCTATGTTTTGCTTTGCCAGAAATTCATGCGTATATTTTAATTCGGCGATCATTTTATGTTCTGCAGCTTTAGTTTTTTTTCTGCGGCAAGCAGGGCTTTTACTATCTCGTCCAACTCTCCCTCAAGGATGGTGTCCAGCTTGTGCAGGGTTAATCCTATGCGGTGGTCTGTCACTCTTTTATCAGGGAAATTATAAGTCCTTATCTTCTCGCTTCTATCGCCGGTGCCTACCTGGGTTTTTCTGTCCTGCGATATTTTTTGCTTCTGCTCGCTTTGCATTTTATCAAACAGCCTTGCCCTGAGCACCTTCATTGCCTTATTTTTATTTTTAAGCTGGGAACGTTCATCCTGGCATATAACCACTAAATTTGTAGGCAAATGCGTAACGCGCACAGCTGAATCAGTGGTATTAACGCCCTGGCCTCCGTGCCCGCCTGAACGATATACATCCACCCTTAAATCTTTAGGCTCGATCTTTATTTCCACTTCTTCGGCCTCGGGCAAAACAGCAACCGTAGCCGCGGATGTATGTATCCTGCCGGATCCCTCGGTAGCAGGCACGCGCTGCACGCGGTGAACACCGCTTTCATATTTAAGGTTTCTGTATACGTCTTTTCCTTCAACCGCGAATACGATTTCTTTTATGCCGGCGCCTTCTTGCACGGATGTATTCATGATTTCTACTTTCCAGCTGTTTTTCTGCGCAAACTTGCTGTACATCCTAAACAAATCAGCGGCAAATAATCCTGCCTCAAGCCCTCCTGTGCCTGCCCTTATTTCCATTATTGCATTTTTATCCGCGTCAGTATCTTCAAGGGCAAACGCGTCTTCAAGCTCGCACAGAATGGACGAGGACTTCTGTTGGAATTCATCTATCTCCATCTTCGCAAGGTCTATGAACTCCCTTTCGTGTTTTTCCTCAAGCATGTTTTTAAGTTTTTTTATTTCCTGCTGCAGGCGCAGGTATTCATTATACTTACTTACAATACTTGAAAGGGATGCGAGTTCCTTTGCGTATTTGCTGTATAGAGACTTATCCTGCACGACTTTCTGGTCTGCCAGGAGCCCCTCCAGCTCTTTGTATCTTCTTCTTCTTTCTTCCAACGCCTCAAACATTTATTCCTGCTTCCCGTATCTTCTCCTAAATTTCTCGACTCTTCCCGCAGAATCAAGCAGTTTTTGCTTGCCGGTGAAAAACGGGTGGCATTTAGAGCATATATCTATCCTTATGTTTTGTTTTGTAGAACGCGTGTGTATTACCTCTCCGCATGCGCATGTAATCGTCGTTTGTTTGTATTCCGGGTGTATCTTGTCTTTCATCTTTTCTCCTCTCTGCCTTTATCCTTTAACCTTTATCCTTTTACTGATTTATGCTCATCAAAAATTCAGCGTTTGTTTTTGTCTTTTTTAGTTTTTCAATCAAAAGCTGCATTGCCTCATCGGTGTTTAATTCATTTAACACCTTTCTCATAAGCCATATGCGCCTTAACTCTTCGTCTTCAAGCAGCAGCTCTTCTTTCCTGGTGTTTGATCTTTTTATATCAATAGCAGGATATATGCGTTTTTGGAAAAGGTTGCGGTCAAGCTGAAGCTCCATGTTGCCGGTGCCCTTAAACTCTTCGAATATCACTTCATCCATTCGGCTACCAGTATCCACCAGCGCGGTAGCTATAATTGTTAACGAACCGCCCTCTTCAACATTTCTGGCTGCGCCAAAAAACCTCTTTGGCTTGTGCAAAGCGTTTGAGTCGACGCCGCCCGATAAGATCTTGCCGCTGTGCGGCACTATGGCATTATAGGCCCTTGCCAGGCGCGTGATGCTGTCCAGCAATATTACGACGTCTTTTTTGCATTCAACAAGCCTTTTGGCCTTTTCCAGCACAATCTCAGCAACCTGGACGTGGCGCTGCCCGGGCTCATCAAATGTGGAGCTTATAACTTCCCCGTTGACGGAACGCTTCATATCTGTAACTTCCTCGGGCCGTTCATCAATAAGAAGGACTATGAGAATGGTCTCAGGGTAGTTGGTTGTTATACTATTGGCTATCTTTTGAAGGATTATTGTTTTGCCGCTGTAAGGAGGGGCGACAATCATGCCTCTTTGTCCTTTGCCTAGCGGGGTTAAAAGGTCCATTATCCTTGTAGATATCTGGGTTGGGTCGCATTCCAGCCTGAACCTTTCGTGCGGATATAAAGGCGTAAGATTATCAAAAAATATCTTGTCCTTTAACTTGTCCGGATTCTCGTAATCCACTGCCTCGACTTTTAAAAGAGCGAAATATCTTTCTCCCTCTTTTGGCGGCCTTACATGCCCGCTTATTATGTCGCCTGTCCTTAAGTTGAACCTCTTTATCTGGCTTGGCGACACATAAATATCGTCGGGGCAAGGCAGGTAGTTGTAATTCGGCGATCTTAAGAAACCAAAACCATCAGGCAGAACCTCAAGCACTCCCTCGCCGTAGATATTGCCTTCTTTTTCCACCTGCGCCTGCAATATCTTAAAGATAAGGTCCTGTTTTTTTATGCCTCCGGAACCGTTTACTTTAAGGTCTTTTGCTATTTTACTCAACTCCGCCACCTTTTTAGTCTTAAGTTCTTCTAAATCCATCTTGTTCCTCCTTGTATATTTTTGTTATCAAGTGTTTAACATCTGATTCCAGCTGTTTGACTGAACCGTTATTCGCAATTACATAATCTGCATACTCCTTTTTCTTAGAAATCGGCATTTGCGCTTTTATCCTTTTAAGCGCATCGTTCTTATTCATGTGAAAATGTTTCACCGCGCGTCTGCATATATCGGCTGTCGAGGCAGAAACCACAACTACAATATCGCAAAAACCCGTAAGGCCGGCCTCGATAAGCAGCGGCGCGTCAATTACTATATACGCGTTTTGGTTTATTTTTAGCTTTTCCTTGGCGGAGTTTTTAATTTCAAATATGACTTTCGGATGAATAATATCGCAAAGAACCTTCAATTTTTTGGAATCAGAAAAAACGACGCGCGCTAAGAATCTTCTGTCAGCCCTGCCAAAATGCGCTAAAACTTGTTTTTGCGCGCTATCGTTGTTTTCAAGCACATCGTGCGCGATCTTGTCGGCATCGAGCAATTCGGCATGCAAAGCCTTAGCAACCATCTTCGCAACGGTGCTTTTACCCGACGCAAACCCTCCAGTAACCCCTATTATCATATAATCTAACACTCCGCCCAGTTATTCCCCGTCTTAATCGTTACTTCGACAGGAACTTTTAATTTAACCGCATTTTCCATTTTTGACTTGACCAAACTGCCAAGTTTATCTTTTTCCCTTTCCAGCGCATCAAATACAAGCTCATCATGAACCTGCAAAATCATTTTGGATTTAAAGTCCTGCTGCAGCATCTCGTTGTAAATCTCTATCATGGCTATTTTTATCAGGTCCGCGGCAGAACCCTGTATAGGAGTATTTATGGCCGTCCTTTCCGCAAACTGCCTTATTGTTTGATTCGGCGAATTTATTTCGGGTATAAACCTGCATCTGCCCAGCATGGTGGTTACATAATATTTTTCCCTGGCCAAAACCAACACGCTATCCAGGTATTCTCTGACTGTTTTGTATTTATCGAAATATGCGTCAATAAAAATCTTGGCTTCTTCCGGCGTAATATCCAGTTCTTTGGATAAACCGTATGGGCTCATGCCGTATATTATTCCAAAATTGACTGTCTTAGCCTGGTTTCTCTGTATTTGGGTCACTTTTTCCTGCGGGCAATTAAAAATTAAAGATGCTGTATGGCGGTGTATATCGTCCTTGTTTCTAAACGCGGTTATCAGTTCTTCGTCGCCGGACAAATGCGCCAATATCCGCAATTCTATCTGAGAATAATCGGCTGACAGAAGAATCCCTCTCTTTTCGGAACATATAAAGGCCTTTCTTATCCTTCTGCCCTCTTGCGTCCTTGTCGGTATGTTTTGCAAATTCGGGTCTGAAGAACTTAAGCGGCCTGTCGCGGTGACTGTCTGGTTAAAGGACGTGTGCACCTTGTGCGTCTTGGGATTCATCAACTGCGGCAGCGCGTCAACATATGTGGATTGCAGTTTTGAAAGCTCTCTGTATTCCAAAAGCAGGCTGCAAATCGCGTGTTCCTTCGCCAGCTTGGTCAGGACTTCCACATCGGTGGAAATTCCCGTCTTTGTCTTTTTCACAACGGGGAGCTTCAGGTTTTCAAACAAAATAACGGCAAGCTGCTTCGGGGAATTAAGATTAAATTCGCTTCCTGCAATTTCATAAATTTGAGAAGCTATTGTTCCCAGCCGCGAATGCATCTGCGCGGAAATCTCTTCCAAAACTTTCTTATCGATCGAGACGCCGCTGTATTCCATACAGGCAAGCACCTTGACAAGCGGCATATCCACTTCGCAGAATAATTTAAACAAATCCTTTTCCTTTAATCTTTTTTCCAAGAGCTGCTTAAGCCTGAAAGTTACGTCGCTGTCCTCGCAGCAGTAATCGCAAACCAAAGCCGGCTCGACCTTATCCATTGTGATCGCGGACTTACCTTTTCCGATAAGCTGGGTAATGGGCGTGGGCTTATAATCAAGGTATTCTATGGATATATCCGACAGGTTATGATTAGCCTTTGAAGGATTAAGCAGGTATGAGGCTACCATCGTGTCAAAATATACGCCCCGCAAATCTATTGAGTTGTTGGATAAAAGCAGTATTTCGTATTTTATATTCTGCCCTATTTTTTTAATTGCCTCATTTTCAAAAAACGGCTTCAAAAGCCCGAGAACCTCCCTTGTGTTAAGTGATAAATTTTGCTTTGCCTGCGCGAAAGATATATATTGCGCATGAGTCTCTTTAAAACAAAAAGACACGCCTACAAGCTCGGCAATCATCGGGTCTGTGCTGGTTGTCTCAAAATCAAACGCAACCTCCCCCGCCTTGCTAAGCTGGGCAATCAGCCGACTTAAGCTTTCTTTGTCGTTTATCATCCTGTAATCTTTTTGTATTGCTTTGCTTGAGGCAAATTCCGATAAGAGGTTCTTGAACTCCAATTCCTTGAAAATCTGGTAAAGCCGTTCCTTGTCAGGCTCCCCCAATTTTAATTTAGAAAAATCTATATCTATATCAACTGCTTCGTCTATGGTAGCCAAGGCCTTGCTTAAATAAGCCTGCTCCTTAAATTTCTCAAGCAGCGCTTTTCTGGCCTTGCTCTTAACAGTTTCAAGGCCCTCATATAATTTGTCTAAGCTTTTGTATTCTTTTATCAATTCCACGGCTGTTTTTTCTCCTATGCCCGTCACTCCGGGAATATTATCGCTGGTATCGCCCATTAGCGCCATTATATCGACCATTGATTCGGGCCTCACGCCATATCTTGCTATAACTTCTTTTTCGTCATATATAAGGCCGTCTGCATGCGTGCTGTATATAAAAACATGCTCGCCTACAAGCTGCAAGGCATCTTTGTCGCCTGTTGCTATAAAAACATCTATCTCGCTTTTCGAGGCGGCCTTAGCCAATGTGCCTATTATGTCATCTGCCTCAAAACCGTCTTTTTCATAAATAGCTATATTGTAGGCAGCCAGAACATCTTTAATAATCGGCATCTGCTGCACTAGATCATCCGGCATTGGCTTACGATGAATCTTATATTTGTCATATTTTTCGTGCCTGAATGTAGGTTTTGGCCTGTCAAAACACACCCCCACGTAATCAGGGCTGTGTTCCTGTATAATTTTCCTTAACATACTAATAAAACCATACACCGCATTAGTAGGCAAGCCCTTAGAGTTAGCCAGGCCTTTTATAGCATAGTACGCGCGGTAACAGAAGGAGTTACCGTCTATTAAAAACAGTTTCTTCCCCATATGTATATTGAGTTTATTTTAGGTATGTTAGATAGAGCACCTAACGGGAAAGGTTAAGTTCAGGCAAACTCTCTATCTCATCATAGCATTCATTCAAGGAGTCTGAGAGGTCTTCCAGCTCATAAGTTGCATCCACAAACCACATTATTCTATCTTTATTTTTTGGGTCTAATTTATAGCAAAGATTGTAATAATTCTTAGCGCCGTTATAATCTCCTGCCTGGCAGCGCAAAAGCGCCTGCTCCAGCAGATAACCGACTGTCAGGCCTTCTGTCTGTTTTGACTTCTTATCATAATCCGATACAATATCTGCCATTTTAACCTTAATAGACTCTATCTCATCCTGCTTTAAATTTATCTTATGCTGGATAAGCGCCAGATTATGATATACCTTCGCAGGTTCATGATAGGGCAATATCTTTAATGCCTCTTCAAAATTAACCGCTGCCTTCTGGAATTCGCCTTTATTATAACAGATTTTCCCTTTATCAAAATACTCATTGGCGAGATACACCTGCTTATCAGAGGTTGCTGTCTTAAGATATTCTTGCGCTGGTTGGTAAGAAGGTTCTAGTCTTAGAACCTCATTAAAACTCGCGATAGCTTCGTCAAATTTATCTCTAAGCAAAAATTCTCTTCCTCTATTATAATATGTAGCGATTAAATCCGCTCTTTCCTGCGCCTGTTCAACGGAAAGGCCCAAGCGCTCTTGGGCAGCGTCATCCCTGTAAGTAGCGGCTTCTGCTATATAACAAAATAATAAAGATAATGAAAAGACTAATATATATGGTATTAATATTGTTTTTGGCAAGCGCATACAATATCCCTTTTGCAAGTATTAGTATAATATAACCTGCTAATTATGTCAAGTTTTTACACTTAACTTATATTTCTTATAATTATAAAAAGTAGGACCGCGATAACCAAGATAGCCAACATATAAAAATCATTGAAATAAAATAGATCCTTAATATAATCTAACGCCGGAGATTCTTTATGCCGGGAGCAGTTGTCCTTAGTATTTAAGTTTGTGCGGGTATTTTGAGAATGTGAACCATATTTATAATTCTGGAGATTTTCTAATTTAAACCTAAGATACATACCGCCAATTTGGTAAGCTATGATTTCTTCGGCTTTTACCAACTGCTTAATCTCTTCTTCGGTTTTGCCTAAAAAATCAGCGGCTTCCTTTATATTTAGTAAGCGTTCCTTATCCATGCTTAAAAAAGCTACTTGACCCTCTCTTTTGAAATCCACTCGTCAATAATTGCCTTATCAAATTGCCAGTTGTCATTTTCTCTTCTTGCCGGGATTTTTCCTTGGGATGCCCATTCATTTACAACGGCCGTGGTTACTTCAAGGTAATTGGCCACTTCATTCAGATTTAAAATTTTTGATGCAACGTCGATATTGCCTGATGACGAATTCATCTGGCACCTACCATGAAAAATGGCGCCTTCTGCAATGCTCAACACCGGGGCCTGCATGTCTCCTGTTATGTGCGCCGGCGCGATAACCTTAAGCTTCGTCTTGGCGGTAATATTTCCAATAACAGTCCCTGCTATTGTAATATCGTCGCCGACTATTTCCGCTTTTACAACCGCGCTATGGCTTATAGTCAGGCTGCCGCGCGTATTCAGGGCGCCTTCAAAATTACCGTTTATTCTCAAATTAACAGGATCCTTAAAAACTAATGTCCCCTGCATGCTGGCATCAACATCAAGGACTTTCTCTTCTATAACTTTATTTCTTTTACCCATTAGCTTTGGCATATTTTCACCCCCTTTATATACACAGATGATCGCAGATTAGAAGAAATGGATGATCACAGATTTTTTCCCAACGACATCTGTGATAATCTTGCATCTTTTAATCTGTGCTAATCTGTGCTACCTTTACGACACCCTATTAATTCTATTATAATATTATTTCAACACAGAGTCAAAAGGTTTCGTCTTGAGAACCTGTTTCCTTGTTTCTGCCTTTTTTTGAAATTTTTGCTTCTATTTTACTAAGAAATAAAAGGCTTAGCAAAATAATAACCGAGGTAAAGACCGCGGCCCAATAAAAACCTGAGCCCACAGCAAGGCCAACGCCTGCAATTGCCCAAAGGCTTGCGGCGGTAGTAAGGCCCTTTACGGTTGCCTTGGATCTTAGTATTGTGCCCGCACCTAAAAATCCTACGCCGGTAACAACCTGCGCCGCTATCCTCGCAGGGTCGATACTGGTAAGGCCATGGTACACATCGAACATATGTATTGAAGTAAGCATCATAAGGCATGAGCCGACACAGACTAATATATGGGTTCTAAAACCCGCAACGCGGCCTTGTATCTCTCTCTCAAGCCCGACCGCTCCTCCTAGAATCGTCGCTAAAATTAACCGCACTAATACCTGCATGTTCCCTAACATTATTGCCTCCTGCGTGGGGACGGTTCTCACCCAAGCGTGAGAAGTGTCCCCACTATATTGTTTTTACTGGTTAGGGGACATTTCTCACGCTTGGGTGAGAACCGTCCCCAATGTTTAAATTCGGCTCTGCTTCAAGCGAATAATCGCTGCGCAGGCCTTCCTTATATAACCTATATCCCGCGGCCGCTACCATGGCGGCGTTATCCGTGCCAAGCCCGGTTTCGGGAAATAACACTTGTATACAATCACCTTTTGCTCTATCAATAAACATTTGCTGCAATGTTCTGTTAACGCTCACGCCTCCGCCAACCAGAAGCTGGGCCGCGTTTGTTCCCTTGGCCGCGTTAACAGCCTTATCCACTATGACATAAAAAATTGCCTTTTGAAAACTGGCGCATATATCATTTATATTGACTTGTTTTTTTCCCTGGCTTTGCTTTCTTATATAATAAAGTAAAGCGGTCTTTACGCCGCTAAAACTAAAATCAAAAGAGCCTTTTTCAAGAAATGCCATTGGAAAATCCACAGCATCGGGATTTCCGCTTTTTGCCTTTTCTTCTACTATTGGTCCGCCGGGATAACCAAGCCCTAATATCTTCGCAGCCTTGTCAAATGCCTCTCCCGCGGCGTCGTCGCGCGTCTGGCCAAGAAGCGTAAGGTCATTATAATTTTTAATAAGCGCTAAAGTTGTGTGGCCTCCTGAAACTACCAGACCTATGCATGGAAATTTAATATTCCCCTTTAGCATGCAGGAATATATGTGCGCGTACAGATGATTTACGCCGATAAGCGGAATTTTTAAAGCCAGGCCCAATGCCTTAGCAGATGATATCCCTATCAGCAAGGCCCCTGCTAATCCAGGGCCGTAAGTTACAGCTATAAGCTCGATTTTTGAAAGATCCGCCGATGCTGCCTCAAGAGCGTCTTTGATAACATAATCGATGCACTCCAGGTGATGCCTGCACGCTATCTCCGGCACTACGCCTCCGTACTGCTTGTGCAGCTGGAGGCTAGAGGCAATTTTGTTCGACAGTATTTCTACGCCATCCTTAACGACAGACGCGGATGTTTCATCGCAAGATGTTTCTATGCCAAGCGTTAACATTATTTTTCCTTACTGAATGAACGGTATACGTTAATACCCTTAATAAGCTCAACAGCAGATTCAACCTGATTATCCTGCCTTAGCTTATTTATTCTCAAATTTATGTTATCAATCTTGAGTTTATCAAAAATGCCCAATGTTTCTTCGACCTCTTCTTCCGTAGGCATTTGTTTTTTTAATAAAACATCGGGCATAATGCCTACATTGTGTATCTGCTCGCCGTTTGGGGTGTAATACTTGCTGGTGGTAAGCCTTATCGCAGAATTATCCCTTAACGGTATAACTGTCTGCACAGACGCCTTGCCGAAGGTAGGCGTGCCTAAGATCAGGCCTCTTTTATTATCCTTTATCGCGCCGGCCACTATTTCGGAGGCGCTTGCGCTGCCTTTATTAACCAGCACGACTATGGGAAAATCAACACGCGCGCGATTATTTTTTGATTTAAACACCTCGTTCTGGCTGTCAACCTTGCCCTTTATGGATACTATGACCGAATCTTTTGGCAAAAATTGTTCCGCAACCTGCAAGGAAGATTCAAGAAGGCCTCCGGGGTTATTTCTTAAGTCAAGTATAAGCCCGCCGAGTTTTCCTTTTTTCTCAATGCTGCGCAGCGCCTTTTCAAGTTCCTGCGCTGTCCTTTGCTGAAAATCAGTAATGCGTATATATCCAACATTGTCCTCTAATATTAAAGCGTACTTAACAGATTTAACTTTTATAAGGGCTCTCTTTAGAACATAATCGCGAAGCGCCTCTTCATCCTCGCGCAATATGGTCAAGGTGATTTTTGTGCCGGGAAGCCCGCGCATCTTTTTAATGCATTCGTCCAGGCTTAATTCTTCGGTAGACTCGCCGTCTATTCTTATTATCCTATAGCCGGGCATTATGCCTGCCTTTTCAGCAGGAGTGCCTTCCAACGGAGTTATTATAGTCAATAAATTATCTTCAATACTAATCTCAATGCCTAAACCGCCGAATTCGCCGCCTGTATCTATCTTTATCTCCTCGTACTGGTCCGGGGTAAGAAAACCGCTGTGAGTATCCAAAGACTGAAGCATCCCTTTTAGCGCGCCATATATCAAAGCATTCGGGTCCACCTTATCAACATAATTTGCATTTATTATGGATATGGCATCTGCAAATAATTCGAGCTGGGTGTATATATTTTCCCTGGAAAGGGCATCGGCCTGTTCGGGTTCCTTGGGCAAGACATTGACCGTGTAGGCGCAAATGCCTAAAATAAGTGCTGTAACAACTAAAAAGAAGGACCTTCTATTTCTCATCTTGCAGCTCCTCTCTTAAGAGTTTATTTATAATGCCGGGGTTGGCCTTGCCTTTTGTGGCTTTCATTATCTGGCCTACCAAAAAAGTAATAGCAACTGCTTTTCCGTTTTTATAATCCTCGACAGCTTTTGGATTTTGTTTTAAAACCTGCCTTAATGTTTCCTTCAATTGCGCCTGGTCTGATATCTGAAGCAGGCCCTTTTCATTTACTATCTGGGAAGCGGACTTTTGAGTTTGGATCATTTCTTTAAGTATGTCCTTGGCGATCTTGCCGCTTATTTTACCCTCACCTATCATTTGAAGCATTTCTGTTAATTGCCTTGGCGATAACTTAAGCAGTGAAAACTGCATATTCTCGGCGTTGAGGTACTTTAATATATCGGACGTAATCCAGTTGACAATGGCTTTTGCATCAGGGTAAATTTCAACGCATTGCAGAAAAAAATCAGACATTGCCTTATCAGATACTAAAACCCCGGCGTCATAATCTGATATGGAATACTCCTGCATCAGCATTTTTTTTCTTTTTGAGGGCAGCTGGGGCATCTGCGACTTTATTTGTTCGATCAAATCAGAACCAACCTTAAACGGCACAAGGTCAGGTTCGGGAAAATACCTGTAGTCGTGCGCCTCTTCCTTTGAGCGCATAGGCCTGGTTATCTTTGCCTCGGGATCCCAAAGGCGAGTCTGCTGCGTTAATTTCTCCCCGGCTTCCAACGCCTCTTGCTGCCTCTTTTCTTCATATTCAAGCGCTGCCTTAACACCTTTAAATGAATTCATATTTTTCAATTCGATCTTAACGCCAAGTTCTTTGACCCCAAGCTGCCTTATCGAAATATTCGCGTCGCAGCGCAGGCTGCCCTTTTCCATATCGCAATCTGAGACCTCAAGGTACCTGAGCAGATTTTTAAGCGCAGCCAAATAAATATACGCCTCCTCAGGCGAATTAATATCAGGCTCCGTAACAATCTCAAGGAGCGGAGTTCCCGAGCGGTTAAAATCCACGCAACTTGCGCCGTCTTGCTGGTGCAATAACTTGCCGGCATCCTCCTCCATATGAACCCTTTTAATTCTGACTGCCTTTATAGAGCCGTCTTCCTTGATAATTTCAAGAGAGCCGTTATTTGAAAGCGGCATATCGTATTGCGAGATCTGGTAATTTTTCGGCAAGTCTGGATAAAAATAATTTTTCCTGTCGAATTTCATTTTAGCGAATATTTTACAATCCAGCGCCAGGGCAACCTTTATGGCGTATTCCAGATACTGCCTGTTTAAAACAGGCAGCGAGCCGGGAAACCCCAGGCACACGGGACATGTTGCCGAGTTCGGCTCTTGGCCGAATTCATTCCTGCAGCCGCAGAAAGCCTTTGTGCGCGTAAAAAGCTGCAAGTGCACTTCAAGGCCTATTACTGTCTCGTAATTGCTCATAACTTCGGCTTAATCCTTTGCCAGTTTGCGTTTTGCTCATAAGTATACGCGGCCCTGAAAAGTTCGGGCTCATCAAAAGGTTTTGCAGCCAGCTGCAGGCCGATGGGCAATGAATCTTTAGTATAGCCGCATGGAACAGATATTGCTGGTATGCCTGCCAGGTTGGCCGGTATAGTGAATATATCGGAAAGATACATCTGCAGCGGGTCTTTTAGCCTCTCATTTAATCTGAATGCCGGCGTCGGAGAAGTAGGCGTCAGAATAATATCGCATTTTTTAAATGCCTCGTCAAAATCTCTTTTTATTAACGACCTTACCTTCTGCGCCTTAAGATAATACGCGTCATAATAACCGCTGCTTAACGAATATGTGCCGAGTATTATTCTCCTTTTAGCCTCGTCGCCGAAACCTTTGGCCCTTGTCTTGAAATACATGTCCATCAAAGAAGATGCGTTATCGCGCAGGCCATATTGCACGCCGTCATACCTGGCGAGGTTGGAGCTTGCTTCAGAACATGCAATTATATAATATGTTGCCACGGCGTAATCAGTATGCGGCAAACTAATATCCATAATTTCAGCTCCTAAATCCCTGAAAACTTTTACCGCCTGATTAACAGCATCTTTGACTTCGCGGTCTAAGCCTTCTATAAAGTATTCTTTAGGCAGCCCTATCTTCATTGCTCTTACATCATTTACAAGGCTCTTTGTATAATCCGGCACAGGCACATCTGCGCAGGTCGTATCCATAGGATCATATCCTGCTATTGCGTTCATAAGCAGGCACGAGTCCCTTACATCCTTTGTAATCGGGCCGATCTGGTCCAGGCTCGATGCAAAAGCTATAAGCCCGTACCTTGACACCCTGCCGTAAGTAGGCTTTAATCCTACAACCCCGCAAAGGCCGGCAGGCTGCCTGATGGAGCCGCCTGTATCAGAACCTAAAGCGAACACTGCTTCATCAGCTGCGACTAATGCCGCTGACCCGCCGCTTGAGCCTCCGGGAATTCTATCCAGGTCATATGGATTTTTTGTAGCCCCGTAACAGGATGTCTCGCATGAAGAGCCGAAAGCAAATTCATCCATATTTGCCTTGCCTAAAAATAACACACTTTGCGATTTAAGTTTAGAAATAACAGTTGAATCATAAGGCGGCTTAAAACCTTCAAGTATTTTTGACGCGCAGGTTGTCAGCTCATTCTTAACGCAGATGTTGTCCTTTATAGCTATCGGGATTCCGTATAGGGGCCCATTGCCTTTCTGCTTATTTAACGCTTCTGCCTTTTTTATAACATCGCTTTTATCAAAATGCGCAAAGCCATGCACCTTTGGCTCTACTGCTTCTATTCTGCTAATAAAGCTCAAAGCGATATCTTCAACAGAAATAGAATTGTCCCTGATTTTCTCCTGCAACTGTTGAGCGGTTAAGCCATATAATTGCTTTTCCATTATTTTCTACTTTAACCTTTATCCTTTAACCTTTATCCTTTCACTCAATTACTTTCGGTACTTCAAAAAATCCATTTTTCACAGACGGCGCGTTCTTAAGCGCGTCTTCTACGCTTAGAGATTTCTTTACATTATCGTCTCTTAAGACATTAAACATGTCCAGCGCGTGGCTTAAGGGCTCAACCTTGCTTGTGTCAAGCTCGTTTAGTTTTTCTATGTACTCAAGAATGCTGTTTAAATGCCTGGATAAAACGCTGGCCTGCGCGTGTGTAAGGTCAATTCGCGCCAGCTTGGCTGTGTATTTGATTTGATCAGTTTTTATTCTCATTTTCCGGTAAATTTTGCGCTATGCAAGCGAATTCCTGCAGGTTCAAGGTCTCCGCGCGCCTGGTTGGCGCGATACTCAAGCCTTCAAGCACCTGTATTATCTGCTGCTTATTCAAACTTGTTAAACCCGCGCTGGACAAGGCATTGGCAAGGGTCTTGCGCCTTTTGCTAAATCCGGCATTTATGACTTTTAAAAAAAATTGCTCGTCATTAACCTTAACGGCCGGGGTTTGTAAAAAATCCAATTTGACAAAAGCTGATTCTACGGAAGGCGCAGGATAAAATACCCCTTTTGGTATATAAAAAACAATCTGCGGTTTTGTGTAAACTTGAACGAAACAGCTTAAGGAGCCGTAGGTCTTTCCACCGGGCGAAGCTGTCAGCCTTTGCGCCACTTCTTTTTGAACAGTGATAAACGCGCTTTGTAAATATTGCCTGTTATCTATCAAATAAGCTATAATCGGCGTTGTAATATAATACGGCAGGTTTCCAATAACCTTAAGCTTGATTTTGCAGATCTCACTCTGCGCTTTTATATCGAATTTCAGGATATCGGAATGCACAATCTCCACATTTTCGCAACCGGAATATTTTTCCCG
Source organism: Candidatus Omnitrophota bacterium (assembly GCA_043797125.1). Taxonomy (GTDB): domain Bacteria; phylum Omnitrophota; class Gorgyraeia; order JABMRG01; family JAFGKX01; genus JAZDPX01. The sequence continues at coordinate 121,247 of JAZDPX010000038.1, forward strand.
CAAAAACGAAAATAATCTTTTATCAAACTCGACTGCTGTTAATCTTTTGCAGGCTAAGGCAAGCCCGGATGTAAGCGCGCCCATGCCAGGGCCTATTTCCAGAAGAGAGTCTTTTTTTGTAAAAGCGCAGGCGTTTAAAATCTTTTCTATGTATCTTTTATCCGTTAAAAAATTCTGCCCTAGGCGCTTATTTGCGCTTAATCTTTTGTGCATTATTTACCATAGAGATCGCAAAGTTTACCGCGCAGGCAAAGCTTTGGGGATTGGCCATGTTTTTGCCTGCTATGTCAAACGCGGTTCCGTGGGCAGGGGATGTACGCACAAAGCCAAGCCCTAATGTTATATTCACTGCCTCATCCCGCGCAACCATCTTAAGAGGTATCAATCCCTGGTCATGATACATTGATAATATCACGTCAAAATCACCGTTATATGCCTGGTAAAATAAGCTGTCTGCAGGATACGGGCCAGAGACATTTATGCCGCAAGCAGCGCAATGTTTTACTGCAGGAATTATTATATCCTTTTCCTCTGTGCCCATTGTGCCGAATTCGCCTGCGTGAGGATTAAGCGCGCATATGCCTATCTTGGCAAACTCTACATTAAAATAATCCTTCATCCATGCATCAATCAGGGAAATAATAGACACGAGTTTCTTTTTTGTCAATGCGCTAGAAACTAAAGAAATCGGTATATGCGTAGTGGCAAGCACCACTGTCAATGGCCCGCCGGTGAGCATCATGGCTGTTGTTTTTGCGCCTGACAAGAAGCTTAAAAATTCCGTATGGCCCTGGTACTTAAAACCGCCCATTTTCGCGGAATATTTGTTAATCGGGGCTGTTACAATGGCGTCAGCTGCCTTTTTTTGTATTAAGGAATGCGCTTCTCTAATGTAATCGATAGCCGCCTTGCCGCATTCAGCGGTAGCCTTCGCGTATTCGAATTTCTTTGGATTTATGTTTTTAAGATCCAAGAGCAAAATGCCGCAATCTTTAAAATCTGGCGTGCCTGCGCTGTTTATTATATCGAATTCGAAACCTGCGCCGGCCAGCGCAATTGCCTTTTTAAAAACAAAAGCGTCGCCCACTACAATAAAATCTGCTGCTTCTTCTACTTTCGGGTCAGATAAAAACTTTGCAATTATTTCAGGGCCTACGCCTGCAGGATCCCCCATGGTAATGCATATCGCGGGCTTATCTCTGCGTAAGGCTTTATTTGATTTCAAGATAGGCGTCCTTCTTCAGCTTATCAACAAACTCCCTGAGCATAAGCTCAGCTTCCCTTTCATAAAGCCTTTCTCTTATTCTGGCGGTAGCGTCTTTTAGCGAAAATTCGAGTTCCTGCATTTTTTCAGCCACTTTCACGATATTGCATCCAGCGGAGGTCTCGATAACGTCGGATACTTCATTGTTTTTTAATGAAAATATCGCATCGTCTATTTCCTTCATCATTGTGCCTTTAGAAACAAAACCCATATCGCCGCCATCATCGGCCTTGGGGCCTTCAGAGTATTTGGTTGCCAGACCAGAGAAGTCTTCGCCGGAATTTATCCTGTCAAGCAGTTCTCTGGCAAACACTCTTACTGTGTCTTTTTCCTGATCCGGTTTAAATTTTAAAACGATAATGCTGAATTTGACGCTTGCCGGCTGCACGAACTCATTTTTGTGCCCGTAATAATATGCGGCTATCTGCGTAGGAGATACGTTTATATTATGAGAAACAATCCCGTTAACCAGCTCCCTGATCATAAGCTGGTTTTTATACTTTGCCCTTAGTTTATCTATCGTAAGCCCTGATGCGGAAATAGCTTTATCAAACTCTTCTTCTGATTCGAACTTCGTTTTTACGCTTTTAACGGCATCTTCTATGTCGGCCTCGTCTACCTGGATATTGCGCTTATTTGCCTCCTGCATAATCAGCTTTTCCTCTATCAGTCTGTTTAACGCGTCGTTTTTTGCAGTATCAAGCTTGTCTTGCGTCATTTCAGAGCCGTATCTTAAATTGTAATCGGCTATAAAAGCTGCTGTAAACTCGTCGAGTTCGCTTTGCGTTATTATTTCGTCATTCACAATCGCGACTATCTTATCAACGGTCTGGGCGCAATAAACCGGCGGTAAAAAAACTGCGCAAAATAAAATAAATACTAAACCTGAAAAAAATCTAATCATTTTCCGCAACCTCTTCTTCGGATACCGGCTCTGCCAGCGATGGCTCCGTCGGCGCCTCCTTAAAAGCCTCTTCATTAATAACTATTTTGGCTTTAGATTTTAGCGCTTCGACAAGGGCCTTAAACTGCTCCTGTTTTGTTTGGTCGAGTAGTTTTGATTCTATAGTCTCTTTTACTTCGCCAAGCTGCTTGTATTCGGCGGCGCGCTTATCCGTGACTTTTATTATATGGTATCCAAACCTGGTCTTAACAATGCCGCTTGTCTGGCCAGGCTTAATGGCAAAACACACATTTTCAAATTCCGGTATCATCTGGCCCCTTTGGAAATATCCCAAATCCCCGCCCCTGTCCTTTGTCAGGTCCTTCGAATATTTGCGCGCCAAATCGCTAAAATCAGCTCCCGCGTCAAGCTCGGCTAATACATTCTTTGCTTCGTCTTCAGAGCTTAGAAGTATATGTGACGCCTTAACCTTTTCCGGAATCAGGAATTGTTCCTTATTTTGCCTGTAATACAGCTCTATATCTTCGTCAGAAATCGGGTCTTCTACTGATGTCTCTATTTCAAGAAGCTTGGCAATAAGAATCTTCTTTGCGGCCTTATCAATGAGTTTCTTCACGTCATCGTCTTTGTGTAATTTCCTTTTTCTTGCTTCCTCGTAAAGAAGTTTTTCGACAATCACGTCGTCTAATATTTCTTTCTTATGCTGGGTCGCGGCAGACTGGTAATATTCGGGAAGCTCATCAATTTTGTCATTAAGCATGACTTCTGTAATGGTCTCGTTATTTACCTTGGCAACGATTTTTTTGTCCATGGGCGCCTTGGCGCATCCGGATATAATTAAAGATATACTTATTAATAGTATAATATATTTCATATTAGCTCCTTTACGGTAGGTAAACTTCTTCATATTGTATCACAGTCGTTTTTTATCCACAAGGTAATTTTTGATGACGTCTAAAAGGTTTTTCACAGATTAACACAGATTAGAAGATGCAAGATGATCACAGATATCAACACGAATCTGTGATCATCTGTTTCTTTTCATCTGCGATCATCTGTGTAAAAAATAGTTTTTCGGAAACCTTTTTTAGTAGCCTCCTTTTCCTTAAATTCCTCAATTGCAGCCCTTAAAAGGCGGCAGTATAAATCAAACCCTACTGCCATCACATAACCATGCTGCTGCGCCCCGAGCAGATTGCCGGCGCCGCGTATCTGTAAATCCTCCATTGCTATTTTAAAACCTGAACCTAAATCAATAAACTTGCTTATCGCGCTGAGCCTGCGGCGCGCGTCAGAACTCAATATAAAGGCCTTCGGCGTTAAAAAATAGGCATATGCCTGCCTTTTAAACCTGCCGACCCTGCCTCTAAGCTGGTACAGGTCTGCCAAACCAAATTTGTCAGAGTGGTTCACTATTAATGTATTTGCATTTGGTATGTCTATGCCGGATTCGATTATCGTGGTAGATACCAGCACGTCAATCTGGTGGTTTATGAATTTAACCATGACCGATTCCAAAGCCTTTGGCGGCATCCTTCCGTGCGCAACCGCAATTCTAGCTTCTTGGCCCGCAATATCCTGTATGTTCTGGGCTATTTTTTCTATACCCTTTATCCTGTTGTTAACAAAATACACCTGCCCTTTTCTTGCCAACTCCCTTGAGATAGCTTCCTTAATCAGTTCATGGGAATATTCAGCCTCAATTGTCTTTATCGGCAGCCTGTTCATAGGAGGAGTATTTATAGTCGACATATCCCTTGCTCCCATAAGCGACATATATAACGTTCTGGGTATGGGAGTTGCGGTCATCGTAAGAACATCTACAATAAGCCTGAGTTTTTTAAGCTTTTCCTTATGTCTTACCCCAAAGCGCTGTTCTTCATCAATAATAACAAGCCCCAGGTCTTTAAAGCGTACATCATCCGAGACTAAACGATGCGTGCCTATGATTATATCTACCTTGCCCTCGCCTAAATCTTTAAGTATGGCTGCCTGCTGTTTTTTTGTTTTAAACCTTGAAAGCATTTGCACATTTACGGGAAATTCCTTCATCCTTTTTACAAAAGTGTTATAGTGCTGCTCAGCCAGAATCGTGGTCGGCACCAATATGGCAACCTGTTTATTATCCATGACAGCCTTAAACGCGGCCCTTAAGGCAACTTCTGTTTTTCCGTAGCCAACATCGCCGCATAAAAGCCTGTCCATTGGCTTGGGCATCTCCATATCCTGCTTAACCTCACAGGATGCCTTTGTCTGGTCTATTGTATCTTCATATTCAAACTCGCTTTCCAGCTGCTTTTGCCAATCGCTGTCTTTTGAAAAAGGAAAACCCTTTAGTTTCATCCTGGCTGCCTGAAGATCCAACAATTCAATTGCGTAGGAAGCGACAGCGCGCTTGGTCCTGTCTTTTATTCTCTGCCATTGCCTGGTGCCGAGTTTGCTAAGCCTGGGCGGCCTTTTGTAAAAACTTATGTATTTTTGCAGAAGGTGTATTTCCTCGGCAGGAACATACAGCCTGTCATCGCCGGCATATTCAATAACCACATAATCTTTTTTTTGTTTTTTTTCAGCAATAATCCCCCTGTAAATGCCTATTCCGTAATTTACATGAACAATATAATCGCCCTTTTTTAAATCAAGAAAACTTTCAATGGGCGTTTCTTCGCCTATACCGTGATATAAGCCCTTATGCCTCTTGCCGGAAGAGGGGATTATTATAACTATGTTGTGTTCGGTTGTTGAATCAGCTGTCCTTATATTAAATGACCTTATGGCCTTTATGGTATCGTTGTCTATTTCTATGCGCAGCGGCTCCTCAAAACTGCTTGGGAATATATCTATAACTGCGCCTCTGTGCGAAAAATCGCCTTCTTCACAGACAAAATCAACATTCTCATAGCCAAAGCTGACAAACTGCTTAAGCAGCTCATCTTTTGACAATTCTTGTCCGATATATATTTTTATGGATTTAAACATCTGGTAGGAGTATGGTTTTTCGACTCAACTATCGACTATAGACCATCGACTATCGGCCAATCTACATCTTCTCAGGCACGGAAATGCCCAAAACCTCAAGCGCGTTTGATATTGTAGTCTTTATGCATTTAACCAAGAAAAGCCTTGTTTGCGTCAATTCATTATCTTCCGTGACAACTCTGTGAATTGAATAAAAACTGTGGAATAAAGCAGCCAATTGCAATAAATAATCCAGCACCCTGTAAGGCTCAAGCGTATTATATGCTGCATACAAAATATCCGGATATTCTCTTAGCTTCTTTAGAATATCCAGCTCTTCTTTTTCTTTTAGCAATTTAGGATCAGGTTTATTCGCTGCGCCGGATACAGCCTTTTTGCTGTGCTCCAGTATTCCGCATATCCTCGCGTGCGCATATTGTATATAATAAACAGGGTTCTCCAATGATTGCGATTTTGCCAGTTCAAGGTCAAAATCCAAATGGCTGCTTATTTTTCGCATAAGAAAACAAACCTTTGCTACATCCGGGCCTACTTCATCAATCACTTCTCTAAGCGTTATAAACTCACCCGCCCTAGTAGACATGCGAAGCGGTTTGCCTGCCTTGTAAATGGTTGCCAGCTGAACAATTAATATTGAAAGTGTGTGGTCTTTTTTTCCTAAAGCGCGCTGAGCAGCCTTCATCCTCGGAATATACCCGTGATGATCAGGCCCCCAGATATCAATGAGCCAGTCAAAGCCCCTGTCGTATTTATCTTTATGATAGGCAATATCAGGGGTTATATATGTATATGAGCCGTCGCTTTTTATAAGCACCCTGTCTTTATCATCAGCAAAATCAGTGCTCTTAAACCACGTAGCGCCTTCTTTTTCATAAGAAAGTCTGTTTTCTTTTAGGAATGAAAGTATTTTCTCGATCTTTCCTGATTTAGCCAATACCGCCTGTGATGCGTAGTTATCAAATACAACGCCTATATTGGAAAGGTCCTTTTTGATTGTGGCGAGTATGCAATTTATCCCGTAATCGCTGAAAAAAGTTTTTTCTTTCTCGTTATATGCCTTAAACTTATCGCCGTGTTTATCATATATTTCCTTTGCAATATCTTTTATATAATCTCCTTTGTAACCGTCCTGCGGAAATTCGAAATGCAGGCCTGCCTGCCGGCAGGCAGGGCCTGCCAGCTCTGCATATCTCGCATATATGGAGGCGCCTAATAAATTAATCTGGTTTCCCTCGTCATTAAGATAATATTCCTTATAAACATTCCAGCCGAAAAATTCCAGGATATTGCTTAGGGCATTACCGACAACAGCCTGCCTTGCGTGCGCAACAGTCAAAGGCCCTGTTGGGTTTGCGCTTACAAATTCAATAATAGCCTTTTTCCCATTTACCGGCGCAAGGGGCCTGCCGAAGTTTTTTACCTCATGATCTATCCTGTGCAGTATTTCATAAAAAGCTCTATCTGACAGGAAAAAATTTATAAATCCCGGCTGCTCGACTGAAATTTCTTTTACGTAATCGGATAAGGGGCTCTTAGAAATTCTTTTATTTAAATCTTCATGTATAAATGAAGCTATCGCGATGGGCTTTGCGCCGCGGTTTGCCTTGCAAAGCTGCATTGCTATGTTTGTCGATAAATCACCGAATTTGGCAATTTGAGGAATTTCCAGTTCTGCAGCGGGAATTTCCTTAAAATTAAACTCTTTTGCGGCATTATCAACCGCCTGCTTAAGCAAACTTATAATTTCGTTATTGATATTCATGGTTTTTGTAAAAAAAGAACATCAGATTACAGATTATCAGAGCGAGATTATCAGAAAATCAGATTATCAGAATTGTCTAATACTCTGATAATCTAATGCTCTCGTTCCGATTCTCTGATAATCTGATGTTCTAGCTTCCATATTCCACTATTTATCCTTATCCTCAGCCGCTCTTATTCTTATTCTCTTTGCGTCGTTCCAAAGCCATTCGAGATTATAAAAAGGCCTGACTTCTTCAAGAAAGATATGCACTATTATATCGCCGTAGTCCATCAATATCCATTTTGCCTCTTCTTCTCCTTCAATATGATGCGGCCTTATATTATCTTTCTTAAGGGCTTCATCAATCGCGTCGCTTATTGCCTTGGTCATCCTGCCGGAAGAGCAGCTGCATATCAGAAAATAATCGCAGAATGTAGAAACCTTGCGCACATCCAAGGCAACAACATCATATGCCTTTTTAGCCAGGGCTAAATCAGCAATGCGGAGAACAATTTCTCTGGAATTGGTCTTTTTAGCTTTTTTCAAAAAGATTTATAGAGGCTATACTTTGAAATGCCTGTTTGTAAGGCCTATTACTTGCTGCCCATAATCCTGAACATGCTTGTTCCGCAAGTTGAACATTTGCCCTTCATTGCCTTGCGCCCGTTTTTCATTGTTACTTCTTTTCCATCCTTCATGTCTTTCTTATCTTTGCACTTCACGCAATATGCATCTGCCATACAGCACCTCCTTTAAGGTCATATATATACTAATATATATAATATTTCATGCATTCTATCATACGTTGCAAATGGAGTCAATGTTTTTCGGAAGGAAAAGCATAGAGAGAGATTTTATTTTTCCCTATGCTTTATGCCCTATGCTATTACGCTGCCGCATCTATTTCACGTAGCGTATTATAAACATGTATTTTTGTATTGTGTTCTGGAATAACATCAATAGGTTTTGGAGCAGCCACAATTTTCACCTTTGCATTAAATAGGCTAATTGCGTAGCCGATACGAATATTGTGCAAGAAAACACGACAATCATCTTTAAAAGTTAATTGACTAAGTCTTTTGCCTTCTAATATTCTGTGTGTGTGATTATCATCTTCGCTGCTACCGGTTTCAAAAACTGTTACATTGCCTTCTTCATCCTCAGCAAATATTGCCCATCTTAATTCGGGCTTTATCAGCGAATCATTCTCTTCAGCAATTCCATCCAAACAATATCTTTTCTTTTCTGGGTCGTAGCCTATTACAAAATTAGTGTTGAGCTCAGGCAAGTAAAAAAGTGTGGGATAATCCGGCATTTCATCTTGTTTTTTGCCTACAGCATAATTAGGTAAGTTCTTTGCCTGAGATCTTATGGCGGTTTTGATCTCATGTTCTAAAGAAAGGGAAGAAACTTTTGCCAACTGAGTTAATGTAAAAATAATCGTCGATTCTGTTTTTAACTTAAAATTATTTTTTTTGGCTATTTTTGCTATATAATTCAATATGGGTAACTCGAATCCCCTAACCCCCGAATACTCCCCAAGGTCGAGCCTTATTGATAATGCCTTATCTGTTTCATTTATCTCTATAAGCACGGGGATGACCTGCTCCGGCTCATACTCCTTTGACTCCATGGCGATAGTTAATTCCAAAAGCGACTCAATCCGCTTTCCACAGAAATAAACGTCATATCCTATCAACCCTTCTTTAACATCAGGATATTCTTGCTTTCTAAGCTCGAACTCTTCTCCTTTTTTGGTGCTAAGTTTTACTGCCTCACTAAAATCTGCAATAATTTTTTCTATAGTCAGTATCTCCCAAAATCGCCTGTAAATATTTTGCACTCCTAAATCGAGAATAACTTTATCCTTACTTTTTCCGCCAAGTCCGCCTCTTAATATATCGTTTAACTTATCCTTAAAAGCTGACAACTCCATGCCCGGCTCGTATTGGACTGCCTTGAAACGCAGATTTAAAGCCCTTTTTACGTTCTCCTGCCTGTCATCGATAAACACGGACTCTTGCGCTTTTGCGCCCGCTTCAACAAGCGCTTTTGCGTATATTTTCTCATCGGGCTTGTTCGCTTTGGCCTCGCAGGAAAAGGTGCAGCTATCAGCCAACTCAAATATCTCTTTAAAAGCGACTTTTATATAATCGAGCGAGTCTTTATCCAGGTTTGAAATAATCCCTATTTTGTATCCCGCTTCTTTTAATTGCCTCATAATTTTTACCATTGGCCGGTTCATCCAGAATATCTTCGCAACATGTTCGTAAAATACATCATAACTAATAAGATCTTTTCGGTTCTCTATTCCTAAATCCTTAAGGCTTTGCTCGTAGAACTTTTTAAAGGTGACTTTACCTGCCAGATATTGCCAAAATAATCCCTCCTGGTGATATAAAACTTCATATAACCCAAACAGAATATCGTAAACCTCCTTCTCTGTTTTTTTGCAGCGTTCGGCAATCTTCTTTGATTGCGAAGTATGCATTCTATCAAAAAACAACAGCACGTTTCCAACATCAAAAAATACCGTTTTTATCTTAGACTCTGATGCAGGCATAAATGTATATTTGCTGACCTGTCGCGCCATGGGACGCAAGGCATAGCCTTGTTGTGGCATCGCCAATGTAATCGCTATTGTTATCGTTATTAGCTTTTTCATATTTTTACTACGCGCTGGCCTCCACGGGGACAGGTTCCCGAATAGCATAGGGACAGGTTAGCGAAGCATCTGGTAAACGGTACGGTTTTCCGCTGAACGAAACTATTTTTGTTGCAGGTTTAGGTTTTACCAGCGCTTCTATACTCGTATTGTCTATCTCCAGCGCATACCCGGTAAATTCGCCGTTTATAGAAAATGTCCCGTTTGTGCTAAATTTAAAAGCCCTAAGATATTTCCCCCTAAATACGTGGCGTTGATAACCGGTTATATCTTTTCCGCCGACATCATGCACAACGATATTTCCATACTCATCTTCAATAAAAGTCATCCATGACGTATTATACCCCGAAACGTTTAGTGTGTAATATACATTTAGCTCCTTATTATATCCCAACAATGTCGCGCTTTTTGCGGTTGTTACAAAAACAAGCTTTGCGCTTTTTAGGTTGTTGTGCCCCATGCCTCTCTTAATCAGCCTAAGATTATCTGTATTATGTTGGGCATTTGATGTTATCTTTTCTTTAATTGCCCCATCTAAATCAAAGTCTGAAACCAGCGAAAGATAGCGCAAGGTCTGTATCTGCGTTCCGCGTGTGTGCAACCGCAGTTTATGCTGATATGCTTTATCCGCAAAATAAGCAAGTATCGGAAATTCCAGGCCAGCCCACCACCTGTACTGGCCCAAATCCAGCCTTTCTATTGTCAACTTTGAGGCACCTATGTTTATTGTTATATATACAGGCCCGGGGTGTACGGGCTTTCCAGATACGATAAAAAGCCCTTTGGTTTTCTGCCAGCAGATAGATCTTATTATCTCGTCATTGAAATAAATATCGTAACCAACCTGATTATTATTAAAAAATGAGTCATTCTGCTTTTTAAGGATTATTTTCCGGTTGTTCTCTGTAAACAAAGTTATTTCTCGCGGAAAAGTCGCGATGATGTCTTCCGGGAGCACCAGTTTGTAGGGTTCGATGACGCGTGTATCAAAATCATGCCCAGGAAAAACTCCCTCCGACATTGGCCGGAGTGTATTGCAGTGTAAACTGCGTGTGAAATCTAAAGCATAGGACGAAAGCTGTACTCCGAACAAGACTGACATAGTCATATTTATAATAATAACTATTTTTTTCATAAATAGTGTTCATTAAATACTTTAATATATTGTTATAAAAGATATAAATATTATACCATAAAAAAAGGTTCTGTCCAGCCTTTTTTTGAGGCAAATCAAAACACCTTCCTCTTGTCCTCCACACTCTTCGCAATCCCGACCAGCGCCATCATCGCCAGCAAATTCGACCCGCCGTATGTCAAAAAAGGCAAAGGAAGCCCAACAGTCGGCATAAGCCCCATTACCATGGCTGCATTTACAGCAATCTCAAACCACAACAAAGCTACTATGCCCATTACCGTAAGCTTTCCAGCTTCGTCGCTTGTGGTATCAGCTATCCTTAGAAGCCGGATAAGCAAACACAAAAACAGCACAAGCACTATTGCCGCGCCTACAAATCCCCATTCCTCTCCTATGACAGAAAAAATAAAATCCGTATGCCTTTCAGGCAGGAAGTTCAACTGGTTCTGCGTGCCGGACATCCATCCTTTTCCAAAAAATCCGCCAGAGCCAATAGCTATCTTGGATTGTATGACAGTATACCCTGCCCCCAGCGGGTCCATGTCCGGATTTAAAAACACAAGTATCCTGTTTTTTTGATACTGTTTTAAAACGTTCCATAAAAACGGAGACGCCGAAACCGCCGCGGCTATGGGCCAGAAAATATATCTTTTCCTTGTGCCTGATGAAAACAATACAATAAAAAATACAGGCAGCAGTGTCAGGGCTGTTCCTAAATCAGGCTGCTTTATTATAAAAATCATAGGCAAAAATGTTATTGCAAACGGCACAATAAACGTATGGATGCTGTCAAATCTGTAGCGTATATCCGAAGCATACCTTACCAGGGCCAGTATAAAAGTGACTTTACATAACTCTGAGGGCTGCAGTTGAAAAAATCCGAAGCTTAACCAGCGCCGCGCTCCTAAACGTAATGCCCCGATAAAAAATACCACAAGAAGAAGCGCTATGTTGATGGCAAATAAAAGATATGCCTTGTCAAGCAGCTTTACATATCCATACCTGTTTAAGGCAACAGCGACAGCCGCAGAAAATAAAATCCATACAAATTGCGACTTGGCAAAATCCTTGGTTAAAACACCGTCAGGCGTATAGGAGGCGCTATGCAATGACGCAAGCCCTATAATACACAACAGGGCTATTATTAAAAACAAATCCCATTCTCTTATCGTTTTATAAATATCCATTTTCATTCAAATATTTGCACAATATGCGCGCAAGCTCCGCTGGTTTTTGCCCGCCGGAGCCGCCATGCTCTATAAAAATTACAAATGAAATTTTAGGCTCCTTTTCAGGCAAATACCCTGCAAACCAGGCATGGCTTTCGTGTCCTGCTGACTGAGCAGTGCCTGTTTTAGCGCAGACAGCAAGACCTTCAACTTTTGCTCTTTGGCCCGTGCCGTTAGGCTCATTTACGACGCCAAATAGAGCGTTGTGTATTATCTCGTATCTGGCTTTTTCCTCAGAAGATGCCTTGTTATCTGAAATCTTATGCTGGAGATCCACGTCCTCGATCTTTTCAACAAGGTAAGGAGTCGGCGCAAAACCTTTATTAGCTATAAATGAAATCATTCTTAAAATCTGTATCGGGGTAACAAGCAAGAACCCTTGTCCGATTGCAAAATTTAGAGTATCGCCCGCATACCAGGCGTCGCGTTCGTTTAGCCTCTTCCATAAAGGCGAAGGAACAACTCCCTTTGCCTCTGAAGGAAGATCAACCCCTGTGAGCTGGCCGAGTTTAAATTTGGCCGCATACTGGCTAATTATCTCCGGGCCGATTATTCTGCCTGTATTATAAAAAAAGATATTACAAGAGTTTATTAATGCATGCGTTATATCCATGGAGCCATGGCCGTCCTTTTTCCAGCAGTGAAATCTTGTTCTCCCTAATTTGTATGTACCGCCGCAATTAAATGTTGTATATTTGCTTATCTTATTTGAAGAAAGCGCAGCATCCGAAACCGCAACTTTGAAAACAGAACCGGGCGGATAAACAGCGCTGATTGCCCGGTTATGAATAGGGTGCGCAGGTTCTTTTAATAACGCGATGCGCTCCTTTTGCCTTGTGGGCTCGACAAAGATATTAGGATCGAAATCAGGAGAACTGGCTAACGCCAGAATCTTGCCGCTTTTTGCTTCCATAACAATAAACGCGCCTGTCTCGTCCTTAAGCAGCGCGCTCGCCAGATTCTGCAAATCCGTATCTATCGTAAGGTGGATGTCTTTGCCTTTTTTCGGCTGTTTACATCCAAGCTGCCTTGTCTGGCGCGAGGTAGCGTTTACCTCTACTTGTATACCGCCGTTTTCTCCCCTTAAGTAACTATTATAATATTTTTCTATTCCAGCCTTGCCCACGTATTCGCGCATTTTATATCCGTAATCTTTCAGCGCGCCGTACTCCTGTTCATCCATTTTACCGATGTAGCCGACTACGTGGGATATGGCGTTAGGATATTTATAGCTTCGCAAAGGGTTAGTCCATAATATAGCTCCCGGGATAGAACCTATGCGCTCCTCTATTGAAAACGCCTGATATTTATCTATGTCCTGCGCAACAGCGACAGGCAAAAATAACGCTATAAAATTTTTTTTGTAATTCGCATACAACACATTTTTAGGAATACCGCTAAGCTGGCTAAGCCTGCTCAAGGTCTGGTCTATGCCTTTGACTTCCTGCGGAATAACAGCCAGATTAAAAGAAAGCCTGTTCTCTACCAGGGCGTTGCCCTTTGAATCAAAGATCATCCCCCTTGGCGCTTCAAGAGGGATAATCCTGATTCTGTTCTCCATGCTGCGCTGCTTGTAGAAGGGGTGTCTTATTACCTGAAAACAAAAAAGGTTTACAATAAGGAAGATGAAAGAGGCGTATATCCCTGCCTTAAATATATTTTTTCTTATATCAAACATGAATCTCAAGCATACCGTATTCTAATTCTGAAAATTTTAGCCAAGACAAAAAATACAAGCGGCGAAACACACGCTGTATATATGGCTGCCCTTGTTATGATCCAGAAGTAAACCGTAAATTGTATTTCTGCATTTTTCATCAGCGCGCTGTTTATAAATAATATTATAAAACTCATCGCGAAATATAGACACGCGCATAACGTAATCTGGGTTGTTATCCTTTGCTTGTAAAAATTGCTGCCGTAACGGCCTAAAAAAAGCGCGCAAAGGCAAAACCCGAATGTATAGCTGCCGAAAACAGCATTTGACGTTATATCTCTAAACACCCCGGCAAGCAGCGCGGCCTTTAATCCATGCGGCTGTTCGCAATACAACGAAAAGAAAATAACGGCCAATACCAACAGGTCCGGCCTTGCCCCAAGTAAGGATAAATAATCCAGGGCCGCTGATTGCATTATCCCGAATAAAAATATAGTCGCAAAAAAGGCCCAATTATTTATCTTCATGGCTATTTAATACAAAGCACTTCTTCTAAGCGCGAAAGGTCAAATCCGGGCTTTACTATCGCGTTAAGCGAAAGGCCGTCAGGCGATTTATTGGTTTCAATCACCTCGCCCAAAACAAGCCCTTTTGGAAAATAACTGCCGAAACCTGAAGTTATTATTACATCGCCCCGCTTAATATCCGCATCCAGAGGCAGGTACCTTAACCTGCACAAACCTCCTGAAATTCCGTAGAGCATGCCCTCTGACCTTGAGCGGCTGTTTATCGCGACGATTCTGGAATTCGGGTCTGTAATAAGTAAAACTCTGCTTGTGGCAAAAGAACATTCCGTTACCCTGCCCACGACCCCGTAAGCAGTTATTGCGACTGTCCCAAGGTTTACGCCATGTTTCATTCCCGCCGCTATAATTAGAGAGCTTGATAATACCGAAGAATCCTTTGATATGACAGGACAGGCTATAAGGTTAAAAGGGCTTTCATTTTTAAATAAAAGTATTTCTTTAAGGCGGGCATTTTCAGCTTTTGTTTCTTCCAGCTCGACCAGCCTTGCCTTTATGTCCTGCAGCTGTGAATACAGGTCCTTGTTCTCTTTGATCAGGCTCCTCGAACGAACGACATAGCTAAGGGTTATAAAGGTATCGCTGAAAAATTTAAGAGGGAAACTTATTGCGTTGGTGATTAAAAGTTTGGGATAATTAACGTATCTCGCGGGCAGGATAAAAATTAAGGCTAAATATAAAAATAGAAAAAGAAATGGGATCTGTTTTTTTAATCTTTCCACTCACTTAAGCTTTAAGTTGATAACACCAGAAAATTTTGCTGGTTTTTGCGCAGATAATCACAGATTAAAAGAAACGGATGATCACAGATAAACATATCTGCGATCATCTTGTATACTTTCATCTGCGATCATCTGTGCTTACATACATAAATGTCAAAATAGTTTTTACTATCTCACTAAATTAAAATGGCCTGACTTCGGGTTTATTTGCTACTGCTACACGCTTTAAATACTTAATCTCATCAAGGACTTTTCCCGTGCCTAAGGCTACCGCTGTCATGGGGTCATCCGCGACATGCACAGGAAGGCCTGTTTCCTCGGCTATAACCTTGTCTATGCCGCGAAGCAAAGAGCCTCCGCCGGCCATAACTATGCCCCTTTCTATTAAATCCGCGGATAGTTCGGGGGGCGTTCGCTCCAAAGTCATTCTTACGGTATCAACAATTTCTTTTATCGGCTCTGAAAGAGCTTCTCTGACTTCCTCTGAAGTTATGGTTATCATCTTTGGCAGCCCTGCTATTAAATCCCTGCCGCGTACCTCCATCTTCAGCTCTTCTTCCAAAGGATGCGCGGAACCTATCTTTATCTTTATTTCCTCCGCGGTTCTTTCGCCTATCATAAGGTTGTATGTCTTTTTAAGATAATCGGTAATAGCGGCGTCCAGTTCGTTTCCGCCAATTCTTATTGACTTCGCAAAAACTATTCCAGACAATGATATGACAGCCATTTCCGTGGTGCCGCCGCCAATATCTATAATCATATTTCCCGCAGGTTCTTCAATTGGTAGACCCACGCCGATTGCTGCTGCCATGGGCTCTTCTATCATATACACTTCCCTTGCCCCTGCCTTTTCAGCTGCTTCGCGCACAGCGCGCTTTTCAACTTCCGTAATGCCGGAAGGAATGCTTATCACTACCCTTGGCCTCACCAGAACTCTTCTGTTGTGAAGTTTATTAATAAAATACCTGACCATGCTTTCGGTAATTTCAAAATCAGCTATTACACCGTCTCTCATCGGCCTTATCGCAACTATGTTTCCGGGGGTGCGGCCCAGCATCCTCTTGGCCTCGCTTCCCACAGCTAAAACACCCGTGGAACCCTTCTGTATAGCTACCACTGACGGCTCGCAAAGAACAATGCCCTTGCCCTTTAAATATACCAATGTGTTAGACGTGCCCAAGTCAATTCCTATATCATTGGAAAACATGTTTGATATGTTGCTAAGGGCCTGTTTTAGAAATTCAACAGTCTTTTTCACGCTAAATTTACTGGCATTGGTTTTCTTCATCTTAATTCTCCGTATTTGGTAGGTAGTATATATTTTATTATTAGGAAAGTAACAGAGATTATAACAAATGCTTACTATGATGTCAAGAGAATCCACTGTTTTAATTATATATATACTATGCCGCTGCCTGCACGGCTTCTGTATTTTTATGATTTAGGGTAATATCTGTAGTTGCAGTAAAATCTATGGCAGATTTTACTCTGTCCCAAAGCCCTTGTATGGCTGTGGACAAATATAAATCCTCCTGGCTCAATTCTAATCTTTTTATCGCGCCTTTGAATGTCGCGATAACGTCTTCTTCTGTCTGTTGTATTCTCTGGCGGCTCACTTTAAATAGCTCGCCTAAATCCTTAAAAGTCATATGTTTTTCTTTTAGCAATATCGGAAAAATTCTGAATTTCAATATTGCCAATTTTTTATCCAAGCCTTCTCTGGTATTTTTGGCCAATTGTCTCGAAGTCTCTTGAGCTATACTTAAAAAAATTTCGTATTTTTCATCTAAATTATAAGAAACTCTGTCATCCGCTATCGCGTCTTGAGGCGCAAAACCGCCGCTATCCTCGTTGTAGGGCTGGTCAAATGACTGCATTGTATACATTATGTTTCTAAGCTTGTTTACCAAGTCTATATCAAGGCCTGTCTTTTTGGCTATTTCTAAGGAATTAACCTTTTTATCGTTAGGGTCAAGCCCTGCTTTCCTGCAGGCCTTTTTGAGATTATTGAGCTTTTCAATCTGGCTTCTCGGCAAACGTATTTGTTCTTTTTTATCATATATGGCTTTTGATATTGCCTGCTTAATGCAAGGGATTGCATATGTTGAGAACCTATAGCCGGTTTGCGGTTTATATCTTTCAATTGCTTTTGCAAGGCCTAAATAGCCCTCATTTATTAAATCCAGCAAAGGCATGCCTGACCAGGCATAATCTAAG
>JAZDPX010000039.1:0-3395 GCA_043797125.1 Candidatus Omnitrophota bacterium
ACGCCTCTTCAGGCATCACTGGAAAGTATGTACCGAGCCATTACAGGATTTGAGTTAACCATGGAGCAGCTTGCCATGGCAACATTTATCATAGAGCAGTTACCGCGAATAGAGGGAATAGACCAGACTCATTACGAAGAACTGCAGAGAAGGACTCTGCTGGCTTTGATAGCGGCGTAATAAATAGCGGTACGTTTATTGTGGGGGAGGTTTAAAACCTCCCCCAATTTTTTGCATTTTTTTCTTGACAAAACAGGATAATTTTGGTATACTTTTATTACATATTTAAAAATATCAAATAAAGAAATCTGGAAAAATTGTATTTACACATCCTAATATAAACTTAGGAAAAGGAGTTTTTGAAATGAAAAGGCATATTATTAAAGGAATCTTATTGGCACAGGTGTTATTTCTCGCATTCTTGTCAACCACGGGGCTAAAGTTTGCTTTCTTACCTGCCGCGCAGCAATTTGGCTTTAGCGGCTATCGCTCGGATTTAAAAGAAATGCAGACAGAAGCCGCGCAGACAGACGATATCCAGCAGATACTAAAAAGCATTGAAAAAAGCGACTCGTTTATAGAAGATTCTGCGCGCGTGATAAAAGTGGGCGAAAGTTTTTACGTCTATGCGCTGGCAATAGGCGCAGAAAATAACGAGACATTTCCTTTCCTTGCAATAGCTAAGCCGTCACAAGAAGATCAGGATAAATATACAAAAGAATTAACCAATATTAAGACTAAAACAGGAACATTGCCGGTATTGATAGTCGGTAAGGTGGATAAAGAGGCAATACCGGTCGCATTATTTAGCGGACTTTCTGCAAATGATAACTTTTATAAAATATGGGAGCCTTACAAGTTTCATGGCGACGGCCAAGTGCCATCTTATGTAACAGAGTTTCTGGAAAAAGAGCAAATAGCAAAGTTGTTTGAAAAACACTACCAAACCAAGGACATTGAAATAATAGCAGATTCTTTAATAAAATGGCAGAACGAATATTATATATATTGGGCAGGCCTGCTCGTGAGACAGGTTTTGTTTGCTTTAAGGCATATGTTAATATAAGCGAGAAACAAGAAGGACAGTTGCCAGGCCAGAGAAAAAATGACGCGATTACAGTACTGGGGGAACAAAGGCTGGTTGAGTTATTTATATTTAGCGAGCCTTTGCCGCTGGATTTCGCAAAATTTTTTGCGGGCTTAAACATAAAACGCTATCCGCTTGCATTTAAATACTGGTCTGAATATATTATAATAACCAAAGAAACAAATGCGAATTTAATAGGCGTATTATCAGGAGCAGATTTTGAAAAACAGCAAACGACAGTACAGGGAAGCATGCTGGAAGAATCGCTTTTTAAGAAATCTGCCGAATATGCTTATGAATTTCTTCCCGGGCATATTTACAGGTTATCTAAACAAGATGTGGATATATTCATTAAGCAGGGTTTAGATAAAATACAAAACCGGATTAATGATGCTCAACAAGGAGGCGCGGCGGTTGATTTAGTAGAATTAAATGCCATGCTAGAAGAGGGGCTGCCGAAACAAGGCGCGCATATAGCGCCTTCGCTTATTCAAATTCCAGATATCCGCAGAGGCACGCTGTCATATATGCTATTTGTTGAAACATACCAGGGCCTGATGTACCCCATTATATTAACCGCTGAAAAAGCGCCTGAATCAGTAAATTACTGGTATGATGAAATCCTCGAACTTAACCGCATAAACGGCCTGGTGTTATCTTTATCAAACATTGACAGGAAACTTTTGCCATACCTGTTGACTTATTCCTCAAATTCCGAAAGCGTTATAAAAAACTACACAAAACTGGCGGGTTACAAAAATGAGGCTAAATTTTTATCGGCAGTTAAGATGATTGCCGAGAAATCTAAGTGGGTTTCCTGGCAAAAAGGCAAACCCCTTGTAGGCGAAAAGATAAACCCCTGGGGCATTACAGATGCATTTGTGCTTCAAGGCCAGGGCGGGCTTCAACCGCCAAAATTAGACCTTCTGCTTCCGTCATTATCAGCTGCGGATTTGACAATATTTGAATTCATAAAGGTGTTTTATCCCAAAGAGGAACAGGCTGCGAAGCTTGAAGAAGTAACAACGCTGCTTAAAGACAAAGCAATTTATAAAGAAGGTTTCCATGATGTAAAGAAATTGAAGTTTAATCAGGTTATGGAATCCGCATCCGATATTCCCGAAATTAATTTAATGGGATATAAACTCAGGGAAATTCTGATAAATCCTCTTGTTCAAAAAGCCGAGGCATGGGAACATCCCATTGATTTAAGCGGCCAGAACCTTAGAGAGCCTGATAACCTGCCGTTTGCGCGGCTTTTAATAACCCTTAATCATTTAGACGCCAGCCCATTCTTTGACGCGCTAAGAAAAATATTGGATGAAAAAATCGTGAAACGGCAATTAAGGAAAAGTATTGCCATCCTTGATAAGAATTTTGCAAGCCCTGTAGCAGATACAGAAAATATGACAGGTTACGATAAAATGTCAAAACTTTTCATTGAGAATATGACAGTGCTTTTTGCCCACAACCAGGTTACGCTTCTTCCTTATGAAAAGGCGCTTGCGGGGACGCTCGCATTGAAGCTCAAGGATGGTTTGATAGATTCGGTACTTAATACCGAAGAAGCGGAAGGCATAGACCCCGAAAAATTAAAGATATTAGCGGCAACAGGCGCTAAACCTTTTGCCGGAAAGCTTGGATTTCACACAGGGGTGATTAGAATCATGGGTAACCCCCACTATTCTGCTAAACTCGAAGCAGAGCAGGTGCAGGCAATTGTTGAAGAAGTTATTATCCGCTTTTCTGCGCGGCGAGGGTTTATGTTAACGCATAGCGAAATTACTAAATTATCAAAAATGTTAACGGAAATAGCCCAGAAGACGGAAGTCAATGATGCCGGCATGGATATCGTCGAAACGCAAATAATAGCTGCTTCTGAATTACAATTGAAAAAATGGAACGATGATGTTGCAAAATATGCTTTGGACCTGTTGTTTCCATCCAACAATATAACTGAGCCGATGACATTGGCAAAAGGAATTCAGTCATTCATATCAGCTATACCAACTGATAAAAAAGCTGATAAGACAAAAGCCGCAGAAGCTGCGACTCTGATTAATAATATGGATACTAATCTGTTAAAAATCTTGGAAACCACAGACGCTAAAGCCACAACCGAGCTATACAACAGCGTGAAAAATGACCTGAAAGAAGCGTTAGGTATCATAAAGCCCATATCAGTACCTACCGATAAATTACAAACCAAAACAAGCCTCGAAGGCTTTATGCAGGCCTCCATTGATTTAATGGACAATGCCCAGGAAGGCGTTACCAAAGACGCTAACCTAACAGCAGCTTATGGAGC
>JAZDPX010000040.1:0-2706 GCA_043797125.1 Candidatus Omnitrophota bacterium
GGGAGCTAGGCATGCCGCCTGCTCCTACAAACCACCTGAAATTAAACCTTTTCTCGCGCATAACACCTATGGCAACCTTTATGGTCTGGGCCACAAACCATGCTATAAGCACTGTAAAAAACATCTGATTACTTGCAAAAATTCTCAAATCGCCTCCCAAATTTTGTGAAGCAAAAATTGATCCCGAGCGACCCTATATTGACTCTGTGTCGCGAGGGGCCAAATTTTGCAAAGCAAAATTTGATCCCGCCTCGTGCCAAGGTGAATGCCAGCTAGGCACTCGGCGCCAAGGCAAGCGACCCTTGTCTTACGTTGTGTCGCGAGAGACCTTTATATCAACCTAATACCATTATGTTAATTTCTTATTATATATAATAGATAGGACCTATGGCAAGTAAAAAGAAAAGGATTTAAAACTTCGCCGTGCCTGACAATGTAAAGGCTGTCTCGCTAATAAGCCTTAATTCAAAGCTGAACAAATACCAGCTCACAAGAGAAGGCATTATATCGCATCCCAAAACAACGCCTATTGGATTTTTATTCCCTGCATTATAAGTAGAGTAAAGTAAGCTTGTTCCGCTCTGCGTAAAATGCACATTAACATCTGAATCTGAATACGTAAGGCCCATATAAGGTATAGCAGTATAGCAATCTTGCATACCCGCGGGAAGTATAAATTTTTTACTGGCCAACAAGCTTATCTGCCACTCTTTTATATCAAATGTCTCACTGGTAGCGGATGCAAGAGAAGTTGAGCCGCCTATCTCAGCTGTATCAAAATCCAACTGAGTATCCTTATACTGGCCATCCATAGTTAATTTTATTCCCGTAGAAGCAAATTCCCATAATTTTGCCTTTACACCGCCGCCTAATACAAGTCCTGGCTTTGCATCCACTACAACATCATATCCATTCTGCTCCCACTTCACCTTTAAATCAGAAGTTCCTATTTTCACATACGGCTCTAATACATCTGAATAATTCATTGAAAATTTCAAATTCGCATTCTGGCCTTCTATTTTTGCATTCGTGCTCTCAGAAGACGTCTCAAGACTTTTTTTGGATATAAATTCTACGTCAAAACCTGCCTTTATGCTCACTCCCGATTCACAAGAATCCAGCGCCTTTTCAACAGCTTCTTCTCTTGAGAAAAAAGACGTTTCGGGTATGCTTATATCAGCCTGCCCACCCACATTTAGCGCAAAAGAAGTGCCTGCAAAAAATAATGAAAAAATTACCGTCATTACAATATATTTTCTCATTCTCGTATCTCCTTAAAACTTCATCGTGCCGCCTAAGCTCAACGCAACCTCATCCACAAGCCTGAGCTCTAAACTATAAACAAAAGCGCTGCTTAAGCTAGGCACAATATCGAACCCGAATATAAAGCCGTAAAGTTTTTTATTATTTGCGTCAAAAAGCGAATAATCGCTAGTCGGGCTATTGGCATTACAAAAACTCACATCTACGTTTGAATCAGCATAAGTTACGCCAGTATAAGGCACCACATAGATGCTTTGCAGTTTTAACGGGATTTCAAATTTTTTGCTTACAAGAAGGCTGGCTTGCCGTTCTTCTACTTCAAACTTTGCCCCGCTATCTTTTGCGCTAATCGCATTGACCGTGGCTTCTTTAACGTCAGGATCCGTAGTTCTATATTGAGCATCCCCTGTTAACCTGATACCCCAGAATTCCAATATATTAATCTTTAATCCGCCTCCCCAGGCAAAACCATTATCAGCATCCACTTCTATATCTTGGCCGCCCCCGACGCCTTGTTTCCATCTTGCTTCTAAATTAGAAGTTCCGACTTTTACATACGGCTCAACTTTATTCAAAATAGTCATTCCAAGTTTTACCATATGCCACTGGCCTTCTATTTCAGCTCCTTTCAAATCAGGGTTAACATGCAAATCTTTATCAAACACAAATTCTACATCAAATGACCCTTTAATCTTAACTGCCTGCTCATATTCATCCAGAGTGTTTTCTACTATGTCCTGCCGTAACATAGCTGATCTCTGAGGCAAATCTAAATCAAGCGCATTTCCTACAGTTGCGGCAAAGCCATATTTTGTAGTTACGCAACATATTGATATTATTATAGATAAAATAAGGAAATAATGTTTTTTCATAAAATATTACCTTTCTTTATAATAGATTATAATATATCATGTTTATTTTATAATGAAGTATACCTGATAGAGCCCCAATTGTCAAGCCAGCGTATTATTTTTTAACTCTTTTGAAAGAAACCACCCCCTTTCATGTGTCTACTATATATACAACCCATAAACTTGACACTCTTACAATGTCAGTTTTGTGAAGCTCCACAGCTTTATGGTTCGACTCCGCTCACCATCTTTCGAACCATCCTGAGCTTGCCGAAGGACAGCCGTGGCATCTTTTATTGCTGGGTTCGTTTAAGCGAATCCCGAGCCCCGATTTATCGGGGCGAGGGGTCAAGTTTATGAAAAAGGAGGTAGCGATGCTATCAAGAATATTGTCAGCTACAACAATAGGTATTGAAGCAAAGCCTATTGAAGTCGAAGTTGATATAACAAGAGGCCTGCCAAATGTGGTGATAGTTGGGCTTCCTGATGCTGCTATTAGGGAATCCAGGGACAGGGTAAAAGCAGCTATTAAAAATAGTCAGTTTGAATACCCCTCAGAAAAAATCACCATAAATCTGGCTCCATGCGATAT
>JAZDPX010000041.1:0-2364 GCA_043797125.1 Candidatus Omnitrophota bacterium
GGGAGCTAGGCATGCCGCCTGCTCCTACAAACCACCTGAAATTAAACCTTTTCTCGCGCATAACACCTATGGCAACCTTTATGGTCTGGGCCACAAACCATGCTATAAGCACTGTAAAAAACATCTGATTACTTGCAAAAACTCTCAAATCGCCTCTCAAATTTTGCGAAACAAAATTTGACTCCGAGCAACCCTTGTTTTACAACTAGTTGCGAGGGGTCTTTATCTCAACGTAATACCATTATGTTAATTTCTTATTATATATAATAGATAGGACCTATGGCAAGTAAAAAGAAAAGGATTTAAAACTTCGCCGTACCTGACAATGTAAAGGCTGTCTCGCTAATAAGCCTTAATTCAAAGCTGAATAAATACCAGCTCACAAGAGAAGGCATTATATCACATCCTAAAACAACGCCTATTGGATTTTTATTCCCTGCATTATAAGTAGAATAAAGCAAACTTGTCCCGCTCTGCGTAAAATGCACATTAACATCTGAATCTGTATACGTAAGGCCCATATACGGTATAGCAGTATAGCAATCTCGCATATCTGCGGAAAGTATAAATTTTTTACTGGCCAACAAGCTTATCTGCCACTCTTTTATATCAAATGTCTCGCTGGTAGCGGAGGCAAGAGAAGTTGAGCCTCCTATCTCAGCTGTATCAAAATCCAACTGAGTATCCTTATACTGACCATCCATAGTTAATTTTATTCCCGTAGAAGCGAATTCCCATAATTTTGCCTTTACACCGCCGCCTAATACAAGTCCTGGCTTTGCATCCACTACAACATCATATCCATTCTGCTCCCACTTCACCTTTAGATCAGAAGTTCCTATTTTCACATACGGCTCTAATACATCTGAATAATTCATTGAAAATTTCAAATTCGCATTCTGGCCTTCTATTTTTGCATTCGTGCTCTCAGAAGACGTGTTAAGCCTTTTTTTGGATATAAATTCTACGTCAAAACCTGCCTTTATACTCACTCCCGATTCACAAGAATCCAGTGTCTCTTCAACAGCTTCTTCTCTTGAAAAAAAAGACGTTTCAGGTATGCTTATATCAGCCTGCCCACCCACATTTAGCGCAAAAGAAGTGCCTGCAAAAAATAATGAAAAAATTACCGTCATTACAATATGTTTTCTCATTCTCGTATCTCCTTAAAACTTCATCGTGCCGCCTAAGCTCAACGCAACCTCATCCACAAGCCTGAGCTCTAAACTATAAACAAAAGCGCTGCTTAAGCTAGGCACAATATCAAACCCGAATATAAAGCCGTAAAGTTTTTTATTATTTGCGTCAAAAAGCGAGTAGTCTCCTGTTGGGTTATTGGCATTAAGAAAACTCACATCTACGTTTGAATCAGCATAACTTACGCCAGCATAAGGTACAACATAAATACTTTGTAATTTCAATGGGATTTCAAATTTTTTGCTTACAAGAAGACTGGCTTGCCGTTCTTCTACTTCAAACTTTGCCCCACTATCTTTTGCGCTAATCGCATTGACCGTGGCTTCTTTAACGTCAGGATCCGTAGTTCTATATTGAGCATCCCCTGTTAACCTGATACCCCAGAATTCCAATATATTAATCTTTAATCCGCCTCCCCAAGCAAAACCATTATCACTAGCTACCTCTATCTCTTGAGCGCCATGTTTCCACCTTGCTGTTAAATTAGACGTTCCAACCTTTACATAAGGCTCAACTCTATTAAAAATAGTCATTCCAAGTTTTGTCATATACCACTGACCTTTTATTTCAGCTCCTCTCAGATCAGAATTGACATGTAGATCCTTATTAAATACAAATTCTGCATCAAATGATACCTTGACTTTTACTGCCTGCTCACATTCATCCAGAGTGTTTTCTACTATGTCTTGCCGTAACATAGCTGATCTCTGAGGCAAATCTAAATCAAGCGCATTTCCTACAGTTGCGGCAAAGCCATATTTTGTAGTCACGCAACATATTGATATTATTATAGATAAAACAAGGAAATAATGTTTTTTCATAAAATATTACCTTTCTTTATAATAGATTATAATATATCATGTTTATTTTATAATGAAGTATACCTGATAGAGCCCCAATTGTCAAGCCAGCGTATTATTTTTTAACTTTTTTGAAAGAAAATTCCCCCTTTCATGTGTCTACTATATATATAAGCCATAAACTTGACACTCTTACAATGTCAGTTTTGTGAAGCTCCACAGCTTTACAGCCGTGGCATCTTTTATTGCTGGGTTCGTTTAAGCGAATCCCGAGCCCCGATTTATCGGGGCGAGGGGTCAAGTTTATAAAAAAGGAGGTAACGATGCTATCAAGAATATTGTCAGCTACAACAATAGGTATTGAAGC
>JAZDPX010000042.1:0-62267 GCA_043797125.1 Candidatus Omnitrophota bacterium
AGACGGCGTAAAGCTAAAGGTGCAGCAAAAACAAGACCAGCCCCTCTGGCAGGCCCTTGCGCAGAACCTGTCCTGGGATGAATTAAAACAAGGCCTGCAGCAACTGAATAAAACAAAATCCAAAGATGTAAAACTGTATCGATTATTCAGAAAAGAGATGGGGATATATGATGTTGACGAGAATAGCTTTAAGGGGGAACCTGCTATAACAGAACCGCAGGGTACGCCGGATGAAGAATTCGCCGGCAAAACTTTCGCGCCTGCGAAAGATTTATCAGCCGCATCGGCGGATATCGCTAAGGTTCGTAGCAGCATACTGCCAATTTTAGACGAACGGCATAAAAATGATATCCACCACGGATTAAAACACGCGAATGATTTGATTGCGATGGCTCTGGCTTTAGCGGAAGAAGCGAAAGTTTATAATAAGGTTGACTGGAAAGTAATGACTGCCGCCATATTGCTGCATGATATATATGCTTACGAAGATAAAGGGCACGCTTTAAAAACCGTAGAATATATCGATAAGCATTTGGCAGATAATCCGTTATTTACAAAAAGCCAGATAGAGAAAATAAAAGAGGCTGTTTTATGGCATGATGAAAAAACCCTGCAAAATATATCAGAAATACGAAAAAAGAATCTTGAAACGCGCATTCTTTATGATGTAGATAATATGGATGCTTTCGGAGTCAAGGGAATATACAGGTATATGGCAATCTATTTTGCAAGGGGTAAAGACCTTACCGCTATTAAAGAAAAGGTTTTGGATAACCTTAAGTTTCGTTTTAAGAACTTATGTTTTGATGAATCAAAAGAAATGGCTCAAGAAGATTTCGAGTACGCAAAAGCCTTTTTTGCTTTACTAAAGCAAGAAAATACACCTGAAGACTCCCTGTCCGGCGCAACGGCTGCGGCGTATTACATAAAAAAATACATTGATGAGACCCCGGTTGAAATCGCAAGTGCAGCTTTATCCGAATTAATCTTATCAAAAGAAACAAAAATAGCGCGAGACTATTTTACTTTGTTGCGAGGCGCGTATTTAACAGAAGAGAAAGGCGCATCCGGGTATTTAGAGCAGGAGGTATTGCATCCTGATAGGTTAAAATTTTACAATTTTTACATGGAAACAAGAAATGAGCTTAGAGAAATAGTCCAGCGTGATACCGAGCTGGCAAAATACTTTGAGACTCTTCCTGTTTTGACGCAGGATGCTTTTGTATTTTATAGAGACTCCGGCGAGAATTCCCGCAAAATAGGCAGTAGCGTGGGAGTTAATATCATATTCGCGAATCAGCTTATGGATGCCTTCGAGCGCGGGGGTATTTACAAAAAATGGGCAATGTATGTATTTACCCACAGGCTTATGCATGAACTAGGGCATAAGCCAGCAAGAAGTACCAATGAAAATGAAATAGAAGAGGAGGCAAAGCTTATCCATTACGATCTTATTCTGTACAAGCTGTATAAAGAACAAGGCGTACAGGACATCATAGACAATGTTTTCGCTGAATATAAAGACAACGATCTTTTTCCATCAGGATATTATTTTAGATTTTTGGAAGCTCTTACCCATCTTAATGTGACAGAACAAAGGCAAATTATAGTTACGTACGCCTCTCATCAGGATATGACGAAAGCGGAAATTAATAAATTAACTAGTTCTATATGCGCCGGCGCTTATGAAGCGTATATAGAAGAAATCAATAGTAGGCCTGTTTTTGTGGGCACATGCAAAAGGTTCGGGGCGTTTGCCAAATTAGAAGATGCAATAATGGAAAATTTTGCACCTTTGGGGCTTTATGAGTCTGAATTGCTTGAAATTGAAATGCTGTTTACCAAACCCGGCAAAATTACTTTTGACGATGCTACCCAGTTATATAAGGTAGCTGAAAAATTGATTTTAGCAAGAAAACAACGCAATAATTATTACGACAACCCACCGGCCTTTGCCAATTGGCGGTCTACTGAGAAGTCAGCCGAATTGGAAAACAGCTATGATACCGCACAGAGAGAATACAACAAGTTAATTATGCAGCTGTTTAAGAAAACCATTGAGCAGCAAGCAGATACGGCACCAGCAACCATGCCGCGTTCATCCACGGAAAATCCGGCGCTTGCATTTCTTAAAGAAAACGGATTTCCGCATATAATAAATGTAGATGAGATAAAAAAATTATCAGATAGAGTCCTGGCATTAAAGGCAGAAGGTGCTAATGAGTTTTTTATTGATAATTCAGGTGAATACAAGGAAACTGATTTTTACTCTAAAGTTATGGATTTGAATAAAACCGACGCATTTGCCGCGCACCCTATGCGTTTAACAAAATGCGCCCTTTACGAGAAAATTGATAATAGTGAATCATGGCATAATATATGGTTAGGCAATATTATCCCTATTATGGGGATGCATATTTATGATGAAAACGGCAGGCCATATACAGACGAAGATATAGAAAAAATATTAGGGCTTCGCAGAATCTATGATACTACCGCCAGCCCGCAAGCTGGTTACGTTTATGCCGCAGTTAATAAAGGAAAGCGGACAATTTTCTTTCCAGGGCCATGGGTGGTGCCTTATATTACTACAAAAGAGGGAGGAGAAGTTATTCTGAAGACTTTTGATGATATTACCGAACTGGCAAAAAAGGAAGCAAATAGTAGCAATATCTCCGAAGTTATACGTGATTTAGCCAGGGAAGGAAAAATAAAAGTTAAACTTGCCAGCAGCCTCGAATTCGTAGGCGCGGGATGTTTTAACTTTCCATCGTCGCCTGATATACCGGCTAAAATTAAAAAGTTAAATGGCAGAAACGTCTATATTCCTGGTTTGTCAATACAAAAGGCGGCAGGAGTTGAACTGCAAACAGGCGGGGTTGGCGCTGCCGATTCAGATAAGGTTGACGGTATTAAAATGGAAAATGAACTGCGCAAAATGGGAGCTATTATAGCGTATGACAGCGTTGATACGATTAATTTATCAAAACATTTTGATGCCAGCCAAATTCTTAGGTTTGGTTACAGCAGTTTTATTTTACAGTCGCTGATTGCCAACCAGGCGTTGGGTGTTAATCTAAGAAAAACCAGCAAGCAAATGTTAAAAGAATATATAGGCGAAGTTTTTGGAGAAGGGCAAAAAACGAAGGATTTATTTTTAGAGCGCACGCTTAGGACGCTCGCAAAGAATATCAGAGTTTGTTATTTAAAAGATTATGTGCGTAATGCTCCTTCAAATACTACACACAATTGCGGGCCTAATTTTGAATTGAAAGATATTACGCCATTCAATTTTGAAAAAGGCGAATTAGATACCTACCGTAAGCAAATAGAACGTTCTGGTGAATGGGCACATACATGGAGTTTTCTTAACGCAGTCTATTCCTCTCTAATGCCCGATAAGGTGGAGGTTATAAAAAGAGGCAGAAGAATACATAGAGTTCATTTTTACCCCAAAGACCACCCTATGTTTAAGGAAGTATTTCTTGAAGAGCTATTTGGCAAGGATGCCAAATGGGCAAAAGAAAATTTTGATAAGTATTATAGAAACGCGCAGATTAAGACCTCGATGAGAGACGTTACTATAGACGCTATTTTCGCTATGCTCGAGGCGCTTAAAGCGCGCAATATCCAAGTCGAGGAAATTACAGATGCGTTTGATAGCGGCTCGCAGATAAAAATTCCGTATGATTTTGATTTTCCTAAAACAGAATCAGAGGATATAAACAGCGCTAAATATGAATTATCAATAGGAGAGGCTGCATAAAAATGAAAAGAAAAATCATGAAAATAATATCTATGGTTTTAATCATCGCCTTCACCGTAAACCAGGTGAGCTACGGCGCAAGCGGCGAGCATATCGCGCGGGAAAAGGCGGCTTCGGCGTTAAGGCCAGCGTCGCTGGTTGATAACAGCTTGTTTCCCAACAGCACATTTCAAATAAACCCGCAATTTGACGGTAATATAGGGGAAATTGTAGAGCAAACTGTATTTGAGAAATCCGGTACGCCTCTTGAAGCCGCTACGCATGAACCCGAATCTCTTGTTGAGCGCATGATTGCCGATTTTGAATCAGCCGGAGTGCCTCGCGGCGAGGATAATAAGAAGAAAAGATATGAAGGGGTAAGCTTTGTGTCGGGCATGGCTTCTATTTACGCCGCTGCTTCTTATGCTTTGGAAAATAACGATTTGGATGACCCAAACAAAGCAGAGATTATTCTCTTAAGGCCTGCTTACGGATGCAGCGATAATCTATTTGGCCAATTACAGTCCGTGGCAAAAGTTAAGTTTGTTAATAGCCTTGAGGAATTAAAAGAAGCTGTTACTGAAAACACGGTATTTTTCTTTTTCGAATCTCCGGCAAACCCGTCCTTGAAAATCATTCCTATCAAGAAAGCGGCAGATATTGTTAAATCCAAGAATCCCAACGCGATAGTGGCTTTTGACAATACCTTTGCCACATCAGCAGCCCAGCAGCCGCTTAGGCACGGAGTAGATATATCCATGGTAGGCTGCACAAAGGGAATTTCCGCGGTAGGCGATGTAGAGGGCGCTGTATTAGTCGCGAAAAAAGATATTGCCGAAAAATTAAAATCAAGAAGAGCAAAACTTGCTTCGCCGATAGATGCCTTGGATGCCTTTAAAATTATTAAGTACGGCCTGCCATTTCTGTATAAAAGACTTGAAAAACAGCAGTCAAATGCCTTTAAAGTTGTGGAATTATTAAAACAAAAGGTGAATGATGGCATTATTAAATCCGTGTCTTATCCGGGCGACCTGCAAAACCCCGATTATGAAACAGCCAAAGCCCAGATGACAAATTTCGGGCATATGATATATTTTGATTTAGATACCCTTGAAAGAGCAAAGGCTTGCGTGAATTTAACAAAATACACAAGGTTTCTTAATTACGCTGTCAGCCTTGGCCAGGTGCGCACTTTGATTGAAGTGCCTGCGCTTGGTACGCATAAGACCGTTTCAAAGGAGGATCAAAAGGCCGGAGGCATAAGCGAGGGAGGCGTGCGTTTATCAGTAGGCATTGAAAATATAGACGATGTATTAAGAGAGCTTGAATGTGTATTTACTATTTTAGAGCGCTATAAGGATAATTTAGACGCTATTCCTTACGATAAGTTAGATAGAATTTTTATGGCAAAATGGTACGGGCCTAACGGCGAAACAGAGCACCTGTTAAGAAAGATGCCTATAATAAGAAGAAAGAATAACAAATATGTTATTGAGCCTAATATTACAAGGGCAATAAGCAGGTTGCGAGATGATTATACCAAGGAAACCGCCAGGATAATTCACGAAGCAACGCGCATAGATAGATGCGATGCGCAGAATCTGCTTATTCACCATACTTGGCTATGGGGACTTTTAAGCGGCGATCATCATTCACTAACATCTTCAGGCGGTTCCACAACCTTTCGTTCTGAAAATGCCAAAAGCATGGAAGATGCTTTTATTTCTTTAGGTTTGCTTGAAAAAGACACCCAGAAGATAGAAGCAGGCCTGAGAAATATTTATACGCGCTTAGGCACGCCTGCTATTGTAACACTCGAGACTTTAGTTACCTTGTTTGAAACAGGGGTAAAAGACGCTCTAAGTTATAAATACCGCGGATTTTCAACCCCCTCGTTGAATGAGGCGATAAACTGTGTAATTAATAAGTCTATACTTACAACTCCCGCAAAAGAAAACAATAAACCAATAAAAATAGTCGCATTTACATCCGAAAACACTAAACTCGATCTGATTATCAATCATTATAAAAATCAATACTATTCCGAGCTTGAAAATGAAAACGGAAATTTAAAATTTGAATTTGAGGCAGTTTATTCTCCATCAGGCATTGCCGGCCTTAATGAGACGGTAGATTTTGTCTTTGTTGATGATGCGCCTTATTCCGGGCTTAATGTAAGCGATATCAATTCTATTAAACAGCATACAAACGCAAAAATTACCTGGATAAATACGAGCGGTTTTTCAAAGGGCATTCAGCCTATTAAAGAAGGCGCCGATATGAGCATAGTTTCCATAAAAGACGGTGAAGAAGAAAACAGCGCGGTTATTGTCGCGCCTTTTGAAGATGCGACAAAATTCGCAGGCACAAGGAAAAATACCGACAATCCGGTGCGCGACAGAAAAGCTCTCGAGGCATCGAATTATATTCTGCCTCATAGAGAATTTGGCATCGCAACTCAAACCTATGAGCGCAAGACAGCATATTTGCATGAAGAAACGCCAGGGCATGTATTTATAAGCGCAGAACATATAAAGTCAAATAAATCGTTTCCGGATGAAGTGAATATTTTAGGCTCAAAAGTTTCTATAACGCTTATATGCAGCACTCACCACACAGAAACGAGAGAATCTGTAAATGCCCCATCAATCATACGTGATACCTGTAACGACATGATAAATAATGCAACAAATCAGGCCCAAATATCCGAAGATGATATTGAAGGTTTTTTAATATCTAGGCAGGTTGATATAGCAAAAAATAATTTTTATACGAAGATAATAAACTTTTTAAAATATATAAAAGATTATGTTTTAGCCAGCATCCGTAAAACAGTTTATTATGATGAAGTTAAAAAGTTTATTGATGAAGTAGAACTAAAACTCGATTCAATAAATGAGCAGCTTTACTCTATTGGCACCCAGAGAAACAGCTGCATAGCCGATTGCCCTATAAGTTCACCTGAAGATAAAGAGAAATACGATACCTACTTTAGCAGTCTCCCCGACAAGCAACAAGAGGTGCTTAAGGAAAGCAAATGGAAATATCCTATATTTTGGGTAGATAGCCTTGACGGAAAAGACGGTAAAAAAATAGGAGATATTTTAGAGAAAAAAGAAGACAAGCTAAAACAGGAAAAATTAGCGCTAGTATCGGACGCTAAACTGTTAAAAGACGCCATAGCCTATTCTAAACTGAAAATAAAGAATCCGGTTCTTAAGAAAAGGTTCCAAAAGCTTATTCCTACCCTGCTGTATGAACAGGTTGATAATGACCCAAAAATAAGAAAGCAATACCTGGAGCTGTATAAAGCGTATCTGAGTTTTCCTATGGTGTATGAAGGCGAAAAGCTTAATGACGTCAGCGCCAATTATATATCAAGAAATAAATTGGATGAAAAAGAGAGAAAACAGCTTTCCCTGTTTATGCCACAACGTGGTAAAGAGCTGGTGTCAAGAAAACTGGCCTTCGCGAAACTGCAGAACGAGACAACGCGTAAATTAGCAACTAAATTTGGCCTTTCCTATAAAAGTTATACTGAATTATCGCACGCGGCAAACGAATTCCCCTACAGCCAATTTGAAAAATTTGCCGGGCAAATAGAAACCGCAACCAAACACGCGATAACAGAGGCTGCCGATGAATATCGTCAAGCTTTAGCGGAAGAAGGCCTTGAGCTCCTGCCGCATAACGTGCTTTATAAAAACAGGAAAACTTATAAAGAAGTAGAGCAATACTATACAGTTGACCAGCTATCTAAGGCGGTAAAACAAACCTTTGAAGATATGGGTATTGATATATCAAAGGTTTTGATTGACAACAACACAAGAGGGCAGGAAGGATTGGAAGGCAAATTAGACGGGAGGTTTCCGCATCCCGGGATATCCACATATATCGGAAGAGGCCTCGCCGCGCGTATTCTATTAAACTTGCAGGACGGAGCTGATTTTGCCTATATATTACCGCATGAAACAGGGCATGGAGCCAACCATACTAATGGTAATTTTGACGAAGGGACCCTTGTAGGCTCCTCAAGTCAGGCTATCAGCGAATTCCTGGCAAGGTTTATTGAAAATATGATTTATGACCCTGTATGGATACAAAAATATATTTCTGAAATGCCCAAACCTTTAATGTACGAATTTTTAGAGGCGCGCCGCAAAGAACACCTGCTTATGTTCAGGGGCCTTGGCTATTATCTGGCTGTTTCCGGCTTTGAGAAATATATGTATGAGTTGGCGGATATGGATGAGAATTCTGAAGAATATAAGAAGATATATGGAGACATGACAAAAGAGCAGGCCCTGACGCAGTATTACTGGAACATGCGTTCAGGCATTACAGGAATCCCGGATCCTGCGCATGTGAAAGACTATTATAATTCTCCGGAATGGGCAGGGCTTATTCATTATATAATCGCTACAGCGTACATGCCGTTTAGCTATTTCTACGCTGATATTTATTATTATCAGGTAGCGCGCGCGCTTAAAGACAAAGGCCTCTCTATCGCGAAGAACCCGAAAGAAATAGGCAAATTTTTAACGGAGAAATTTTATAATGTAGGAAGCAGGATATCCGGCGACGAAATAATAGAAAACGCCATAGGCAAAAAGCCAGATCCAAGAGATTATATACAATGGGCCATTACAGAGATCAAAAATCCGAGCATTAAGGAAGAAGTTATTTCTGCAGGCAAAAACAGAGAAAGAGGTATTTTTGATGTATCGAATTTTCTGCCTCTGTCAATAATAGAAGAGCCCCGGCCTGTTAAAATAAAGCAATTTAAAGAAGCAGATATGACTATAGAGTCTTTACCCATTGATGAGTTGCATAATTTAGTAAACAAGCTTGGCTTGCCATCTACTACTATGGTGCTTAATGCCAAAGACGGCATTGAATCCACCCAAGAGCTTATAAATAAAATAATAAATGAAAAAGTAGGAGTTGCGCTTGTTTTTTGCGATAACTACGAGCAGGCCAAAACTTTTTATTATACGCTGTTTAACAAAATAAAAGACATGGATACACTTGAGCGTGTTTTAAGCGCTTTATATGCCTTAAAGCCAGAAATCGCTGAAAGCGCTCCGCAGGGGCTTAACTTTGTTTTTTCTGAAAGCGCAATTTCGCCATTAATTTCATTAAAAGATGTTTTCTATACCAGGATTGCTTCAGATAAAGACGTAAAAATTATAATTACACATTATGCCCAAGAGGATACGCAATCAGCAAAAGATTTAATTGAGTGGGCTAAAGGAAGAAAACAGAAAGACGCAGAAGAAGTAGCATCTAAATCCGAGAAGAAGCTTTTAAAATACGCATTGGTTGCTAAAAACACAAGCAACAGGATAGTAGGGATCATTTATCCAGCTGCTGGAATTAAGCAAAAGCAAAACCTGGTTATCGCGTACCCGCCTCATAATAAAAAAATAGAGAAATTCGCCAAGCAACTTGAATTCAGAGGCGGTTTTGTAAAAGAAATAACGTCTATTAGCCCCATAAAAAAATATGGTTTTTACGGCATGTTTATCTTAACTTGGCTGAATTTAATGGACTTCGCTTATTATTTATTTGAAATGACGCAGAAGATTAATATCGGGCTCATTACACGGCCTGTTAGCATAGCTAGGGATATAGATTATGAGCCCACGGGAGACGAAACATATTATAAAGATGGTGTAAGGTTATACGAAAATGGTTGTAGCTTTGACAAAGATGGCAAGCGCCCTGAAGCGATACAGGTCTTTAACGAAGCGCTGGCAAAATTTAATGAAATTAGCGATCAATATAAGAAAAGGTCAGAACGGGATAATTTTATCAAGTTAACAGAAGGCAAGATAAAAGAAGAATGGCAAAGCAGGCTAAGGAATGCGAATACTCTATACAGCAAGGCAAGCTATAGTAAAGCAATTAATATTTTCAATGACATAATTGCAAATTGCAAAATAAGCAAAACCCGGCCAATTATACAAGAAGCGGAAAGGATGAGAGGCCTTGCGTATAAAAAGATGGTATCTGAAATAGAGTGGTGTAATAAAAAGATAGCTAAGTTAACTAGCGATATAGAAACGTGCAATAAATCAAAAAACTCAGGAAATATTAAAAAATTTGGAAACAAAAACGAAATAATCGTAACAAGCAGCGAAAAAATTATTGAAAAATTAGAAAATATTTTACAACATGTAAATAATCTAGATGAAACTGATATAACAGAGAACATTTATAATGAGATAATGAAAGCAAAAGACCCAGTTATTACCGTTATTACTATAGAAAGCACAACACAAAAAACCCTGAAGCGGTTAATTGCTTATGTAAATACGCAATTAGAAAAATTGGAGCCATTGAAGGATTTAGAAGAAGATGAGCCGATCAAAAATAAGGCCGCTATTAACCTTGTCCCGGAAGATACACCTGCAGATGATGACACGATAAGAAAGTTAGAAGGCGAAATCGCAGCAGCGAAAAGCCAACTAAAGCAAAAATATAAGCATGAGGATAACTTAAGATGGTTGTTTGTGCTACATACCAGAACAATTGAACTTTCAAAAATTCAAGGTAACCAGAAAAAAGTTGAGAGATCTTTAAACGCGCTCAAAACGCTGACCAGCAAAGCTGGCCCATCAACGTCTCTTGGGAAAGAATTTTGCGCTAAACTTGGATCGATACTTAATTACTTAGGAAAGTATAAGGAGGCAAGGATATATTTTAATAATGGCATATTGTCTACTGACCGTGAGGCGAAACTGGCATCTTTAGAAGGCTTGGCTTACGCCTATTTATTCACAAATGATAATCAAGAAAGCGTAGAAGCAGCTAATATATTGCTTTCTCTTGAAGCCGATGACATCGCAGGAGCAATAACAAAAGCGTATGCGCTAAAAAACATGGAAGAATTTGAAGAAGCTGAGGTTGTCTTTAATGACCTTGTCAGACTAACTGAAGCGAAAATGCATAATGAACCGTTAGAACTTGCCCCAATAAAAGCTCTGCTTGGCCTTGCCGATGTTTTACATAAACAGGGAAAGATAGACCAAGCGAAGCTAGAGATAAAAAGAGCCGTATGGCTTAATAAAGAAAGAAAAGATGTCAAAGAGGCCGTAACAGCTCTTTCTGTGGAAATCACAGCTCCTCCCGTCGCGAGCAGGGAAAATGTAAAGACTCTATACGAAGACGCATTAAAGATGCTGGACAGGCCCGAAGAGTGCATGAATGCCTTACGGGACATTTTCTACGTCATACAGGGAGAAAATGGCTATGATGATGTTAAGGCGGATTTGCATGCCGGCATAGGTATATGTTTTCAAAAGATGCATAACAACAGGATGGCCGCGTTTGAATTCAAATACGCTAAATCAGCCAGGGTGGAAACTGAACAAGTGCACCCCGAAGACCTTAAAACACAGGCAAAGGAAAAACTTATTTTGGCTAACCAGTGTTATGACCCTAATGACCAGGATAGCGGCTGGAAGGCAAAGGTATATCTGCGCGAGGTAATAGATATGGCAGACAGCGATACGATTTATGACGCCTATAACACGCTGGCATATATATACCATTTAGAAGGTAACGTTACGGAAGCCATATTGCTTTATTCAAAGATGGTCGATTTGAAACTGCATGACGAGTCCGGCAAATGTGACATAAAAACAGTTTATTACAGAATGGGTGTGGCATTCGCTGATGGCAAAATATTCCGCCATGCGCCTGATTATATAAAAAGTCTTGGAGGCGCAGGCGCTACGGATACAAAGAGATTTTTTTCAAGCATGATTGCAGGTAGATTAGCCCAGAGAGAGGGCAATTTAGAAAAGGTAATCAGCGAAGCTTTCTTGGCTGTAAACCATATAAAAAGCCAGGAGCATTCTTACAATTTTTTAGCGGAGGCATATTGCAACTTAGCCTATTGTTTACGGCAACAGAAAATAACCGATGAAGTTACCGCGAATTATAAAAAGTCAATAGGGTTCTTGTTTAAGAAGTTAGGACTCGAAGCCCCCGGGGAGTCCGATAATCTGGAGACGTTCTGTGAGTTTACGGAAAAAAACATTACGCCGCATGATCTATCTTTTGAAGAACGGCAGAATTTGGGAGAGATTTTAAATGGGTTCGGCGCTATATGCACCGATGTAGGGACCCCTGACTTGGCCATAAGATTTTTTGTCCTCGCGGATAAATTCCTTATTTCCAAAGAAGAGCGCAATTTTATGGTATTTTTGCGCGGACAGGCATATTTAGAGAAGGCACGTCTCTTAAGAGACGAAAAAGATGCCGGTGCAGTTGAAGCATTTTCATTAGCGGAAAAGGATTTAATAAGCAGCGAGAAGGCAATACCAAAATGCCGTAGTTTTGCATATTATCTTTTAGGCGCGATAAACCTTTTTCTCAACAGGCCTAATGATGCTATAGGCTATGCCATTAAAGCCCAGAAAGAAGGTTATGAGAAATCTTATACTGATATTACGCTGTTACATGCCAATTTGGCATTAAATAAGATAGACGATGCGCTGCTATTATTTAGCCAACTGATTAAACAA
The DNA here is from genome assembly GCA_043797125.1 of Candidatus Omnitrophota bacterium. Lineage (GTDB taxonomy): Bacteria > Omnitrophota > Gorgyraeia > JABMRG01 > JAFGKX01 > JAZDPX01. Next base: position 12,280 of record JAZDPX010000042.1, read on the forward strand.
TCCCCCACAAATGAAAAAATTTACACGACTTTACTTAGCGGGATCCACTCTGGTTGGGATAATCTGCCCAGATTTGTAATGAGCATGGGGAATGTGCCCGGCGCCATTGAAACATTCTGTAAGGTTGCTGAAACAGAGGACGATGTTGAAGAAAAAAACAAAATGGTAAATTCTCTTTTACCTATACTTAAAGAGACATCTGCTGGAAAAAAAGCCGCTATTACAATTTTTAAAACACTTAATATGCTAAAAGATACAAGGGTTCTAGAAGGCCTCCTTGACTCTATCTCTTTGCAATTAAGCGAGATGCCAAAGAGCAAAAACGGCAATGGTAATAACCTGCATAGCCTTGCGGAGGATATTAATATTTTCGCTGAAAACTGCGACAACCTTCAACTAATAGAATTGGCGAATTTATTGAACCAATATAAAAGTGATAACTTTTATGAAGATTTAATGCTTAAAACCAGCGTTAATGCAAGAGAAAAGATTGTTCAAGCGATGTTATTGCAGGCGCCTCAAACTGATGGCAAATGGCTTAAGGTTCTAAGCCAGAAAAACATTGACCAGCAAAAAGAGATTTTTGATGAATACAAAGTCAGCGATAACGGTGAAGTTCGCGATGAAGCCCTTGATTGCCTTGTAAGATTTGTAAAAGAAGGCATTGTGTTGAAAGACGAACCCGCTGAAATGCGGGCGGCGATGGAATTAGTGGCTATTTACGCGGCAGATAACCGCCTCGACGATTTAAAAAATAGCAGTTATGCGCCGTTATGTATTGTTAAGGAAGAGGGTATGGAATTCGTATTGCCTTTGGAAGTCAGCTCGCATACACTCTCTAATGTGCGTGTTATGTTTAAAGGCAACAGGGAAATTGATGAAGAGGCGCTCCTTTTAATGAAAAAAGTTTTTAGAAACGGAAAAAGATTTATAAGTTCATACGCAGGTCGCACTCATTATTGGCTTCCGGTGCCGGTAGAAGGCGCAAACAAACAGAATATAGCCGTGGTTGCCATTGACGCAAAGGGCGCTATAAAAGGCAAAGCAGACGAAGAGGCTATAGCCTTTTCCGCGTATGCATTGACACACCTTTGCGAGGTTGATTATACAGGCGCCAGAAAGATCAGAGATGAGGTAAACAATGCGATTCTTTGGTGTAAGGGAAAAATCAAAGGCGAAGAGCCAAAAGTCTATTTTGACAGGCGAAGTCATTCAATTGTAGTTGCGCATGATAAATCTCCTAAAATGTGGAGTGTAAAAATAGAGAAAAATGTAGGAGCGGTTGTCAGCGAAAGGGATTTTTCACAAGAATATATTAATGGGTCAGATGATGTTAGCGAAATTTTTCATATTTCTTTACCTCTTTTGCCGCGCAATAAACCCAGGGATCCTACCGAAAGCACAAAGGTAGTGGACCTGATTAATAAAATAAACAGATGTTTCGTAAGTGATGAAAAAAACACGGCTGGAAAAGACACAGCTTGGTTTTATATACAAAACGAACTATTAAATAAATACCCCAAACATACGCTTACCAAAGAAAACCTGCCTGTTTTTCAAAATTTATATATTAAAACCGCTGTAGAAGAAATAAAACAGCTTCTTGACGCAAGAGCCGATGAATATAATGTCCTGGATGCTTTTCTTGAAATAGAGAAATTAGAACAACATGTATCCAACGGTGACTTGCCGGCCAATAATACGCTTATTAAAAATAAGTTACCAAGTTTGAAATATTTGGCCTATCTGGCTTTCACCGATATCCCTAAAGACGATGTGCTTGTATTGCTAAAAGTAAGGGCAAAACTGAAATTAGATGATAAAGGTACGATTATAGATATGTATATGGACTTATATAAAGAGGCAATAGCCCCCTGGCAGATTTTGCTTATAGAATGCGTTGCGGAAGAAATCGCGGTTAAGCAGGGCATTAAGGATTGTGTTTTCGAATTGGAGTTTTCTGATACGGCACAACTTATAACCTTCGATTTTTCCAAAGCCGATATGGAAAACAAAATCAGGATTATCATAAAAGAAAACCCCCAAGATTTATCTAAAGATGTAGACATGCTTATAAAACAGGCAAGCGCGGCAGAAGCCGTGGGTGTTAAGAATGGAAGTAATCATAGGGTTATAACATCTTTGCCGCTCAAAACTGCGGTTAGGGGTATTTCGCGCGTAGATACTGTTATATCAATTGTTATAGTTACTGCCGGCCTTGGTGTCGGGTTGTTACTGGGATATTTCTTTGGCGTAGCAGTACCATTTATTGTAGCAGCTTCTTTATTTTCTATATTCGGAATATGGTATGTTGCAGCTAAGATATATAAGGCAAAATTTGCCTCAAAGAAAGCTGCGAAGGGAAAACCCGAGAAGGAAGAGACTATATACGACATTATAAAATCCGATTTTGAAGAAGCCTTAGGGTTAGAAAAAGTCGATGAGAAAATAGAAGCGTTAGAAAGCGCTCTAAAAGACGCGAAAAATAATTTGAGCTCCATATCAGAAGAAATCAGAACAATAGAAGGCAAAAGAGCCCCGCTTGTTGATGCGCAAAGACAGGGCATAATTTTAAAGGTGGATGGAAAGGTCAAAAATATAAAAAGACAAACAGCGGGCAAGAGCTATTCCCGCAAACAAAAGATAAACCAAAAACATGAAGTGGTCTGGGAAGAACAGAATAAAGAATTAGGCGAGCTGACAAAACAACTGGACGAGTGCAATGGATTAAAACTGAAATTAGAGTGGTTAATACCGAAAATTGAAAAAGAATTTAAGCTGGCGAAAAAAGCAGCAAAACTGCTGCAGCCTGTTGTGCCAAGTGGGCACAAAAAAGTTATTAAGAAGAAAGAGCAACCGGAAGATAAACCCTATATAGAAGATAAAGAGCCAGAAAAGATTAAACCCAGCGATTTAGAGGATAATCAAGCAGAATATACGACAGAAGTTGGAAAAATAAATAATCTGTTTAAGAAACATGAACAACGTATCAACGATTCCATGAATTATACTACCAGCGACGCCTTTGAAACTTCTTTAGCAGAAGCCCACAAAATACGCCTTCAGGCTATAAATTTAGCTAAGGAAGATTCTTCTAATGTTAAGTTGCAGAAAGCCCTGCTAAAATTTGATGGATATAGCGAATATGTAAACCTGGCTATGCAGTATGCCAGCTGGCTTTTTGAAGACGCGCAAAGATATTACGACGCGCACAACGAATCGCTAGATTCTTTTCCTTCTAAGTACGCAAACGCCCAGGTAATATTATATACAGAATTAATTGGGTCACGAGATATAGGCGCGTTTGATAAAAAGGCGCAGGAAATTCGTCAGGGAAAGCTTGATAGAGGATTCCCCGTAGGAATTTCTGTTTTTGAAAATAACCTTAAAGCGGCAAGGGTGGAGTTTGCAAAATTAAATGAAGGCAACAAGGAAGAAACCCCGGTTACACTTGAAATAATTGCAAACCATTTAAATAATAAGACATTCGAAAAAGAAGAAAACCAATATGAACTGAAAACACAGTTGCTATCTTCAGGTAAGAGGCTCTATATGAGGATAGACGAAGTCGGCGGCGAAAAGTGTATGGACTTTGATATACAAAAATATATACCGGATGAAGGGAAATTTATTATCAAGTTTAATAGAATTTACAACAAAGACTACCCCAGCCTATTCTTGCCAGAAGTCATAAAATTGATTATGCAGCTACCGGGCTTCGAAAAAGGCGCAGTATTTGAGGATACCGACGGCAACGTAGTCGATTTCGGCGGCTCTGAAAACGACGATTCGTTCCTGAAGAAGGTCTACGGCTTTGTGCTACCTTTGCTATTGTTCTACGGTCCTAAAATCCTGGAATTTCTTAAAGACAGGCCCGTTGGGCTTTCGACGAAAATAGTCCAAGGCGATAGAATTGATTGGCTTCTTACTGAATTAGAGGAGAAGCTTAAGGACGATCCCAAATCCGCAGAAATGATAGAAATTAATGATTTGTATAGCAAAGCGAAAACAGCTATTAATAAAGGAAAAGTCTATTTAAGCGAGGCGGAATCGTGTCTAAAGGAATTAAAAGATAAAAGCCACAACATTAGATTAATATCTGTAACCGCTGTTTTCAATTTAGTACATAATGAAGCAGTCAATATTCGAAATAGCAAAGATATTAAACCTAAATGGGAAAACGCGAAAACTGAAAGTGATTTTAACGAATTGCGCAAAGCTATTAAGGCCTACCCGGTTATTGAAGCGCAGAGAGGGAAAAAATTAAGTGACCATGAAAAGCAAAGACAGCGGATACAGAAAATAGCCAAGCAAGAACTGCTTCTTCTTGTAATGGAGAACGAAATAATTGCTTTAAAAAGGAAAATAGAGTCGCCGTCTACGCAAAAGAAGTCAGTAATAAAGCAAGACACAAAGAAAACACAGAAAGAAAAAGAAGCAACGAGGCTGTTTGATGAATTTGTAAAACATCTCAACGACTCCAAACACCGAATATTTGAAACCGCGAAAGCCGGGTTTGGCAAATCGTGGGAAAGTGCATGGGAAGAAAGCAAAACACTTTATAATAAAGCAAAAGAAATGCTAAACAGCTCAAAAATGCTGAATTACTGCGATATAGATATGCTTGGCAAGGCCAACAAGATGCTGGAACAGACGCTGATTCTTCGCGAAACCGCAAAAGCGATTTTTCAATGGGATTTTGAGCTTGCAAAAGAAGAAAAAGCGAAATTAACCAATCTGAAACATCAAGATACAATGAATGTCTATTTTCAAGAGCAGAAGAAGCTAAAGGAAATGATAATAAACTATATAAACGATGGGAAACAAGATGAATTCGAAAAAGAAGTAAAGCACATAGAAAATAAATTTGTTAAGCCGGATTTGAGCACTCTAAAAGAGCAGGCAAAGCTGCGCGAAGAGGAAATCGCGCGTTTTGACAATTATGATCAACTAGAAAAGTTTATGGACTCATTAGTCGAATTTAAAGCATATGACAAGATTTCAGTTATCGTTACTTATACAGCTAAGGACTCAGCTGAACTTTTAGAGCGTGGTGTTGTTGCAAGTGATAGGTATTCAAGACGTGCTTTATTAGATTATTGTCGTATTAAGGACGGCGATATAAATAAATCTTTTATTATTAAAATGAGGCAGGAAAAGAACTGCCCATTGAGTTATTTTTATAACGTAAAGAAGCGCCTTGAGGAAGCGGTTGAGCAATTTAAAGATACCGCAACAGAAAAACAGGAAATAAACTACGAATTAAAATTATCTGGCAAGGAAGCGCTTAAGTTTATTAAATTTCTCAATTCCAGGAAAGAGGAATGGGCCGGCAAAATATCGGGAATGATTATAGTTGCTGTCTACGGAAGCATTAACATGGCAAAGGATATAAGTGACCCCAAGCAGGCTGCATTGTTGTCGGAGAAAATCAACCTTCATATTAATTCAACCGAACGTTTTGATGTTAGAGTAATGACAGCTGTAAAGAATTCGGATGATTATAAAGCTGTATATGAAATGATTACTCAAGCGTTTGAAGAGGTCACCAAGCCGCAAGAAGAAGCTATCGTAGAGTCAGAGCCGATAACCTGCAAATTAAGCGGTGGGGCGGTTATTGAAGCTGTTGAAGGTATAATGGCAAATGGTATGACATGTGATACCATGGGATATATTAAAATTATTATACCAGGTATCAATTACGAGCATGTTTTTGAGCACTACGACTTGGATGCTATCGATGGCCTTAAGGCAACGATACAAGAAGGCAAGCTAGATGCTACGTTTACAGTTAAAGTGATAATCGGTTTTAAAAACAGCCCTGATGAAAAAGGCATAGAAAAAATTACTGCGATTCTTAAAAATGCCGAAGGCGCTTATGCCAAAGTAAAGTTAGTAGAAGAGCTGGAAGAATTAGACCAGGAGAATATAGATGGGAAAATGCCCGATGGAAAATATACTTTAAGAGACGTTGATATCGTTTTAGATGGTCTAGAAGAAAACATATCTATTCAAATGAGTCTGTATGATGATAAAAATGAACACGGCGACATTTTTATATGGGCACTCAACTATTCATCAGAAGAGGAAAAATTTACAGCTAGTTGGCTTGATATGGCGGAAGGACATCGCGAGGAAAGATTAATAGCAAAAGTAATACAGCGCATTTTACAATGCAAACTTATTCCGGATAAGGCAAGATTTGAGTTTATTATAGGCGCAAGCCGCGGTCAAACGAAGGCATTACTAGACCCTGAACTCGGCGGTGATTTATCAGAATTTGGGCTATCCTGCAGTGTTGAAGAAAGAGACAGTGAAATTGTTTACACAGTCAAGAAAACGGACAAAATGAACGAAGAGGTCACCACGTTACAAGTTCATGAGCCGATGAAAACGGATGACCAGGTCACATTTGACCATGTCAGCAATGTTACTGAAGAAAAACCGATTAGCCTCAAGACAGTTGCGGATAGTCTGAATAAAACGACATTAGAAAAAGATAAGCACATGTATTCTTTGACAACGAGCTTTACAGATTGCATAAAAGTCGGTGGCTACGAAAGCCTCTACATAAGAATAGAGGAACAGGGTAGAAGGTGTCTCGACTGGCATATTGAGTATTTCCCAAGCGAAAATAAATTTGCTATGGGTCTCCCTATCCGCGCAGAACAAATGGATAACGCTAATTTATTATGCCCCGAAGTTATAAAATTAATCAAACAAATGTTCGGCATAAAAAGAGATTTAATATTTGAGGATAATAAAGGTAATATTGTTGATTTTGGCGGCTTGAAAAAGCAAACCGGCAAAACCGACAAAAAACAGCCAGCCGTATTAACCAATGAGGAATCCAATGCATTTGTGAAATATCTTAAGAGCCAGACCGTATGCAACGGCGAAAAAATAGAAGCAAAATGGTGGAGGCATGGTTCTAGTAATCCGGTTTTTGAAATAGAGGCAGGCAAGCTTGATAAATGGAGATTTTCATATGAAGCAAAAGGCAATGACATAATAATTGACACCCTATTGAGCAATGATGCTGTAGATTTTAGTGGTTGGACATACAAAGGCTTAGAGGATGCCGATACTACCGTAATGGTTGAGCTGATAAAAGTCATTTTATCAGCCGAGCAGATTCCGGATGATGCGAAGTTTGAATTTCATATAGCCTCAAAGGACCAAGATACCCTTAATTTCTTTAATACCTTGATAGCGAAACATGCGCCAAACTTTGGCCTTCAGTGTAAAGAGAGCCGCTGGGGTTATTTTGTATACGCAGATAAACAGGTTACCCCCCCGCTTACGCTCGAGGCAAGCAAGTCGCAACGAACAATGCCGCAACAGCAAGCAGACTACAAAGTTATAACAATGAAATTTACGCTTGCGGGAGATAGTTTAAAGCATTTTGCGTGGATGAGCAATCATAAGGATTATAGCCTGTTAAAAAATAAAACCTGCGTTTCTTCATTTACTGTCTTTACTCAAGCTGTAAAAGGAAAAGTATTTGATATGCTGAAAGAGACATATGACGGTAAAGATGTAAATGACCTGCAATATGCAATAAGCGAGAATAGTTTGTTTGTTGAGCAAGGCGTGGAAGTAGAGGTTGTCGTAAAATCAGAATATGCTGCGGAGACAAAGAGGCTGCTTGGGGAGATGTTGAAAAACTCGTCTAATGCAAAAATAGAGCTTGAAACAATTGAAGACGCAGCTGCAGCATTACCCAGCCAGGCCGCGATCTCGCAAGAAAAAACAACAAAAGGCATGGAGGATATAGAAATAAATCCTGTTATAACCACAGATGAGCATATGTACGAAATACGTAAATTTTTGCAGAATCAAAAAATAACAGCAAAAGAATCAAAGACCGACTACAAACTAAGTTTGTCTTGGAGCGAATTTGATGAGAACGGTTTCGAAGCATGCTTTTATATATATCACAACACCGAACCCAAAGCCCTTGTTGACTGGCATGTGACTTATTACCCAAAATACAATAAAATTCAATTTAAAGCTTTTAGCTCCAGATTCGTCGAGGAATGCAAACAGCAGGGCCTAATAGTCGCATTTATGCAGGCTATAAATAACGCGCCGAATATGGCAAATACAAAATTTGAATTTCCTGTTTACGCAATCGGCAAAGATGTATTTGAAAAAGAAATCAAGCCGTATTTACCGGATTATGGCTTTGAATTCGTTGAGGGAGTTAAAAACTGGGTGTCTGTTTATTTTGTTGCGAAAACTGATAAAAAGGACACAACGGACGAAACGAAAGACAAGACCACCAGGTCACAAGTCACCACGTCACAAGTTCCAGAAACGAAAATTACAGGAAAAACTGCGGATATGTCCTTTAAGGCGTTTAGTGAAGAAATCGATACAATAACCGACGAGATTTCAAATAAGTACAAAAAAGACTGGGAGGAAAAGATAAGACATATAGTAATTAGTGTGGATGGAATCGATTTGATAATAGGAGACGATTCAATAGGCAAACAAATAGGCCTTCGGTTAGAAGAAAGAGGCATGTGGTCTTCTGAAGTGCAAGTTACACTAGCAGTTGTTTTTATAACAGAGCCAGATGATTCCGTTATCAGCGAAATTAATTCCATAATCAAGAAAAACATAGCTTTAAAAACAAAAATACCCCCCATAGAAGGCAATGTGCTCGCATGGAAGCCGAATGATGTTGAAGGCGAAGATATAGAAAATACCTCATTTTCGTTAATCTTCAAAGATTCTAGAATGCATGTAAGAACGGCACCTTCTTTGCCGATAACTTATGAACAGGCAATAAAATTCATAGAAGAATATAAACAAAGAATGATAGAGCGCGCAGAAAAAGTTCTTGAGATTCCGCATCTGGTAGCTGATTTTGGCAATGCCACGGGCTCATCTGTATATGGATTAAAAAGTCCGAAAGACGCAGACGATATTATGAAATCTATGGATGGAGCTTATAACAAGAAACTTACCAAGTTGGTGTTAGAAACCCGAGAGCAGGCGCACAAAGATACTGAGGAACTAAGAGCTATCATGGAGCTTTTAGAGAGCTGTATCAGCGGAGCTAAGGCGGTTGAAACAGAAGAGGTCACCAGTCACAAGGTCACCACGTCACAAGAGGCAGAGAAAATAACCCTAACCGATGACGGCAAAGGCGCTCTTGTGTGGCAGCATCATAAGACGGAAAAAATATTTAGTAATATAAATGCAGAGCAGTATTATTTAATACAGCGAACTGATATACAAAAAATTAAAGAAAGCGAAAGATCCAGCGATATTCCTAAAATTAAGATAACAGGTCAGAGCTTGCTTAAATTTTTGAACGATAACGATGAAATCATAGATGATTGTAAAGCGTTGGTAACTAATGAATACATAAACGTATATGAGTTGGTAACGACTGTTTATGAAGCGGATGAATATGCAGGATCGTATAGCCTACATCTGTACAAAACTCCGGAAAAAACAGATGTGAATGCACTAAAAAAATTACTTTACGAAATAGGAAAAAAAGAGATAGAGGTTCAGTTTGTCGTGCGGTCCAGCGGAATAGACAAGTTAGAGCCGAACCTGAAAAAGCTAAAAGATATATTTGAGACATACATAGAAGGAGCCGGAAAAGTCACAAGACACAAGTCACAAGACACAAGGTCACAAGAAACTGAACAAGCTGCGCTAACCGGTAAACAGATAGATGAGTTCGGGTGTTATCTAAAAAATCAGAAAATCGACGGTGTTGACTTAAATCAAAAAAGGGTAACCTATGGAATAACAGTAATTTATTTAGAGGAAACATCCTACGGGTTTCAATTCAAAATCGCGATAGATAGAGAGGTTGAAGAAGGCAAAGATTATTTTAGCTGCGATGTTATGTATGATTTTAATAGAAAGGCATTTGCATGCGTTAATTTCAGCGTGCAGGGAGGAATATATAAATTTATCAAAATGGTGGAATTAATTTTAAATGCCCCTCATATTCCAAAAGACGCAAAGCTGGTTTACAATGTATATAGCGAGGATGGTTCCTCAAAAAAGCAGCTTAACAATTTTGGCGATTTATCAGAATATGGCTTAATTCACAGCGCTAAAAAAGAAGGCAATATTTATACTGCTAACAGCATCACTAAAATACAAAAAAAGGACGATAAAGAGGTCACAAAGCCACAAGTAAAAAAGAAAAAACGAACATCTGGCAATGAAGGTAATGGTGGTTCAGGATTTGGCACAAGCCTTGGAACCTGGTGCGCGGCGTTTATGGTAATTCCTTTTGCATGGGAAGGCTTTGCGACCATGTTCGGAGTTGACCCTGCGGCTAAACTGGCTGTGCATGGTTTTATATTCGCGACACTGGGGATTTTTGGCAGCGCGATTTCTTTTAAGTGGTGGAAAGAGTTTTTTAATAATTTCTTTGCTGACCTGCTTTCGTACAAAGCAATACCAACTGATTATGCGAAAAAAGTCAAAGAAGTTACAAAAAAGATAAAAGATGTAAAGCTGGGTAAGGGTAAAGAAAACGCAAAATATAACCAGATTAGCTCAAGCGCAGCAGGGCTTTATGAAAATATCCCATCAAGCGTAAAGAAGGATTTTGCTAAAATCATCGGGCGCAATTCATCTTTGGATATGTTTTATAGGTTTTTAAAAGAAATCTCGGTTATCTCCGCGGCTGAAGAGTCATACCATCCTATAGATTACATAGCTGCGCAAGCAAGATTTAATAAGCTTAAGAAAGATAAAAGTGCGCTAAGCTCTTTAGGTAATTTAGATATTTCCTGGGAAGTCATATTTTTAACAATAGGCCTGCTTGAGCATAGTATGCTTTTACCGAAAGAATGGAAATTGCACCGCCATATAGATATCACCAAGGACTTTCTTGTAAAATTAGGATATAAAAAAGAAACGAAACAGGTTTTAAATCTTATAAAAGCATATCACAGTATTATGAGCTCACATGCAGATGATGAATTTTTGACTAAGAAAGCTGTTGAGAATGTGGTTAGCATAATTACCAAAGAAGACTCCGAGAAAAGAGAGCTGAAAGCATCAATGAATATAATGCTTATGGCGCTTGGCGAGGAAGTAAAAGAAGCAAAATCTGAAAAAAGAGTTGTTTCCGAAGAGTTGCCAACTCCGGAAATAAGCGTAGAAACAGATATTACAGAGTCTGAAGAGGATGAAAGCATTGACTATACAGATACAGATGGCGAAAAAGAAACTAAAAAGTCCGAAATAAAACAATCTCACGATGTTACTTTTGGTATGGAAATGTTCAAAAAATACCATAATCCCGACTTAGTCTTTCAGGATGATGGAGAGGGAGAAAGTATTGAAGAAGGCGGAGATGATGCTATCGGAACATATTCAGTGACATATAATAATTTCTGTATTCTTGCCGATATATTAATTCAGGAACGCGACAATATACGCGCTTCGGCAGGTTACAAAAGAGTTGACTTGAAAGTTGTTAAGGAATGGATTTCTAAAGGAGTAAGCCAAAAATCAGAAAAGGAATATGATATCACAAACAAGTTTTTTGTTGAACAGATGCTAAAAGACGCGGAGGTTGATTTGGGTAAAGAGTCTATGAGCATCAGCGTAATAGTAGAGAATATAGAATCTACGCCCGGCAGAGTTATCGAATTGCTCAACGAAGCAGAAACCGGAAAAATAGCTGAAATGGCGAAAGCCGAAACTCCGGGTTTGTTCATAGGCAAAACAGTAACAGCTTGGCGGATAACGCCAAAAGATCTGCGTAATCTCGTAAAATCTCTGACAGAAGAATTAGATGCCGATAAAAATAAATATAAAGGGCTTTCTTTTCGCATTCAGGAAAAAGGTAAAACAGGATTCGATATGTATAATATTAATAATACGGATGATCTTAGGAACTTAGACAACTGTATTTACGCGCAAATATATCCTTATGACAGGCCATTAATGGTCATAATACAGGATTCAGACTCAAGCGACAAGAAAGAACATGCGCAACTCGTAGTTAAGAAGTTTATTCGTTATCGTAAATTTACGAATGAAGAGGCAAAAGAATGGTTAAAGCCTGGAAAGAAGCACACAGGATATGGGGATTGGCTGTCGTCTATTGATACAGGTAATTTCATCTTTGCGCTAGTAGCGATCCTAACCGGAGCAATAATATGGTTTTTCACAGGTGGCAGCAGCACAGAACATCATGATATGATTCTGCCGATTTTATCTGTGGGTGTAGGGTCAAGCCTTAGAGATTCAATAACAGCTACAGTTTATAATCTTTTTGTTTACAATAAAGATTTAGAAAAGACAAAAAACCGGCAGTCAGATGAAACCGAATATACCAAAACAGAAAGTATAAAAAAGGTAGAACAAACACATAATACTGCTTTACCAGAAAACGACTTAAAAAATCGCCAAAGATTCTTCTATGGGCCCATAAATACCTTTGCGGGCATAGCAAGCTTAATCCTGCTTTCGCCTTTCTGGGCTTACGGAGGGCTTGTAAAGGCGTTACACAAGCTGTTCAGCAAGGCAGTGTTGATAACGATAGCAACGGGCGCGATTTCGCTTTTTGGGGTTTTGAAAAGCTTCGGGCAGGATGCGGTGAATACGGCTGTTAATACAACATTGGTTGTAGACACTTACGGTTGGTGGGATCAACTTTGCCATGGGGTAGGTTATGTATATTTGGTGTACATAGGCATTTCCTTGGGTATCTCAATATTGCTCATTACCGCATGGATAATACTTTTTAGTATTTGGAAAGGTAGGGTAATATGGGCAACGTGGGAATTAAGCCCACGCAAAATTTTGTCAAATTTGCATACATGGGACAATTTTGAGCGAAAACGCAATGCTTTTTTAAAAAAGATAAATATGGCCAGCAGCAACAAAGAGACAAAAATAGAGGCAGCAAAACAAATTCATTCAGAATACCCTGATAAAGAAAGGCTAACTAAGAGATATAAAAAGATTCTCGCCGCAAAGCTGCCATCAATAAAAGAAATGCGCGATTTATTCAAATCAGCATCAGCCCTGTCGCTGGTAAAGAGCAAAACCAGCTTTTTAGACGTAAAAAAAGCAGGCGAAAGATTAACTGAATATCTAAAAAGCGGCAGCTCGGAAACAAGATACATCGCTGTCGATACGAAGATATTATTAGCATCAATCTCGTTGTTAGACTATGGGTTGATATTGGGAGACGGTGTTTTGCCTGTGAAGGCCTCGGAGCTGGGGCGCGATTTATTATCGCGGGTTGAGTCTGGCCAAGAAGTTATGCGCTGGGTCGGCATTCTTATCGAGGCCTATTATCATCACAGGGCGGATAAAGGAAAGAGTTTCGCGGAGAATCTGGAAGCGGCCAGCGATTGGGCTAAATGCGATTCTTCGGCGAAGGATAAATTGAAAACGTTATTTAATGCGTTAGTGAAAATTATTGACGGGAAAACAGAGCCGTCAGGCGAAGATTATGAAACGCCGCTAGCAAAATGCGATAAAAACGACGTTGAAGGGCGCACCGGGATTCGCTACAATGAAATACTGCAAAGGGATAAAGATAGCAAAGCCAAATATTGGGCTAACCTATCGCGGGGTGAAAAACTGCGCGCGGTGATGACAAAATACACAGTAAAATATGCCATATTAGCATGGCTTGCTTCCATGCCGCTAAAGGCATTAGGCGGCGATAGATGGTATAACGATTGTTTAAGGTGGATAGCGAAAAACATAGGCGCGATGTGGGGTTTAAGAAAGCTTGTTTCGCAATTCATTATCCCAACGCCGCCGGATGTGCAGGAAGCGACAAAAATAACGCAAGAGGCAATTGATAAAGAGAAGCAGCGCCAAATCGGGCTTATTCTTGACAGCGTCGGAGACGCCGCCAAGAATAAGGAAGAGGCAGAATTTCATCTTCGTCATTATATCAGCATGATGGAGAATCTCGGAGCGAAAATGGATAAGTCAATTGATTCGGACGGAAAAACAAGGATAGATTTCGCGGTTAAGCTAAGTGCTATCTGCTTCGAGGCCTGGGAACGCGATGATAATAATACTAGATTTAATAATAGGCAGAAATTAGAAGGTATTCTGCAGGAGCTTATTGTTTATGCCAAAAAAGTGGAGCGAAACAATAACGATGTTTATATTGTTATTTGCATTGACCCCGAGGAATACGCGTACAGAGATTTTTCAATCGAGGTTTATAAAAAGGTAATCGATGACTTTAAAGGTCAATACGGCGACGGCGTAAAGGAAAACCCGGTTATTTACGGCGAGAAAAACGGCAAGAAGTTGTTGAGAATAGGCACAGCTGTGCAGGCATATCTTAAAGATTCAGGCAAGGTGCTGGAGCAAGATTTACTTGCTTGGGAAAAACAGAATAATTACAGCATGCCGTTACGCTTAGTAAAAGGCGCTTATGACGAAAAAGAGAAAAAATGGGCGGAAAAAGGCATGCGCTATCCGCTTAATAAAAATATATCACCCGAAAAGAAAGGATTCTCTTCGCCTGTTTTTACGAATAAAGAATCAACCGACGCGCATTTTGAGCTTTTAACGGAATTTCTAATGGCGAACTCCGAGCATTTCCAGATAGCGATAGCTTCTCATAATTACCGTTCAGTTGCGCACGCGATGGCTGTGGCTGATAAATATGGTTTAAACAAGAAAGACTGGCGAATTGAGATGCTTTATGGTTTTAACGAGCCGGGCAAGGATGTTTATGTTGGCATGGGATATCAGGTATTCGGGTACGCGCCTATTGGCTTGGAGGAGAGTGGATATCCATATGTAGGCAGGCGCCTTCTTGAGATGCGCAATAAGAAAAACGCCATAACGTATATTATGGCAGGTGATGAAACGTTCCTGGAAGATTTACGCAAAAAGCCCGGGTTTCCGAAAGACAAAAGCGATGATCCGAAGCTTGTGCCGATAATACCTAAACCGGATGTTTTTAAGATGAGCCAGGAGGATATTTTGGCAAAATGGCTTACAAATTATTTAAGAACAAGGGAAGCAGGGTCTTCATTTACAGCCTCTGGAGCAGCGAATGATTTTCAGCAAGAAAACAAATATTCTATTTCAAATGAAAAAATGGCAGAAATTTTGGATGCCTTATTGAAAGAAGGCGTGTTAGTAAGGGTTGAGAAGCAGGGTGTTCCAAAGGCCAATGAATTGTATTGGGCTCTTACAGACGTACAAAAAGTGCAAAGCAGTAAAGATGATACGGATATAGAGAGGGCTATAAGTGAGGCCATAGTTGAGAAACCGCGCAGGGAAGAAATAATCAACCCGAAAATAACAGAAAAAATAGGCCAGGCGGCGTAGGGTGGTGGGGAGTTGGGAGTTCGGAAAAGTTATCCACAAAAGTAGCGGAGCCTTAAGGCTCCGCTACCGAGTGAGATTGGAAGGTGATTATATCTATTATATTAATACTTTCTTCTTGACCGCTTAGAGAGATTTTGTTAACATATAAACTCTATTATAACCAAATATAGTAGTGGAGCCTTAAGATATAGCAGTAGCGGAGCCTTAAGGCTCCGCTACTAGCAAACAAAGGAGACTTAAGATGAAGAAAAACCTAGTTTTAGTTTTGACAACGATTTTTGCGTTAGCTTGCGCAGCTTCGTTGGCTTTAACCGGCTGCGGCAAGCAGCAGGATGTTGTTATTGAGGAGTTGGAGGAAGGCGGCACGCAGGCCGTGGTAAAAGAATTTAAGACCTTCAATGTTTATACCGATAAACGCTCTCCGAACAACCATTATATCGCGTCGGGATGGATGGGAGACCACGGCGATATAAAATTTAATGATATGTGCATGGAAAATCCTCATTCAGGCACAACCTGTATTAAAATAGAGCATCTGCCAAGGCGTTCGCAAGGGGCAGGCTGGATAGGCGTATACTGGCAGAACCCGGCGAATAACTGGGGCTCGAAAAAAGCAGGCTTTGATTTAACAGGCGCTAAAAAGCTTACATTCTGGGCAAGGGGAGAAAAAGGCACAGAGATTATATCCGAATTTAAAATGGGCGGTATCACAGGCGAGTTTTCAGATACTGCTTCAGCCGGCATAGGGCCAGCTACGCTTACCCAAGAATGGAAGCAATACGAAATAGACCTGATAGGCCAGGACCTATCGCATATAATCGGCGGTTTTTGCTTTTCAACAAACGCTGATGATAATCCTGATGGGGTTGTGTTTTATCTTGATGATATAATGTACGAATAGGTGCTTATCTAATGACAGACACTAAAAACAAAAAATTAAACAAAAAAATAATTGTAGGCATACTAATAGCAGTGCTCATCGCGCTGTTCGGGATAAGCGCATTTATATTGGCGAACCTTACTAAAAAAGGTAAAACCTATATAAGCGAATCAACCCCCGGGGTTGCGCAGCTTGTAGTTGATGGCAAACCTTTTATAGTAAGAGGTGTATGCTACAGCCCCATACAACCCGGCGAAAGCCATTTGTATAACTGGTGGGGAGACTCGCGCAAGCCATGGGTTATAGACGGAAAGCTCATGCAGGAGACGGGTATAAATACCATAAGGATCTATGAACCGGGAGGTAAACCCGAGCAGGTTAAAAGAGTTGTATCAGACCTCTATGATAATTTTAAAATCAGGACAATTATGGGCCATGGTTTAGGATTCTGGGATTATCCTTATACAAATTATGCCGACCCGAGCGTGCAGCACGAGATTAAAAAGCAGGTTTACCAGATGGTAAAGGCATATAAGGGCGAGTGCGGCATTCTTGCCTGGGTATTAGGCAATGAAGCGAACTTTTCTTTTGACGGGAGGATTAACCCCTGGTCCACACCGTCAATTGACCAGATACAGAAGCCTTATGACAGAAAGATAGCCAGGGCAAAGATATATTACACATTTATCAATGACCTGGTTAAAATTGTAAAAAAGATAGACCCCTCGCGCCCTGTTGGATTTGGAAACGGCGAATTAGGAACTATTGATGTGGCCAAGGAATTCTGCCCTGACGCTGATTTTGTCGGGATAATTATTTACAGAGGTAAATCATTCGGCCCGCTCTTCAGGCAGCTTAAGGAAAGATTTGGCAAGCCTTGCATAATGGTGGAATTCGGATGCGATTCATATAACGCGGCTGAAGCTAAGTCAGATGAAGAGAACCAGTCGCTTTTTCTTAAATCCCTGTGGGATGAAGTTGAAAACAATACCTTTACCGGAAAAGGCGAGGCCAACTGCCTTGGCGGAACAATTTTTGAATGGAATGATGAGTGGTGGAAATATAATACAGATGACCCGAACGCCTGGCGCACGCATAACGCGGAGGGCAGCTGGTCCAACGGCTCCTACTATCATGATATAGGCGTTGACGGCGGGTTTAATATGAATGAAGAATGGTTTGGCGTAGTTGGTTTCTCCGATGAGAAAGATGGCGACGGTTTATATAAGCGCGTTCCGAAAAGAGCGTATTATACGCTGAAGGAAAGCTGGGAGAAAAATAAGTAATGTCAAATGACAAAATCCAAAATCCAAATGAATGTAAAATGTCAAAATCCAAATTTTAAAATTTGTCATTTGTCATTTGTCATTATTTTGTCATTTGTGCTTTGTTATTTGTCATTAACTATTGCTGGCTGCGCGAAAAAATCTGAAACCACAACCGCTCAGAAAACCATACTTATCTGGCACTGGCTCACTGACAGAGAAGAGGCTTTTGCCAAACTTGCCCGGCAATATGAACAGCGAACAGGAATAAAGGTCATATTCGAGTTATACGCGCCATCAGACGCATATTCGCAAAAAATAAGGGCATCAGCGCAGACAAATACCCTGCCCGATATCTACGGTTTGCTTGCTCCCAAGAAAGATTTGGCCTCTTTTGTAAAAGCGGGCCACGCCGCGGACTTGATCTACGCGATGACCGCAGAAAAAAATAAATGGAAAGATTCGCTCTTTGATAAGACGCTGGCTGTAAATGAGTTTCTTCAGGGCAACGAATACGGCGCAGCCCCGGGGATTTACGGCGTTCCCATAGACGCGATGAATATACAGATGCTTTACAACAAGGATTTGTTTAAAAAAGCAGGCATTGATCCTTTGCAGGCGCCGCGCACATGGGAAGAATTTTTGGAAGTAGGCAGGAAGCTAAAAGCAGCCGGCATTGAAGGCTTGGTAAGCGGCTGGGATGAAACATGGATGATAGATTGCCTTGCTTCAAATTACGCCTTTAATATAATGGGAGAAAAAAAGGTTGTGGATACAATTAAAGGCGATGTCTCCTACGCTGATCCGGATTGGATTAAAGTCTTCAGTGTTTTTAAAGAAATGCAGGATAACGGGCTTTTGGCGAAAGGCATTGTTAATATGGTAAACAAGACCGCAGAGCAGATGTTTTCAAACGGGATAGCTGCCTTTGCGTTTAATGGTTCCTGGTGCGTGAATGTTTACCGCGAAATGAACCCGGACCTAAATTATGGCGTAATGCTTCCGCCGCCCTATTCGGATAAATATCCTATGAAAATATGGGGCGGAGCAGGAACAAGCTTTTTAGTAAACGCAAACACCAAAGTAAAACAAGAGGCGATAGAATTTTTAAAGTTTTTGACAGCTAAGGAGCAGCAGGCGTTTTTAGCGCAAGAGACTCTTAATCTGCCGTCTAACAAAGACAGCCTAGTTGCAATAAATCCTGTTTTAGCGGAATTCGCCGATGACATGGATTCGGCGGTTCATCCCAACGCCTTGCCGGTTCAGGAATTTCCAAGGGTCATAGAGGCCTTTGATAAAGGCATTCAGTCAATTTTAATCGGCGAGATGACGCCGGAAGAAGTAGCCTTGAATGTCCAGTCGGTAAAGTTAAGAGAATTAAGTAAAAAATAAAGCGATGCTTCAACTTGGACGTAGCGGAGCCTTAAGGCTCCGCTACGTCTGGAGACTTAAAAGATGCCTGATTCTTATAAGATTAAAAATATTCTCGGAAATTATCTTTTTGTCCTTCCTGCGGTTTTATTATTCTGTATCTTCTATATATACCCTTTTTTTAAAGTATTCCAGCTTTCCTTATATCAATGGGACGGCATATTGCCTACAATGAATTTTGTAGGTTTGGGCCATTTTAAGGAAATTTTCACCTATGATAAGGCATGGTGGCAGTCAATGCTTCATGCCGGATACATTACGTTTTTAGCGCTTACATTTCAGAATCTTCTCGCGCTTATTCTGGCATTAGCGTGCGACAGTGATATCAGGGGAGCGCAGGCATATAAAGTAATATTTTATCTTCCGCCGGCACTCTCAGGCATCGTGGTAGGGCTCCTCTGGGAATGGATATATAACGGCAATTATGGTTTATTGAATCACTGGCTTAATGGTTTGGGATTCGGGTATATCGCCAGGGCATGGCTTGCGGATCCTAACACAGCCCTTACCTGCGTCGCTATTGTGCACATGTGGAAAGGTTTTGGCTGGGGTTTTATTATATTGTTGGCAGGTTTGCAGGGTATACCAAGAGAACTTTATGAAGCGGCGAGAGTAGATGGCGCCAACCCATGGGAGGCTTTTAGAAGAATTACGCTGCCTCTAATGGCGCCTGTTTTCGTGTTAGTCGCGATATTGACTATTTTAGGCACAATGCAGATTTATGATATTATTGTTTCTACTACAAACGGGGGGCCCGGTTTTCATACAGAAGTGCCGGTTACAAGGATTTTGCAATCCATGAGAGGCTCATCGCAATTTGGATACGCGTGCGCGCAAGGCCTTGTATTTGGCGCGGCGCTTTTTATAATTTCGATGCTGCAGATGAAATTCGCTAAAATGGTAAGGCAGGAGTAGGTAGATGGAATACCCGATTTACTACAGGATAAAAAATTTCGTAAGCAAATTTGCCACGCACATTCTGCTTATAAGCGTGTCTATTACGTGTATATTTCCGCTTTTGTGGATGTTTGGGTCCAGCTTAAAGACTCAGCAAACCATTTTCTCGGATATGAGCCTTTTTCCGGCGAATGCGCATTGGGAGAACTTCTTCCTTGCCTGGACAAAAGGAAACTTCGGTATTTATTTATTTAACAGCATATTTTACACAACCATTGTTGTTGCAGGCATAGTATTTATTGCATCACTTGCTGCCTACGGTATATCCCGTTTAAAGATTCCGGGCAAAAACATAATATTTTTTATATTTTTAGCGGCAATGATGATACCAATACCGGGAAGTTTTATTTCCTTATATGTTCTTTTAATGAAATTGCACCTGGTGAATACCAGGATTGGTTATATTCTACCTATGATAAGCCAGGGTATTTGTCTGGGCGTATATTTACTTAAGACGTTTTTCGATAAGATACCAACAGACATGGAAGATCTAGGAAGAATTGATGGATGCAGTAAATTTGGCATATACTGGCATATTGCGCTGCCTTTGGCAAAGCCGGCTATTGCTGTTATAGTGATTTTTAATACTCTTACAGTGTGGAATGAGTATCTGCTTGCCATGCTTGTTTTAAACAGCAAGCACTTAATGCCGATTAACAGAGCGCTTATGGTATTTAGAGGCGCGCATGTTACGCAGTATCCGCTTCTTATGGCAGGCATGACAATCAGCGTTATGCCGATTATAATAATGTATTTACTGCTGCAAAAGCATATTATTAAGGGAATTACTGCGGGGGCGCTGAAGGGCCTGTTGCTCTTAGCCCTATGCCCTACGCTCTTAGCTCTATCCGGCTGCGCGAGAGGGCCTGCTGATGACGCAAGACAGTTTCCGAAAGGGTATTTTAAGGACAAGGTGGCTGCTAGTCCCGGAATATCACAAGGCGTTGGCCCGGTATTAAAAGATATACCAGCTGAAAAAATCCAGGATTTAGGCAGAAGAGAGGCTACAGAATACGATTTTGGAGACAGCGCGTCTGATACCCTGACCAACAAGGCGTGGGAGGCATTAAATAATAAAGATGAAGCGGGCGTGCTTCTTTACACTGATAAATGTATTGAATTATATTCCGCTTTGGCAAAAACTCAAAGTACAGGCTTAACCGATTATCCTCCCCAGGCTAATTTAGACATGTTTAAACAAATGGATGATATAGGGGCCTGCTATTTTATTAGAGGCGAATTTTTTAAATATAAGAAAGATCGGCAAAAGGCAAAAGACGCGTATCAGACGCTTATCGACGAATACCATTTTGCGCAATACTGGGACCCGCGCGGCTGGTATTTTAAGCCGGCGGAGATTGCGAAAGATGAGATTAAAAAGATAGATGAAGGATACTATAATTAAAATTCAAATGACAAAATCCAAAATCCAAAATTTGTTGGGCTGTGCGCTGTGGGCTGTGTGCTGTTGTGCAAACGCGATGGCAGCGAACGGTAGCTTCCCACTCTCCGACCCGGGCGCTGAAGATATAATAGACTATGCCCGTTACGGGGTATTCAGCGGCACAGGGACAAAGGAATATAATTACGCTGTTAAAGACCAGGCAGGGTTAATCCGCGCCTCAGGCGAAGGTATTTATCCTAATTATTCCAGCGTATTGAAGGACCCGGGATTTAAAGAACTAAAGAAACAGGGAAGGCTGGAAGGAAACCATTGGGATTTTATAAACACAAAAGATTACCAGGCAAATTTTTATAAATGGGCCACCGCTAATGAAACCAGAGGCATTAAGCTCTTTTACGCCGGCATGGCGCTTGAGCGGGGCGCTCATCTTATTCACGCAATCAAGGCGTATTACGCAATTGTCGTTCAGTTTCCGCAGACTACAGGCCGCACATATTGGGATACCCCTTTATATATCGGGCAGATAGCGATTGATAGAATAAATTATATCTGCATGAGTAATCCGCAGCTTGGAATTAAGTTAAAAGACGCTTCCATAATAGTGGAAAACGGCTATGACGATAATGTAAAAAACGATATATTCATAGTAAATCCGGGCAAACTCATGAAAGTCAAGCCGCAACAGATTATGGACCCCGCCGTGGATGTGAACAAATTAAACATTATAAAGACGGTAGGCGCGGATTTTGTAAAACTTGTTCAATACAGCAACAGAAGCTGGCAGCTTTTTGTCAACGGAGCCCCTTACATTATTAAAGGCGTTGATTATTCTCCGTCGAAAATAGGGCAAAGCCCCGATAACGGCACTTTAAAAGACTGGATGCAGGTGGATTACAACGCCAACAATAAAATAGACGGGCCTTATGATTCCTGGGTTGATGAAAACAAAAACAATATACAGGATGCGAATGAAAACGCCGTAGGCGATTTTCATCTTTTATGGCAGATGGGCGCAAACACAATCAGGTTTTACCAGCGCGGGTCTAATAAACCTTTGCTTAGAGACCTGTACAAAAACTACGGGATAATGGTAATCATGGGGGATTTTTTAGGGGCGTATACAATCGGTTCAGGGGCTACATGGTATGAAGGCACAAATTATTCAAATACGCTTCATCAGGAGAACATGCTTAAAAGCGTAAAGGAAATGGTCGATGAATATAAGGACGAACCGTATGTTCTTATGTGGCTTTTGGGAAACGAAAACAATTACGGCGTCGCAAACAACTCAAAGAAAGACCCGGAAAGTTATTATAAATTTGTTAACAGGGCGGCAAAATATATAAAGGAATTAGACCCGCACAAAAGGCCTGTCGCTGTTTGTAACGGCGAAATAATATTTTTGGATACCTTTGCGAAAAACTGCCCCGACGTGGATGTATTCGGCGCAAATTCATACAGGGGCGATTACGGCTTTGGCCATTTATGGAAAATGGTTAAATACGAAGCTGATAAGCCGGCCATTATCACCGAATACGGCTGCCCCGCGTATTCTTCCGTTTACGGCCCCCAGGAGATAGAGCAATTGCAGGCAAAATATCTGAAGAGCTGCTGGCTGGACATGATGGCTAATTACGGCGGATACGGCCAAGGCAATGCGTTAGGCGGGTTTGTTTTTGAGTTTGTTGACGAGTGGTGGAAGGCCTATGAGCCTGCGAAGCACGACGTGCATTCGCAGTGGCCCGGGCCTTTTCCTGACGGGAAAGTCTACGAGGAATGGTTCGGCGTCTCGTCTCAGGGTGACGGAAACAATAGCCCCTTCCTCAGGCAGATGCGAGAATCTTATTACACAATGAAGGAATTATGGAGAGAAGAGTAAAAACATAGGAAAGGGAGGAGATTATGATGGGCAAGAAAAGGTTTATAGGCTGCATAGTTTTTGTTGTAATGATATTTATGGCAATGACTATCAAAGCCCAGGAAGTAAATTATTTTGAGCCGTTTAATGTCTACTCGGATAAGAACGCCAGAACGAATCACTATATCCCTTCAGGCTGGATGGGGGATTACAGCGATGTCGGTTATAGCGATAACTGTAATTTAACGCCGCATTCAGGCACGACTTGTATTAAGATAGAATACAGGCCTAATGTTTCGCAGGGCGCCCGCTGGGTAGGGATGTATTGGCAGAGCCCGGCGAACAACTGGGGCGACAAAAAGGGCGGCTACGATTTGACCGGAGCGAAAAAACTTACATTCTGGGCAAGAGGGGAAAACGGCGGAGAGCGCGTAGAGGAATTTAAGATGGGCGGAATAGGAGGCGCATATCCGGATTCAGATATTGCCAGTGTCGGCCCGATAATTTTCACTAAAGACTGGAAGCAGTATGCGGTAGACCTGACGGGGAAAGACCTGTCTTACATAAGCGGAGGATTTTGCTGGTCAACAAATCTGGATGTTAACCCGGAAGGCTGCACCTTTTATATTGATGATATAAGGTACGAATGAAATAAAATTCGAAATCCGAAATTCGAAATCCGATATTTTAAATTATGCCCTACAACAAAGAAGAGCGAAGGAAATACATAAGGCTAAACTCCTGCTTTCCGGTAGAGTTTAGCCTTATATTTTCCGGCATAAAGGCCTCGGATAAAAAATATCAGGCCTTTACGCGCGACGTTTCAAAAGGCGGGCTCTGCATAAAGGTAAAAGGTTTAACCGGCCAGGATTTAGAGGCATTGGTTTCCAAGCGGGTGAGGCTTGAGGTTAGTATAGACATGCTGTCCCCGCTATTCAAGCAGCCTGTATGCGCCTTCTGCAGCGTAGCGTGGATAGAGCCAATGGAACAATCTTCCGCGGAAGGCTTATATAGCATAGGCATTTCATATGAAAAGATATACCCCCGCGATAAAAGTAAAATATTTAATTATGCCATTAGGCTTAAGTGGGCCCCCCGCATAACAGCGGCTATAGTTATACTGCTTTCAGGAGCGCTTTTATTCGCTCATTTTAATCAGATTAACATGAGCCGGCAAAACAGACGCCTGGTTGCGCGGTTAGTTGAAACTTCAGAAAAAAGTAATAATGTGTATAAGAGGCTAAACGCCTTGGCTCAGGAAAAACTGCTCCTTCAGAAAAAATTAGCGCAAGCGCAGGATACGGTTGAAAATTCCCAGCTGCAAACCCAGATACAATCCGTCGTTAAAGGCGAAGAGCTGCTGCAAAAAGAGTTAACGGATATAGGGTTTGAGAGCGCGGCTTTGCAGTTTGCAACAACGCAGAAAATGCTGGATTGGGTTTGCACGCACCAGAACCGCCGCAGCGGCCTGGTAATGAGTTACGAAGGGGATAAGGCTTTTTTAGACTGGTCGTTTACATATGACCAGGCCTTAGCCGCGCAGGTGTTTATGCTGTCAGGCGACATAAAAAAGGCCGCAAGCATACTTGATTTTTACAAAAACAAAGCCAAAAAGGAAAACGCCCTTTTTTACAACGCATACGATTGCCAAAGCGGCAAGCCAGTTGAAACGACCGTGCATAGCGGCCCAAATTTATGGATAGCAATTGCAGCGTGTAAATTTTTAAAATACGCAAATGACGCTTCGTATTTAGGCCTTGCGCGGGATATCGCCGATAAGATGATTGCGATGCAAAAGGCCTCCGATGACGCAAGCATAAAAGGAGGGCCTAAAGTTGGTTGGGTTTCGACAGAGCATAATATGGATGCATATGCTTTGTTTAATATGTTATATGAATTGACGAAAGAAGAAAAATATAAAACAGCCAGAGACGCAGCGCTTGGCTGGCTTAAACAAAGCGCATATAACAGGCCGCAGGGCCGTTTTAACCGGGGAAAAGGCGATGCCACGATTGCAACCGACACATTTTCCTGGGCAATAGCCTCTGTCGGCCCGCAGGCGCTTAAGGAAAACGGCATGGATCCAGACGCGATAATGGAATTCGCCCAGAAGGAATGCAAGGTGCAGGCTCAATTTTACCGCCCTGATGAAAAGTGCGTCGATGTCGTTGGATTTGATTTTGCAAAACCTGCCAACATAGGCAGAGGCGGGATAGTCTCATGCGAATGGACCGCACAGATGATAGTAGCCTATAAAATAATGGCAAACTACCACCAGTCCCGGGGTAATAGAGAAAGAGCAGCCGAATACGCTAAAGAAGCGAAGTATTATTTGATGGAACTTGATAAAATGGTTATATCAAGCCCATCGCCGAGCGGCCAGGGGGAAGGCTGCCTTCCTTATGCCTCTATAGATAATGTGGATACCGGGCATGGCTGGCGCGTTGCAAAAGGAGGAAATACGGGTTCTGTAGCTGCCACCATATATTATATATTCGCCCAGCGCGGCTATAACCCGTTAAAACTATAATGAAAAAAGAAAAATATTATATTAATGACAACGGAGAATTTGTAATAGAAAACTTTAATCTGGCAAAGCCATTTGCCTCATTTTTTCCTGGAATTGCAGGTGTCTGGGGCAAACCATTATGGGTGTTTTATGTTAACCGCGGCCAGGCGATAGCCACTTTTGGCACAAAGGATAAAGAAAACCCCATTCTGGAATTTTACCCCGCCAACAAGGCCTATTATTTAACCGCCACGCACGGCTTTCGCACACTTATAAAGGCGCATTCTAACGCTAAGGCCCGATTTTATGACGCGTTTTGCGATAACGCCGGCTCATCCGAGTACGCGATTGAGAACAGGATTGTCATTAGCCCGCATGAGTTGAAGTTGGCCGAGATAAACCGTACCTTGGGTATCGAAGTGGGGATTGAATATTTTACTATCCCCAACGACGATTACGCCGCCCTGGCAAGAAAGGTATCCATAAAAAACACCTCGGGAAAAAATATCAAACTCGAATTATTGGACGGCCTGCCGCAGATTATGCCGTACGGGATGAATAACTTTTTTATCAAACAAATGTCCCGCACGATAGAGGCCTGGATGGAAGTCGAGAACCTCGATAAAAAATGCGCGTTTTTACGCCTGCGCACGGACGCGGCGGATGTATCAGAGGTGGTTTATATAAAAAAGGGGAATTTTTATCTTGCGTTCGATGAAAAAGGCCTGATAAGGCCCATCGTGGATCCGGCGACTGTTTTCGGCGAGGCCGGGAATTTCGGATATCCGCGCCCGTTTCTCGAGAATAGGGACTTTTCCTATCCTGATAACCAGCTGAGCCAGAACAAAACCCCGTGCTGCTTCGCGCTTGTAAAAAGAACCTTGAGGCCCAACGAAGAATATGCCGTCTATTCCTTGATCGGCAACATGGACAGCCTTGATAAACTCAATAAAAATACAAAGCGCATAGCCCAAAGCTCGTATTTTATCAAAAAGCAGAAAGAAAACGCCGAGCTGATAAACACCCTGACGCAAGGCGCGTTTACGCATTCTTCGTCTGTAAATTTCGACATCTATTGCAGGCAGAATTTCCTGGATAACCTGATGCGGGGCGGTTATCCCGTAAATATCGCAGGAACTTGCCTGCATCTTTTCTCGCGCAAGCACGGGGACCTTGAGCGCGATTACAATAATTTTTCACTTGAGCCCGCCTGTCTTTCGCAGGGTAACGGAAGCTACCGCGACGTAAATCAGAACAGAAGAAACGACGTATTTTTCGAGCCGAAAATCGGCGAAGAAAACATACTTACGTTTTTTAACCTTATCCAGGCAGACGGATACAACCCCTTAGTGATAAAACCCGACACATTTATTTTTAAAGGCAGCGCGGCAATGCTGCGCAGGTACTTTGCCCAAAAAGATACGCCGGCGGTAAAGAAATTTTTTGATAAACCCTTTACCCCGGGAGAATTGTTTTTATTCCTGGATCAGGCTGCGATAAAATTAAAGGCGGATAGAGAAGAATTCCTGCAAGCTCTTTTTGCTTATTGCGAGCGATGCGCGCAGGCCGAGCAGCCGGATTGGGAGGGTTTCTGGATTGACCACTGGCATTATTGCCTTGACCTGCTTGAGAGTTACCTGAAGGTGTACCCTGAAAATTCAAAAGAAATTCTTATCGGGAAAAAAGATTTTACATTTTTCGATAACAGCAAAATCATCAGGCCGCGCCGCGAAAGATACCTGCTGAAAAAAGGCAGGGTATATCAGTATAACAGCACCGTAAAAATCGAAGAAAAAGACCGGGCCAACCGCAAGCCTGTTTACAAAACCACGCTTATCGCGAAGATGCTTACGGTTATCGCGAATAAATTCGCCAGCCTCGACGCCTTCGGCGTAGGCGTCGAGATGGAGGCCGATAAACCAAGCTGGGCGGATTCTTTAAACGGGCTGCCCGGGCTGATAGGTTCATCCACCAGCGAGACTTTCGAGCTGAAACGATGGATTTTATTTGTAAAGGAAAAATTGGGCAAGATGGGCCTTCCCGCAAGCAGCGGGTTTGACCTGCCGGCGCAGACCTGTGCCTTTTTAATCGCGCTTGAAAAAATCTGCGAAACCAAAAAGAACCCCTTTTTATTCTGGGACGCGGCCAACGCCGTTAAGGAAGAATACCGCAAAAAGGTGTTAATGGGCTTTAGCGGCGAAGAAAGGCACATACAGCTAAATACCCTAAACCATATTTTTGAGCTCTTCCTCGCGAAAATAGACCAAGGCCTTAAAAAGGCGTACAACAAACAAAACGGCTTACCCCATCCCTATTTTATCAACGAGATTTCTAAGTATAAAATCGCGAAAAATAACCAGATTACGGCTCTTGAATTCAGGCATAGCCCTTTACCTTTATTTTTGGAAAGCATTATGCACAGCTTGCGAATCGCGAGCGACAGGCGGCAGGCAAAAAAGATTTATAATTCCGTGAGAAAATCCGAACTCTTCGACAGAAAATTGAAGATGTATAAATTGTGCGCCTCGCTGAAAAAGATGCCGCTGGAGATAGGCCGCAGCAGGGTATTTACCCCGGGATGGCTGGAAAACGAATCCATATGGCTTCACATGGAATATAAATATTTGTTGGAGGTTTTAAAAAACGGCTTATATGAGGAATTTTACAGAGATTTTAAGTGCGCGCTTGTGCCGTTCCAGAAGCCGCAGCGTTACGGAAGAAGCATTTTTGAGAATTCGTCTTTCATTGTATCAAGCGCGTTTCCGCAAAAGGCCCTGCATGGAAACGGTTTTGTCGCGCGCCTAAGCGGCGTAACAGCGGAATTCATTAACATCTGGCTCATTATGTGCCTGGGAAACAACCCGTTTTATATCGCAGACGACGGCAAACTGCGTTTTGAGCCGAAACCTGTTTTGCCGGGGTGGCTGTTTACGACGAAAAAAGAAAAAGGCTTTGAAAAAAATACGTTTGCGTTTAAGTTTCTGAGCAAAACTTTGATTGTTTATCAAAACCCCTCAAGAAAAGACACCTTCGCGGGCTCCGGCGCCTGCATAAAAAAGATAACAGTCACTCCGACAAAAGGCGAGCGCGTTTTCCTAAGCACCGCCTATATTCCGGAGCCCTATTCAGGGGATATCCGTGAAGGAAAAATCAAGCGAATTGACATAGCTTTATAATAAATAATATTGCGCGCGTTGAATTTGTTTGTTATAATACATACTTCAAATTTATTTTAAGCAAAACAGTAATAGTTCAGCTATTGGAAGATTTCCCGACGTAGCGGAGGCTTAAGCCTCCGCTACGTCCGAGTCGAGATGCTTACAATGGCTGAGCTATTACAAACACTTAAGGAGGTAATCAATGGGGCAATCAGCCGAACACCCTGTCCACCATGTGACGGCGCAAAAGGACCGCATTCCTTTTTTTCAAAAGTTCGCGTATAGCATAGGATCACTCGTTAATCAATTTCAGGCAGCTGCTATCGGCGGGTTGGTTATTGTTTTAAACCTCGGGTTAGGGATGAGCCCGGCATTAGTAGGCATAATAGGAGCTATTCCTCGCCTTATAGACGCCTTTTCAGATCCTCTTATCGGTTACAGCTCGGACAACACCCGCACCAGATATGGCCGCCGCAGGCCCTGGATACTCTTTGGCGCTATCTCTTCGGGAATTTTATTCGCGCTTATGTTTCAGCTCTATAAGGGGCACACAGAAAGTTTCTACTTTTGGTATTTTTTAATTATCCAGTGTTTTTTTGTCGTAGCATTTGCCTGTTACTCTATTCCGTGGATAGCCATGGGATACGAAATGACGCCCGATTATCACGAGCGCACACGCCTGCAGGGATTCAGTAACTTTTGCGCTCAAATTGCGTGGCTTGTAGCTCCCTGGTTCTTTAAGATAATGAACGATAAGACAATGTTTACGGACATTGTTCACGGGGCGCGGTCCTTAGCCGTTATCGTCGGGGTATTTATCGTGACCGGTGGTATTCTGCCGGCTATTTTCAATAAAGAACATTTTGGCAACCTGCCTCGGCCCGAACAGAAGAAAGGGTATTCGAATGTCATAAAAGACCTCTTTTATAATCTTGCGACTTCTTTTAAGTGCCTTCCTTTTGTTAAGCTTATCGCGGTGACGTTCTTAATCTTTAACGGATTTATGCTCGCCAGCGCTTTCACGCTTTATGTTATTGTTTACTATGTCTATAGCGGAGATTGGGGGAAAGGGGGCACATTGCTTGGCTGGTTCGGAACCCTTAGTTCGGTTTGCACGTTATGCGCTATTTCCCTGACCACGTGGGTTTCGACAAAGATAGGAAAACGAAAAACCTTTTTAATCACCATGTCCATTGCTATTATAGGTTACGCTTTGAAGTGGGTGGGATATAACCCCAGCCGCCCTTATTTATTATTGGTCGCTGCCCCGTTTTTGGCGTTTCATCTCGGTGCGCTATTCACCATTGTCCCCTCCATGGTTGCCGATGTTTGCGACCTTGACGAACTTCAGACCGGCAAACGCAGAGAAGGGATGTTTAGCGGGATTTACTGGTGGATACAAAAACTCGGGCAGGCCGGGGCATCAATTCTCTCCGGGCTCCTGCTTGTCTGGACAGGCTTCAATGTCGCGTTAGGCGCCGGCCAGAAAGCGAGCTCTTTATTTTATATGAGGGTCTGCGATGTCGGCATTCCGATTGCAACCTCCTTAGTGGCTCTTTTTATTATTATGACCTTTGATATCTCGGAAGCCAAGGCATATGATATCCGCAAGCAGCTGGAAGAAAGGCGAGGCAAGGTGTAGTAAGTGACAAAACAGCAGAAAAACATAAATTCAAAACCAATTATCATATTTCCATACTTTGGGTATGAGCATAATGAAAAGTGCGAGTGGTATTTTTGGTGGACGGTTGACAGGTGCAAGAAGATTGATCCCAGGCCTATTGTCATGCTGTCCAGGGATACTGCCATACGGCAGGATGCCGCTTCCTTTTTAGACGATAAAAGGAGCAAGGCCCTTGAGGTTGTGCAAACCTGGTCCGTTGATACATGTCAGACGTGGCTCGCCGGCTGGGGCCATGTGCTGGATAATTACCCCAAAGCCGAAAGAATTGTGCAAATGCCGGGCGACATAGATTATGTTAACAGGGATGTCGAATTTTACGACAATCTTGGAGGTTTTATTGAAACAGCAAGTTCGGATATCGCTATAGGAGATTTCGGAACAGGGGACAAATACAGCGCAAAAAGCCTGGTGGATACTTACGGTTCATACCCGCTTTTGGCAAACTGGTTTCCTGAAATCTCGCAGGCAACAAGGTCTTTGCCTCTTCATAGGCCCAGATCCGAGTTTCTTAACATTAAGACAGCTGTCTTGCGCGATTTTTTGATAAATAACAGAAATTTTGCTTACGAACAGACTTTAAACTTTCTTATTAAGTCCTGGAGCTATGACGAGGCCAAATGGAGATACAAT
Organism: Candidatus Omnitrophota bacterium; assembly: GCA_043797125.1. Taxonomy (GTDB): domain Bacteria; phylum Omnitrophota; class Gorgyraeia; order JABMRG01; family JAFGKX01; genus JAZDPX01. Next base: position 43,372 of record JAZDPX010000042.1, read on the forward strand.
ATATCCACGCATCCTTTAGGAAGATTTTCTGACAGCAGCACATTCAGGGATTACGGCGGGTGCATTGACCAGATAGAGAGAATAGAAAGAGTGCTTTCTTTGTTGTGGCGGGAGATAAGAGAGCCGAAAAAGAACGACGCCGCAGGCGACAGCAAGTTTGAAGAGCAATATACCGCCTTCAGCAACGAATATGATAATTTGCGCACTAAATCAAAAGGGATTATGGAAGCTGCCAGAACTACTTTAAGAGCCCTCCTGGGTGTATAAATCTAACATTGTAGCGCAGGCTTAAGCCTGCGCTACAATGCCTAATGGCAGGCAGGCCTGCTCTATTGTTAAAAAAAGGAAACAGAACGATGAACCTGAAAAAATACGGACATTTTTCAAAAGACTCAAAAGAATTCATAATCACCAATCCTCAAACGCCAAGGCCCTGGATTAATTATCTTACAAACGAAGAATACTGCGCGATAATATCCCATAACGCCGGGGGCTACAGTTTTTATAAGGATTGCCGCACGGATAGGATTTTGCGCTGGTCCCCAGACGCCTGGCATTTTGACAGGCCCGGCCGCTATATCTATATGCGCGATACAAAAACCAATAAATGCTGGAGCGCATCATACCAGCCGCTAAGAGTAAAACCGCAATTTTACGAGGCAAGGCACGGGCTGGGATATACAATTACGAATACGACTTACTTCGGGATAAATACGCAAATAACATTTTTCGTGCCAACCCAGGATACCTGCGAAGTCTGGCTTGTCAAGGTTGCAAATAAAACCAACAGCATAAGACATCTCGAACTTTTCCCCTACGCAGAGTGGCTTCTTGGCGAATACCACCAGGAGCTGCGCTACCGCAACATAATGAATCTGTATAACAGGATATGGTATGATAAATCCCACAAGGCGATACTCGCTAAAAAGACAGCCTTTTGGGGCGACATGAACATAAAACCGTATTTATACACGGACTTTTTTGCAAGCAGCCTTAATCCTACAGGTTACGCTACCCAGAAGGACGCCTTCATGGGCAAGAACAACACGGAAGAAAAGCCCGATATGATTTTATCCGGTGAATTTAAAAACATACCCTTAACATCAGGCGAGGACGGGATAGCCTGCCTGAAACACAATATTACCCTAAAGCCCGGCGAAGAAAAAGAATTTACAATAATATTGGGCCAGGTTCTATCGAAAGGAAACGCGCTTTCAAAGGTGCTCGCAAAGTACCGCAATGTAAAAGAAGCCAAGAAAGAACTCGCGGCTGTAAAAGCGGTTTGGCAAAAAAGGATAATCGAAAATATCGAAATAGAAACTCCGGATAAGGATTTCGATAAAATTATAAACATATGGGTGAAATATCAACTTTATATCTGCAATTTCTGGTCGCGCTCACCAAGCTATTATCATGAGGGTTCGGGAGGCAGAGGCTACAGAGATTCCTGCCAGGACGCGGATAGTATTATGTCCATAAACCCAGAGCACGGGCGAAAAAAGATATTAAAGATAGCGTCTCTGATAAGGCGCGACGGAACATCAGCCCCGGGCTGGGCAGATACTACAGGCCCGGCTAAACACCGCCCTAACAAAGACCATCAGGTATGGCTTACTGTTACAGTAGCCTCATACATAAAAGAAACTGGCGATAAAGATATATTGAATGAATATATCCCGTATTTAAAAGATCAGTGGTTGGGCGGGTGGGAAATAGATGTGAAGTATAAAGGCCCTTCCAAAGCAGACGGAGAAGGCACTTTATTTGAGCATCTTGAGAAGAACTTAAACTTCACCTTTGACGATGTGGGCGAGCACGGGCTTCCTTTAATAGGCCACGCAGACTGGAATGACGCGATAGACGCGGCAGGCATAAAATTAAAAGGCGAAAGCGTGTGGCTTGCACAGGCTTTGGTAAGGAGTTTGAAAATTTTAGCGGAGCTCGCACAAATTACAGGTGAAAATAAAAAGGCAGAGGAATATTTGCACAAGGCCCAGGCAATGACAGAGAGAATTAACAACGCCTGCTGGGACGGAGACTGGTATATAAGGGGTTTTACCGATAGCGGGACAGTCTACGGCTCAAAAAAGAATGATGAAGGAAAAATTTTTGTTAATACCCAGGCGTGGGCTATACTTTCGCAAGTTGCGGACAAAAAGAGGCAGGAAAAAATATTAAAATCCGTCGATAAATTGCTAAACGGCCCCCACGGTATAGCGCTTTTTTATCCTGCATACAGCAAGTGGCATGAAGAGCTTGGAAGAATAAGCATGTTTTCCGAGGGCACAAAGGAAAACGCGGCTGTGTTTTGTCACGCGGCGACATTTCAGATAGTCGCTGAATGCGTGGCGGGCAGGGGCACAAAGGCATATGAAGAAATGAAAAAGATAATGCCCGATTCCCAGGCTGATTATGACCTCTATAAAACAGAGCCTTATGTTTACGCGGAATATTTAGTCGGCCCGCAGCATCCGTATCTTTACGGGGAAGGCGCGTTTACCTGGGTTACGGGAAGCGCAGGCTGGCAATTTATGGCAGCCACCGAATGGCTTTTAGGCGCGCGCAGAGATTACGAAGGGCTTCGTATTGACCCATGCATCCCTAAGCACTGGAAGAAGGCAAGGATAAAACGGCCGTTTCGAAACGCTGTCTATGATATCACCATTCATAATCCGCGCTCAAGAGAAAAAGGCATAAAAAAATTATACATTGACGGCAAGCTTATCCAGGGCAACCTAATACGCCCGCATTCCGATAAAAAGACCCATAAGGTTGAAGTTCTGCTTGGTTAATCTCAGACGTAGCGCAGGCTTAAGCCTGCGCTACATTCTATTATGGAATAATTCTTATCTGTAAGTGTTATAATATTATAGTTACAAATTTGTCATTCCCGAATGCCCTTATCGGGAATCCAGATCCCCGCTCCCCGTTTTCACGGGGACAAGTTTCGCGGGGTATGACATAAGAAGCATTAATTAAGACTTTAAAAAATATTAAACAAACCTTGACGAAAGACCATTGCTGTGGTATACTTATGGTGTAGCAACAGAGAATATCAGTATGCCTTGTAGTATATTATAACACTATATAAGTGGATTATTGTATCCGCTTATTTTCGATATAAATAAAGTCCGCCTTCGTGTATTGGGCTAGGTTCAAAGAAGATAGCCTTCGGCGGATTCAAAAATCGAGAAAAATGAAAGGAGAAGCGAACATGATACACAGTTTAATGAGTAAAAAATCTATAGAAAAGGAGGTGAAAAACATGAAAAAGCTAATTGTTATTTTGACAGTAGCAGCTATGTTGGCTTCAATGCCGGCACCAGCGTTTGCTGCGTTTACGCAAGACGGCGTAAAGGTATTGACCACAGCAACAGTTACGGTTGGCGGAACCGGAGGCCCGGTTCAAGGTTTTTCTGCGACTCTAAAAAACATAACAGGTAACGGCGCGGCAACCGAAGTTGCGTGGGACCCTGTTACAGCAGGCTCAACGCAGTGGCTTAAGGCGAAACAGTACGTTGAAATATTGGGTTATCAAACATTTAATGTTTGGGGCATTCAGGCATGGTGCGATAATAAAAAAACCGGCGCCAGTTACCAATTCACGGGCAGCGGCGACCCGGCGGGCCTTGTTAAGTCGGACGGCAAAAAGAGGCTTCCTATGTGCTGGAGGACTTTGGAAAGCAAGGTTACGTACACCGCGAAGGAACTTGACATTAAAGAAATAAAGCTTACCACAGACGGCACCTGGGTGCTCTCAGACGGCTATACTGAAAATCAGAAATCAGACGGCACAGGATATTATCCGTGGTTCTATCTGATAGACAAGAATACGGTAAATGATTTTGACGATGACGGAGATACCGAAAAATTCAGCACGTATAACTATATCGAATACACAACATTCGTGGGGCAAAACGGATGGCAGCACGCGCCGGAAACATATTCTGACCCGCTGTGGCCGAACCCGTACTATATGTATCTTGGAGCCAAGTTTAACTTTGCGTATCCCAACGAGCAGTATAAGATGAACACCTTTACGATAGAGATGTACCACGAATAATAAATAAAGGTAGGCGAACATGAAGCCTTTTTGCAGAATAGGTGCAAAATGCTTATTCGCGCATTTTGCGTGTATGCTATTATTGCTGTATATAGGTAATGCTTATGCGGCTAATAGCTCCGGGGGGAGTGCGTCTTATAATATGATGAACTCCTCCGAAACCGGCGGTTTTACATTGACTTTAAAAAACATCTCCAACAACCAGAACACAAACGGCAACACTATCACCTGGAGCAATGTAAACGCCGGCCAGACCCAGTGGAAGGTCGCAAACCAGTATTTTGAAATTACCTATGATGAACTTCCCCCCGAATGGGGTTTGCAGGTTTATACTGACAATGAAAGTGACGGCGCAGACCCCAAATACACAGGAAACGGAAATCCGGCAGGCCTTGTAAAAACGGATAATACTAAAACAACCATTCCTCTCGCATGGTTTATAACAGGTTCGGTTATAAGCGGGTTGCAGAATCCTGTCGAGCGTTCCGACGGCACCGGGTTTGAAGGCTCACTGTGGCATTACGTAATAGACAAAAATACTCCGGATGATCCTGATACCGATGAAAACGAAGGCTTTACAAACGGTGAGGATTATATAACCGCCTGGAACCAGGCAGGAATTGCCTGGCACGAAAACGCGAGGTCGAATCCTGTTGACCCCAAAAATAAAAATCCCAGGAACAAGGCCTATATGTATTTCGCGTCAAAATTTACATTTGCCCCCGTAGGCGCGACTTATACAACAAACAAACTCACCTTTGAGGCATTCACGGGAGTATCGCCGTTTCCGCTTGTAGTTTACTCAGAGGGCGGCTCTGCCGAGGATATGGCATACCAGCATATTCACCAGAAGATGGACGAGTTTTTTAACGGCGATAAACTGCGCCTTATAGAAAGTTATTCCAATCCCGCAGATTATGGGTACGGCTACGGCGAAAAAGGCGGAATGACGTACACCGAAAATCAGGAAGCAGACGCGCTTGATGGAATGGCATTTACCTATGACAACGCGCTTTCTATAATCGCGTTTCTTGCAAATCCCAACCAGGGCAATTTAGCCAGGGCAAAGATATTGTGTAAAAGCCTGATGTGGGCGCAGGATAACATAGGCAATGACGGAAGCTTTAGAAATTCTTACGACGCGAAGCAGGAGTTAAAAGCCGGATACAGCCAGCCAACTTACGACCCGGACTTCCTTATTAAAAACAGCGGCAACAACGCGTGGACAATTATTTCGCTTATGCAGTATTACAGGAATTCCGGCGATACAGACAGCACGTTTAAGGCAGGCCTGCTTGATGCGGCAGTCGATGCCGGAGATTTTATTCACAATAATCTTTACGACTCAACAACACAAAAAGGCTATTACTACGGTTTTGATCAAAACGGCGCGCTTCAAAAAAATAAATCCACAGAGTGCAACATCGCCATTTATGCGGCATTTGCCCAGCTCTACGGCTTAACCAACAACGACGGCAAATGGCTTACGCGCGCAAACATAGCCAAGGCTTTCATAGACACCATGCAGCGGACGCAAAGCAGCAATTCGAAATGGCTCGTATGCGGCGTTGATACAAACGGTGTCCCTCTTACCAATAATGTGGTTTCGGATTGCAACCTTCTTTATGTGCTTGGTAAAGATATGCTCCAAACGCAGGCAAAATATTATCTTAATTATGTAACAGACAGCACCGCGAATAAACTGTGGACAAATTACGTTACGGGTTCCGGTTATAGCGATACCACCAATTTTATAGGCGTTGATTTCGGCCATTATGGAACAACAGAAGGCGCGGATGGCGTGTGGTTTGAAGGAACAGCCCAGCTTGCGTCGGTATGCGCTTATCTTAATACCACAGGCAACAAGCAAAAGGCGTCCGAATATTTGGAATCGCTAAAATTAGCCCAATGCAGCTCAAAGTACGCAAACTATAAAGCAATAAACGCCGCTTCCACAGTAATTACAACAGGTTTTGGCGGATGGTATTACTATCCGTTTCCGCACGTCGGAGCCAGCGCGTGGTACATCGGCGCGAACAGAAACTATAATGTTTTATGGGGCATTTCTCTCGACGATCCGGTACCGGCGCCGGGATACAACGGTTCCTATACTTCCGATATTCCGGAATATTTAACAGATTATCTTAAAAACCACTATGCCCCGTCCGGATGGATGGGGGAGACGGCATTTATGTTCGTAGACCCGAAATGCGCGGATAACCCGGCTTCAGGAGAGACGTGCTATAGGATTCACCTTGCGGCAAACTGGTCAGGCATTGTGTGGCAGGAGCCGTTAAATCAATGGTCTGGCGGCTGGGACAGCGAGAATAATTGCTGGATAGGGTATGATTTAAGAACCATAAAAAAACTAACATTCAAGGCGAAGGCAAGCGAGGATGACTTCTGGATGGAGATATATATGGGATATCCAGGTGATTCTTGCGGGATAATACCGGCCAATGGCGACGATACGACATTTATTTTAGACACCGAATGGAAGACCTTTACCATTGATTTAGAGGCAATGGATAATAAAGAAAGCGGGGAGCCTGATATGCTGCATGTTGCCAACGGTTTTACGGTTAGCTTAGACAGTTATTCAAGCGTAGACGTGTATTTTGATGATATTATTTACATAACGGAGGAATAGACAGGAGCTGAAGATAGCTATGAGAAACGCAATAAGCTTAAATATCATAATTTATGCCGCAATAATAATATCTTTTTTAGCTATAGGAAATGCGCATGCGGGATTGGCCATTTCGCCGGACAGGCACATATTGGAGCTTAGCGCCGGCGAAGAAAAAACAATTGAGTACAAGGTTTTTAATTCAGGCGAAGACGATGTATATATAACGCTTGACCCTAAATACTGGGCAAGGACAGACGAAGAGAAAAAAATAGACATAAACTCATGGTTGATTCCGAAAGAAGGCAGTTTTAACCTGAAGGCTGGCGGGGAAAAGATCCTTGAGATCAAAATTAAGGCTCCGGACAGCATAAACGGCGAGCTTGTGACAATGGTATTTTTCTGCTACAAAGAAGATCCTGATTCCGCGCTGAATATAAGAAACGGCTATCCCGTATATCTGACTATAAAAGGAACACAACACTACGGCGCGCAAATATCAAAAGTCGAGCTGGATTACCAAAAAACAGAAAATGAAAATGAAGGCGCTGATATGCGGCTTGCAATTACCATACAAAATACAGGAAATGTGCATATAAACCCGAATGTAGAAGTGGTAATAAAAGATAAAAATAACAACGAGATAAAAAGACTACAGGCAGAGACAGTAAAAAATATATTCAAAAACCGGGGCTATAGGTATGACTTGACTTGGGCAAACGCCGGACTAGAAGAAGGCGCAATATATACGCTTGAGATAGGGCTTCAGCAGGACGACAAATTGCAAAAATTGACTAAAACAAGCAAATTTAAGCTTCAGGAAGGTAAGATAGTAATGCTCGAATAGGCGGGGAAAAAAGATGTGTACCAAACCGGCAGAATACAGAATTAAAGATGCCACAAGCAAAATGACAGCCATTTTGCTTGCGCTGTCTATCTCTATGTTCGGCGTCAGCGCGTCTTTTGCCACTGTGGCGTCTGACTCCGGCGGGTTTACACCGGACGCCAGCGCCACCTTTGGCACCGAAATAATAACTATCGCCGGGGCGGACAATGATTATGACGGAATGGAGGATAGCTGGGAGCAGCGTTTTGGGCTAAAATCGGACAACTATGCAGACGCAAGCCGAGATGATGATAACGACGGCCTGACCAATCTGGAAGAATACAGAAATAATACAGACCCGAAAGTTTCAGAGGGCGGTATTGCGCTGACAATGACAGCGACTCCGGTAACAGACAATGTGCAGCCCCTTGATGTTATATTTACAGCGGATGTCATAGAAAACGGCGGCTATGATATCGTTAAGTATGAATGGGATTTTGACGGTAACGGCGTCTATGACTGGCAAGACACAGGCGCGTCAGCCGCGCATAGATATACGGCATTCGGGGCATATGAGGCCAAACTGCGGGTTACCAACGAAAAAGGTTATTGCGGCGTAGCGGCGCTGATTATTAATGTCCAAAAGGCGGCTGATATGCCGTATATTTACACAAAGCCGACATTGATTCAGATACAGGATGTGCCCCAGAATCTTGCGTTTTCCGCGACCAACGATCCAAAATTTTCCGCTTACAGGTGGGATCTTAACGGAGACGGCGTATGGGATACAATCTCGGATAACCCTTCTATCATACATTCCTACAGAAACGTCAGGTATGATTCTTTCAATGTGGAAGCTGTCGCGGTCGCGGATAGCGGCATAGGTTCTTGCGCGGCGATGTCGTTTGCCGCAGCTCCGAAAACATGGTATGACTCTAACGCAAATAAGGGCAAGGCAAGGCCGATTATAGCATTTCTGCGCGACAAAATAATTATATCAACAGCAGGCGAAAGCGTTTCTTTTGACGGTTATTGCGCGCCTGCTTATGGCGATAGCTGGGGTTATGCCAAAAAAACAGAGTGGGATTTTGAAAGCGACGGAATATATGACTGGGTGACAAGTTTGTTGGATGCCAAAACCAAGGCATGGACAGGCAATACAGGCGGCTATGCTAAAGTCAGCCATGTTTACGGTACGCCGGGAATTTACAGAGCCACGCTAAGAGGGACCACGGATGCAAATGTATGCGCTACAGACAGCGTGCTTGTGATTGTGCAGGCCGCTGGCAGCAATCCGCCGAATGCAAGAGCGAAAATAGAATATGGAGACAAAAAAGAATATGAATACAGCGAAAAAACCCCGTTTTTGGAAGGTACAATTCCTTTTACCGTAACAGGCGTTCATAAAAACAGCTCCTCAAACAGCAAATACTTTGAATGGGATTTTGACGCCGACGGCGTGTGCGATTGGACAGGCGCAGATAATAATCCCAAAACTAAAAAAGATACGCCTACATATACATACACAATTCCTGGCTATTACTTGGCGAGCTTAAAAGTCACTGATAATGACGGCCTTACTGATACAGCCTACGCGCCTATTTATGTTTCAATAGCGAATGACGGCACGCACAGAAGCGCGATAAAGTCCCCGAAAGAGGGTATGACAGTAGCGGGAAACAAGCTGAGTCTGATAGGCGAGGTATTTCCGGATGATGTGTCGGCGGATAATCTCACTTTTCAGTATAGCCCCGATAAAATTCAGTGGTTTAACATACCCGGCCCTGTAAAGCCGCTGACATCCTACAAGGTTGCATGGGATACTACGCAAGTTTCCGACGGCCCATATTTTATAAGGCTTGTGGTTAACGGCAAGGCGGCTGATGGTTTTATTCCCGCTTCTGTCGAGGTATTAAATAACCCCGCGGCCGATGATGTGCTGGACATATGCGAAAACGACGCCATCGGCGCGTATTCTTATGACGCGGTAATAAACACTGTCAAACAGAACGAGTTAACATTATATAACGGCGCCCGCATAATTTTACCCCCGGGGGCTGTTGACGACGATGATAACCAGGTTGGTATCATTGTAATAGAATTTAGCAGCATATCCGCGGGCATCGGTTTTGCCATAGATATAACCCTTGTGCGTGAGCCCGGCGCCGATGGGTCTCAATATGGCCCCGTGGATTTAAACAAGGACGTAATTATACAACTGCCGTATCCTGACGCAGATAACAACGCCATAGTGGACGGCACCGGCGTGAATGAAAAAGATATTGTAATAATGTGGAAGGCCAATGCCGCAGACAAATGGGAGCCTTTGATTAATTCAATTGTGTATCCGGATGAGAACTATGTTCAGGCTGCGGTGAACCACTTTACCTTATTCGGGGCGGGATTTCTCGCCGGAGGCGGCTCGGTTTTCGGGTCAGCGAGCTCCGTGTTCGGCGGCGAAGGCGCTGTAAGCTACTGTTTTATAGCTACGGCTGCTTATGGTTGCGCTGACGCGGAAGATGTTATGGTGTTGAGGCGCTTCAGAGACAGGTTCCTGCTTACCAACGAATATGGTGAAAAATTTGTAAATTTCTATTATCAACACAGCCCAAAAGTGGTAAAATATATTGAAAGAAGCGAGGCCTTTAGGAAAATAGTCAGGCTGGCGTTAAAACCGCTGATTAAGTTCGCTAGGTGGAGGCTTAACCGGTTGTAATGAAAAGCAATTAAAGATGTAGCGCAGGCTTAAGCCTGCGCTACATCTAAGTCGAGATATTTATGAAATACGTATATATAGTATTAATCTATCTTATTCTTAAGGTGTCGGTTATATTTGCCGCTTCGGAAGAATTACCGTCTTTACCCGGGGCAGAGTTAAAAGGTACTATATTTACGCGCGCAGCCGCAGGCATCAAAAAACAGGACAGCTCTGTAAAGCCGGTTGCTATTATTAAAGATACCCAGACAGAAAAGGTAAATGTTTACGAGGTCGGCGAAACCGTTAGAGGGGCAAAGATACTCGAGATAGCAAGAGGAGAAGTTGTTTTAGAAAAAAAAAGGCATAAAATATATTTTGGCATTGCCTGGCGGAGGCGTAAAACAGTCTGTTGCATCAGGGGCGGCTGGTATAGTTGATATTAAGATTACGCAGGACGGAAATACGTTTCATATCAGCAAGGCAGATGTTAATAAAGCCCTTTCAATGGTCCCTTTGTTAATACGGGACATAAAGATAATGCCTCATTTTGAAAGGGGCCTGCCAAACGGGATACGCTTAAACAGGGTAAAAGAAGGCAGTGTATTTGAAAAAGCAGGCGCAAAAACAGGTGATATTGTTAAAAACGTAAATGGCATGACGTTAAATACCCCGTATCAGATATTCCAGGCTTACAAGAAGTTAAAAGATGAGAAAGCCCTTAAGGTTGAAATGGAGCGTGAAGGCGAAGGCGTGGTTTTAGACTATAAAATAGAATGAGAGGTTGATTTTTTTTGCAGACTTTGTTATAATAATTAAAAAGTCTGTACTCTTGGTGGGAGGTACAAAAATATGAAAGTACTTAAAATAATACTTATAGGTATTTTTCTTTTAACATCCGGCCCCGCCGGACCGGTTTGTTATGCTGCAGAGATTGTAGCCGGGCTTTTCGAGCCATGCCAGTATAAGAATATATACATCTATTATCTTGAAAAAGGCGATGCGCATTTAGCAGATAACCAGCCGCATGCTGCATTAGAGGCATATAAAAGAGCGCTGATGATACAGCCTGTTTCCGAAGAGGCAATGGCTAAAATAGAATATGTAGAAGGGTTCCTGGGCCTAAAACAGCAGAAGAAAATTACTGCAAAGGAAACTCCGGCTGAAGCTGCCAGGGTAACCCGCGAGTCAAAAGATATCAGGACAAGAGAAGGGGCTATGTTAGAGGCCCTCGATTCTGTAACAAGGGAAAGGCAGTATAAGCCAGACATAACAACCTTAGGCGAAGACGAAACAGTTGTTGTAAAGAGGCCGTCTGTGCGCAAACGCACAGCTATTACCACGCAGAAAACAACCTCTGCGCAGCAGGCACAACCTTCATATACATCTTCTAACTGGCCGGGCCCCTGTTCTTTTAGTAATGGCATTGATGAGAGCATACAAGAAGGGGTAAAGAGTATAAATGACGAAATAGCTCCGGGCAAAATAAGCGGCGATTATAGGGTGGCTTTAGGTTTTACTTCAGATGATGTTATATGGAACGACGCTAATAATAATCATATAGGTGTGCCTATTGAACTGAACTGGCGTTATCTTTACGGCGAAAATCAGTATAATATGTATGATAAGGAAATATACAGCAGGTTAAGGGTCGAGGCAGACGGCCCGATTACCGCTCACACAAAAGGTTTTACGGAAATTGTTTTTGACCCCTGGACATATGTTGGAAGAAAAGACGTCGAATCAAGAGCGGCAAACGGCGACGCGGCGCACCTTACTTTAAAATACTGGTCCAACGCGAAAAGGTGCATAAATGAAATGTACCGATCTGACAGAGGCGATATCGTAAACGTTCAGGAAAATAAAATTGTGGAAGGAAAACTTTCTCCGGAGTCATATTTCGGGCTGTTTGATTGGGGTTCCAATAGTTTTCCAGTCGGAGAAGCTGATATTGACAGGATGTATGTGCCCATACGCAAATTATGGTTCGATTACGATAATGAGCCGAATCATTTGAGAATATTCCCCATGGCCAACGAAGACCAGGCGTTGACTACCGATGACCCGTTAAGGCTTTCAAACAACAAGGCATGGTGGGAAGAAAGCCCCTGGCTTGATTCTTATGAGCCAAGCCGCGTATTTCAAAGGCCCGGCGCCCCGGTAAAACAGGGCGAATGGGTGAGAAGCCTTTCGTTTACAACGAAAGACAGCGATTTTGAGAGGCTGACATTTTTAAGAGGAGTTAACTTTTCCACAAGATCAAATAACGGCATTGAGGTTGAAACTACGGTCGCGGCTCCAAGAAGCCTTTGGGATTATTATGATGAAGTAAGCAGCGTGCCGGGGGCGATAAGATTAAGGCTTCCCGAGACAGAAGATATCAAGGCAGGAGCCCTGTATACGTCAAAATTAGGCCTTAGGGAAAACAGCGTAGAAGCGGTAAATCATCTGGCGGGCATTGACGGGGAATATTTCCACTCCCCCGATACCAGCGCATACGCGCAATGCGCTTTTAGCTATACGGATATAGAAGAGGCAAACGGCGTTGGAAGAAATTATTGGGGGGCAGGATATACGCTCGGGCTTAAAAATAAAGGTAATCTTGCTTCCTTACTCATTAATGATGATTATGATTTAAATTTAAGCTTCACGCATTTTAATGATAATTTCTTACCCGGGCTTTCCAATTATAGGTTCACAAGAAAAGACACTATTTACGCCAAACACATATATTTTGATAAGCTGCAGCCGGAAGTGGAGAACGAGAAAGTCGGCAACGGCGTCGACATAGACAGGGTTGCCTTTAACGCAAACGCGAAAGCGAATTTTCTAGACGAGAAATTGAAAACCACGGCGGATTTTAGGGACGTGCGCACAGACAGCGGCAATTTTATCGAAAACGTGACAAGGGCTGAAGCGGAATATAAATTCGCGCCTAAGCTTACGGGGAAGGGGCTTTTTAGATACGAGCATCTGCCCGAGACCACCGAAGGCTATGATCCCCTGATGAACGCGAAAACCTCATACAGCGCTTTTACGGATTATTTCAGCGACAAAGACATATGGCTAAGAAATAATGCCGTTGAAGAAGGCAAAGACCCGTCAATAGGCGCCTATTCTTTAGGATTAAAATATGACCCGTTTGATACTTTATCTTTGCAGGCAATATATGAGGCCACAAACGATCCGTTGGATATGCCCAGGGGTTTACTTAATGACGCGTACGTAACTAACGTTGAAAAAGACGGCATACTTTGGGATGAGATAGTGCCGTTTTTGCATGACCAGGGCTCATTTGGCCTGCCTCCGTATGAATATTACAACATATATAAAGGAAGAGTTGTGTACTATCCTATAAAGGATATATTAAAGGCGGACTTTAGCTATGTTTATAATGAAAATAAATACGCCACCACGCTTGATGATAATGTAACGCACACAGGCATAAACCTTGATTATAAATATAATGCCAAGCTTACACTCGGGCTGGCATATTATTATACGCGCATAAGAGAACTTTGGACCGATGTTATAGGAGGGCAAGGTTATCATTATGACGGCCACCATAATGTGTTTTTGGCCGCCGATTACAATATTAACGAGAATCAGACATTCACATTGATGTTTGGCGAATTCGCGGGCTATGGCGGAGAATACTACGACGAGTATTCTCCGATAGGCCCGTTAGATACCCAGCATATCGTAAGGGCCATATATAGCGGTAAATTTTGACCCGCCTTCGTGTATCGGGTAGTTCATAGTAGATAGCCTACGGCGGGTTATCCGCCGAAGCATATCTACTATGAAGTTCTTATTTACAGCGAAGGCGGATAAAAAATACAAAAATTTTAATTTTACCCTTGACAAAAGAAGGTATTTATGGTAAACTTTTACAAATAGTTTTAAAAATAAAAACAAAGATAAGATGAAGATAAAAAACAATCGCTTAAAATCAAGAGGATTATTGGCTATTATTGTAGTAATATTATATTCTACTATAATAGCGCCAAACAGCGGAATAGCTGTCGGCCAAGACGCGGCCTCAAAGCCCGGGCTTGTTTCGGATTTTTCCATCCCTGAAACATACGGCACGATAAAGGACAGGTATATTAACGACCAGAGCGATTTATTGCTTGTGCATATTCAGGACCTGCATTGTAATTTTGACGCTCAAATGAGCATACATAATATAATAAACAAATTAGTAAATGAAAACAATCTCAACCTGGTAATGATAGAAGGTTCAGTGGGAAAACTGGAGACAGCGCCGTTTTCCCGTTATGACGACGAAGCCATAAAGGAAGAAGTGGCGCGCGGCTTCTTAAAGACAGCCAAGATTGACGGGACGGTATATAGCCACATCTTAAATAAAAGCTCATTTGCCTTTTGGGGAGCCGATGACTTGGAGTTATACACGCAGAACGTGGCCGCATTTAAGGTTTCTCTGGACGCAAAGGCAAAAAACAGCGCATTTTGCAATAGCGTAAAATCGGTATTAAATGAATTTAAGGAAAAGGTGTATAACAAAAAATTAGTTAATTTTGAAAAACAGGCCCGGGCATACAAGGAAGACGAACTTGCCTTCGGCGAATTTTCCAAATATTTAAACGAGCTTGCGACCGAATATAAGCTAAGCAAGGACTCATACGTCAACTTCAACAGGCTCATTGAGGTGCTGAACCTTGAGGCAACGATAGATTTTACATCCGTGGATTCCCAGCGTTCAGAGTGCATAGAGAAATTGAGCAAAAAACTAAAAAAAGAGCGCCTGGCCGAATTGCTGGATAAAAGCCTTTATTTTAAATCGGGCAAGCTCGGCGCGTTCGAGTTTTATTCATATCTTAAGGAAACCATAGACAGCACAAAAAAGGTCAACCTGGCCGATTTTGGGCAGCTACAAAAATATATCGATTATATCCTGGCTTACAATAAAATAGAGCACTCGGGCCTTTTCGACGAAATCAACCGCCTGCAGGGCGAGTTAAAAGAAAAGCTGTTTATAAGGGAGATAGAACGCCAGACAGATACATTGTATAAAAACATCGAAGTCCTGGACGACCTGCTTAATCTGAAGCTGACGACAAAAACCCTCGATTACTACAGAAAGGGCAGAAGCTCGTTTCTGGCCTCCAATTTTATTAATTTTATAACCGCCAATGCCGCGCAATATAAAATAAGATACAGAATACCCGACGGCTTCAAGGATATCGACGCGCAGCTTCCCGACATGGAAAAATTCTACAGCCTGGCGCTGGAAAGAGACGGCGTGCTTGTCGACAACACCATAAATAAGATGAGCGAAATTAACGCGAAGGCCGCTGTTTTAGTCGCCGGCGGTTTTCACACAGACGGAATAGCGCGCAAATTAAAGGAAAAGGGCATTTCTTATCTTGTAATAACTCCCAGGGTAAATGAATTGGACGCGGACAATAACCCCTATGTATCGAAGCTATTAAACAAAAGGACTCCTTTCGAGGAGTTTTTATACAGCCAGATAAAGGATAAATACGACAGCCCGGAGGCTGTTGTTTTTCAGCAGGAGGCAAAGTATTTTGCCGACGCGCATAAATTGATAAAAGAGGCATTGGAAAAAGAAAACAAGGAGGAGTTTTAAGATGAAGACAGGGAAAATGAAGGTAATATTGTTGGCGCAGGTATTATGTATCGGTATTTTAACGGCCTTGGCAGGCCTTGGGCTTAACCCGGCGCTGCAAACATCGCCGCCTGATTCCGCTTGTCGCAGCGACTTAAAAGGAATGGAGACAGCGGCCCAGCGAACCACAGATATTAACGAAATATTGGATGGCATGGTAACAGATGCCGCGTATTTTGTAGGAGATTCGTTGGCAATAGTTGATAAAAAGGACCTGGGTGGCGGGAAATACGCATATGCATTAGCCATAAACCAGCAGGATAAATCGCAATTTCCTTTCCTTGTAATTGCTAATCCGACAGCTAAGGATAAGGAAGAGCACAAGGACATACAGGTTGCTAAAGTGCCTGGGACAGAAATAGAAGTATTGATGGTCGGCCAGGTAGATATGAAAGCAGCGCTGACAGAAATTGCCGGAGTAGCTGTTGGCCCGAAGGCAAAACTTTGGGGCTTACCGGATGGTTCTGGCGGCATAGCTGCGGATCATATAGTACTAAAAATAGGTAATGCTTATGGAGAAATAGGCCCCGAGTTAGCGGAATTTACCTTACAGCTTCATCAAGCCGGAACCGCTGAAGCATTCGACGTGATTATTAATGAGCTGAACAAGCAATCAATTGAAGCTAAGAGCGGCCAGGTATTGCAATTTGCCATAAATTTGGGTAAAGTTAATGATGTGTCTGTGCTTGTTGTAATTATCAAAGTCGAGCAGAAACTGATACCTTTTGTTGTTACTCTTGGAAATGTAGATGCGTTGGCGGAGAATTATCGAGAAGACATGCAAAAAGAAGGCGTAAATGCCGTTATGCTGACAGGCTTGTTGCCGGGAATGGAAAAAGCTGTATCGGCTCTGGATAATGAGGCTTTTGAAAATTTCATCGAGCTTTACGGAAATGCAATAAACTTTACAACGAAAGAAGGGCTCCAGCGCCTTATTAGCGAAGGAGCTGATTTACCGTTGCCCGAATTAATAGGGCAAGTCAATAGATACACAGCCCCAAGCCTTTCATACTTTTTTTCACAGGATTATGAGGTAAATAAAAAGCATTCTGATTTGATGCTCCCTATTCACCTTGATAAACTCCTTAAAAGCGAAAACGATATAGCTGCCTTGCAGTATTTACAGGTTCAACTTAAGCAGGGAAACTTAGATTTTGGTAATTTGAGGGAAAGCGTAGAAGCAAGAAAGCCTCAATACATAAAATCCGCATCAGTTGCGGCGCTGCCGGGCATTACCAAGGGAAAACCGGTAATTGCAGTAGTCGCTGAATTTGAAGCCGGCTTTCCTGTTGTGCTCGCAATAGCCGATTATATTCCTTTACTGGATAAAGGCGAATTGATGTTTGAAGGAGTTGGCCGCGAAACGGCATTATTAAAACAGAGCATAAACTTAATTCCTTTGCCAAATCCGTCCGAGAAATTACTGCTTTTGCTTGCTGGAAACGCGAATAATTCATCCGCATTTGCGCACTACACGTTTTTATCGCCCAATAGAGATTCTTTTGAAGCTTATAGCGCAAAGTTAGAAAAGACAAAACTGCCGCAGATATTGATTTTAGTAAAAGAGTCACAGCTTGGCTGGCTTGATGTGCATCCTGGCATTGAGCCAATGCCCGGTGTGGGGCCTGGTAAAAACGAGCTTGACTTTTTGCTTCCTTCGGAAAACATATCAGGCCTGTCGGTTGGGCAGTTTATAGAGCTGTTCTATGAGAAGCATGATCAAGCGTCAAGAATGCAGGGTGTTATAGCGTTGTTTGCTTATACGCCACATCCAGGCTTAGCTACCGACCAACATATCCTTGACCAAGATTTTAATAAGGTGATGAAACTTGCTTCGATTGATGTCCAGCTTAACGAATTCGGCTACGAGCTTCGTAAATTGCTTATTAATCCGATAATAGAAAGGGCTTATAAAGTAGATGGGGTTAAAGAGATATATATTGATGAGTTACTAAGCAATTTCAATGTTAATAGCAAGGAAATTGACGCGAGTCAAACCATAGCCGCGCTTTTTTCACGCCTTATATTGACATTGTCATATGAAAAATCGAATACGTTTTACGATGGCCTGAAAAATATCGCGCCGGATATAATAAAACAGAAAAGCGCGGAGGATTTAGCCAAGGCATTTACTGATTTTATATTGGACAGGCTTATGTTGGGTATGGCCACAACAATAGATTATGAAAAAGCTTTATCCGGAA
Organism: Candidatus Omnitrophota bacterium; assembly: GCA_043797125.1. Lineage (GTDB taxonomy): Bacteria > Omnitrophota > Gorgyraeia > JABMRG01 > JAFGKX01 > JAZDPX01. Next base: position 61,442 of record JAZDPX010000042.1, read on the forward strand.
CACTCGCAGCCAGGCTGGTTGACAATGATGCGGGAATTAAAAATGAAGCGATAGAACAATTAGAGAAATTGCTGAAGTCAACCGACGAAAGAGTGGCTAAAAAAATAATGGATATAGCTACAACCAAAGGGCTGAAACCTTTCGCGGGAAAGCTGGGCTTTGAAAGCGGCTTGACAAGAGTCTTTCTTAACCCGGGCCAGAGGATGGAAGCTGAAGATGAAGTCGAGTTTTTGCAGGGCGCGATGGAGGAAGAGCTTATATACTTTACATCGCATGAACTTGGCGTGCGAGTTGGCCACGATAAGATTACAGAACTTTCAGAAATTTTTGCTAACACAGCGTATGTGCAGGATATTTCAGCTGAGGACATTAGCAATATCAAACGGACTCTTACACAGCAAGGATATACCCCCTTGGCTGAGGTTGAGCCTGCTGATCGGCCTTTGGACCTGTTGTTTCCATCCAACAATTTAACTGAGCCGATGACATTGGCAAAAGGAATTCAGTCATTCATATCAGCTATACCAACTGATAAAAAAGCTGATAAGGAAAAAGCCGCAAAAGTTGCAACTCTGATTCAAAGTGTAGATACTAATCTGTCAAAAATCTTGGAAACCACAGACGCTAAAGCCACAACCGAGCTATACAACAGCGTGAAAAATGACCTGAAAGACGCGTTAAGTACCATAAAGCCCATATCAGTACCTACCGATAAATTACAAACCAAAACAAGCCTCGAAGGCTTTATGCAGGCCTCCATTGATTTAATGGACAATGCCCAGGAAGGCGTTACCAAAGACGCTAACCTAACAGCAGCTTATGGAGC
>JAZDPX010000043.1:0-2085 GCA_043797125.1 Candidatus Omnitrophota bacterium
GGCCATCAAGTCCGCCAAGGGGCGGTTACCCGAGATGGCAAGGGCGAGGCCGTCTGCGGGATGGCGATTATGCTTAAAGATTCGAATTCCAAGACAGTCGTGGACAGCGTAAAAAGCAAGATTGCCGATATTCAAAAGAGACTCCCGTCCGGGATAAAAATCAATCCTTTTTATGACCGTACTGAGTTAATCCAGGCGTGTATTAAGACAATTTCGGATGCCCTCCTTCAGGGAGGGTTATTGGTTATCTTGGTGCTTTTTTTGTTGTTAGGCAGTGCGCGCCTGAGCATTATTGTGTGCGTATCTCTGCCTTTATCCGCGCTCATTTGCTTTATATTTATGCAGCTAACGGGAATATCGGCTAATTTGATGTCCTTAGGCGGGTTAGCTATCGCATTAGGAATGATTGTAGATGCCAATATTGTCGTAGGCGAGAATATATTCAGGCACTTATCCGAGAGAAAATCAAATTCAGAAAAGCTCACCGTTTGTTTAGAAGCGGTCAAAGAAGTCGCTGTTCCGGTTCTGTTTGCGATTTTGATTATCGTGATCGTGTTCTTACCTCTGTTTAGCTTGCAGGCCATAGAAGGTAAGATGTTTAAGCCGTTGGCCTTGACGATTATGTTCGCTATGCTGGGCTCGCTCCTAGTAGCGTTAACTATCACTCCTGTGTTGTGTTCATTTTTTCTCAAAGGGGCAAAGACCCAGGAAGATAATTTCGGAATACGCTTTATAAAAAAGCTATATCTGCCGCTTTTAGATAAGGTGCTTGCGCACAAAAAGAAAACCGCGGTCATTGCTGTTGTGATTTTTGTTGTTTCTATGTTTGGATTTAGATTTGTCGGAACGGAATTTCTTCCGTATTTAGATGAAGGTTCCATCGCGGTGAATATCGTAAAGTTTCCCACCGCGTCATTAGAAGAATCAAGAAAAGTCGGCGAGCTGGCGGAAAAGCTCTTGCTTAAATTTCCCGAGGTTAAAACCGTTGTAACTAAAACCGGTAGGGCGGAGATTGCCGAAGATCCTATGGGGCCTGAGCAAAACGATGTTTTTATTATGCTTAAGCCGCGCAAATTTTGGAAAGCCAAGTCAAAGCAAGAGCTTATAGAAGCGATGAATAGAAGTTTAAGCCAAATTCCCGGGATAAAGCTCAATTTCACACAGCCGATCGCGCTTCGCGTTAATGAGCTTATTTCTGGCGTTAAGTCTGATGTTGCCGTTAAGGTGTTCGGGTATGATCTGGCGATATTGGGTGAAAAAGCCGAAGAGATTGAGCAAGAGATATCTGAGATAAGAGGAGCTACGGATGTGAAGTTGGAACAGATAGCCGGTTTTCTACAGCTCGATATTGATATTGACAGAAAAGCTATCGCCCGCTACGGCATTAATGTGAGCGATATAAACGACGTTGTAGAAATAGCAGTGGGTGGCAGAGTCGCGACTACCGTTTACGAGGAGGATAAGCGGTTTAACGTTCTGGTGCGTTTTCCGGAAGAGAATCGTAATAATGAGCAGGCAATAGGTAACATTCTTATCCCCGCGCCTTCCGGACAGAAGGTACCTTTATTTCAGCTGGCAAAAATCAAGATTATTGAAGCGCCGGCGCAGATAAGCCGCGAGGGCGGATCGCGCAGGGTTGTGGTGGAATGTAACGTCCGTGGCCGGGATATAGGAAGCTTTGTCCGGGAGGCGAAATTAAAGATTGCAAAAATAGAAAAGTCTTTACCTCCGAATTATTTTATAAACTGGGGAGGGCAATTTGAGAATCAGCAGAGAGCCATGCGGACATTGTCTATTGTGGTCCCGGCGGTAATTTTGATAATATTCATTTTGCTTTTTTCCGCGCTTGGCTCTCTTCGGCCCGCCTTGCTTATTATGCTTAATCTCCCGTTTGCTCTTGTGGGCGGTATAATGCTCATTTTGCTTTTTAAAGTCACGTTAAGCGTATCGGCAGCTGTAGGTTTTATTACGCTTTTTGGAATCGCGGTTGAAAATGGCATTGTTTTGGTAACCTTCTTTGCGCAATTAAGGCGTGAAGGAATGCCCCTTAACGCTGCCATTAAAAAAGGCTGCGAATTGCGCCTG
>JAZDPX010000044.1:0-2178 GCA_043797125.1 Candidatus Omnitrophota bacterium
CTAGTGCATTGTAAAGTTAATTCTTGACAGTTTGTCATGCCCGGATGCTTTAATCGGGCATCCAGACACGCCCATTTCTGGATTCCCGCTAAAAGATTGCGGGAATGACAACTGGTGGAAACTAATTTTACAATGTACTAGGGATGTAAAAAAGATAAAGTAGGATATTGAATAGTTATCCAGCAGTATCTTCTTTGACATAAATCTCAAAAGTATCGCTCTTTAATCTTATCCCGCATATCCGGGATATCGGAATCCAGAATTTTCTGCCATAGCACATTTAGGAGGAACGAATGAATTTGATTTTAGTGTTTATAGGCGGTGTGTTATTAGGAGCCGTCGTAGCATGGGCTATAAGTACAAGAAGTGCCGGTTCCAAAGTTGCGGCTGCCGATGCACGTGTCGAAGAGTTGCGTAAACAAGTTGAGGCAGCAAGTAAAGGTTTCGAGGGGATAAGGCATCGACTTGAAGAAGCTGAAGCTGCCAAGGTTGAAGCCGAGACTAAGGTTCTTGAGGCTGAGAAATATATTGCTGAGGAGAAAGCTTTACTTGAAGATGCAAAAACAAAGCTTTCCGATACGTTTAATTCATTAGCATCTGCGGCATTAGCAAACAATAATAAAGGGTTTTTGACTCTTGCAGAAGAAAAATTTAAATCTCTCAAGGCTTCCGCTGAATCTGACCTAGATGCGCGAAAAACAGCAATAGAGACGCTTGTAGCCCCTCTAAGCCAGGCAGTGGCTGCCTATCAAGACGAAGCGAAAAAGTTGGAAGCAAAGCGCATTCAGGAATTAGGAGCCGTGGGGCAACAACTTGCCTCACTCGCTACGGCCCAAGTAACTCTTCAGAGCGAAACAGCTAAGTTGGTAAATGCCCTACGTTCCCCACAAGTACGAGGTCGTTGGGGCGAAATAGCATTGCGCAAAACTGCAGAATTGGCAGGAATGTCAAGTTACTGTGATTTTATTGAGCAAGAGAGCGTCTCAACTGAGGATGGTCGGCTTAGGCCGGATATGATTGTGAAGCTTCCCGCTGGTCGTGAGGTTGTAGTTGATTCAAAAGTCTCACTAATTGGGTTCATGGAATCCTTGGAAGCAAAGACTGATGCTGAGCGCGAAGCAGCTCTTTTAAGGCACGCGACTCAAATTAATCAGCATGTCGCAAAATTATCCGCAAAGGAATATTGGGACCAATTCCCACTAGCACCAGAATTCGTCGTGCTTTTTATTCCAAACGATTCTTTTCTTGCTGCAGCGGCAGAGAAAGATCCTAATCTTATAGAATCAGCCCTCAGTAAAAAGGTGGTCATTGCCACTCCCACAACATTTATCGCATTATTGAAAGCTATAGCCTTTGGGTGGAGACAGGAAATGTTGGCTGAGAATGCGCAGAAAATTAGCATATTAGGACAAGAAATATCTGATCGTATCGCAACGATAGTAGAGCACTTTAATAACGTCGGGAAATCGCTACGAAAGGCTGTTGAGTCATATAACGATGCAACGGCTTCATTCGAAAGCAGGTTGCTTTCATCCGCTCGCAAGTTCAAAGAATTGGGATCGGGCGGAAAAAAAGAAATAGAAGATTTACAAACAGTAGATCAATTACCCCGCACAATTAATATTATTCCAGATAAAGATAATGACAAAACACAAGAGAAGAGCTAAAAACTTAGGATGGACATATGACAGAGAAAATATTAGATGGTGTTTTTGAAGGCGGCGGAGTAAAGGGAGTTGCCCTTATTGGCGCTTTGAAGCGCCTTGATGAGGAAGGGGTACGTTTTAAGCGCGTAGCGGGGACATCGGCCGGTGCGATAACCGCGGCCCTTTATGCGGCCGGCTACAACATCAACGAAATAAAGGATATCATCTGTAATAAAGACTTTAATGACTTCGCGGATGTCAGGAACTTTTTTAAGAAAAAGTGGCATATGATTCCCTTTCAATTTCTACCTTTATTTTTTCCTCCAACAGGATTCGGGGTATTTCCTACTGACAAGTTTTATGAGTGGATTAAAAAATTACTCGCGGATAAAGGAATGACGGATTTTAAATCCTTAAAAGATATTTATTTGAGAGTCTTTGCCGTGGATATAGTGAATCAGAAACTCCTTCAATTCGATAAAGATGTAAGTCCCGATCTGGAGGTTGCAGACGCGGTCAGGCAGTCTATGAG
>JAZDPX010000045.1:0-142845 GCA_043797125.1 Candidatus Omnitrophota bacterium
AGATTTAGTAGTAGTAATCTCTACGCTGCCGCCTTCTGCCTCAAGCGTGCCTGACGCCTTAATGTTATTGTTGGCTACAAACTTGATTACGCCGTTTTCTTCCACCAAAGCGCCTGCTTTTGTTATTCCTGTGTGGTTAACCGCGTTCTCAAATATATCATCGGCTGTCTTTGCGCTGAAAAATACCTGATGAGCCTGTATCTGGCCTGTGTTGCTAACCGCGTCAGCTAAGGCATTGCCTTCTGTGTCGTAAACTTTTCCGGAAGTTTCTTCGTTAACCTCAATCTGAATAAGGCCCATTGTATCAAAACTAACTGTTGTCTTATTTCCGGAAGCTAAATTTACTGTGCCTGCAACCGCTGTAATGATTCCGGCATTTTTAGCGAGGCTTCCAATTAACGCGACATTATTTGCGGTTATGTTTCCTTCATTTAAAATTGCGGCAAATTGCGCGCCATTGGCATGTTCCAAAATATAATTTGAATTTACGAAATTATTTGTTGAGACATCAAGCGTTGAAGCAACAAGAGAATTCACATTAACCTGCGCTGACTGCCCAAAATTAATGCCATGAATATTTATTAAAAATATATTACCATTAGCATTAAGTGAACCATAAATTTGCGAAGGGTCAGAATCTAAGATCCTGTTCAGGACTGTTGATGATACGGAGGGTTGAAAATAATTAACTGTTTCATTGGCTTGTATGTTAAATGAGGAAAAATTAATAACCGTGTTATCTGCCGCTGTGATATTGAGGGTGTTTGGGTCGGGCCGCTCGAAGGTGGCATTGCCTGTTTCTACAGTTTCTCCGTCGGGCAATGCGTATAAGACACTGGTAGAGTGTAGGCTAAATAAAACAACAAGTATAAATATAATTAGTCTTTTAATTGTACCCCACCTCTATATAAAGTATAGTATATATATGGGGAAAATGCAAGGCTTTATGGTGAGATTTTTAATATGCTCACTATTGCAGTAGCCATTTATAAACCGGCCTCACCGCGATAGTTTTGCCTTTTAGGTTTATTTCCTCCTCTGCGTCTTCGGTAAGAATAAGGGCTCTTTTCAGCTTCAGCTCATCCATGGCGCAAGCCAAGGAGTTAATTTCTCTTTTTCTGGTTTTTTCGTTATCTAAATTATACGCCACCTGAATAAGCATCATATCTTTCTTGCCGGACCTTGTCAAAAAATCCACTTCCAGATTATTGGCGGTTTTATAATAATAGATTTCCAGGCCTTTTCGCTTAAGCTGCAAAAATACGAGATTCTCAAGGAATTTTCCCTTGTTCTTGGAGAATTGAAACGCTACGGATTCTGCCATGCCGTTGTCAACGCAGTAAATTTTTTTGTGCGCTATAAACTGTTGTTTCAGCGAATATGAAAATCTATTCACCAGAAATATCAGAAAGCTGTTCTCAAGAAAATCCGCGTAGCTTTTTATGGTATTCATGCTGCCCACGCCGATAATCTTCTTTAAATTATTATAGGAGAAGGCGCAGGCAATATTGCTTAAAAGGTATAACCCTAACTCGCGCAAGGCCTTAACTTGTTTGATATCATACCGAGCCACAATGTCCCGATAAAGTATATCCTCGTATGCGCGCTTTAAAAGGGTGGCATCGCGGTATTTTAAGTATTCGGGCATGCCTCCTTGTTTGAGGTATTCGTTAAAGTGCTTCTTTATTTCCGCTCTTTCTGTGGTATAGGAGAAAGCATTTTTTTGCAGCTTAAATCCTTTGAAAGATAAAAATTCGGCGAAGGAAAACGGATATAGCTCTATGCTTACGTTCCTGCCCGTAAGTTTTGTGCCGAGCTCCCTGCTCAAAAGAGAGGCGTTGGAGCCGGTGATAAAGAATTTACAGCCTTCGCTTTGCATGCGGCGCACAAAAATTTCCCATTTCGGCACATTCTGTATTTCGTCAAAAAAGAAGGCCTTCTTTTCCCCATAAAGCTCCAACAGCGCCTCGTATAGATTATTAAAATCATTAACGCTGAAACCTACGAGGCGTTCATCCTCAAAGTTAAAATAATAAGCGCCCTTTTCGTAAAAATTGCTTATTATCTGATTAAGCAATGTCGACTTTCCGCAACGGCGTATACCGGAAATAACCACAGCGTGCGGCAAGGTTATATATTTTGAGGCAACCCTAAGCGCCGCTCTTTCTATGCCTAAGTCAACCGTCCGGCGGCCCCTCTCCTGCTCCGCGGCTATTTCTTTTAATAAAGCCTTGTTCATCAAAATCTCCCCCTTAAAAGCTCTCACTGTTAATGAGAATATATCATATAAAGTTCTCACTGTCAATGAGAATTATTGAGGTTGCTGAAATAACACTTTAGCATTCCCCCAGTTTACAAACGGATACCTTAGCTCTATTAAAGGCTCGGGGTTTTTAATATTATCAAGGTCTTTACGCAGGAACCATTCTTCCGCTAAAATATCCTGCAAGCGCAATTCGGATATTGTTAACATGACGCCGGGATGCAACATAAAATAATTTGAATATAGGCCGATTTCGCCTTGGGACAAGACAGCAACATCCTCACTGCTCAATATAATTTCGTCGCTTGGGATTGAAGGCAGTTGCCAATTTGTGGTAATGCCGTTTAAGGTTGAAGCGCCTTCAACAATAAGGGTCTGCCCGCCTGAAGCGTCATTGTTGGTAACATCCACATTTTCTATATCTTGCGTTGCGCCTGCTTGCAGGCTAAGTTTCGGGGTTGCACCTGCACCAGTATCGTTTATGGTAATTGCGTTGGTTAAGTTGCCTATTATTGTCAAATCGCTTGTAACAGTTTGCTCGGTGCCAGCGGTAAATGTTAAGGTCTTTCCAGCTGTTTCGCAGTCAAAATCATAGAATGTTGTATCTCCTGATATTGTGCTGGGTTGTGAGTTATCATTAAAAGTTACAGCGCTTTGGTTAACAATAAAGTTACCATTCTTAACCCAATCGCCGGCAAGTGTAATATCATAGTCAAAGGCAGCAGTTGTATCCAGAGTAGCATTTGCATTAATGGTTAAGTTGCCGCTTAAAGAATTAGCGCCTGTTAAATCTCCTGTAAGCAAATAATTAGTGGCTGCCGTCGGTGTTAAGGTTAAATTATTATAAGCAACTGTTGTAATGTTGGTGTTTGCCCCTGTGCCTGTATATGTAACTGTTGAGTTTGTGCCTTTGTTAAATGTAGCTACTCCTAATGGCGAACCTGTTCCTGTAAGAGTAAGGTCATATCCGCCTACGCCCAAGTTAAGTGAGCCTGCCCCTGTGTTAGAAGTCATTGTGATATCAGAGCCTAAAGTAACTGCGTTTGGTATGGTAACAGCTCCTAAGCTTGCGGCATTGCTTGATGAATTAGTAACAGTGCTTGTGCCGTCAAATGTTAAGGTGCCGTTTCCTCTTGTAAATATGGCGTCACCTGTGTTAGACCATACTCCAGAAAATTTCATATCTTTGTTGTTGCTGTCAAAGGTACCGTCGGAGTTAAGAAAGATGCCGTCTATGTCCAACGCGTCTTGGAGGGTAAAGGTCACAGTGCCGGAACTGTTAAGGGTAAGATTATTCAGCACCTGGCCATTAGTTTTTATAGTTGTAAGGTTAAATTTAGCGATCCGGTCTCCTTCAGCAGCGCTGCCGGCATTGGAAAAATCTCCGCCGGCAAACAAACTGCCATTATAAAGCATAAGCACATAAACTGTGCTGCTTAATCCGGTTCCTGTACCGTTTAAACTTGACCAACTGCTGCCGTTCCATTTGGCAATACAGTCGGCGTTGATGTCAGTGCCGGCGTCAACAAAAGCTCCGCCAGCAATGAGATATCCGTTATAGACGGCTAAAGAGCGTACTGTGCTGCTTAATCCGGTTCCTGAACCGCCTAAACTCGACCAGGCAGTCCCGTTCCATTTAGCGATTCTGTCGGCACTAGTATCAGTGCCGGCATCAGTAAAAGCTCCGCCGGCAACAAGATTGCCATTGTAAATGGTTAAAGCATAAACTGTGCTGCTTAAACCGGTATTTGCGCCGTTTAAACTTGACCAGGCAGTGCCGTTAAATTTAGCGATTCTGTCGGCATTGGTATCTGTTCCGGCATCAGCAAAATCTCCACCGGCAATGAGATTGCCATTATAGATGGCCAGGCTGTACGCTATAGCGCTTAATCCGGTATTTGCGCCGTTTAAACTCGACCAAGAGCTGCCGTTCCATTTGGCGATTCTATCGGCATTGGTATCTGTGCCGGCATCGGTAAAAGCTCCGCCGGCAACAAGATAACTATTATATAGAATTAAAGAATAAGTTGTGTTATTTAAGCCAGTTCCCGCGCCGCCCATGCTTGACCAGGCAGTGCCATTCCATTTGGCGATGTAATCTCCATCGGCATCACCGGCATTAGCAAAGCCTCCTGCGGCAATAAGGTAACCGTTATAGACGGCTAAAGCCCAAACAGTAGTACTTAATCCCGTATTTGCGCCGTTTAAGCTCGACCAGCTTGAGCCGTTCCATTTAGCAATATAATCGGCATTGCTATCTCCTCCGGCATCATAAAAGTATCCTCCTGCAATCAACGTGCCGTTATAAATAGCCATGCAATAAACCTGTCCGGTAGTCAGCCCGGTTCCTGCACCGCCCATGCTTGACCAATTCGCGCCATTCCATTTGGCAATTTTATCTGCTTCGCTATCATTACCGGCATTAGTAAATTCTCCGCCGGCAATCAGATCGGTGCCTAAAACAGTAACCGCGTAAGCCAGGAAATTGAACCCGCTGCCAACCCCACCCATACTTGACCAGGAACTACCATTCCATTTAGCTATGTAATCTGCTTCGGCATCAGTGCCGGCATTAGTAAAATTTCCGGCGGCAATAAGGTTACTGTTATAAGTGGTCAGGCTATAAACCGTGCCAGTCAAACCGCTGTTTGCGCCACCCAAACTCGACCAGGTGGTACCGTTCCACTTAGCGATTCTATCAGCATTAACATCTGTGCCGGCATCGGTAAAAGCGCCTCCGGCAAGCAGATCGCTGCCGGAGAGTGTTAAAACTCGCACCTCACCAGTCAAACCGGTATTTACACCGTTTAAACTTGACCAGGCTGCGCCATTCCACTTGGCAATCCGGTCAGCATTAGGATCAGTTCCGGCATCAGTAAAGCTTCCTCCGGCAATAAGGTTACCTCCATACTCAATAAACGCATAAACATAAATTGATGTCTCGCCAAAGCCGCTGCCAACGCCGCCCAAACTTGACCAGACGCTGCCATTCCATTTAGCTATTTTATCGGCATTGGCATCTCCTCCGGCATTAATAAAATAACCCCCGGCAATGAGGTTCCCGCCATAACTAAGCATACAATAAACAGTGCTGCCTAATCCACTTCCTGCGCCGTTTAAACTTACCCATGTAGTCCCGTTCCATTTAGCAATATAATCGGCATTAGTATCGCCTCCGGCATCAGTAAAAGCACCTCCGATCAGCAAATCGCCATTATAGGAATAAAAGGTACGCACTGTGCCATTCAACCCTGTGCCTGAGCCGTTTAAACTCACCCAGGCAGTACCATTCCACTTAGCTACTCTATCAGCATTAGTATCGCCTCCGGCATCAGTAAATTCTCCGCCGGCATACAGGCTGCCATTATAGACGATTAAGATATAAACAAAACCATAGTTTAATCCGCCGGCTGCGCCTATGCTGGTAAAGTTAGAATAATTTGCATCGCAAATCAGCGTTGAGCCTGCGGAAGTTACTTCGCCGTTAGAAAAATCCATGCCTGCGCTTACCGACCAACTGCCTGAGCCCAGAGATAATCTCTCTGTGCCGGCGCCGCTTCCGATAAAAACTAAACCACCCTCAATATCCATGGTCGGGTCATTGCTGTCAGCATCAACAATTAAATCACCGGCAGCATTGGCTTTTACCGCGAAGTTTCCGTTGCAGGTAATGGTTTGGCCCGGAGCAGTGCCTAATACCGCGGTATGCGTAGTGGCGCTATTACTATAAAGCTCAACTTCGCCGTCATAAGTGCGGTTAGGAACGACTAAATTGCTGTTCTGTGTTTCAAAACGCACATTGCTGCGCAAAGTGCCGCCAGTAGCTAAATTTGCGCCTGCTGCGTCTACAAATACCAGCCATGCTTTAGTGCCTTCAATAGTGCCACCTAGCACAACCGCCGAGCTCGTGGCGAAAGTAACTGTCTTTTCATTACCTATATATAGCGTCTTAGAAGCATTAACATTTAAGGTGCCGCTAATAGTCATATCGCTGTGTATGGAAACTTTACTGCCTGTAATAGTCAGGTTGTTTAATGTCCTGTCCTGGGCATAGAGCCCTTTCTCTGTTCCGCTCATTGTAATCGTAGAAGTGGAAGCGCTCCAATTAGAGCTGGCAATACTCGCGTGCCCGGCGATATTAATTACAGCATTGCCACTACAGGTATAAGTGCCGGTTCCGGTGATGGAAAGATCTTGGATGCTCAAAGTTCCTGTGCCCTGGGTGATACTTCCGCCAGTTCCCACAGTTAAATCATAACTGCCAGCTGAGCCGGTTAAGGTGCCTGTTCCGATAGCGATAATTCCGACGGTAGTAGATACGTCTGCGCCTAAAGTCAGGGTGCGGGTATTTAAATCTAATGTGCCGGCTTGCATGGTCAGGGTGCCCCCAGCGCTTTGGGTTAGAGCGCTGGAAAGTTGCACGCTCACTCCGGAATTATTAATCTTGAGACTGTAAAAATTATTGCTGCCGGAATTTACGGATTGCGTTCCGGCAGTGCCGTTAAAAGTAACTGTGCCATTATTGTGAGTAAAGGTGCCGTTATTGGTCCAGTTGCCGGCAACTTCAATTTGTCCGGCATTAGCTGCGGTAAAAGATGCGCTAGCGTCATTAATTAAGAAGTCGCCGTTAATGTCTAAGGTTCCTGCCTCTTGAGTGGCTACCGCAGAATTAGAGTTATCAATGGTTAAATCGTGATAGGTAATTCCTGTATCTACGGTCTGGGCAGCTGTGCTATCATAAGTAACTTTACCCATAGTAGTAGTGAGCGAGCTAGCGACTGCGGTCACGGTTGAAGACAAAACTAAATTTCCTTCACCGGTAAACGCAATTGTTCCTCCTGTGCCATCAAAAGTATCATCGGCATTGAAGGTCTCCGTACCGATAGTCAATGTGCCGTGAAGGTCAACGGAATCTTGTCCTGCTGGTTTAGTTCCAGGGTTTACATTCCCCCCTGGAGTAAAGTAACCGCTAGAAGCAATATAAAGCTCATTGCTGTTTTCCATAGTCAAGATACCGCCATCAGAATCAAAGACCATATTTGCGGGGTCCTGGTCGTTGTCGTAATAATCTAAGATAATATTAGTGATGGGATCGGTGTTAGCTGCGTCGCTTCGGATAACTAAATGATCGTCATAGATTTTCATCGTAGTGATATTCGTGCCGTTAGTAGTAGCAAAGGTGTTGCCGGTTTCTGATGTGCCGTCTATATAAAACAAAAACGCCCCTCCGGAAATAACGGTCTTGCCATTAAAACTAAAACCGCCATTATCGCCGCCTGTGGTTGTAGAAGCGGTTTCCATGCAGTTACCTAAATTGTCATAAATTTTCAGGGTAACGGTTTTTCCGTTGATTAAGGCCGTAGATTCATCGGTCTGATAGGCATTGCCGGAAATGTTAACAGAAAAGCTCCAGTTAAGGTTATTCCCGGAGTTGGTGATGGTTGCATCGGCAACTAAGGTGTCTCCTGCCGAAGCATCCGAATCCTGTACATCTAAATTTGCCAAAGTCTGGGTTTTTCCTGGCTGTAAAGTTAATCCGGCGCGGGTTCCCGGCGAATCGCTCCTTAGGGAAAGCAGCTGCCCTACATCGCCTTGTAAAGTTAAAGTGTTGTTAATGGTTTGTTCGCCCAAATGGTCAAAAGTTAAAGCGCGCGCAGTAATAACTGTTTTATTTAAAGTGTAGAAAATTGTTGAGCCATAAATTGCCTGATTATTTCCATCTAAAATCACGCTGCCCTGGCGCGCGTTAAAGGCATCATTGTTCTCCCAGCTGCCTGCCACATTTATCTGATGAGCGGCGACATTTACGTCTAATTCTCCGCTTTCAATGGTTAAATTGCCGTCAACATTCAGCCCTGCGCTTAACAGAAAAACATCGCTGCCATTAGCGGCATTAATCGTTAAACTATAGTAGTCATCGCCGCCAAAATCTTTAATCTCATAAGGCCCGAGGCCTGCACCCACATATTCCCAGGTGCCGGAGTCAACATCATTAGTCAGCCAGAATACGGTTTCCGGGCCCTGCAACCGCAAAGTTCCGGCAATATTGCCGCGCGTCGCAGCATCACCTCCGGCAATATCAGAGATGCTGTTGCCGCGTAAAGAAAGCACGCCTGCAGTAATAGTCAGGGTGCCGTCTATGGCTAAAGCATTACCTAAACGGAATTCATCTGTGGCGTTAGCAGCATTAATAGTTAAATGATAGTAGTCGCTGGCCCCGAAGTCCTTTATAACATATGGCCCGCTGCCTGCGCCCTTATACTCCCAGATACCGGAATCAATGTCATTGCTATCCCAGGGAATATTTTCGCTACCCACTAGTTTTAAGGTACCATTATTGGTAATAGAAAGGCTGTTAGAATTAGTAACGCTCTGGCCATTAAGGTCTAATGTCCCGGCAGTAATGGTTAAGCCAGCGTCAATTTCTAAGGCGTTACCGCTTAATTGTAAACTGCCTCCGGCTTTATTAATTTCAATGTTTTGGAAATCCCGGCTGTCTCCTGTACCTCCACTATTAATGGTGGCAGCGCTTGCGGTAGTAAAAGTTACTGTCCCGGAAGAAGTAAAACTTCCATCAGCATTATCCCAGCTGCCGCGCACCGTTACGGCATTTGCTTCTGTGTTAAATGTGCCGTTATTTTCTATGCTATCTAAGCTCACTGCTGCGCCAGGAGTGTAAGTTTTCCCTGAGTCAATCCAAACTTCATAACCCGTATCAAAAGTAAGTAGGCCTCCGGGAAAAGTATAATGTATATCGTCATCCCCAGAGTTATCCGCTGTGGCTAAGAGATTATTAGTCAGTGGCCCGGCTGACTCATGGCGTAGGACAATTTTGCTAGTATACATTTCCAAGCCGGTAATTGAAGCAGCCGTAGAAGCAGACAATGCTTGAGAAATCAGATTCGCCTCATAAGAGCCACTATCATCAATAAATAAAAGAATGGTATCATCTGCGTTGATACTTGCATAAAACCAGAAAAATTTTCCATCTGAATTAGTCACGGCTGTAGTTTTAGCTGCGCCATTTACTGAAAGCCCCACAGTGACATCTGCTCCCACAGTGGCGCTCTTGGCTTCATCAGTATAAATAGTGCCGGAAATTGTTGGATTAAACTTAGTCACAAAAACATCGTAGTTTCCATTTTGCGTCTCATCATAAGCCCCGGCGGTAGTGGGATAATTGGTAGCCGCATTATAGGTATAACCGGTGATATAGACATTGCCAGCAGAATCTATGGCAATGCCACGGCCATAGTCATTATCGCTTCCTCCGAGAAAAGTAGAATAAGTAAGGCTTGCGCCCGTAGAGCTTAATTCACTTAAGAAAGCATCATCAACACCATTGTGTGTAGTGTCGTAGGCGCCGCCAGTAGTAGGATAATCAATGCCAGCATCAGCAGTATATCCGGTGATATAAGCATTGCCTGAAGAGTCTATGGCAATAGCATAGCCATAGTCGGCACCGCTTCCTCCGATAAAAGTAGAATAAGTAAGGGCAGTACCGGTAGAATTAAGCTTGGTCACAAAGACATCATTACTGCCATTATGGATCTCATCATAAGCGCCGCCAGTAGTAGGATAATCAATGCCAGCATCAGCAGTATATCCGGTGATATAGGCATTACCTGAAGAGTCTATGGCAATAGCATAGCCATAGTCATCGCCACCTCCGCCGAGAAAAGTCGAATAGACAAGAGTGGTACCAGTAGAATTAATTTTAGTCACAAAGGCATCAACGTTACCATTCTGCCACTGATCATAGGCTCCGCCAGTGATGGGATAATCAGTGGCTGCGTCAGCAGTGCGTCCGGTAATATAGGCGCATCCTGAAGAGTCTACAGCGATAGCTAAACCATAATCTTGACCGCTTCCGCCGAGATAAGTAGAATAAGTTAAAGCGCTACCAGCAGCATTAAGTTTAGTAATAAAGGCATCGACGCTGCCATTATAGACGGTATCATAGGCTCCGGCGGTAGTAGGATAACCGCCTGTACCGTATCCGGTAATATAGGCACAGCCAGAAGTATCTACGGCAATAGCATAGCCGCGATCAGTACCACCGCTGCCTCCGATATAAGTAGAATAGACTAAGGCGGTACCGGTAGAATTAAGCTTGGTCACAAAAACATCTATCCAGCCATTCACTGTAGGATCATAAGCTCCGCTAGTGGTGGGAAAATCGTCGCTGAATGTATCTCCGGTGATGTAAGCATTGCCCGAAGAATCTATGGCAATGCCGCGTCCGCGGTCAGTATAGCTTCCACCAATAAAGGTAGAGTAAATAATGGCTGTGCCGGTAGCATTAAGTTTAGTCACAAAAGCGTCGTGGAAATTATTATGTGTCTGATCATAGGCTCCGGCGGTAGTAGGATAATCGCTACTTGACGTATATCCGGTAATATATATATTACCGGATGAATCTACTCTCATAGCAAATCCATAGTCACCATTGCCTCCGCCAAGGAGAGTAGAATAAGTCAGCGCAGTACCGGTAGAATTGAGCTTGGTTACAAAGACATCATTGCCGCCATTATGCGTCCGGTCATAAGCTCCGACAGTGGTGGGGTAATCTGTTGCCGCGTCAGCGGTGTAACCGGTGATATAGGCATTGCCGCCCGGGGAATCTATTACTATGCCATAGCCATAGTCATCACCACTTCCTCCGATAAAAGTAGAATAAGTCAGCGCAGTGCCGGTAGAATTAAACTTGGTCACAAAGACATCATAACCGCCGCCATTATTTGCCTGATAAGGATTCAGGGTGGGAAAGTTTGTTGAGCCTGTGTATCCTGTTACATAGGCATTCCCTGCGGCATCTATGGCAATGCCACGTCCGTAATCATTACCACTCCCGCCGATAAGAGTAGAATAGGTAAGCGCAGTGCCGGTAGAATTAAACTTGGTCACAAAGACATCCTCGCCGCCATTATGCGTGGTATCATAAGCGCCTCCGGTAGTGGGATAATCAGTCTCTGTATCAGCAGTATATCCGGTAATATAGGCATTGCCTGAAGAATCTACGACGATAGCCCTACCATAGTCACCAACAGTTCCAAGCTGACCACGCCCTCCTATAAAAGTAGAGTAAGATAAACTGCTTGCGTCAGCGCTAAACTTAGTTACAACAGCAGTATCGCCATAGCCAAAAGTATCATAGGCTCCACTAGTGGTGGGATAATCATAGCTATGCGCATATCCGCTGATATAAGCATTGCCTGCGGAATCTATGGCTAAAGCATATACTTCATCTTGCGCAGAGCTATAACTCCCTCCGATAAAAGTAGAGTAGCCTAACGTAGGATCAATCACAAGAGGGTAATTCGTGTCATAATTATTTACACTAAATCCATAGCTATTATCCGAAAGCAGGATGAATCCAGCGCTAACTTCCTGCTTTATCCCGGCAATATTCTGATAAGCATAGGGCTTGGCTTCTTTTAACTGGCCAAACTCAGTATCAATGATGAGGTTGCCGGATTCGTCAATGATTAAACTATTTACTCCTTCATAACCTAACTTTATATTTGCGTAATCTGCTCCGGAAGCTACTACAAATTCTGATTCTAAGTTTCCGTTTTTAGAGCTATAACTTAAATCCACTCCCTCATAGAGCCCCTGATAGATAATCTTATAATAGGAAGCGATATTGGTTTGGTGCTGACTAGAGTCATTACCGATGAGGTAGTTAAAGATGGTGTTGGTAGATAGGCCGGGGGTTATCGAACTAGAGGAACTTGCGCCAAGGAAGCTCAGCCGGATATTTAATATATTGTAAGATTCTACGCTATTCTGTTGAGAGAGGCTATAAAGGATAAATTGATTTGTAAAGTAAATACGGCTCTCTTTAAAATAAATATAGAACTTAACTTGGGAATCAGAGATCTGGCCCTGATTAGCAATAAAGTAAAGCGGGATGGAGCCAAGGTTAAGCTCGCCGTAACTTACTTCGCCAGAAGGTTTATCAACATCTATGTTGCCATAGATAGTGCCTGCGGAGTAATCAATGCGCTGGTTGCCCTCGCCCGCTAAACTGATATCTGCGTATATCCAGGAATTGGGATTCTGTAAAATGAGATCACCTTTTAAAAAAACCTTGGAGGCTAAATCAGCGCTGCTGCCAAAAGAAGTATAGCTTTCGCCTTTAATAGTTAAATCTCCGCTAATAGTAAGGCTGCGCCTTAAGGTAATGGTACCTGTGTAGCCATCTATGGTAAATTGAGCGACTGTGCCTTGGAATGTCGCGTCAATTATTGAGTCTTTGTTTGTTTGAGGGTATTGAGAGGTATTACCGTTAAATGTAACTATTGAATATTGGGTGGGGATTGTGCCTGTGTCCCAGTTGTTTGGGTCTGACCAGTTTTGCGTTTGGCCTTGGCCTGTCCAGATGGGGTCTAGATCCCAGTTGGTATTATTGCCAAGAGAGTCAGAATGTATTGCTTTAATAGGTGGAGCTCTGTTGTCTATACCGGGAGCTCTTGCGTTGTAACAATCCTGTATTAATATGTATGCTATATCAGTCTCGCCTTCCGGAATAATGCTATATTGCTTACCCGGTATTAAGGATTTTAACTTAAGGAGTTCGGCATATTTACCTTTTAAGGTTAATATGCCTTTTATGGTCTGGGTTGTGTCCGGGTCAAACTTAACTTCTTTGTTGGGTTCTTGGATGGTCAGGTTATTGAATGTGTTTGAACCTTTTATTATTGTTGGTTTAGCTGATATAAAGAAGAAGTTTGAGCTTTGTGGGATAAAGTTACCAAAGCCGTTTAAGTCTTTAGATACTTCATAGATGGCGTTATTGGCATTTATTGTTACGCCGTAATCTATTGTTAATGAGCCTTGGGTTATTATTGCAGAGTTTGGATATTGATTATAAACAGCTGGAGCGCCTGCCGGCTTAAAGGTAATATCGCCTGCTGATACAATATTGGCAATATGGCTTTCGCCTGAAGATTGTAAGGTAATATCGCCGTATGTGGTGGTTTTAATGGTGGCGTTAGGTGCTTGTTGTATCGAGCCTTCGCCGTTAAGATCGTTATCAGCAAGGATGTTGAGGTCGCCGGAGTCTACTGTTAAATCATCATTGATGTGTATGTCTTTATCTGATGCTATGGTTGTATCGCCGCTAAATTCGCCTGAGGCTTGAATGTCCTGGTTTGCTACTAACTTAATTACGCCGTCTTCTTCTACTAGCTTAGTTGCCTTAACTATACCTGTGTTATTTACCGCATATTCAAAGATATCGTCCGCGGTTTTGGCGGACATAAATACCTGATGGCCAACAAGCTCGCCTGAGTTCTTTATTTGATCTTTTACTGTGTTGCCTTCGGAATCGATTATTTTTTCAGTTACTTCTTCATTTACCTCAACTGACATCAGGGCTTGCGCATCAATGCTAACAGTTACCCTAACTCCGCATGATAGAGTCACTACTCCTAATTTAGCTGTAATTATGCCTGAATTATCAACCGCTCCTGCTAATAAAGCTGCGTTGCTTTCAGTTTCTATTCGGCCTTGATTTTTAATTAAAGCTGGGGCTACGCTCTTTTCTTGATCAAATATATAATTTGCTTCTATAAAGTTATTTGTTGATATATCCAGCGTCGAGGCTACAAGGGAGCCTGCATTAACACTGGCTGTGTCATGGAAATTAATGCCATTGGGGTTTGTTAAAAAAAGAATCCCGTTAGCATTGAGTGAGCCGTATATGTTTGTAGGATCTGAATCTAATATTCTGCTTAAAAGGGTTGCGTCCTGGGAAGGTTGGATAAAGTTTACTGTTTCATTGGTTTGAATATCAAAGGAATTAAAATTAATAACTGTCTTATCGTCTGCTGTTATATTAAGGGTAGTTTGATCCTGCTGGAAAGTCGCGCTGCCTTCTTCTATATTCCAGCCCTGCGGGAGGGCATATAATAGGCTAACAGAATGAAAACTAAATAAATATATAAGTATAAATATTATTTTATTTTTCATGCCACTATATACACCATTATATATATTAAAACGCGCAAAATCAATGTTTAAAGCATTGAAAAATGGCAATTGCTTACATTTTTAGCAACAGCGCCTGTGCGCTTTGATTGAGAAATTATAAGCCCTTTTCTGCTAAGCTTGCCTGATAGTTTTTGCCAGGTTTTTAGCGAGGCAGCGTGTTGTGTTGAAATTGTAGAGGATAACTTAATCTCTATGGGGAAAATCCCCTTTGCCGTCTCGATTAAAAGATCTACTTCAAAACCATCCACGCTCCTCCAAAAATACAGTGAGCAGGGATCCTGAAAAGCGGAAAAACGTTTTACAAATTCGGTTATGCATGCTGTCTCGAATAACGCGCCTGCCATTGGGCCCTGCAACAGGTGGTCTTCGTTCTGCAGGCCAACCAAATAGGCCACAAGCCCGGTATCTAAAAAATAGCATTTTGGAGCTTTTATAATCCTTTTGCCGAAATTCTTATGATACGGGTACAACAGATAAATAATAGAGCTTGCCTCTAAAAACGACACCCATGATTTTATTGTGGGAACCGTTACCCCTATTTCACGCGATAAAACAGAATAATTAAGTTCTTGCGCTGTTCGCGCAGCCAAAAGCCTTAGAAATCTTTCAAATTCATTAAGATTAGCTGTTTTTATGTTGCCCCTTACATCTCTATCAATATATGTCTGCACATAACTTGAAAACCATGTTTTTCTGGATATCTTTTTATTAACAAAAAGTTCGGGGTACCCACCCTGTAAAAGCCATTTACCTGCGCTGGGGTATTTCGCCGGAGGTTTTGTAGGGTTAATTAAAAAATTAATAAAATCCAAAGCATCTGATTTGTTTAATTTTAGGTCTTTTCTCATCTCAAACAGCGCAAAAGGATAAAGCGGTAATACCGCAATTCTGCCTGCTAATGATTCGCTTACATTTCGCATCACCGGAAACTGCTGCGAGCCTGTTAAAACATAGCTGCCGGGTTTTCTGTTTTTGTCAATTTTTGCTTTAACATAAGGCAGTATTTGCGCGGCATTTTGAATCTCGTCGATTACGAGCGGCTGCTGGTACCTCTCCAGAAAACCTCTCGGATCTTCAATGGCAAATGACCTGATATCTAACTCGTCCAATGAAACATAATTGTACTTTTTGCCTAAAACGTGTTTTACAAGAGTTGTTTTCCCTGATTGGCGGGGCCCCGTTACAAGGGCGGCGGGAAAGGTTTTTATGGAGTCCTTTAATGCCTTTTCTAGTAATCTGGTAATATACATATCTACTATTTTAAAGTATTACTTTAAAATGTCAAGTGTTTTTTCCTTTTCAAAATTTTTCCCTGTACCTGGCACTACACTTCTATCTGCAGCGCAAACGTAAAAGTGCTCGCCCCGGCTCCGGAGATAGGCTTATTATCATCCATTTTTATCGCGTCTGCCCATTCGAGGCGAAGATAAAAATTGTCCGAAAAGCGGCACCTTACGCCGCCGCCTAAACCCATTAAAAACTTTTCTTTTTTAGTCTCACTTACTGTTGGATTTATAATCCCGGCATAGCCAAAATCGGCAAAAAGCACAGGCTGTATCTGTTTCTGCAAAGGCGCGTCTTGGCCTCTTACCTTCCATTGCTTGGGAATAAGATACATTGGAAATATCCAATCAATATTTAAATTTGCCCCGTAATCTCCGAGGAAGTCGCCTTCGGGAAAGCCCCTTACAGAATTTGCGCCGCCTAACTGAAATTGCTCCGCGGACGCAAGCGTGTGCGATGCAAGCTGAAGCCTTGAGCGCATTGCAATATAGCTGTCAAAAGGCATTAATTGAATGCGCCTTATAGAGTGTTCGTATTTAACAAAGGCCTTACCCGAGCCGTCCCTGCTTAATGTATTCTCATTGCGATTAGACGCCCCTAAAAAATGCTCCGTGCCAAAGGTAAGCCTCGGAGCAAATACGGTCTGGCCTCCGAGGAAATCGTTTGCCGTAAAATCAAAACCAATATACGGCGAGCGCATCTCATCGTTAGTCGTAAGGTTATCCGCCATATATTTTTTTATGCTTTTTATTTCCAACCCTGCGTCTATATAGGCTTGAAATTTCTCTGACAAATAAAGTTCTTTTGTAATATGCGGAGTAAGCATTTTTGTATTGCCTGTGATATCAAGGTATTTATATTCTTTCCCCACTCTCATAAAAAAATATACGGCATCAAGCCCGAATTTTGTGCCGTAGGTATCAATCGGCAAAGAATAGCTTAAAGACTCGCCTAAAGAATCTTTAGTTGCAAGACTGCTTATGTATACGGAATCCATTCGATTCAGCATATTTGAACTGCGCACGGAAACCGAATCTCTCCATCTTCCCACAAGCCTCGTTCCCTGGTTATCGCAGGAATTGCCGATATGGTGCGGGACGCTATCCGCAACCTTTAATGTAACATCTGATGTGCCTGGTTCCTTGCCGGCAGAAAGCATCGCCCTTATCGCGAGGTCGGGATTTTGGTTTAGACTTAATATGTCTTTCTGGACCTTGTTGATATTTAAAATTTTATTTTTTGCCGTGTGAAAATACTTTTTAAGCAGGCCCACTGTAAACCATTTGTTGCCGTCTATAATTAACTCGCCCATCTTGCCTTCAGCCGCCGCGATTTCTATGTTACCGTCTTTTATCTCCTGCTCCGGTATATACGCGGTGCTGGTGATATAACCTTCCTGTTTATATTTTAATTTTATCTTATCAATTATAACCTGGAGGCCTTGAAAGGTTACCTGCTTATCAATATAGGGTTTATAGAGCGGAGCGAGGTCTTTTTCGCTAAAAATGGTGGAGCCCGTTATCTTAACCGATTTTAGGACAAAGGACGGGCCTTCCTGGGGAGGCTGCGGCTTTTCTTCTTCTACTTGTATTTCCGGGGTTTCGGCCTTTTCTTTCTCGAGTTGCTGTTTTTTCTGCTGCTGTTCTTCGTCAAAGCGCTCGGCCTGCGCGCCTATATCCTGGCCCGGGGGCTCTTGAGCAAAAGAAGGGCTAAGAAAAGAAAAAAACAAAGAAACTATAAACAATAAGATAAATATGCTTATGTGTTGAAGCTTAGTCATATATTATATATTAAAGCAATTTGCTTTCTTGTCAAGTATTTTGTCCTGCGCTTAAGCAGCCTTGAGGCAAGGATTATTTTCGCCTCTCTTTCCGCCATTATAGCCCTCAAACCGGCCTCTTTTAAGCTTGCGCCGACCGTCACCAGGCCGTGGTTTTTCAAAATAATACCGTTGTGTTTTTTCGCGGCGCAAGCGGCTATTGCCGCTAATTTTTTGCTGCCAGGCTGCGCAAACCCGACTTGCCTAATTCCGCTTTTGAAATATATTACGCAATCTATTGTTACGGGATTTAGCTTCTCGCCCATAGCCGCAAGCGCAAGAATCGCAACAGGATGCGTGTGCACAACCGCTTTTATATCAGGCCTTGCTTTGTAGCAGGCGCTGTGCAATTTCCACTCAATACTTACTTGTTTTATCTTTTTTATATCAACAAAATCCCGCGGCTTTGCATTCTTAAAGCTTGTCCCGCTTTTTTTAATATAGATAGCGCTTGCGCAGCGCGCGCTTATATTGCCGCTTACCGCGGCAACCAGACCCTCTCCTGCAAGCTCTCTTGCGCACTTCGCCAGCTGCTTTTTTATATCTTGCGCTTTCGTGTTCATGTTCATGGTCTAAATTTTACCACACATCCCTCCCTCCCGCAACATAAATGGGGACGGTTCACCCCTGAGCGTGGGGACAGTTCACCCTCGTGCTTGGAAACTGTCCCCTGCAAAATTTAGTGTCTTTTTTTAAAATTATTTGCCTAAAAAAATCGTCTATTATAGTGAGGGGTAAAATAAAAAAGGAGGGATATAGCCATGCCACGAATACCAAGATTCTGCTATGAAACCGGAATATTTCATGTTATGAAACGAGGCAATAATAGACAGGTTATCTTTAAGGCCAATGCCGATTTTAGAAGATATCTATACCTTCTAAAAAAATATAAACATAGGTATAAATTTAAATTATATGCATATTGCCTGCTGCCAAACCATATCCATCTTTTGCTAGAATGCCAGACGATAAAAACACTGTCTAAGGCAATGCAGGGCATAGGCCTTTCCTACTGCCATTGGCACAAAAAACAATATGAGTTTACTGGGCATTTGTTCCAGGGTAGATTCAAAAGCTCGCCCATAGGCAAAGAGAGCTATCTGTTAGGGTGCGCTAGATATATTGAGCTTAACCCTGTTCGCTCTGGCCTTGTATTTGACCCTAGCGATTACCCCTGGAGCAGCTATAATGCCTATGCATTTGGCAAGGCGGATTATCTGGTAGACGTTCTACCAGAATATTTGGGGTTTGGTCATAACGATTGCGAACGACAAAAACAATATCGTGAGTTTGTGCTCGCAGAAAGGCCTGGGGACACTTTACAAGCGTAGGGGTGAACCGTCCCCAAGCGTAGGGGTGAACCGTCCCCATATTTTTACTTGCTAAAGGGGAAGATATATCCTATAATATGCGAAACATAGGAGATTATATGCTTAATCCGTTGCGGAAAAAGGCAGTTATAAAATTTACAATGTGGGCGCTGATTGCCACTTTTGTTCTTTGGGGAGTAGGAAGCGCAACCATGACAACGCGCAATTACGCCGGTATAATATACGGCAGAAAAGTATACCCGCAGGAATACCAAAGTGCTTATTCCGCAGTTTTAACCCGCGCTAAGATACGTTATGGAGATAAGCTGCCTCAGGTAAGCAAATACATAGACCTTGGAGAGCAGGCATGGGACAGGCTGCTTCTTTTGCAATATGCCAAAAGAAGGCGCCTTAATGCGTCTAATAGGGATGTTATAGAAAGAATCGCCCAGATGCAGCTTTTCCAGCGCGGCGGTTACTTTGACAAAAGCGGCTATGATTATATTGTGGAGAATATATTCGGCATATCAGAAAGGCAATTTGAGGAATCGGTAAGAGAAGATATTATAATCTCGAAGCTTGTTGAAGCCATGCAAAACGAAGTAACTGTTTCTGATGAAGAAATCCTGGAGGGCTACAGAATAAAAAATGAAAAGGCAGACATAAGTTATATTTTAATAAATGCCGATTCGTTCAAGAATGAGGTTGTCATTGACGACAAAGAGCTTGAGCCTTTTTATAATGCCAATACAGAGCAATTCCGCAGCCCGGAAAAAATAAATGCTTACTATGTAAAAGCTCCATTTGCTGCGGGCGAGGCTGAAAGCTCTGCCGGTGACAAGGCCAAGAAAGAGGCCGAGCGCTTGGCTCACGAAATAAACGATTATTTAAATACCGGAGAGGATTTTAGCGCGCTGGCTCAAAAATATAACTTAGAGCTCAAAGAAACAGGCCCGTTTGCGCTTAGCGAGGAAATACCCGAAATAGGGCTCTCTTATCCTTTCTCCATAACAACCGCTTCGCTGGGTGATGAAAAGACAAATGATGTAGTAGAGGAAAAAGACGCGTTTTACGTAATAAAATTAAAAGAAAAAACTCCTTCCAGTATCCGTTCTTTCCAGGAAGCGCAGGCTGATGTGCGCTTGGCGCTTATAGCCGATAAGGCTGACAAGCTCGCCCTGGCTTCTGCGCAAAATTATGCGGATATCCTAAAATCCGGAAAAGACACCCTAGAAAATATATCTCAGCAACTCGGTGTTGAATTAAACAAAAGGCAGGATATCGCAAGGCAGTCTTCTGTAGACGGGGTAGGAAACAACCCTGAATTTAACAGCGCCTGTTTTTCAATTAATGAGCAGGGGTCTGTCGGCCCTGTTAAGGTAGAAAACGGCTACGCCATTATCAGGCTTGACAAATTAAAGCCCCCTGATCAGGCGGCTTTCGAAAAAGAAAAACAGGAATTCTCAAAAGAGCTGCTTGATAAAAAGAGGGGTAAGTTTTTTGAGGATTGGTTCGTTGATTTTAAAAAACACGCAAATCTTAAGAAAAACATTTAAGCGTTTTTAATCGCAACTTCATCAACAAATTCCCGAGCAATTTTTCCCATTTCCTCTAGGACATTTTTTGGGTAGGGCTTAATTTTTAAAAAGGCGGAGTCCAGTGTATCTTTTGGAGAAAACTGCTGAAGCGAAAGTTTCCTCGCGCCTTTTATTAATCGGGCGATTTCCTTTATATCCTTAACATTAATTATTCCAGGCACAACTGTTGTGCGAAACTCATAATCTATGCCCGATGACATAATAATTTGTATGGATTTGGCAATGTCTTGCGTATTAATATCTGTGGCTGTTGCAGTTTTATATTTAGCAAGCGGCGCCTTTATGTCCATTGCTATATAATCTAACTTTTTAGCGTCGAGCAGGGCTTTTATTTTATCGGGGTGTGTGCCGTTGGTTTCTAACATTACCTTAAGCTTGTATTTTTTTATCTCGTCGATTAAAAGGGTGAGCCACTCATGCATGGTGGGTTCGCCTCCTGATATAACCACCGCGTCAAGCCAGAGCCTTTTTGTTTTCAGGTAAGCTGTTATTTTTTCGAATGGCACAGTTTCCTTTATTCTGTCCAAAACAAGGGCCTTTGCGTGGCAAAACCCGCAGCGCAGGTTGCAGCCGGGTAAAAATAAAATGGAGGTTAGCTTGCCTTCCCACTCCAGCAAGCTAACCTCCTGAAAACCTTTTATATTAAACCTTTTGCAGGGCTGTTTCGAAATGAGTTTTGAGCTCGTCTGAGTTTGGGACTTCCCCATCCCATCTTGCGATTGTTTCATTGTCTTTTTCAATAACCGTGGTCGGTATTTTTAATACGTCGTAATAGGCGCCTTCCGCTACCCCGTCAATTGTGTCCATATCCATAAAATCCAGTGATACAATATCATTATAATTCCATTTTTCAATAAAATGCGAAAGTTTATTTCTTGTCGTCTCGCATTTTGCGCAGCCTTTTTTCCCGAATATCTTTATTTTCATAATTTCCTCGAATTTACACCTCAAACTTTACACTTTACACTTAACACTTTACGCTTCTAAAGCCACTTGATAATTATGCGGGCTTTTCCTCCTGTCTCTTAATTCGCCCAGCTTTGACTTGTTCCAATTATCAATCCTTGAATAATAACCCACAATCCTTGTTACTCCGTATATATTATCCGAGCCGCAGTGCGAACAGCTGTTTTTAAGCCCGAGTTCATTTTTGTGGCACGTGTTGCATATTGTAAACTCGGGAGATATTGTAAGCTGCGCTGCCTGCGTATTATAATAGGTCTTCTGGACTAAATTCATAATTGATTTTGCCGACGGCAGTTTCTCGCCTACAAAGGCGTGAATAATAGCGCCTGATTCTATCATCGTATGGAATTTGGATTGCTTTTGTATTCTGGTTATTATATCTATCGGCGCATCCGGGGCAAAGTGGATGGAATTAGTATAATAGTACGCGTCGTTCTCGATGTCTCCCTTCATAACGGTTTCGGATTCCGGGAAATTTCTCAAATCAACTTTTGCCAGGCGCCTTGCCGCTGATTCGGCCGGGGATTCTTCCAGGGAGAATTTTAACCCAAGCTTTTCTCCGTCCTTTTTTGCCTTAATATACATAGATGATATTATCTTAAGCCCCAGCTTGTAAATCTCCTCGTCTTCGTGCAGCTGCTTGCCTGTTAAAAACTGCACGCATTCATCAAGCCCGAGTATTCCTATTATATATGTGGCCGTGCTTAAATCCACGTATTTTCTTCCGTCCAACGCTATCTTGCCTATTTCCCATAAAGGCAGACCAGGCTCCTGCATGATTCTGGCGATAAATTCCTTTTTCTGCAAATGCGCCTTGACAGCCAAATCCATGCACTTTTCTATTTCATTAAGTAACCCGTCTATATTACCTTTTCCTGCGCGGTACGCTGCCTGAGGCAAATTTATGGTTATGTTCTGGAAGCCGCAGAAACGCATGCTCTCCGGATGCTCGATCATATAATTATCTTTTATCTGTGTTCGCAGCCTGCAGCAGGCGGATAGTGTAACTTCATCCCTGTCAAAAACAAAATACGGAGCCCCGTTTTCGCTGGCCACCAAACAGGCATGTTCCAGGAGTTCTTTCTGTGCCGGGTCTTTAAATGTTTCTTCGTTTATGTGGAAATCGCATTTAGGGAATGCGAACGGCTTACCGTTCTCATCGCCGTAGCGCCAGACCTCAAGCATTGCCTTTGCAAACTTCTGGGCTGTTTTCTCATAATAATCGTAGGTCTTGCCGGTATACTGGCCTTTCGGCCCGATAGCAGGTATCTTTTTAAGATATGTCGGTGTTCCTGTGTGGACGTTGTGGTCTATAAAAAGGCTCTGGCCCCCTCTTGAAAATGCGTTCTGGGAACCGGAAAATATAAGATACTGCGCCTCCTGCTTTAGCTCGTCGTCCGACATTCCCTCTAAATAAGGCGCGTACATTATATTTATATAGCCTATTCCCAGGGCGCCGGCGTAAAACGCCTGCATGCTTGCCAAAAATGTATTAAGGTGCCCTGTCAGGGTCCTGGCGTATTTGGCGGGGGCGCTTTGCGTGTCTAGGCCGCCTAATTTTAATCCGTATTTTTTAATATATTCCAAAGAGTGCGAACTGCAATACACTCTCGTGGGGTATCCTAAATCATGCAGGTGGATCATGCCCTTCATGTGCGCGTCTGCCACATCTTCGGAAAATATCCTGTGCAGGGCGTATTGTTTAAGGGTTGTTTCCGCTATGGATAAATTAACAGCCTCGGGATTATTGGTCGAGATATTAGAATTTTCATTGCTCTTTGTGAGGATAAGTCTGTCTAAATCATAGGTCGGCATTCCTATTATAGCCTGCTTTCTTAATGTTGCGTTTAAACCGCGCTCAAATAATTCATTGTCAACCAATTCCCTTATAAGTGTTGTGGAAAGAAGCCTGTGTTCTGAAGCGATTATTTTATTTTCAACCGCTGAAGCTATTTTAGCAGCTAGCTCCTCATCAAGCCCTGCCTCTTTTTTCAGTGCCTGCGTAATCTTTGTCTTACTCCACGGCACTATCTCGTCTTTCGCCATTGGTGTAACTAAAAGCGACATGTCCGTAGTGTTGTTGGACGCTGTTACGGTCTTTCTTACGCGTAACGTCCTTCTGCTTAGCGTTCTTTTTTCGCGGTATAATATATATGACTTGGCGGTCTTGGCATGGCCTGTCTCTATCAACACCTTTTCGACTATGTCCTGTATCTCTTCTATAGACGGAGTGGCCGGGCCGTATGTTTTATGCAAGAAAAGCTCGACTGCCGATGCCAGCTCCTCGGCAAGAATCCTATCTTCTCCGCCCACCGAAACAGCTGCTTTATATATAGCGTCTATTATCTTACTTTTATCAAACGGGACAACAGAGCCGTCTCTCTTTTTTACTGAGGTAAAATAATGCCCGCGTTCTCTTTTATCCTTTGTTATTAACTTTTCAGTAAACATCTTTACTTCCTCTCTAGTTTAATGATATCTTTTAGCTCTTTCATAAATTCGCTTATATCTTTAAATTCTCTATATACGGAGGCAAACCTTACATAAGCCACCTGGTCTATAGAATGGAGTTTTTTCATTATTAGTTCGCCTATTTGGGATGATTTAACTTCCTTGTCGTGGCGTTTTAAAAGTGTCCTTTCAACATTATCCAGAAGGGTCTCTATCTGCTTGGCGCTTATAGGCCTTTTCTCGCAAGCCTTTAGCAGGCCTGACATAATCTTGTTTCTGTCAAACGGCTGTCGCTGCCCGCTTTTTTTAACAACCATAAGCGGTATCTCTTCAATGTGCTCATAGGTAGTAAATCTTCTCTGGCATTTTAAACATTCGCGCCTTCTCCTTGTAGAATCGTTTTCGCCGCTTGCGCGCGAGTCTACTACCTTATCTTCCGGGTGTCCGCAGTATGGGCATCTCATGGAAAGTTACTATAATACATTGTAAAAAGAATGTCAATGATAAAATTTCGCAAAAATACATTATATTGTGGTTGTCGTCGTGATTTGGGCCTATATATAGGTGGGGGGGGGTTATGCCTCTATTACCTTTACGCGGGCTTTTTTGAAAAATTTCATTGCCATTTTATCGGGGTAGCTGCCTCTTACAACAATCCTTTTTATGCCCGCGTTTATTATCATCTTGGCGCATATAAAACAAGGCTGGTTTGTACAGTATAGGGTCGCGTCATCTAAACTTACCCCGTAAACAGCTGCCTGGATTATCGCGTTTTGTTCTGCATGCAACCCGCGGCATAATTCATGCCTCTGGCCTGAAGGAATATTTAACTCTTCCCTGAGGCAGCCTGCAAACTCGCAGTGCGGAATGCCTTTTGGCGCGCCGTTATACCCTGTGGATAAGATGTGTTTATCCTTTACAAGCACCGCGCCGACCTTTCTTCTTAAGCAGGTAGACCTTTCGCAGACAAGCTGGGCGACTTTCAGGAAATATTCATCCCAACCCGGCCTTTTAATTATTTTTTTTATTTTAGCCTTTTTCATTTTTCATCTTTCTGATACGTTCCGTGTATAGAGGAAACTTTTTTACAAGCAACGCCACGTCATTAGCAACCTTTTTTATTTTCTTCTTATCGTTTACATCGGTAACTACTTCGTCTATAAAAGAGACGATCTTGCGCATCTGGGGCTCTTTCATTCCCCTTGTTGTAACCGCGGGGGTGCCAATCCTTATGCCGCTTGTAACAAACGGCGAGTTCGCATCATAAGGAATTAAATTTTTATTTACAGTTATGCTCGCCTCATCTAGCGCAGCTGCCGCTTCCTTGCCTGTTACGTTTCTGGATTTGACAAGATTGACCAGCAAAAGATGATTATCCGTCCCGCCTGACACTATATAGAACTTTCGTTTTTTAAATTCCTCACAAATTGTTTTCGCGTTTTGTATAGTCTGAAGCTGCTTCTGTTTAAACTCCGCGGTCGCGGCATTTTTAAAAGCAACCGCCTTGGCAGCGATTATATGCATAAGCGGCCCGCCCTGTAAACCCGGAAAAACCATCGTATCTATCGCTTTCGCGTATTTTTCTTTGCAAAGTATGAAACCGCTTCTTGGGCCGCGCA
This sequence comes from Candidatus Omnitrophota bacterium, assembly GCA_043797125.1. GTDB lineage: Bacteria > Omnitrophota > Gorgyraeia > JABMRG01 > JAFGKX01 > JAZDPX01. The sequence continues at coordinate 25,308 of JAZDPX010000045.1, forward strand.
AGGTCTTGTGCGTTGTGCTTGTAACAAAATCCGCGTAAGGAGTCGGGTTGGGGTGTAAGCCTGCTGCCACAAGGCCCGCGATATGCGCCATATCGACCATAAGTAAAGCCCCTACATCGTCGCAAATCTCTCTGAACTTCTTAAAATCAAGGGTTCTCGGATAAGCGCTGGCGCCCGCTAAAATAAGCTTTGGCTTATGTTCTCTGGCTAAGCGCAGGACTTCATTATAATCAATGGTTTCCGTGTTTTTATCAACCCCGTAAAATACCATATTGAAATATTTGCCCGAGTAATTAAGTTTGTGGCCGTGCGTAAGATGCCCGCCGCAGGATAAATCCATGGCAAGCGCGGTATCGCCCATGTTAAGCTGGCTGAAAAACACAGCCATATTAGCGCTTGAGCCTGAATGCGGCTGGACATTAGCGTGCTCCGCGTTGAAAAGTTTTTTTACTCTTTCAATCGCCAGGGCTTCGGCAATATCGACATATTGACACCCGCTATACCAGCGTTTAGCTGGATAGCCTTCGGCATACTTGTTTGTCATTACAGAGCCTTGAGCCTCCAACACCGCCTCGTCCACGAAATTCTCGCTGGCGATAAGCTCTATTTTATCGTTCTGCCTTTTTGTCTCATCTAAAATAGCCTTGTATATTGCCGGGTCTTTCTTTTTAAGCAAACTCATGGCTTAATTTTCTCCTTTTAGGTAATAATTCGCGCCCCTACGTAGCGGAGCCTTAAGGCTCCGCTACGTAGGGGTCTAGATGCTTACAATGGCTAAATTATTACCCTCTTAGTTTCTTCGCTATAGATTTTACAGCTTCTTCAATCTGCCTAAAGCTTTCCTCGTACGCGAGAAACGCGTGGCCTATCGGGTCAGGGACATCAATGCTGTCTTTTGTAGTGCCCGCGAATTCCTTAAAAACATAGGTCTTATTTTTTGCGTTTGGTATTTTAGCGATAATAAGATTTTTCTGCAAAAGCTCCATAACAAAAATAATGTCTGCCCAATCCGCCAGCTCGCCTGTGAATCTGTGCGTTTTAAAATCAGACATATCAATATTTGCGTACCTTTTCATTGCTTCCTGCATCTCTTCTGAAGGCAGTAATCCGTCTATCGCTATTATGCCTGCTGATTTTATATCAAATCCGTATTTTGTCAACTCCCTTTTTAAAAGCGCCTCTGCCATTGGAGAGCGGCAACTGTTGCCTGCGCAAACCACAAGTATGTTTTTAATTTCCCCGCTTTTTTGGCTAAGAATAGCTTTTATCCTGTCTATATTGCTGCCCTCTCTTAGGATCTTTGGCTCCTGCGAGCTTATGTCTATTACTGTCGATGATATGCCCATTTCCGTGGGCCCTGAGTCTATAACCATATCTATGAGCCCGTCAAAGGCCTGGACCACGCTGAATGGCTCGACCGGATCCGGCCTGCCTGATATGTTGGCGCTCGGCACAGCTATATCAAGGCCGCCTTCTTTTATCAATTCGATTGCTATTTTATTCGCGGGTATTCTAAAGCCTATTTTTTCGCTGTCTTTTGATTTTAATATTATTGTCAAAGGCCCGGGCCAAAATTCATCCATAAGCTTTTTTGCGAGAGGCGTTACCTCGTGCGCATAATGCAAAACCCTTGTCTTATCAGCTATCTGTATTGTAAATGGTTTATCTTTAGGGCGCTTTTTTATATTATACAGCCTGTCAATGGCCTTTTTATTGTTGTAATCTGCCCCAAGGCCGTACACGGTCTCTGTAGGAAAGGCGACAATGCCGCCTTTTTTTAAGATATCCGCCGCTTGTTTTATTATGTTCGGGTCAGGGTTGTCTGGATCGACTTTTACTATCTTTGTCTGCATAGGTTTCCCATGAAGCCGTAGCGGAGCCTTAAGGCTCCGCTACGGTTGTGGATAAGTGCTATTTCCTCAAAACCGCTTTTGCTAGTTTCTTCTTATGCGCAGCTAATTTTTTCTGCAAACCCTTATCGTTTCCAGCCAAGATCTGCGCCGCGAAAATGCCTGAGTTTTTAGCGCCTGCTGTTCCTATCGCCATGCACGCGACAGGAACTCCTCCGGGCATCTGCACTGTGGAAAACAACGCGTCTATGCCTGCTAACGACTTATTTTCTATGGGTATGCCGATTACCGGCAATGTTGTATGCGCGGCAACAACGCCTGCTAAATGAGCGGCATAGCCGGCTGCGCAAATTATAACCTTTATGCCTTTTTCTTTAGCTCCTTCTGCAAATTTTGCCGTTTCTTTAGGTGTTCTGTGCGCCGATAAAACCTTTACAACATATTCTATGCCAAATTCGTTTAATATATCCAAACCATGCTGCACAGTAGGCATGTCTGATTCGCTGCCCATGATTATTGCGACTTTTATCATCGTATGCTCCTCATTTTAATTTCTCGCGGCCTAACGCTCTGTATCCGATGTCCTTCCTATAATGCATGCCCTCAAAATTTATTTTGCTGCAAGCCTCATACGCTTTATCTATCGCCTGTTTTATGTCAATGCCAAGCGCGGTCACTCCGAGAACGCGGCCGCCGGTTGTTTTGTATTGAGTATTGAGTCGTGAGTCGTGAGCAACATTAGTGCCGGCGTGGAAAACTACTACGCTATCGAGCTTGTCTGCTTCATCCAGGCCATTTATATTCGTGCCTTTTTTATAATTTCCCGGATAGCCCCCTGCGGCGCAAACAACGCATACGCAAGGCCTTTTGTCCCATTCTAATTTTACATTTTCCATATTGCCGTCTATTGACGCTTCGATTGCATCCATAAGATCGCTTTTAAGCCTGGGTAATATCGCCTGCGTCTCCGGGTCTCCAAAACGGACATTAAACTCCAATACCTTTGGCCCGTCGGCGGTTATCATTAGGCCGGCGTAAAGAACGCCTTTAAAGGGCGTACCTGCTTTATACAGTCCGGATATAATTGGTTTTATGATTTCGTCTTGTATTTTTTCGTCTAATTTTTCACTTATAACAGGCGCGGGAGAATAAGCTCCCATGCCTCCGGTATTCGGGCCTTTGTCATTATCATATATGCGCTTATGGTCCTGGCTCGATGCCAAGGAAGCAAAGCGTTTACCATCGCTTATTACTATTATTGATGCCTCTTCTCCCTCTAAACAATCTTCTATGATTATTCTGCTTCCTGCCTGGCCAAAAATTTTGTCTATCATGGTCTGTTTTACTGCGTCAAGGGCCTCGCTTTTATTTTTGCATATAATTACGCCTTTTCCTGCTGCTAAGCCGTCTGCCTTGACCACCATGGGCGTTTTTCGTTGGTTTATATGTTCTTTAGCGTCGTCGGGGTTATCAAAAATCATAAAATCTGCTGTCGGGACCCTGAATCTTGACATTATTTCCTTAGCAAATACCTTGCTGCTTTCAAGCCGTGCCGTTTTTTTATCCGGGCCGAATATTCTCAAGCCTTTCTCGTTAAATTTATCCACTATGCCTTCCGCTAAAGGCGCTTCAGGGCCTACAATAGTTACATCTATTTTATTTTGGTTGGCGAAATTAAGTATCTTAGGTATATCATCGGCTTTTATATCAACGCATTGCGCTTCTTTCTGCATCCCGCCGTTTCCCGGGGCTGCAAAAATTTTATCTACTCGCCTGCTTTGCGCTATTTTCCAGCAGAGCGCGTGTTCCCTTGCGCCTGAGCCGATTACGAGAACCTTCATAGTTTATAGTCATCCACAACCGTAGTCATCCACAACCGTAGCGGAGCCTTAAGGCTCCGCTACGGTTGTACAATTAAATAAGTTTTACTTCTCTTTTCCCTCTCACAACCTCACCAATTACCCAAGACTCCATCTTAAATTTCACCAATAGCTGCTGCGCCTTCCTAATATCCTTTTTCGGCAACACAACCACCATGCCAATACCCATGTTAAATACTTTATACATCTCTTGCTCGCTAACATTGCCTTTTTTCTGTATCAGCTTAAATATTTCCGGCACAGGCCATGAATTTTTGTTTATAACAATAGATAGTCCTTCGGGAATAACCCGGACTACCTTGCTTTGGAACGAGCCGCCTGTTATGTGGGCCAGGGCTTTTACGTTTACGCGCTTTTGCAGGTGTAATAATTCTGTTGTGTAGAGCCTTGTCGGCGTAAGCAATTGTTTTGCCAATTTCTTTTGTTCGTTTTTGCTGAATACTTTTCTTACTAAAGAAAATCCGTTTGAATGCAGCCCGCTTGATGCAATACCTAAAACAGCGTCGCCTTTTTTTAAAGAGCTTCCGTCAATAATATCATTTTTATCTACAATGCCAACGCAAAAACCCGCTAAGTCATATTCGTTGGCAGCATACATATCAGGCATCTCTGCTGTTTCCCCGCCCACAAGAGCGTAGCCGGTTTTGCGGCACGCAAAAGATATGCCTTTTATCACATCCTGTAAAACCTTTGGATGAATTTTGCCCGTTGATATGTAATCAAGAAAAAATAAAGGCTTTGCGCCGGTTGTTGCAACGTCATTTACGCACATAGCAACAAGGTCTATGCCCACAGTATCGTGCTTGTTGCACATTTGCGCAATCATAAGTTTTGTGCCTACGCCGTCAGTGCTTGAGACAAGAACAGGCTCTTTAAACCGGCGCTTGTCAATCCCGAATAAACCGCCGAAAGAGCCTATGTCTGATATGGCGCCTTGGGTCTTGGTCTTTTTTACTAAGCCCTTTATGGCGTCGACAAACTTATCGCCTTTTTCAATATCCACTCCGGAGAATTTGTATGTAAGTTTTTTAACCTTCATAACCTTATCCTTTTAAAAATTGCGTCTATGTTTCTTAAGTAGTACTTCAAATCAAAACACGCTGTTATCTTGTTCGACTTAAGAATTTTTAGCACCTCTTTATCATTCAGTAAATTATTTTTAAAATCATTCTCCGGGTTTTCCCAGGTCTTCATCGCGTTTCTCTGCACCAAGACATACGCCTTGTCTCTTAATAAGCCTTCGCTTACAAGCGTATTTAAAACCCTTTGAGAATATATGAGCCCGCCTGTTTTATCAAGGTTCTGCAGCATCCTTTTCGGATATACAATCAAATGCGTTATTACATCTGCCATCTTATCAAGCATATAATCTATCAATATAGTCGAATCCGGGATTATAACCCTTTCAACGGAGGAATGAGAAATATCCCTTTCATGCCACAGGGCTATATTCTCCAATGCCGCGTGCGCGTTTGAGCGCAAAATCCTCGCTAAGCCGGTGATTCTCTCGCATGTTATTGGGTTTCGTTTATGCGGCATGGCTGAAGAGCCTTTTTGCGTCGGAGAAAAATATTCTTCCGCTTCATAGACCTCTGTTCTTTGAAGGCCTCTTAAATCCACCGCTAATTTTTCCAGCGTAGCGCCGATAATTGCTATTGTAGCCATGTACTCTGCGTGAGCGTCGCGCTGCACAACCTGGTTTGAAACGGTAGCGCTCTTTAAGCCTAATTTTTTACAGACATAGTCTTCGATTGCAGGCTCTATATTTGAAAACGTGCCAACTGCGCCTGAAACTTTTCCCACGCTTATTGTTTCTTTTGCGCGGATCATTCTTTCTATATTGCGTTTGTTTTCTTCGTAATACAGCGCCATTTTAAGCCCAAACGTCGTAGGCTCCGCGTGCACGCCGTGGGTGCGGCCTATCATAGGGGTATTCTTGTATCTTTTTGCTTTTTGCGACAATGCTTCGCCAAACTGGTCTAAGTCTTTTAAAATAATATCTGCTGCGTCTCTCATCTGAAGCGCCAGCGCCGTATCGGTAACGTCGTTGGATGTAAGCCCCATATGAATAAATCGGCCGTCAGGGCCTACGGATTCCTGCACGCAGGATACAAACGCGGCAACATCGTGGCTTGTCTTTTCCTCTATCTTTTTTATTTTATCGATGTTGAATTTTGCCTTAGCTTTAATATTGCTGAATGCGGATTTTGGGATCTTTCCTTTTTTAGAAAGCGCCTCGCATGCCGCTATTTCAACATCCAGCATCCTCTGAAACTTGTTTTTTTCCTGCCATACGGCTTCCATGCCGGGCAGGGTGTATCGTGGTATCATAACAGCTCCTTTTTATATTTTCGGCAATGCCATCTTCACAAACGCCAGAACAAATAATGCGACTGTCTCGATAATACCGAGCACCATCATATATTGGGCAAAGCCTTTGCCGCTTTCAACAAGCGCGTCCGAAGCCTTTGCCGCGGCAGCACCCTGCATCCATGCTGAAACTCCTATGGCCAAACCCGCAGCAGCACCTAGCGCCATTTGGAAAGGGTAGCTTTCGGGAGGAAGCTTTGCATCCAAAATCGAGTTTCTCACAATCATTCCGTATAGCGTCTGTGTTAAAGGCGCCCCGACAAAAATAAGCACCATAAATGGCGCCGCTTTATTCTGCATGAAGACTTTTTTCCACGCGCCAATCGCTGCCATGCCGGCAATGCCGGCCCCTAAGCCGGAACCTACGGCTGATAACGCCAAAGAAAACCCCATGTCGCCTAAACCTTGTATCATTTATATACCTCCTGTGTTAAAAAATTATACTTCTTTAACGCAGATTAGCGCAGATTAGAAGAAACAGATAATCGCAGATAAACATCTGCGATTATCTCGCATCTTTTAATCTGCGATAATCTGTGTAATCATTTTATCTCTTTCCTAAACGGCTCATAAGGCCTGCCTGTCCATTGCATTCCCAGATGCCCGGAAAATTCAAGCATGTTTAGCCTTATGCCGTGTACGGCGACCGCCATTAATCCCATTGCTACATTAAGCAAATGCCCAAAAAACAAAATAAACGCCGCAAACAACCCAGCCATAAAGCTCCCCTTTGCCATACCAAACGACATTTCGTTAAAGATGCCCGACATTATGGTGGATGCATAACCTATTACGAATAACCTAAGGTATGAAACAATATCCGCGAATGCGCTTACGATCTTTAACGGCAGATCCGCCAGGGTGACAAGCGTACTTTTAAAAATATTCTTACCCGGATTTTGAAATAACGCTATCAAAAGCGCGCCAACGATAAACATGTATTTCGCCTGCTGCGGAAAATTAAATTTTAGAATAAGACTGCCCGCCGTAAAAAAAAGGCCCCATATTATCAAAATCCAGCCAGCTTCTGCCAGCGCGCGCAATGAATTAATAATCCTAAAACCCGCTATTAAATGCGCTATTGTTAAATGCACAGCGCCTATCAAAAAGCAGATAAAAATCATGAAATTTTGATTCGCGTCGACAAAGCTGTTTAACTTGCCTATCACAAGCGCGTTAAAAAAAGGCAGCTGCGCTATTTTTTCAAAGCCAAACCAGGCGCCTGTGACAGCGCCCCATATTGTTGTCGCTATGGCAAGCACAAAGCTAAGCCGGAAAAACTGTTTCGGCGCTTTTTTAAATTTTTTCTGCAAAAGCAGCGTAATCAAAATAAACAACACACCGTAACCGGCGTCGGCAATAAGCATGGCGAAAAACAAGCTGAAAAATATAAGAAAAAACGGCGTTATGTCGTATTCGTCATATCCGGGGGTTATATTCATAAAATCGAACACCGGTTTTATTATGCTCGCCCACTTCGGCATTTTTATTAACGTCGGGGCCTGTTGGGTATCGTCTATTTCCTCTATCAGGTATCCTGCGCCTTGTGACTTTGCCATGGAAATGACTTTGGCGATTTCACCGACAGGGCAAAACCCTTCCATGTATAAAAACCCCTCTTCGTCTTGCGCGCAAGAGCTGACATTTAAAAAATTATATCTGTTCTTAATATACAAGGCGCATTCTTTAATCCCGGGCAGAAGATATGCCTTTTCTTTAAAAAACTCGCCCAACCGCTGTTTTCTTTGCTCATATTGCGCAAGCTGATTTTGCAGCGCCTCGAAACTTTCCTTTGGCAGACTTACTTCTTCATAATTTATCTTTTCCTGCGCGTCATGAGAGATTACAGCTATATACGCGTAAAGCTTATCCTCGGATATAAGATATATGTTTTGCTCATTCTTAACTTTTCTGAAATCTTTTTTTCTCACCCTGCATAATTTTATGAATATTCCTTGGGTTTTTAATTCTTCTATACCGGCCGGGTCAAATCCTCCCCACGCAGTAAAATACTCGATTTTATTGCGTATATCCTGCATATCCTTTTGCAGCTGTTCTGCCTCAAAATAAAAAGACGTTATTTCTTTTGCCTGGTTTAAAATTGCCGCGTAGCCTAAATGCCGGTTTTGAATTTCTTCCTTGCGCTCGCTTGCATATAAAGAGAGGGCGCTTTGTGCCTTTTCCAGCGCCTGCTTGTTTTCATTCACGTCTTTCAGGCTTTCGGAAGGCCTTATATATTTTTCTTTTACATGCAGCGCTCCCAAAGCGCGCAATTTAAAAAGAAACCTTTCCTTTTCTTTTTGCGCGACAAAAAGCGTGAGTTTCTTCATCCTGACAATCATATTAACGCGATGGCCTCTTGTTTTTTGTGTATTTTTTCTTTTGCTATCTTGCCCCGAACTACAGCGGCTGTCTGTAGATCGGCCAATGCTATCTGTATCTTTCTTATGCTTTCCAGAGCATTTGGTATTTTTATCTTCTCAAAAAGGTTGACCCTCTGACTTGTTATCCTGAGCTCTTCTCTTATTGCCTCAAGCTGCCTTTGTAAAATACCGCACTCAACATTGAATTGCACAAGCTCTCTTATTGCTAAAATCGCGTAATCAACCCACAAAGGGGTTTCAAGGACATTGTAATCTTTTTGAATAAAATCTATTTTTTCTAAAACAGGTATATCAACGCCGGCGATGCTGCTTGTTGAAATATGCACTTTTTGCGCTCTTATTAATTGCGAAAGCCCTACGTCCTCTGCAAAAACGTCAACCCACACGCCAACAGAATCGGCAAATTCCTGCCTTCTTGTATCCGCTTCTTTCAACTTGTGCTGTGTCTTGTTTCTTTCAAGCTGAAGCTGCTGCTTTTTTAACTGCAATGTCGGCAGATACCTGTAAAAGATCTTTAACGCAGCCTTTTGTTTTCTTAATTCAGTTTTTGTGAGGCTTATCTTTGCCATAGGATTTACGCCGGCCAGAATTCCTTTATAAGCTCTGTGCGGAAATTGGTTTCCTCCGGCTTAAAACATTGGGCTAGCATATTCCATCCGTTATCCAAAGCCTCTTCAAGAGGAATATTAACCTTTAAATCCATCATCTGTTTTTCAAATAGTATGCCGTATTTTAAAAGCTTACTATCCCACTCACTCATTCTAAAACCCATTGCCCTTTTTTCCATAGTCTCTACATATTCGGCGTAAAGCTGTATCATTGTATCCATAATTGGCCTGTGGTCTTCGCGGGTATCTTTATTGACAAGCTGTTTTAGCCTGCTTAAAGATCCGAAAGGCTCAATTCTCGCGTTTCTTAAATAAAATTGCCCTTCTGTAATATAACCTGTGTTATCCGGCACAGGATGAGTTATATCATCTCCGGGCATTGTGGTGACAGCCAGAATCGTAACAGAGCCTGCCCCTTCAAAATCCACTGCCTTTTCATATCTTGCGGCAAGCTTGCTGTATAAATCCCCGGGATATCCCCTGTTTGAAGGCACCTGCTCCATGGTAATTGCTATTTCCTTTAACCCGTCGGCAAAATTTGTCATATCCGTAAGAAGCACAAGCACCCTTTTGCCCTGTAACGCGAATTTTTCAGCCACTGCCAAAGATAAATCCGGCACCATAAGCCCTTCAACTAACGGGTCGCTTGCTGTATGCACAAAAAATATTGCCTTAGTCAGCGCCCCTCCTTCTTCGAGGGTGTTTTTAAAATACATGTACTGGTCGTACCTTAAGCCTATCCCTCCCAAAACAATCATATCAACCTGCGCCTGAAGCGCGATGCGCGCAAGCAATTCATTATAAGGCTCGCCTGAAACAGAAAATATCGGAAGTTTCTGCGACTCTACAAGAGAATTAAATAAATCTATCATCGGAATGTTTGTCCTTATCATCCTGCGCGGGATAATTCTTTTAGCCGGGTTTACCGCCGGAGTCGATATTTCAATTAAATTATCTGTTATCGCCGGGCCGTTGTCCCTGGGATTGCCGCTTCCGTTAAAAATTCTTCCCAGCATATTTTGGGAAAACCCGACTTTCATCGGATGGCCTAAAAATTTTACCTCTGCTTCTGTTGAAATTCCTTTCGCCCCAGCGAAGACCTGCAGATAAACGGTATCGCCTTCAAGGCGGATAACCTGGGCGAGAGATTTCGCGTTATGCGTAGAAACTTCAGCCAGCTCCTGGTACGCAATTGCGTCTGCCTTTACGGTAATAACATTGCCTGACATGCTCAGTATTCTTGTCGCAACCTTTCTCATAGATTAACCTTTAAGCCCTTCCTGCTCCGCGCAGCAGCTTAGCATATCGTCTATTACGCGCTCCTGCTCTTTAAATTCCTGCGACTGCCATGGTTTATAATTCCAGTCTATAAAACAGTGCCGCAGCTGGTAAAAAAACCCTCTTGCCTGCGCCTTGTCCTTAAAAGGAAATTTTATATTTAATATTTCGACTATTTTCTTAAAAACATATTCCTGTCTTTCGGCGTTAGTTGCAGCGTCAACCGGGTCAAAACCGTTTTGCTGCAGATAAACAGAATCCAGGAGGTCGCCTTTCAGGAAAACTATAAAATCCTCTATCGGCGTGCCTTCTTCGCCTACAACCTTCATCATCTGGTCAACTTCGTCCGCCTTAAATAAAATATTTCGCGCCGCGTCAACCAGGTCTTTTGCTATAAATGTGTCGTATTTAGACCAGCTTTCCAACGGGTCAACAGCGGGAAACTTGCGCGCATTTGAGCGCTCGCGCGAAAGCCCGTGAAAAGCTCCGACTACTTTTAATGTCCCCTGCGTTACCGGCTCTTCAAAATTTCCGCCTGCAGGGCTTACAGAGCCGCCGATGGTAAGGCTGCCCTCGCCGCCGTCGTATAACTGCACTCTTCCCGAGCGCTCGTAAAAAGACGCTATGCGCGATTCAAGATACGCTGGGTACGCCTCTTCCCCCGGGATTTCCTCGAGCCTGCCTGAAATTTCCCTCATTGCTTGCGCCCAGCGCGACGTAGAATCCGCCAAAAGCAGGACATCAAGCCCCATCTGCCTGTAGTATTCAGCTATTGTCGTTGCGGTGTAAACCGAAGATTCGCGCGCTGCAACAGGCATGGACGAGGTATTGCATATAATTATTGTTCTTTCCATAAGAGTCTTTCCTGTGCGCGGATCCTGAATATGCGGAAATTCCCGCAATGTCTCGACTACTTCGCCTGCCCTTTCTCCGCAGGCAGCGACAATTACTATATCCACCTCGGCATAACGCGCGGTCAATTGCTGTAATACGGTCTTGCCCGCGCCAAAAGGGCCCGGTATGCAGTATGTCCCGCCTTTAGCAACAGGGAAAAATGTATCAATAATTCTGCTTTTTGTTATAAGCGTTTCCTTGGGTGTAAGTTTTTGTTTATACGCTGTAATGGGAATTTTTACAGGCCAGTTAAAAATCATTGTAACTTCTATCAGCTTGCCGTTTTCATCTTTTAATTTTGCGATTTTTTCTGTTACCTTGTAATCCGCTTTCGGAGCTATTGTCTCAATTGAGTATTCGCCCTGAAGATAAAACGGCACCATTATCTTATGCTTAAAAATACCTTCAGGCACAACTCCCAATACGTCCCCTGCCCTTACCGTATCCTTTGGTTTGGCTAGCGGCGTAAACGCCCACTTCTTCTCAAGCGAGACGGCGTTACGCTCTACGCCGACGGGGAGGAAAAATCCGAATTCTTTTGCAAGTTCAGGAAGCGGGTTCTGCAGGCCGTCGTAGATCTGGCTTAATATGCCCGGGCCTAATTGAACGGAAAGCATTTCCGATGCAAATTCTATTCTTTCCCCGACTTTTATGCCTTTTGTGTATTCAAAAACCTGCAGAAAGGCAAGTTCGCCGTCTATCCTTATCACCTCCGACTTAAGCCTTTTATCCCCAGAAAGCACATAGGCAACTTCGTTTTGCATGATATTGCCGGAAAACCGCGCGGTTATCATGTTGCCGCTTACCATTGTGATTACGCCTGTGGTTTTTGCCATTTTATTCCTTTTTAATAATTTATCGCGCAAAGCTCTTTGAGCGCGGCTTTGCCTTTTTCCTTGTTAAATGTATCTAGCCTTAAAAGTATCCGCAGTTTAAGAAAATAGATTATTATTTTTGTTATATCAAAATGATGCGTCGCTTCCTCGTCTTCCAAAAACTGCCAGCGTATCCGCTCAAACGCTATTTCTTTTTCAAGCGGGTTATCCTGCTTAAAGACACCGTTTAATATCTGCGGTATTGTTTTTCCGTGCGTGTTTTTTCTGAACCAGCCGAGCGCTTCGCGCAGACCGTTGTCAAACTCTCGCCAGCACGCTAAAAAAGCTCTGGGCTCTGGGCTGTGGGCGTTACTAGCTTCAAGAAGCCCAAGTTCTTTCTCGCTTAACCACTTCCCGCATTCTGCGAGAAATTCCTCTTTGCCAATCGGCGCCTTTTTACCAAACTCGAGATACGGCAAAGACGCGACAAGATAATAATATTTATCTGACATTTGTCTATTTGGAGTCCAACAGGCTCGCTAGTTTCGGGTTTAAGTGCGCCTTAAGCGCGTAAAGAACAGCTTCCTGCGTAAAATCATAATAATAATCTTTCCCCTTTTCGCCTATTCTAAAACCGCTGTCTATGCCGGCGGCTGCTTTAAAGCTTACGCCCTTTCGCATTTCAGCAGAAAGCTCGCTAAGCAAGGCCTTTTCAATACCGGATTTGTCTTTTTCATTTAACAGGACTTCTATATCCGCGATGCCCTGTTTGCTAAAACCCTTCACAGCTTCCAATAACAGATTTTTTAAATCCGCGTCAAGGTGCTTAGCGATATGGTTTTTCAGCACCTTGTCAAAAAGCTCTGTTATCTGCGACTTCAAAGAAAGTACCGTGTCCCTGGCCGCGTGTTTTAGCGCCTCTTGCGAGGCCTTTTGAAAATCATTGGCCTGATTTTGGGCCTGTTTTAAAATAGCGTCTTTTTGCTGGTTTGCCTCTTTGGCAATCTGGCTTGCCTGCGCCTTTGCCTGCTTAATTATTTCATCAGCCTGCTTTTGCGCTTCTTTTACGCCGTCCTGCTTTATTTTATCGATTAAATTTTGAAGCTGCGCCTGCATTTGAAAGCTCCTTAGGTAAAATCTGCTTTTAAGTAGCGGAGCCTTAAGGCTCCGCTACTTTGTGGATAATTATGTTACAGACAGCTAATTTATAGAATAGACTAAAATACAGTAGTAAAATAACATTTATTCTTATAATTGTCAAGGGGGGAAATGGGGACTATTCTGACTATTCTAACCTGGTTAGATTTCTAGAAAAAACTTCGTTAATGTGTTGCCATGGCAGCGCGAAGACTCTTTCGCTTAACTTTATTTTGCGCGGGACATGGCAAATAAGAAATCCTGTTTTCGCCGACTTATACTCGGAAAGAAAGACTTCTAAATGGCGTATATCGCTTGACGCGGGGTTCCCCGTTAATTTAACTTCAATCGGGGTGTAAACACCGTCCTCGTCAACAACCCAATCAACTTCAGGGCCGTCGGGATCTCTCCAAAACCTAATTTTGGTTCCCCGGCCTTTTATACGCGTGCCCCTTAAGAGCTCGAGGCCGATGAACTGCTCAAACAGCAGCCCCATCGTATCCCTGGCCAACTTTACCCCTTCATGCGCCGCAAGGCGCCTTACTCCAAGATCAAAAAATAAATACTTCTCGGACTTGGTAAGTTTTTTTCTCGTCTTGCTTTGAGTCAAAGGTTCAATTCGTTCTGCAATAAGGCAGTCCTCTAATATCTGGTAGTAAGCGGCTATCGTGGTGTGGGAAACTCCTATTTCCTGCGATAATTTTCTTAAGTTGATGATGCCGCCTGATTCGGAAGCCCCTAATTCCAGAAATCTTGCAAAATTTCCGAGATTGCGCACGGCGGCTTCAGCGCGGATTTCTTCTTCCAAATAAGTTGTTACATACGATTCTAAGTCAGCCTCTCTGTCAGAGTAATTTCCAATGGTAAGGATGCCCGGCAATGAACCGTATAAAAGTCGTTCGTTTAAATCCTTTGCCGGCACCTCCCGCAGGCTAAATGGATCCATGCGAAACGCAACAATACGCCCTGGAAGGAGATTAACCTGTGTTCCCCTGCGAAGTTTTCGGGCGCTTGAACCCGTAAGGATAAAATTTGCCTTTTTGTGATCGATTAAATCCTGAACGACATCGAGAATAGACGGCACTTTCTGAACTTCGTCCAAAATAACAAGCAATCTTTTGCCTGATTTTGGGGCTTTCAACGATTCGACCTCTCCTTTGAGTAAATGCGGCGATTTTTCATATCTTTGCCGCACGTCCGGCTGGACAAATGAAATTAATAAATCATGATCGAATCTGTTAATCAGTGTTGTCTTGCCTGTTTGCCGAGCTCCGAGCAAAAGAACGCTTTTGCTCCTATTCAATGTGTGTCTGATTCTGTCTTCTATAAGCCTGTTTATGTATTTCATAGTTTACATTATCGCCGAAAATGGATTACTTGTCAACAAAATTCTGTATATTATAAAGTAGCCCGAGTCTCTAACGGCAGAAAAGAGGTACTACGCCGCGGACCGGATTGCTGCTTCTGTATTGTGGATTTCGACTGAGATGCTTTTGAATTGGGCTTCTATGCTGGCCTCTATGCGAGAGATTGCTTTTTCGACATTTTCGGCAAAATCGGTTTGGTTTTTCATCTCTATATAATACGCCCCGAGTATAACCGCCGGTACGCCATCCTGATCCGGCATATCGCCTATGGAAATACACTGCTTCGCGGTAATGCCGAACTTTTTTAATGCATCCAGCCCTTTCTGATAAATTCCCGTATCCGGTTTTTTGACGCCTGCTCTATCCTGCGTAATTATGTACTCATCCTCGAAAAAGTCATTCAGCTCGGCGAGCTTTATCCAAAGCATTGTGGTCTCATAGTCATCGTTGGTCACGATGACAAAACGATATTTCTTTTGCAGCCTTCTTAACGTTTCTATAACTTGATAGTTTGGCTTTAGGTGTTTTTTAAGTTCTTTCTCTCCAAGCGCTTTCTTGCCTTCCCGCTGCTGTTCTGGGGTAATTTTAAGCCTATCTCTAATGTCAGATACCGGCACCTGCTGCTTGTTTGTTTCTTTAATATAATTTTGCTTTTCCTCTTCTATTTTTTTTATTGCTTGGCTAAAAGCATCCGGATTGGTGTCGGGATCAGCCTCCATTACATATTTGCAATAACTCCATGCGAGGGCCTTAAAAGAAAAAACAGCCCGTAAATCCGGGACAAGCGTCCCCTGAAAATCAAGCAGCAGGGCTTTTATCGGACTATATGAGCCGGCCGAAACAACCATGCCTACCTTTCCTTCGAAAAAGGCCTTCGGGCCCGCGTTTAATGCCTTGAGCAGCCTTTCTTTTTTGGTGCCGACTAAACAAACTTCGCTTTTAGTCGCTCTTAATATAACTACATGCCCGAGCCAGGAAGGAATAACCTGCGAAATATCAACCTCGAAAAGATATTCTCTGTCCGATGTAATTACGCGATAATAAACATCGCCTACAAAAATATTTGAAAGATTGCTCGTTAATTCGGTTTTTATTGGGTCGCCTTCCCGCAAATCCGCAGGATACATGCCGCTTGCGGTAAATATATTATCTGAAATAACCTGAATCTGCCCGGAGTTTCGCAGTTTAGTAAATTCTTCGGCTAGTTTTTGCAGGGTTTTAAATTCGCTTTGTTCCAGCGCTTTTGCCGTAGCATCTATATCGGAAAGTGTAACGTCACTTACAAATGTCGGAAAAGGTTTGGTGTATAATTTTACCACCGGGGCGTTAAGCTTATCTGTTTGCCGCGCCCTTGCCAACAGCACCGATAATGCCAAAACATTTAAAAGTTCGGGGCCGGTATTGTCCATAAAAATGCCTATGGGCCTATCTAATGGCTCGTTTACATAAAATTGAGCGATTTCCTCGGAGTCGTCCGCAACTATAATCTCCGGCTTATAAAGCTTGTGCGCCCAGTTCAAATCAACGGAATTGCCAAACATAACCCCTCTCAAAGAATTGGCTATTTGCTCAATTGTTGGTTTGGCATCAAAATCAACATCTGCTAAGTTGGCATTCAGTTCTTCAAGGGCCTCTGATGATAAGTTATCCGCTTTCTTACCAGAAAAAGGATCGAATCTTTTGCCTTGCGGGTCGTCAAAATATCCGGCAGCCACCATTTTCAGGTATTCAAAATAAGAGGCCGCGTGCATCAGGGGAAATTTATCATTAACCCAGCTTTGCCCGAAAAACTTACTTACTTGCTTAGCCCAGGACTCGGCATAAGGAATTTGATCAATGGGCTTTTCTGAAACTTCATCCGGCCTAGGAATCAACCCCGAGTTCATTACCGAGTCTCTTAATTTTTCTAAATTGCTTTTTCTTTCCGGCGTCAGGCGGTTTGCCTTATTTAATATTTCTAATAGCCCTTCTCCTTTAAATGCTGCGCCAATCCCGTCGATTTTTCCTATGGCTTTTGCCTTGCCTGGTAAATCTTTTTCTCTGGCTAAGGTCCCTTCCGCGTCACCTGGGGTTCGCTGCCTTGGCAAAAATTCCATCGGCACAGGCGTTCCATCGGCTTTAAAAACAATGCCTTTGGGGTTTATTATCCATGTTTCTTCAATGCCCTTGCTAAGGCAGTCTCCCAGCGTACTATGTTCGACTATAATATAAACAAGCCGCTCCTGGGCAACAATATCGGGTTTTTTCGAATCAGTAATTCGAAACGTCTTTGTCCGAACTACAAACCCATGGCGTTCTGCATCAGAAGATTCATACGCGATATGAGATTCCCAGCCCGGTTCGGGTAAGGAAAAATTGAGAACCTTTTTGCTGTCCCCGGTAAGTTGGCTTAACAAAGTATTAAATATTTCTTCTCGTTTTTGGCTTCCAAGCGGAATATTTTTTGGTATGGAAATTTCATAAGACATCGGGCGCAAACCTAATGCCTGTTGCGGACAAACTAATATTATGATAAGAATAATTATTATTGTATTTCGCATTTTGGTATTTTTGGATAAGATATTTATAAAAGTATATCACAAGTTGGTTAAAAAAGCAAGTTTTTTCTTATTCCTAACCTGGTTACCTGCCTGCCGGCAGGCAGGGATTTGTCAGATTAGACACACGACTCACGACTCAATACGCACTACGAACCGCGAGAAATTAGTTGCTGGGTTTTATTTCTGCTTAGAGCCGGGTTTATCCACTGGTATGCCCTGTTTGCATAAGGGGCATTTATCGGGAGGGTAAGTTACTACTGTAATTTTTTGCAGGCTTTTAAGCGGTATTTTGCCGAATATGTTTTTCTTACCACAGCGGTCTATTATGCAGCCAACACCGACAACTTCACCTCCGCAAGAGTTTACTACATCTATTACTTCCTTTGTCGAGCCGCCTGTTGTTATGACATCTTCAACCACTAAAAGGCGCTCGCCTTTTGCTATTTTAAAATTTCTTCTAAGCAGCATCTGGCCGTCTTTTCTTTCTGTAAAAAGCGACGGCACGCCAAGAGCCCTTGCAAGCTCATATGAAACTAGAATGCCGCCTATCGCAGGGGCGATAACCGCGTCTACTTTTACACCTTTGAATTTTTTCGCAAGTTCTTTGCAAAGTTTTTCAGCGTATTTGGGATATTTAAGCACAGAGGCACATTGAATATATTTTGCGCTGTGCAGGCCGCTTGACAGAACGAAGTGGCCTTGAAGCAACGCATTAGTTTCTTTAAGTAAATTTAATACATTCATACAAAAATATAAGTAGCGGAGCCTTAAGGCTCCGCTACGGTTGTGGATAACTCCCTTGCAGCTTTTGCCGGGTCAATAGCTTCAGTTATCGGCCGTCCTATAACAATAAAATCCGCGCCCTTTTTTAAGGCCCACTGCGGGGTAGCGATTCTTTTCTGGTCAAACGCCGCGCTTGTTGCGGGCCGAACCCCGGGGGTTACAATTACAAAATTCCTGCCGCACGCAGCTCTTACCGCGCTTATTTCCTGCGGCGAGCACACAACGCCGTCTGCGCCTGATTGCTTCGCTAACTTCGCCAAATACATAACCTGCCTTATTGGCGGACGACTTATGCCCAATTTGTTTAAAGCGCTTTTATCCATGCTTGTCAATACTGTTACAGCCAAAAGAACAGGCCTTCTGTCTTTTGGTAATGATTTTATCGCGCCTGCAGCTGCCTTAATCATCTCGCTGCCGCCTGATGCGTGTATATTAAGCATAATAGGATGCAGTTTGCAGGCAGCTTTAATCGCTTTTGCGACGGTGTTTGGTATGTCGTGGAATTTTAAATCTAAAAATACATCTGCGCCGGCGGCCTTTACCATTTTCACCGCTTCAGGCCCCGCAGCTGTAAATAGCTCGCTTCCGATTTTGAAGATTTTTATGGTCGGATAGAGTTTATCGACGAGCTCTTTTGCCTTCTCTAGGGAATCTACGTCAAGCGCTACAATAATTTTGTTATTCATAATCTTAAGTAGCGGAGCCTTAAGGCTCCGCTACGGTTGTGGATAATTTCCCTACTATATCCCTTACCCTGGTAAACCCTTTTCTCTGCAAATATCTCTCGATGCCCTCCGCTGCCGCTATTGCTGCCCGCGGATTCACAAAATTCGCAGTGCCTATCTGAACAGCTTGCGCGCCGCACAATAAAAATTCAATGGCATCCTGGCCTGTCATTATACCGCCTATTCCTATTACCGGTATTTCGACGGCTTTTGCCGTTTCCCAGACAATGCGCAGCGCTATCGGCTTTATCGCCGGGCCGCTTAATCCGCCTGTTATATTGCCCAGGCGCGGCTTTTGCGTTTCTATATCAACTGCCATGCCTCTGATTGTGTTTATAACTGAAATCGCGTCAGCTCCTGCTTTTTCAACAGCCTTTGCTATTTCGCAAATATCTGCTACGTCGGGGGAAAGCTTGACTATAACTGTCTTTTTTGTGTTTTTCTTAACCACCTTTGTAACAGCGGCAGCTGCTTTCGCATCCTGCGCAAACAACTTGTGACTTGTGACTTGGTGACGTGGTGACCCTACATTTGGGCACGATATATTCACTTCAACCCCCGCCACCCCCGCAATATCTAACAACCCCGCCAACCTGCCATATTCCTCTATTTTCTCGCCTGCGATGCTTACAACAACAGGGATGCCTATGTTTTTCAAGTATGGCAGTTTAGTCCTTATAAAATCCTCAACGCCCTCGTTTTGCAAGCCTATGGCATTGAGCATTCCTGCTGTTGTCTCCCAAATCCGAGGCGGGATATTGCCCTGCCTCGGGTTTAATGTAACGGACTTGGTTATAACAGCGCCTAATTTTTTTAAATCTATTAAATCCTTAAATTCCTCGGCATAACCAAATGTGCCTGAGGCAACCATTACGGGATTTTGTAATTTTATTTTTCCGATTTTAACCGATGTGTCCACTAAAATACTACCTCCGCCAAATCAAACACCGGACCATCCTTGCAGACCTTTTTATACCCACCGGTAGTGTTAATAACGCAGCCCAAGCAGGCGCCTAAACCGCAGCCCATTCTTTCCTCAAAAGACCCTTGCGCTTTTAATTTATAGTACCTGCAAATCTTGGCTACTTCTTTAAGCATGGGCTTGCATCCGCACGTGTAAAGGCCGACTTGCGGATGATAGCTCGCTATCGTAACTTCAGAAGCATCTTTTTCAGCCAAAGAGCCGGAGTTGTTTCTTAAGTCAAATCTTTTTATGACACCAACCAAGGCATCTGTTACCAGGCCGCGCTCGCCCCTTGAGCCATCCTCTGTAACAACAACGACATTTGCCTTTAAACTTCTGAATTCTCTTTCACATATAATATAATCCGCTGTCTTTGCGCCTAAAATAACTGTTATATGCTTCTTTCTGAATTTTACCAGCTCATCGCACAAAGCCATTAAGGGTGCAGCGCCCATGCCGCCGGCAACTATTATAAAATTTGTCTGCGTCTTTTCAATTTTAAACCCGTTTCCCAGCGGGCCGATAACATCCAAATACGTGCCCTTTGAGCGCCGGCACATAAGCTGCGTTCCCCTGCCAACGACCTTGTATAAAAGCTCGATGATATTAGGCCTGTTCCCGGCGCGGTAAATGCTTAAGGGCCGCCTTAATAACGGATCGTAGTCGCTGCCCGCGCGAATATGAAAAAACTGGCCCGGCTTGATTGCGCCTTTAAAACTCTCGAGGCGCAGGACCATGTTAAAATAATCCGGGGCAATTCTCTGGTTTACTAATATCTCTGCTTTTGTGTGGATCATAAAAGTTTAAAATGCAAAATGCAAAATTTCAATTCAAAATTAAAAAAATTGAATTTTTGAATTTTTAATTGCAATTTTACATTTTTAATTTTTAATTAAAATAACTCCAGCTGCTTCTCCCTAATCTGCTCCAATTCCCCTTCCTTAAAAATCTTCACAGTGCCGTAGACGCCGTCGTATCCCGGCTCTATATTAAGTTCGCCGTTACGTGCCTTAATAATAGCTCTCGCAGTAGATTCCGGCAGTTTCTCTTCAATGTCTTTTTCATCAGCATCCAGCAATATGGCGAACTCGCTTCCGAAATGCGCCACCGCAGACATATATTCCTGCTCAACTGCCTTTGTGTTAACGCCTTTTTGCTGCGCCTCCGCTATTATCTCAACCAGCGGCACAAGGTTCTTATAGGGTATCGCGTTCTTCGGGATAAAACCTTCTTCTCTATCCGCAAGCTCATCAACCCTGTTCATTACCCCGACCGTAAGAGGCTTACCGCACTTGGGGCATCTTTGATTATGCTGCTTTGTTTCCTTGGGCGTTAATCTTACATCACACATCCTGTGCCCATCAAGGTGATATTTACCTTCTTCGGGATAAAACTCGACTGTAAATAAAAATTTGGATTTATCTTTTTTCTTCAGCGCGTCCGTAATTGCATTATAGCTTAATTCGCAGCCAAAAACATTCACTTCCCTGCCTAATTTTATCGGCGAATGCGCGTCCGAATTTGATATAAGCGCGTATTTATCCAAAGAGCTCAAGCGCCAGTTCATCGCGGGGTCCGAGCTTAAACCTGTTTCCAGGGCAAAAATATTTTTTGCCTCCTCCTCAAAACATTCCTCAACCGAATCAAAACCCGAATTAGAACCAAACACGGAAAACCACGGAGTCCACGCGTGCGCCGGTATAACCATACATTTATCCGAAGCGTCAAGGCAGATCTTCACTATATCCTTTACATCAAATCCGAATATCGGCCTGCCATCGGAGGTGATATTGCCTCTGTTTGACAGCTTTTTGTTTATCTTTTCCGCTGTTTCGAAATCCGGCGCAAATATGATTGTGTGTATTCTTCTGCCTTCGTTGTTTTTAGAATACATGTTGCTTACTTCAGCGGTAAGCATAAACTTTACGCCGTTATATTCGTAAAATCCTCCGGATGTTGGTTTTAATTTGCTCTTTAATTCCTCAAGCCACAAATGGTGGGTGAAATCGCCCGTGCCTATTAAGTCGATGCCTTTTAATTTGGCCCACCGGGCAATATGCTCGACATCCATATCTTTGCTCGTTGCCCGGCTGCATTTTGAGTGAATGTGCAGGTCTGCTATGGTTCTCAAATATTAATGCCTTCTAAGGCTTTTCTAATCGCTGCCTCAACAAAGCTTGCGTTATCCACCTTGCCTTGCTGTATATTAAAGTTGGATATTTTAAACGCTTTTCTTTGCTTAAAGGCGTCTACCATCGTATTTACACACTTTTTCACACCTGTGCCAGAGCCGTAAGTTGTAAAACATATTGCGTCTTTGCCGTCAAGGCCTCCTAATTTATCCAAAAAAGTATTTACCGCCGGGGCCGGGGCAAATGCCCAGACAGGGGTGCCTACACAGATTACATCATAATCTGTTATATTAACCCCTTCATCCGGCAAGGACGCTCTTTTTCTTCTAAATGCGCGCACGCATTGGGCAAAGAAGTTTACGGATTCGTCTGTCGGCTCAAGCCGCCACGTAGCGACTTCGCACTTTACGCTTAATATATCTTCCAAAGCTTTAGCTATCTTTTGGGTATTACCTGTGTATGAGTAATATGCTATTAGGGCTTTCATATTAATCCGTTCTATGTAGCGGAGCCTTAAGGCTCCGCTACTGTTTTCATTGCTTATAGAGTATTTTTCCGTTACAGATTGTCATTACAACGCAGCCTTTAAATTCTCTGCCGATAAAGGGCGAGTTTTTTGATTTGGAAAGTATGCTATCTTTGGTAAATTTCCATTCTTTTTCAGGATCTATTATAACAATGTCGGCATCGGCGCCTGGCGATAACCTTCCTTTGTTTTTGAGCCCCAAAATCTCTGCGGGCGCAAAAGACATCTTTTTAATCACGTCTTCCCATTTGAGAAATTTTTTATCTATTAACTCTGCCGCAGCCAGACCAAGCGCTGTCTCAAGCCCTATCATTCCGAAGGCAGCGATATCAAACTCAACATCCTTATCTGCCTCTGTATGCGGGGCATGGTCTGTTGCAATAACATCTATTGTCCCGTCTTTTAAACCTTGTATTATGGCGCTTCGGTCTTGTTCTGCGCGCAGCGGCGGGTTTACCTTTGTGTTTGTGTTAAAATCTTTTACTTCTTCGTCGGTAAGCGTAAAATAATGAGGGCATGTTTCAGCTGTTACATTTATGCCTTTTTCTTTGGCCTGCCTTATAATCTGGACCGATTCCCTGGTGGATACGTGCGCAATGTGAATTTTCGCCTTTGCAAAATCCGCCAGCGCAATATCCCTTGCCACGATGCTGTATTCCGAAATATTCGGTATCCCGCGCAAGCCAAGCAGGGTCGATGTGAAGCTTTCGTTCATAACGCCTGCCTGCGACAATCTAAGGTCCTCGCAATGCGATATAACAAGCATACCAAACATCTTTGAATACTCAAGCGCCTTTCTCATAAGCTGCGCGTCTTTTACGGAAAAACCGTCGTCTGAAATCGCCACAGCGCCCGCTTCTTTCATGTCAGCTATCTCTGCTAAATCCTCGCCAAGGCGAGCCTTTGTTATTGCCCCGATAGGGAATATATTCACGCTCGCGTTTCGTTTTGACTCGGATATAATATATTCAATCGCCCCCCTGTTATCGCATGCGGGCTCGGTGTTGGGCATCGCGGCTACGCTTGTAAAGCCTCCTTTTGCCGCGGCCCTTGACGCGCTTAAAAAATCTTCCGCATCTTCCCTGCCCGGCTGCCTTAAGTGCGTGTGCATATCAAAAAACCCCGGGCCGGCAATCTTGCCGTCGGCATCTATAAGCTGTGCCTCCTTGTCTTTTATATCCTTGTCTACCTTTAGTATCTTGCCGTCTTCTATTAGTATATCCGAGAGCCTGTTTATTTTATTGGCAGGGTCTATAACCTTAGCGTTTTTTATTAATAGCTTCGTCATGGTTTTGTACCTAAAAGCAAAAACAACACAGCCATGCGCACGGCAATGCCGTTTGTCACCTGATTTAATATAACGGAATATTCTCCGTCAGCAACCTCGGGAGATAATTCAAGCCCGCGGTTTATGGGCCCGGGATGCATAATCAGAACATCCCTTTTCGCGTATTTTAATTTTTCAGCGTCAATGCCGAATTTCATCATATACTCTCTTGTTGACGGGAAAAATTTATCTTTCTGCCTTTCCAGTTGTATGCGCAATATGTTTATGGCGTCCGCGCTTGCTATGGCGTCCTTAATATTTGTGGTAACATTAACGCCCATCTTTTCTATTTCCGCCGGCATAAGCGTGGACGGGCCGCAGACAGTAACCTTTGCGCCTAATTTGGTCAGGCCCCATATATTGGAGCGCGCTACTCTTGAATGCATGATGTCGCCTATAATAGAGACGTTCAAACCCGCTATGCGTCCTTTCTTTTCCTTAATGGTAAAAATATCCAGAAGCCCCTGCGTAGGATGTTCGTGCGAACCATCGCCTGCGTTTATTACGCTGGGCACAAGCACTTTTGATAAAACGCTGGCAACGCCTGACGATGAATGCCTTATGACAATAGCGTCTATCTTCATTGCCTCTATGTTTTTAACTGTATCTTTTATTGTTTCGCCTTTTTTAAGGCTGCTTGTGTTCGCTGCCACAGATAGCGTATCTGCGGAAAGCCTTTTTGCCGCAAGCTCAAATGACGTGCGCGTGCGCGTGCTCGGCTCGAAAAACAGCATGACCACGGTTTTGCCTCTTAGGGTGGGCACCTTTTTAATGGGGCGTTCGGATATTTCCTTGAAGGAGGTAGCGGTGTTTAATATGAGATTGATTTCATCTACGCTTAAGTCTTCTAATCCTAATAAGTCTTTTCTCTGCCATTTCATTGCTTCTCACCTAACACAACTTCGTCTTTACCGTCGCATTCTTCTAATCTTACTTCCACCGCTTCTTTTTCAGATGTTGGGATATTTTTCCCGACATAATCAGGCCTTACGGGAAGCTCCCTGTGGCCCCTGTCTATAAGCACCGCCAGCTGTATGGACTTCGGCCTTCCAAAATCTATAATTTCATCAAGGGCGCAGCGTATGGTCCTTCCCGTATAAAGCACGTCATCTACAAGAACAATGTGCTTGGCGGTTACATCAAAATCTATCTTGGTCTGGCGCACAATAGGTTGCTGCGCGACCGTGGTTAAATCATCTCTATATAATGTAATGTCCAGCACGCCAAAAGCTATTTTCTCTTTTTGTTTTTCCTCGATAACCGTTGCTATCCTTTTACCCAGATGCTCTCCCCTGTTTCTTATGCCTATAATAGCGACGTCTGTTGTCTTTTTATTATGCTCTATTATCTCGCAGGCTATGCGCACAAGCGCCTTGGATATGGCTTCTTTATCCATAATCTTTGATTTTTCTTTGATGGTCATTGTAGAGATCCCTCGTCGCGGAGTTTACCCCGAACCTTTATGGTTCGGGGCTCCTCGGGATTTAATTCGCAGACGGCCCCGAGGTATCGGGGCCTATGTTTTACATAGCTTACGCTATGTAAAACATCTGCTCATTAAAAAAATACCCACCTTTGAATCGTGGTGGGTCTGTTTGTTTACGCTACTGCTCATTTTTCCCTTTCCCAGCCTCTCTGGACCGAGTTAAAAGGTTTAAGTTTAATTGTCTTCATAATATATCATATGCCGTCGATTTTGTCAAGCGGAACCTACCCTTTGGTTCCGGCCAAGGGTGTTTTTTGGGGCGATACCGCGTTTTGACGCTTTTATAAACTCGACTACAGAAATTATTTCTTTCGAATCAAACCGAGCCTCCAACTCTTTTAATGCGTTGGTGGTGTTAAGCCCAGATGTATATATTATTTTATATGCCTGCCTTATCTGATTTTTTATGTCTTGCGAAAACCCAGCCCGTTTTATGCCTACGACATTATATGAATCCACAACATCGGTTGTCTGCGTCAGCATAAAGGGGGGTATGTCCTGTTTTACTCTTATGCCGCCGCCTATCATTGCAAGGGAGCCTATCCTTACAAACTGGTGTATTACACAGCCGCCTGATATAAATGCCCTGTCCCCTACTTCAACATGCCCTGCTAAAAGCGTGTTGTTGCAGACAACTACATTATTGCGGATATTGCAATCATGCGCTATGTGCGAAAGCGCCATAAAATAATTATCATTACCTATAATTGTGGCTGCGCCCGGCTTTGCTGCGCGGTGGGCTGTCGCATATTCCCTGAATGTATTCCTGTCGCCGACTTTTAAGAAACCTTCGGTGCCTTTTTTATACGAGAGGTCCTGCGGCTCACCGCCCAAACTGACGTTATTGTATATGCGGCAGTCCTCACCTATCGTAGTGCCCGTATATATGAAACTTGAAGCGCCTATTTTTGTGCCCTTGCCTATATTCACCCCGTCTTCAACAACCACGTACGGGCCTATTTCAACGGTTTGGGCTATTTTCGCTTTTTTTGATACTATTGCGGTTTTGTGAATGCTCATGGTTCGTATTGCCTATCTGCTGGTAGGTAGCGGAGCCTTAAGGCTCCGCTACTTGTGTGGATAACTATGCCTTTAAGTTTACAAGTATTACAAATTCTCCGCGAGGCTTATTGTGCGTAAAATGCTCAAGCGCTTCTTTTACCCTGCCGCGCTTTATTTCCTCAAATTTTTTCGTAAGCTCGCGCGCGCATACTATATTTATATCGCCGAATATATCCAGCATGTCGGCGAGGCATTTTAATATTCTGTGCGGCGATTCGTAAAAAATCATTGTGCGCTTTTCGTCCCTCAGGGCATTGAGCCTTTTTCTTCTCGCCGCGGACTTGTTGGGTAAAAATCCCTCAAAAGTGAACCTATCTGTCGCGAGGCCCGAAACAACCAGCGCGGATATTATCGCGCTCGCGCCCGGGATAACGGTTACATTGATATTGTTCTCTATCGCGTCCTTTACTACTTTATAACCGGGGTCGTTTATCCCCGGGGTACCCGCGTCCGAAACCAAAGCGACAGACTTTCCAGTTTTCAGAAGATCGATTATGTATTGCGTCTTCTTGGCCTGGTTATATTCGAAATAGCTGGTCGTCGCGGTTTTAATATCAAAGTGCGCCGTAAGTTTTTTTGTGTGCCTTGTATCCTCGCAGGCGATTAAATCGACTTGTTTAAGCGTGTCTATGGCCCTTAGCGTGATATCTTTTAGATTGCCTATCGGCGTTGCTACTATAAAAAGCGTGCCTGTCATTCTACTGTGACCGATTTCGCCAGATTTCGCGGCTGGTCAACGTCGCGTTTATTTTTTACGGCAATATAATAAGCCAGAAGCTGCAGGCACAAAGCCACGGGGACAGGCGAAAACAGCTCGTCTATCTGCGGCGTGTATATTGTATAATCGGAGTGGTCTTTTATCCTCTGGTCGCCTTCCGTGGCAATGGCTATCACTATGCCGCCTCTTGCCTTTATCTCCTGAATATTTGAAACCATTTTATCGTAAACAGGCGAAGCTGTCGCGATGCATACAACAGGCATGTCCTTGTCAATAAGTGCTATTGGCCCGTGCTTCATTTCTCCTGCGCCGTAACCTTCCGCGTGGATATAAGAAATCTCTTTAAGTTTAAGCGCACCTTCCAGCGCATTGGGAAAATTGAGGTTTCTGCCCAAATACAGAAAGCAGTTTTTGCCGTGATGGTCTTTGCTTACTTTTAAAATAACTTTCTGGTTGTTTAAAATATCCGTCAGAATTTTCGGCAAAAGGCTCATCTTCTTAAGCATCTCTTTTGCCCTTTGTTGGGTTAAAGTCTTTTTTAATACGCCCAGATATATCGCAAAAAGATATAAAACGCAAAGCTGCGCCGTATACGCCTTGGTGGAGGCTACTCCTATCTCCGGGCCTGCGTGGGTATATATAACCCCGTCCGATTCTCTCGTTAGTGTAGAGCCCAGGACATTCACCATGGAAAGCACGCTTGCGCCCAATTTTTTCGCTTCTCTTATTCCCGCTATTGTGTCGGCGGTCTCGCCGGACTGGCTTATGGAAATTACGAGAGTGTTTTTTGCAAGAACCGGATTTCGGTACCTGAACTCGCTTGATACATCGGCTGACACCGGTATCTTTACCAGTTTTTCGAGAATATATTTGCCGCATAGGCCCGCATGGTATGCCGTGCCGCAGGCAACAATGGAAATGTTTTCTATCTTGCGTAATTTGCTGTCGGGGATGTTTAACTGCTCAAAATACACCGACTCTTTGCCCTGCGAAACCCTGTGATTCAGTATGCCCTCGATAACGGCGGGCTGCTCGTTTATCTCTTTTAGCATAAAATGGGGATAGCCCCCCTTTTGCGCCTGCGAAACATCCCAGTTTATTTTTGCCGGCGCTCTTTTTACCGGGCGGCCGCCTATAGTGGTTATTTTCACTTTATCTTTATCGAGCACCACCAGTTCGTTGTCCTCCAGAAAGATGACGTCCTTTGTGTGATTTAATATCGCGGTAACATCGCTTGCGATAAAATTTGCGCCTTCCGATATCCCCACGACAAGAGGGCTCTGGTATCTTGCGCCTATCAGTTTTTCAGGCGAACGCGCTGATATCACCCCGAGGGCGAAAGACCCTCTAATTTCTCTTAACGCCGCGCGGACAGCCGCCTCTAAATCATCCTGATAAAACTTCTCTATCAGGTGCACTATGACCTCCGTGTCCGTCTGGGAGGTAAATCTATGCCCTTCTTTTAGAAGAGCGTCTTTTAAGGCCTCATAATTTTCTATTATGCCGTTGTGCACAACCGCTATTTCGCCACTGCAGTCTGTGTGGGGATGCGCGTTATTCTGGTTTGGGGCTCCGTGCGTAGCCCAACGGGTATGGCTTAAGCCGATATTTCCTTTAAGAGGTTTTCTTTTAAGAAGCGCTTCGAGAACGGATATCTTGCCCTTTTGTTTGCGCAGGGATACCTTACCCTTAATAATGGTAGCCATGCCCGCGGAATCATAACCGCGGTATTCAAGCTGTTTGAGGCCTTCCAAAAGAATAGGTTGGGCCGCATCTGTTCCTATGTATCCGATTATTCCGCACATGTTTCGGTTATCAGTTATCAGTTATCAGTTTTCCCTGACTTATACTCCAAAATGTATCTATATAGCTCAGGATCTGTTTCTTCCGTGGTTTTGGGGGCTACTATTACGTAAGAGATGCCCTGCTCCTTAAACATCTTTGTAAGATTCGGGGTATGAAACCCTCCCGCGATTAATACCGCTATGCTTTGGCCTTTTTCAGTCATAAGAGCTATTGTCTTTTGCAGAAAAATCTCGTCTCTTTTGTTCGCTATGTCATAAAAATCAACAAGCGTGGCGAGATTACTATCCAGGATAGAAATATCTGCGGACAGGGATTCCTTTATATTATATTTATCCGCCATTTCTTTTAAAAACGGCATAGATGCCGATATCAAAAAGTCGTTTTTGCGCTCTTTGTAATATGTGAAGTCATCCGGAATCAGTTTCAGGTTCAGGAAATTCTCGAGAATCTTAAGCACCCTGGATATAACGAGCAGCTTTTTCTGCTCATCGGTTTTCGCCAATGCCTCTTTCAGGCTGTTTTCCAGAAGGTCGGCCTCTTTAAAGAGGGTGTTTGTGTTAATCTCTTCGTGGCTGGTCACGTATTCCACATACTGAATGAGGCTTTTGTAGTCTTTCATATCGATATTTGCCTCTTTTGCCGCTTCCGTTAAATAGTTATGATATTCCGCGGGGCTCACCTTGTTTAACCTGAATTCCAAAGACTTCGTAACAAGCGGGGTGAGCTTTTCCTTGCTAAGGAGCTTGGATAGTTTTTCAATAAGCTTTGCCCTCTCCGTCTCCACCTGCGCGAAATCTATTTTTTCCTCGAGCCTGGCGAGGGCGTTAAACTGGTTAAAATTGCCGTAGCCCGACGCGTCCAAGCGTATGGCCTTGGCCTGTTTTTCAAGATGGGTGTAAAATTCCGACAGGGTTATCTCTTCATCTTCGTATTCGGCGTGCTTTTTCTCAAGTTCTATCAAAGCGGCCGGGTATATCTTTAGTTTCAAGGCGTCCGCGGCGGCCTGGAGCTGGTTTGCTGTCTCTGTTCCTTTTTCCCTGAATTCCTCTATCTTAAAAAACGTATCTAAGTTCTGCCTGTATAAGGCCTCTTCCTCTATGCCCTGTATTTCCATGTCGTAATCCGAGATGATATTCAAATATTCTTCACCTGATATCTTACCTTCTTTTAAATACTCTTCCGCGACTTCTAAGCGGCGCTCCTTATCAGCGTAGCTGCGTAAATACGTAAGGCTTACATCGCCCCAGCCGCCCTCAACCATGATAAGCTTAAGGCCTTTGTCTTTAATAAGCCCTTCTATTATTTTGGAGGCGTTTTTTTGCGCTTCGTAATTCGTGTGTATATCCTGGATATGTATTACCACCTTTTCGGGATTTTCAACCGCCTTATACCCCTCGACTATATGCCCGTATCCCTCGGATATGTCCAGCAATATTGGCATGACATTTTTGGGGGGCGTGATAAGCGCGCCTGATTTTTCCTGCTGCTGTTTTGTTTCTTGGGCGGGTTTGGGCTTAAGAGGGCATGGTATTTTCCCTGTTAAGCACAGAAATGCCAATACGCAGACTGCCGATAACAAAAATACGACAATAATGGTCTTTTTCTTCAGCATGGGTTTCTCCTAAGAATAGTGTTGACGTTCGGTTATTATACCAAATATTATACTTATGTAAAGAATTTTCTACTATTTGTCATCCCCGCGGAAGCGGGGATCTATTACGCCTGCGCCTCTATCGCTTCTGTTGCCTGCTTTATCTCATCAAGGACCTTGCCGATTTCCGCTGAGGTAATCGGCGGCAGCATCTTAGCGATAACCTGGGCAACGCTCGGCTGGCTGGAGTGCAGCTTGCTTAAAGTATAAGCCAGCATAGCTTCAAAACTTACCACGCCTTTATCCGGCTGCTGCGAAGTGATGAAAAACGATATGTTTCTGCCGGACCTGGCCTGGTTTCCTTCGTTAACAACTTCCGCTATGCGTTTTAAACCATTTTCTCCATAGCCCGGGTCGCAGATTACCCCGATTGCCGCGTAGTTGTTGTTTTCTTTCTGCTGCAGAAGCTCTTTTAATTTCTTTAGCTTGAGCGCGTCTTTTTCAACATCGTCCATCGTGTCGAACTCCGACTGGATATAACCCTTAACCTTGCCTCTTAGGAAATCATCTAGCTCAAGTACGTCGTGCCTGTCTAAGCGCTCGTTCAGCTCAACGACAAGCGATTCTTTCCTGTTTTTATCAGGGACTATTAATATGTTGAACTTGCCCCCGCTTCTCGCTGTTTGCATGCGGGCAAGTTCGGCAATCCTATCTTTATCTTTTTCTGTTACAACAGACTCATATATCACCAGCGTATAAATATTTCGCGAGTTCTGGCTGAATTCATCAACGCTGTATTGCTCGTTCGCTCTTTCGAGCATCTCGTCGCAGGCTTCCCTGAAAAGCTGCTCGTAACTTTTTGCTTCCGGCCCTGGCTTTGCCTCGGTGGGCGGCGGAGTTTCGTCGCTTAAAAAGCGCTCCGGATCGTTTTTAAAATATGTATTTTGTATCGTTTCTACCTCTTCTTTGGTAAGAATTCGCATTACCTTTTTATTTGCTGCATGATCAAATTCATACCTTGCCACCTCGCCGTTTCCGACAGGCACGACAAAAAGCGCGTCTTTAAGTATGTTCGCGATTTTAGAAAATTTGGTGTAGCCGCTAAGTATGGCTTTGGAGTTCTGTAGATACTTTGTGCCCGCGATTGCCACAGCCTCAAGCGGGTCTATCAGGGCGTATTCTTCTTCGTTCGGATTTTCTAATTTTATTAAAGTTATCTTATTTTTTTCATAAACAGAACGCAGTTTTTTAAACTCATCCAATTCGCTGTCCATTATTGCCTGATCCATGTTAGACGGCAGATAACAATACTTTTCGCCTCCTACTTCACGCAGCCATTGCCCATTCCAAATTTCGCGGAATTTTTTGTAGTCGTAATCATCGGGAATATCGTCGATTTTTTTAATCTCGCCGCCGATTATAGCCCCGTAAAATCCCGCGGCCTTCGCCGCTTCTTTCCAGGCCCTGACTGACATTATCGGCTTTCCCGCGCGGTAGCTTGACATGGAAAACTTATGCACAAACTCATGCTCGATGGTAAGGAAATCTGCCGAGGCTAAATCCCACTGCACATTATCCATGCTTTCAAGGCCCGTTTGCCCTTTCACGCCATACGGAAGCTTTGTAGCTTCTGACCCTACTGGAACGCTGATAAACTGCCTTAGTCTCTTTGGGAACCAAGTAATGGCCTCTCTGGCCATATCAAGTTTTTCCTCGGGGATATATCTCATAATCTCCACGTTTTCTTCCTGCTTTGTCTGCTTAACAAAATTAAAATGCCTTATAAATTCAACGACAGGCGCGTCTTTTTCGGGCACCTGGCTTATTACCTCGTCTAAAAGTTCGCTGAGCTTCTCGATATTTATTCTGCCGTTTTCTTTTTGAGCGCCTTGTGGATTGGATATATAGTCTTGCGCTAATTTTATCGCTGTATCAATAAGCCTGATCTTTTTAAGCAGCACTAATTTTACAAAATCGCGCGCGTTAAGGCCTGATAGCTTATTTATTAATACGCCGTCTTTTTCAAGGCCTATTCTTCGGGCTATTACTTTTGCCGCCTCAAAAGCGTCTCTTCTGTGGGCGTGCATCTGGGGCATTTTTTGTTTTGCGTCCTCGCTAAGGCCGCAATACACAAGATAGCCGCTTTCAGCATGCCTTATCAGGCCTATTGTTTTATAAAAGTTATGAAGCGCCATCTCTTCTCTTAAAAGTTCTTTTGGCTTGGCGCTTTGCCTGCGCAGCCTAACGCTATCTGTGCCGGTAATACTCCTTAAAATAATAGCTGCGCCTCTTTTCTCTATTGCTAATATATAATTAAACCTGACCTCCCATGTTGAGTGCTCCGGATCATAGTTATCATAGCCGCCGAAGAAATAAGGCAGCCCGTCTTCCAGCGGGTGGATTGAAATAGTTTCTCCGGTTTTTAGGTTTATCTCTTTAAGCGCCAGTCCGCTTGCGTTTAACCGGTCTTTTTCTAAAACATACTGATTATCTCCGGCAAAAATTATTATTGGCTCGCTATACGAGAATCTTATTTCATTTTTGCCCGTTAAAACAATTTCTTCGTCCGACAGCGGCGGGAACGCCGCCTTCCAGTATTCCGCCGCTTTTCTATTTTTCGCAAAATCCGCCCAGTTTTTAAGCATCCTTTCTATCTTTCCTCTGTTAGGCAAAAACTTTTGGTCTTTGTTTGCCGCCATCTCAAGCGCCAATTCGTATATAAAACCTAATATCTTAAAAGCTTCCCTGGCGTCATCTTTGTTGTTAATTGTCACGTCCTCGTGAACTTTTCCGGCTTTTTGTTTATATTTTTTCTTTATCGCGGCTTCTGTCAGTTCGCTGATTCCAAGCGCCTTAATTACAAAAGCCTCCAATGAATCCCAGTTTGCGTCGTTAACATTCGCGATTTGCTCTAATATAAATTCCCTCGCCGCCATTCTAATTTTACTTAACATTACGCCATAGTCTGCCTTAAGAGCGCCTGCCGCGTTTCTGGCGGCATCCATAAATACTTCGTTCTCGCCTAATGCAA
The DNA here is from genome assembly GCA_043797125.1 of Candidatus Omnitrophota bacterium. Taxonomy (GTDB): domain Bacteria; phylum Omnitrophota; class Gorgyraeia; order JABMRG01; family JAFGKX01; genus JAZDPX01. Next base: position 58,582 of record JAZDPX010000045.1, read on the forward strand.
CGAGAACTTCCGCGTCTTTCTTAAGTGCGTCATCTGGAGTATTTATTATCCAGAGCATCACAGCTTCGTGCGCATTCGCTTCAAGCGCGCCTGTTTTTACGAAGTTTCCGACAGCTTCCCTGGCCTTATCTTGTATGCCGGGGGTATCCCAGCGTACGCCCCCCATGCCAGTCGGCAGCGGCGGGGCGGTGGGCGTTATCCGCGCTGCTATAAAGCAACTATCAATAGAATATTTCGGCTCATAACTGAATGGATGCGTTTTGCTTAAGGGAAGTATTTCGTAATTTTTTGAGGCAATCACGGTCTGAATTAGGCCAAGATTTGAGTAAATTGCGGCGCTCGTAGGTATAAGCACTGCCTCGCAGTTTAAGGCCTTGGCTAATTCCTTGGCGTAATCAATAAGCTTGTTATATATATCATCCGCGGCAACCCCGGTTAACAGGCTCGTGCTTGGGTTAATGCCGGGAAGAACAAGGTATTTTTTGTTGTTATCTTCTATAATTAACACATACATGCCGCCTTGGGCAATACCATTCGAATCAAATATGATTATATTGATAAAGTTGGGATTATTCCAAAGCCTTTCATCTTCTGCGGTGCATGCGCCCATATTCAGGCCTGCTACGCCGTGGGCTTTTCTCTTTGAGGCAACGAATCTTAACGCAATTTTTTCTTGCGATTCCTGGAATTCATATTTCCTCTCCACTTCAGCCTGCATGTGTTCATATTCACTTCCCTGCAAGAGCTTGGTTATGATGGCTGCTTCTTTGCCTTGCTGCATCTTAAAGGTTGTGGATTTTAATTCGTTTTGTATTGATTGCTCGTCTGTTTTATCTTTTACTTTTTCCCATATCGCATCAGCCGTATAATCGTCATCTATTCTTAGCGCCTTCTTGATTAATTGTATCAGCTGACGCTCATCCTTCTTTTCGCGAGCTTTAAGTATGTTAAATACTGTTTTAGCGGCGCCTTCTGGTCTTTCTATTCTGACGCTGAGCATCTTGTCATACGACTCTTGATTTTGCTTTTTATACGCAGCAATACATTCACCGGCTAGATCTCGCAAGGTGTCCCCCATAAATACATTTATATCGATAATATTCCCAATTATTGCCAATGATTCTGGCAGCATCCTGTTGCCGGAACTCCTGTAGTAGCGATATAGTTGTTCCAATAAATCTTCCCTGACATTGTGTAGGCCCCCCATTTTCCACTGCTCAAGAAGCTGTCCGCCTAAACTGGCTGCTTTTTCTTTGTCCGGCGCTAACAAGGCTTCCCCGTTTACCTTGGCAATAACCTGCCGGATAGTTCGCCACGGACTAGCATCTAATGGCATGGACGGGTCCTTTAAGATATATTGGCCGACAGATATATCGATCGGTTTTGTTTCTTGCAAATGCGCTGGTATCTCCTTTGTGTCTTGCGGCCTGTCGGCTCTATTTTTGTACATCGCAAAATAACTTCCCCTTTGGACGGTTACTGCGGGCGGGAATATATATAATAGCATTGTGCTGAACAACGGGTCTTTGTCTGCTTTGGCTGTGTCGCCTTCTAATATCTCATTATGTATGCGCTTGCACCTTTCTATGAGCTCATTTAGCTTCCTTGGATTGTTCTTATATGCTTCATATACGCTAACTATGGCATAGGGGTTTTCTTTTAGGAAAGCGTTGATTTGGTCTTTTTCTTTTGATATTGGTTTTGAGATTACGCCTTGTTTAACGCCCAAAAGGAGGAAGTTTTCCAATAAATCATATGCCCTTATGCCGTGTGTTTGTATAAATTCTTTAATAAAAGCCAGGTCAGCCTCTGATTCTATCGCGCCAGCAGCAAACAGCTTTTTCGTAACTCCGAGACAAAGGAACGCGCCCTGGCGCTGCTTAAAGAATATGGGTTTGAAAAATATTTTCCAGGATTGGGGCCATTTCCTCAATATGGGTTCTGCTTCATGTATCTGCTCTATTAGTTGATATTCAACGCCTGCGGATAATGTTAGCGCTTGTATTAAATCGTATCCTATTTTAATAAAGTCGTCTTTTGTATTAATAGCCGAGTCAAAAAGATAAAACATTCTGGCAAAATGTTCTGTATTTGCTGCTGTCTCTTTAAGGAATCCCGTTAGCTTTGCAAAAAAGGTTGGCTCTGCTATATCATCAAGCCCTGTCTTTGTTATTACAAAAAGGCCTATAAGAATACTGACAAGCCGTTCCTGTTTTAGGCCTGTGGCGGTTTTAAGTGCTTCTGTTACGCTGGCTATCTCGTCCTGCGCTTTGGCAAATAACCGCTTATCAAATATTCCTACTCTTGCGTGCTCTGCGGTTATGGCTGCTAAGGCTTCGGCTCTATCAAGCTTATTGGTTATTTTTTCTGCTGTGGTTATCGCATCTTTAAACTTTCCTGCCTTTGTCTGCTCTGCTGCTACGCCTTTAAGGGCTAATGATTTATTATCGGTATCGGTGATGATGCTTGCTGTAGCGAGGGCGTCATTAAACATCCCTGCCTTTGCCTGTTCTATTGCCAGCTCCTTAAGGATGGCTGGTTTAAGATGAGCGCCATCTATGGTTTTTGCTGTAGCGAAGGCATCATTAAACGTATTTTTTGCTTCATCAAGCATGCCTGCTTTTGCCTGCTCTGCTGCTATGCCTTGAAGGGCTTCTGCTTTATGTTTGGTATCGGTGATGGTGCTTGCTGTGGCGAGGGCGTCATTAAACGTATTCTTTGCTTCATCAAGCATGCCTGCTTTTGCCTGCTCTGCTGCTATCTCTTTAAGAGCTAATGATTTATAATAGGCGTTGGTTATGATGCTTGCTGTGGCGATGGCGTCATCCAGCTTGCCTATCTTTGCAAACCATTTTGCAATAACGATGAGGGCTTCTGGTTTGTCATCGGTATAGGTGCTGGTTTTTGCTGTGGCGAGGGCATCTATTAATGCTTTGTTTGCGTCATCCATCCTGCCTGCTTCTGTAAACCCTTCTGCGACAGCGGCGAGGGCTTTTGCTTTGTCAACGGCTTCGGTAATGGTGTTTGCTGTGGCGAGGGCATCTTCAAACATCCCAACCCTTGCCTGCTCTGCTGCTATGCCTTGAAGGGCTTCTGCTTTATGTTTGGTATCGGTGATGGTGCTTGCTGTGGCGAGGGCATCATCAAACATCCCCACCTTTGCCTGTTCTATTGATATCTTCTTAAGGGCTAATGTTTTATAATAAGCATTGGTGATGGTATTTGCTTTGGCGATGGCATCATTAAACGTATTCTTTGCTTCATCAAACATGCCTAGCTTTGCCTGCTCTATTGCTATCTCCTTAAGGACGGCTGGTCCACGATAAACGCCATCTATGGTTTTTGCTGTGGCGAGGGCATCTATTAATGCTTTGTTTGCGTCATCCACCCTGCCTATCTTTGCAAACCATTTTGCAATAACGATGAGGGCCTTTAGTTTGTCATCGTCATGGGTGATGGTTTTTGCTGTGGCGAGGGCATCTATTAATGCTTTGTTTGCGTCATCCACCCTGCCTATTTCTGTAAACATTTCTGCGGCAGCGGCAAGGGCTTTTACTTTATCAGCGGCATTGGCAATGGTTTTTGCTGTGGCGAGGGCGTCTATTGATGCCAAACAAAATATCTGCAGTAAAGAGCGCACGGTATCTGTAGCATTTTTAATTTTCTCTAATATCTTCTCCCTGCCCTGCTGAATTGCCCCTTGTGAATTTTCAATATCTTTTAAGAATGCCTCATTCTGCCCAAGCTTAACCAGCACTTCATCGTCAATAAAGGGCTGCTCGTGTATTATCGCGAGAGCAAGCGCCTCGAATTCGCCGCGGCCTATTTCCTGGCCGGCTTTAAGTTTTGCTACTGCTTCTTTTGCCCTTTTAAAGGTGCGCTCATCCGGCACCATCCCGCCGTTGCCCAGCGGTATAATTTTACCCGCCATGTAAATCTGCTGCGCCAGTTCAACCGGTATGCCGGCTTTGCCGTTTTCATCAAGTTTGTCGTCTTCCAGGTAAGGCTTAACCTTTGTTTCATAATAATTAAGCCATTCCCGGAATAGCATCTTAGCGACTTTGTCTTCTTCCGGTTCGCCTTCTCTCTGCTTTGTAAGCGTTTGCTGGAAATCTCCTATTATAACCATACGTTCCTGAACCCTTGAAATCGCGACATTTAAACGCCGTATGTCTTTTAAGAATCCTATTTCCGGCTTCCCGGGGTTGCTTCTTACAAAATCGATTATAACAACCTTTTTCTCCTGGCCTTGTATGCTGTCAATGGTGGTAATTTCAAATTTTTTGTGGAATATTTTCTCAAGCTTTTTGTCAATGTAAGCCTGTTGTGCTTTATATGGAGTAACAATTATGAAGTCTTCTGGTTTGTAGTTATATTTCTGCATAAGCTTGGTTATTTCATTTACCACTTCTTCCGCGTTGCCTTTGTTCCAGAGAGACTTTCCGTATTCTGTATTTCGCCAGCCGCGCCTTTCTCTGTATTTATCCGCGTACCAGCGGTTGCCATCCTTGCCGTTTTGATTGTTTCGCAGCGTTGAGGTGTCTATTATTTTAAGCGTATCTTTGTCGAACGGCTCCCAGCCTCTTTTCTGAAGTTTCGCCTGCCACCACTTATGCTGTTTCCACCATTCTTTTTTCAGCTGCCTTTCGCATTTTTTCTGAAACTCTTCACCGTAAGAAATGGCCACCAGGCCGGTGTGTATGGGGTGTGAACGCCAGCAGGTAGACAAGGTGATGTGGTCGGCATATGCCGGGTCGATTATATTTATTAAGCCCGTGTTGTATAGGCCTGTCTGCTCTTTTGTTAAGCCGTATTTTTCCCCGATTACATCATGATCCGCCGGGAAAGGCCCGAGTTGGTTGGGGTCTCCTATTATAATGACTTTTTTCGCCAGCCTAAGCGCTATAAGCACCTCTGGTAAGGTTGGTTTACTTGCCTCATCAATTATAAGGACATCGAACATCGCTTTATCAAAATTAATCGTTTTGTCCATATAAAATCCGACCGATGTTCCCGCCGCGATAAACGCGTCATTGTTTTCTCTGCGCTTTTCCTCAAAAGACAACAGATTTTCCTTGATTTGCGTAGAAAACTTTCTGACTTCGTCTATTGTGATATCGCCCATCTTGTTGCCAAGCCTTAAGATTGGAATGCTGCCGTCTTTCACCAGCTCTTCCAGGGCCTTATCCACGGCTACGTGAGTCTGGGCGGTAATAAGCACTCTCTCGCCGCGCTTAACAAACTGTTTTGCTATTTCAGTAACGACCTTTGTCTTGCCGGGGCCGGGCGGGCCTATCACAACCGTCAAATCCTGCTTGGAATTAAGGCATAGCTCGACAGCCTTTTGCTGGGATTCATCGCCTTCGATTTCCTCGTCTATAAAAGCAAAGTCCGCGCCTAAGTCTAAGTCGTTGCTGTCTGTATCCTGCGGCCATTCCGCGGCCGGCATAAGCCCAAGCATTCTTTTTATTACGCTGTTGTAGTTTCTGCCGTTATTCTTTTTTATGTCCTCTATCAGGCCGTCTAATACTTTAAACTGCAGTTCGTAGGCTGCGACGTTAGGATTTTCCTTGTTTTCAGCGGATGCCTTCTTTTCTGTGTCTATCAAAGCATCCAGCACTTTTATGTATGTCTCCAGCTCATCGAGCGCTTGTTTTTTGCTTTTTGGCTGAACTTTATTCTTTTTATACAGTTTTACGTTAGATGGCGGAAGTTTCCCGACGCCTGGGAAAATTTCGGCGGCGGTTTGCATCCATTCGATTACGGAGAGCAAGCGCTGTTTTTTCTTTTGCGGCGTATCTTCTTTCTTTGCCAGGTCAATTATCATCTTCTGGCCTTGCGGCAATATACCCAACGGCGCCAACGATGCCATTTCCCAGGATGCCTTAATCAATGCTTGCTCGCCTATGTCTTGCGAAACTTCTTCCAGCAATTCCACCGCCGGCTTTAAAAATGCCTCTATATCTTTTGCAAACACGTTGTATGCGCAAATAAGCAATTCTCTTTTTGTTTCTACGCTTACTTCGGCATTGGTTTTAAGGTCTGCCGGCGGATAAAAAATTGTAAACACCCTTTCTATATCTTTTATGCTTAAGCCCTTTTCCGCGGCGAATAAAGAAAGCTTATCAAGAATGCCGTTGTAACCCCGCGTAGTGCCTGTTATTCCAAGCATGTTACAAAGCCCTGTGTGTATATTTTTCTTTTTTTGCTGTACTGACCGCTCAAGCAGTATGTTGTTTAGCATCATGGAATATGTTATGTTGGAATCTCCAAAAATATACTGTTGCAAAGGCAGAATGTCAAATTTTTGTTCTTCCGCTTGCGGCATCGCGGAGCGAACCACTTTTTCGTCGGTGGCATAAGTCTTAAACTCATAAAAAGTTTCGCCTAGTATTGTCCTAAGTTTAATGTCGCCGTATATGTCTGCTGCGCCCTCTTCAAAAACCAATAAGTGGTTTTTGATAAGAAAGCGGGCCAAAAGATTAAACACAGCTATGTGTTTTTCCATACCTTTATCTTCCGGCCCCGGCAAAAGCCCTGAATGCAAAGCAAAGATTTTGTTGTCTTTTGATGAGAAGTTGAGAAAATCTCCAACGTTGCGGTCAAATGTACAAAAATTCAGCCTCTGGGCGTTTATAAGGCTCCTGAAATCGGCCAAAAAGACTTTTTGCCTCTCTCCTTGTACGCTGTTTTCTAATTTTGCAAGAATGCCGTCTAACGACAGTGGGGCCTGGCCCGTCAATGCCGCCTTGCCCAGAGCAGAGCCGCTTGCTTTGCCTTCTATGTTTAATAAAATATCGCCGTTTATCTTGATGATTTCCGTTACTTTTGTGTCTTTGCCCAGCTGGTCGGAATTTTCTTGTTCGGGATCCAATATGTTGATGATTGTTTCCTCGGGCGGCCTTTTATCCTGCGGAATGTCTTGTTTTGTAGCGTTGTTGGGCTTAGGAGGCTGTAGCTGCGATATATCAGCCTTTAGCTTTTTAATTTCCTCGTTTATCTTGTTTACCTTCGCAAGAAGCTCATCAACAAGAAGCTTCTTCTCAAGGCCTTTTTTCGCCGCTTTATCATCCGTAAGTAAATCAATAATTTTTCTTTTGGCCTTTATCGCTTTGTTCAAATGGCCGATGGCGAGTTCAAGCCTGCTGATTTTATCTTGCGTTTTCTTTTGTGTCTGGGATGAGTTTTGCGGTATTGTTGTTTTAGCCGCTATTTCCTCGTCGCGCTTTGCTTTATCCAATTCATCTTTGCACTCTTTCTCAAGGGCCTCAACCTTACCCCTTCTCACACATTCCTCTTGCGTTTCATAAATTCTGATTTCAAGCGCCTCGTCTTCCTTATCAAGCTCAAAGGCCTTGTTAAGAAGCTTAAACGCCTCTTGAATGTCTTGCGCCGTTTTGTTTTCCCTGCTTAAAAATTCTTCCGCCTTTTCCAAATACGCCTGTTTAAGGGTTGTTTTTACCGCGGTATCATCCGGGACAAGCGCGCTCGCTTTCTCGAGCAGCTCTATTGCCTTTTCATAATTTTTCTCTTCTATAAGCTGTTTGGACCGCGTCAGGTAGGCTTTTTTAAGCATGGCGATTAATGTTGCGTCGCCCGGGACCAACTGAAGCCCTTTTTCCAGAGAAGCTATTGTGTTGTCAAGATTTGATTCGGTTTCGTGTTGCTTTGCTCTCTTCTCATACGCTTCGCTAAGCGCTTTTGAAATATCTGTGTCATCCGCAGCAAGTTTGTGGGCATCCGTAAGCACATCTATCGCTTTTTCATAATTTTTCTCTTCCATGAGCTTTTTTGCGTATTTTAAGCTCGCTTCTTTACGCAACTGCAGTATGCGGGCCCTGTTTGAATCAAACTTATGCGCTTTTTCAAGCAAGGCTACCGCGCCTGCATAATCCCCTTTATCGATAAGCTGCCTACCATAATCTGAAGACACTGCTGTGAGCCTTTTGCTTAAAAGTTCTATGCCGTAACCGCTTAATTCATGCTTGATGGCAATCACAAGATAGTTTATTTCTTCGTCGGGCCTTTGCTCTTGCAGCGTAGAGCCTATTTTTTCTTTTAATTCTTTAATAAATTCATTATTCGGCTCTGCTTTGTGCAGGGCCTCTATTACACAGGAGCGCTGCTGTGCCGGCATTTGTCTGTCCATAAAGATTTCATCGATTAAAACGCTTCTTAGTTCGCTGGAGAAAGCATTCCTGTATAAATCGCGGAGAAAATCTGTTGTTTTTTCCGGGAATAGCCCTGAAAGATGCTTTAGCGCCTTCTTAATATCTACCGCTCCTTCTTTGTCATTGTTTAATATTTCTTTTACTCCGCCGTAAAAAAGCATTTTCGATTCAAAGGCTAATACAGCGTAAAATTCTTCCTCGCCGCATTTTTCTATATCGAGATCGCTGCTGGAAAATTCGTTAAGGGCCTCGAAAATACGCGACTGCACGAAGGTTGCCCTTGTCAGCGGCGCATCATCCCATAGCGGCTTTATCAGGTGGCTTATTTTGCTTATATCCCCTTCTCTCATTCTAAGTGAAGCTCCTATCATTTCTTCGTAAGCTTCGCGTCTATATTGTTTATTAAGTTCGATATGCAAAATATCTATGGCGTCTTTTATAATTTGTACCTCTGTTCCGCTGAATCTTTTGTAGGTTCGTATTTTATCTAGCAACAATTTTGCGGTAACGCCGATTTTCTTAATTACGTCGCTAAAATTCTTTTCTATTTTTGAAAAATCATTGCACTTGGCAATAATATCTAAAAGGTTGACATGCAAAAAGGGTTCATCCGGATAAAGCTTAATGGCTTTTCTTGCATATTTTTCCGCTTCGTTAAGATTACCCGCAGTTGCTAAACCTGCTGATGTTGCAAAATAACTATATGCATCTTCAATACTTTTAATATCTTTGCCTTGCGTCATTTGGGACAAAAGCCTGGCGCTTGGCTTAAATGTTCTGTTCTTGATATCACCTTGTTTGCCAGCGGTTTTGATAATCTCTTGTACCTTAAAATGCAATTGCGTAAAAGCTTTTTTGTCCATGACCATCTTAATGTCGCTTGTCAGGCCCATATCCGCTCTGCCGAACCACACCCTGGATACAAGCCTACTTAGGTAATGGCTGTCTTGTTCCCATCCTTCGGGCCACTGTTTTTGATCTTCTTCTTGCAAAGAATTTTTTGCTTCATCGCTTATATATACTCTCCCCAGGGATTTAAATGCCGAAGATATGTTTTTTCTGATAAAGATTTCTATTGTACGGTCATCGATAAGTTGGAACTTCAAGTATCTTGGATTTTGTCGGTCATCGCCAACAAGATAATGGCTTATCTCGTGCAATATGGCTAATGGGTTATCTATTAGGAATTTCTCAAGAGCTATAAGGTTGTGTTCTGCGCAGGTAAAACCAAAAAGGTCTTTATTTATTTTGTCAAAACTGTAAAGCCGCAGTCCTAATGGTATAGCTGTATCCAGAACAGAAAAAAGCATATTTTTATAGTCGGGGTTGGGGAATCGCAGCCCTTCAAAAACATCTTTAACTGCGCTCGCCGGGTCTGCGTCTACTTTGTTAATAACAAGCTCTTCAAATATTTCTTCTGGTTCGAATTTGCTTGGTAATATACAAACGGGCACAACCGCCCGGCTCTCATCGGCTTCGGTAAATTTCAGCTTGTCTGTTTGCGCGTATGCCTCGTTTCCGCCTATGCCCTGGTGTTCGCTAAGTTCTAGGTGTACGCCAGCATGCCCCGCCGTATCGGCTTCTTCATAATTGACCTTAAAATAACCTTCGTCATCCAGGCGCATCAGCACACTATAGATAGCTTTATTTATGGTTTGGCCGTATTTTTCCTTTATGCTTGCCCATATCTTTTTTAGGGTTTCTTTTGAGCCGTTGGCATTGTATTCCCTTGTCTTGTCGCGGGCTGCGTCAACGGAATCCGCTACTTTTACTATGCTGTCAATTTTTTTAAGCAGCGGTTTTTTGCCATATATGCTCTTGTCGGCTGAATGATGATTTACAATCAGTTCAAATACGCCATCTTCTAGGTATTCAGTAACTCCATATGCTTTTAATATTGTTTCTGCATTAGCCGCGTGTTCAGTTTTTCTTGTTTCCTCATTTTCATCCAGGCTGCCGTTTTTAATTGTCAGGGCAAAAGTCTCATTATCATAAAGTTTGCCGATATCATGCCACAAGCCTGCCTGGCGCGCCTTTTGTATGGCCCTGGAACCTTTGTCAGAACCCATGCCCATTTCTTGCGCGATTTTTGCCGCAAGCCTGCTGGTGCGCCTGGCGTGCTCAAACAGCGCTTGTATCTGTTCAGCGCTGGCATTTATCTTATTATCTTTGGCAACCTGCTTATATACGGCGAATGCCTGCTCTTCTTTTATTCTATTTGTAAGATCTTCGTCCGCTTCGCCCAGCGTGGCTTTCCCAAGAGCGCGTAAATAATAATGGGTTCCCCTGCCCGGGTTTTCTTTTAATTTTGTGTTGAGCCAGGACAGGATTTCGTCGTTTAATCGCACCTTGCCTATTCCCGTATGGAGCAACATACCTTTTTTTCTTATGACTAAATCGTTTCCTTCGGTATGGAATTTGATTTTGTTCTGCGCGCAAATATATTCTTGCAGTTCGTGCAATAGGGCGGCGGGGTCTTGAGAAAACTTTTCGTATATAGCAATGAGTTTGTCCTTTGGCAGGGCTTTGCCGAAGCAGTCTTCGATAAGCAGGTCGAATGTATGCAAATCCGGAGGAGATTTTTCGCGCAAGGCCAAAAGGCTTAAAATCACATCTTTATGGGAATTCTTTATGCGTTGGTTGGTTTTAACCCAGCTTATTATGGTATCTATATCCATTTTGCCCTGATGGAAAAGTTTTCCCGCATGTTCTCGGCCGGCTCTGTCTGTTATTATTATTTTCTCTTCTTTCGGGTTTACGCTTACAATCCCGCCGCGCTTGCCCATTTGCGCGGGGCCGCTGCCGACATTAACCAGCTCGCTTAAATTCGCATCCAGCACCACATCCTGATACGCTAACACGTCGTGTTTGTAGTACTGCTGCCAGCTGCTCAAAAGGCCGGCCATCTTCCTTGCCTCTTTGGAAGCGCCGGCTTTGCTTAATTTCACGAAATCTCCGATAATGATTAAGTGCTCTTCTGCCATTGAAATTGCTAAAGTCAGCCGCTGGTGAAGTCCTTGTAATTGGCCTGGCTTGCTTCCTCTGAGGTCTAACACAACCACCTTGTTTTTCTCAGGCAAGCCAAACCCTTCATGCCTGTACTCGGTGACAATTGTGGTGATGTCTTTATTGGCATAATCGTATTTGTCTATAAGCCTGTCTATTTCATCTGAGAGCCCTAATGGTTTGTCTGCGACATCAATTATTTTCAATACATCCTCACCAAAAGGTTCCCAATCTCTTGGGGCGAGTTCTTTGTCGCCGTATGAGAGCGACACAAGGCCCGCGTGAATCGGGTGCAGCTGGTGGGCTGTGGATAGCCTGATTATATCAGCTCTTTCATATATTTTATCTATGGGCAGGCCCTGATTATAGTAGTCTATTTGTTCTTGCGTTGTTTTCTTCACGGTTTTGGCCTCATTGGGTAAAATGCCGCGCGGCGGCATTTGCTGGCTGTCATATATGATGATAACTCTTCTTGCGCGCGTCATTGCCTGGAGTATCTCAGGGTAGGTTGCTTCCTCCGCGTGTATAAACGCAACATCAAAAGCTTGTGGTACATCCCTAAAAAGAAGTTTATCATCAAACCGCCTTTTTAACGCTTCGCCCTCTTTATACTCTTTAATCTCGCGATCCGTATCCATGCTTTGAAATTTTCCGAAAAGCGCGTAGCCTTTTCTGCGCTCACCCACCTCAAGTCTTTCATTAAATAAATCAAGGTTTTTATCCGGTATGCGATTATTGGCTGTAGCAACTATTTTGGCTGTATTACTGAATTCATCCGGGTTGTTTCCCAATCTTAAAACCGGCGCTTTTTTATCTTTGGGTGCCTTTTCATCGTTTACCAATTTTTCCAAATATCTATCCACAAGCCTGTGCGTTGCTCCGTAGAAAAATACCTTCTCGCCTCTATTAACCAGCTGCCTTATGGATTCCGCAACAACTTCTTCGCTGTCGCAGCCGCGCGGCGCCTCTAAAAGGAGTAAATTACTTACAAGCGAGAGCGCTACTGCCGTCTGGCAGGAGGCGTCTTTTGCAATGTCCTGGTTCATAAGTTTAAGGTTTTTAACGGCATCGGATAAATTGCTTTTACTAATATTTCCTTTTTCTGTTTCTAAACCGAGTATTCGGTTTATTGCCCAATGCTTGGTTGAATTTTTCTTTTTATCTGTAATATCCTTGTGCAGTGACTTCAGAGCTTCATAACATATTTTGCCGTTATCGCCTAAAGCCTTGAGTATTGCTTCAAAACTGTTAAGCTCCGCGTAAAGCTTGGGCCTGTCCTCTTTTTTAAGCTGGCCCTGGCCTTTTTCGTGAAGATGCAGTGCTTCTTCCGGCAATTTGTTTGTGTTTTTGGTTTTTTCAATGCCTTTTTTAATCCAGGCTATCTTTTTATTTATAACATCCAGGGGCTTATCCTGCTGGGCAGAGTCGATTACTATCTTTTGCAATCCCTTGTCGCTTAGATTCAGGCCTATCAGATCCCAGGAAAGCGGAATTAAATCGTTAATTCCTATTGCTTCTTTGAGCTGCCCCAGCGCTTCTAACGCAGGGGTTAAAGAGGCTTCTTTTTTGCTGCTTAACGCCTTATGGATAATGCCTATTAGCTGGCCTTTGTGTTTTGTATCCAGGGTTTTTGTGTCCAGGTTTAGGCTTTTCTTAAAATTGTTTAACACGCCTGTGGCGTCATCTGTTTTCAGGCCTTTGTTAATGATATAGGTGCATAGCTTAATAAGCTCATATTCAACCTGGTTGTTTGCTTCGGGGATGCTGAATGCCTGGCATAATTTCTTATATGCCCTGCTATATTCAAGAAGAAGCTGCTGCCCCATAATTTCTAAATTGTCATGGTCGTCTTTGCCTTCTTCAGCTTTTAGCTGTGGGTCGATGGGGATTTCGATATCCTTGGTAATGCCCTCGCCTGTGATAAACAGCGTGCCTCCTATATAGAGGGTTTCCATCTGGCCTTTTTTAATGCGGCATTTTATTGCCTCTATAACTGTGTTTATGTCTTTTTGCGGGTCCGGGTAATGCGGGCTGGAAATGAGCTTTTTATCTAAGCAAAACATGTTTTGCTCTCCTGATGAGAAGCGCGACAGACCTAATGCGGGGCCGGTGAAGACATACATTGCCGGAGGCGAGGCCTCAAAAAGCGCAAGGAATGCCTCCAGCGCCTCTTTATGCTGCGGGTTAATCTCTATTATTGTGTTTAACGCGGCGGTCAGCTCGCCGGGTTTTTTATTAATAAGCGCTATTTTTTCTTCGGAATTATTACTGGTATCCGCTATTTTAAGATAGCGGTCGCTCCCCTTTATAATAAGTTCTTTTACAGCAAGGTTAGTCCCGTCAATAGCTTCTTGTATGGGTATTATTTCTTCTTCCTGTGCTTTGTCCTGCTTTTCTTCCTTTGCTGGTTTTGACTGCAGCGGTTTGCTTTTCTCTTTGGGTATTAGCGGCAAGATGCGGCTAATTGAGGTCTTTGATTCTTCTAAGCCTTCTTTTGCCTTTTTCAAATCTTCTGCCGCTATGGTGCCTTGCGGGTATTTCTCTGTGATTTCCTCGTATTTTTTCTTTGCTCTTTTAAATGCGTTGAGCACAAGAGGATACCTGCTTCCTGCTGTGTTATCTTTTCCTTCCAGCGTAGGAGCTTTTCCCACAAGCGCATTTACCTTTTCTTCCCTGGTGCGAGTTTCCGCCATAAGCGTTTCTGCTTCCCTGAACATATTATCTAACTCAAACACCTTCTCGTAATGCGCCTTTACCTTATCAAGCCTGGTTTTTATAGTGCTGTCTTGCAAATCGAGCTCTTTGGCCTTTTCAAGCTCGTGGGCTTTTTCAAAATATTCTTTTGCGCGCTTGAAATCTTCTTTGTCGCTTCTTGCCAATATATTCCAATCCTTATCTTTTAAAAGGGCCTCTGCCGCGTTGACATATGTTGTCTTAAGTTCATTTATTACGGGCTTGCCCTTGCAATGCTTAAAAGCTTCTTCAAGAATCGTTACAGCTTCTGTAAAATGATTTTGTTGCGAATGCTGCTTTGCCTTATCTAAGAAAGCCTGCGCCGCCTTATCTATTATAACCCGGTCCTCGGGTTTTACCTCAAGGGCCTTGCGGAAAAACTCAACAGCTGTATCAAGGTCTTTTGCGTCAAAAGCAGCCGTTCCTTCGTTTAAGCAAATTTTCGCGATCTCATCTTTTAATATGGTGTTATCTGGATATTTTTTAAGCGTTGTTTCAATAATATTTATCTTCCCCCGGGCATCCGGCTCTGTCTCTGCTTTCTCTAAACACTCCTGGATATGGCTGGCTTCTTCAAAAATACCCCCCACCACAGCCTTTAACTTCAAGATGGTTTCGTTGTCTGGCTCTATGCTGTGCAACATTGACAATATGCAATATTTCATTCGCACTGACGCTTTTTGCTTTTCTTTCTCGCCCTCTTTGCCTGAAATCTCTGAAAGCAAAAGCTCAAGCAGCTCTGCTGAATGCACATTGCCATATATAGAGCTGATAAATCGCATCGCTTCTTTTAGCTCCATATTCTCAAGGGTTTCTTTAAAGATATTCTCCAGCCTCGCCCTGGCTTCATCAGTCTTACCCTCCAACAGCTCTGTCGCCGCTAAATAAAAATCTGTCTCCAGCGCAAACTCCTTGCTAAAGCTTCCCTTTTGCGCCTGTTGTATATAATATCGCGCCATGTTGTATTGTTCGCTTCTTATCGCTATTGTTATCCTTGCGCAATAACCCAAACATATGTCTTCTTCCTCCGCCGCTTTTGCAACAAGAAGGCCGCTGTGCTTTATTATTCTTTGTACGTTTTCCTCCCGCGGCGAATACCACTCATACGCCTCCAGCATCCTAACATGCAGCTTAGAAAATTGGCCGAATTTTTCCGCAATCTTTTCATACATTTCATTGAGCCGCTCATAGTCTTTGGCTTCTTCATAGATATCAAGCGCCTTCCAATACAGAAATTCTTCATCCGGGTAGGCCTTGATTGCCTCTTTTATCTCTGTTTCCGCTCCTTTATAATCGCCGAGTTCGCGTTTGCAGATTGCGCGCACAAGGCAATGCTGCGCATGAAGGCGTTTTTTCGTTTCTTCTTTCGATAAATCCAGCTCTATGCCCGGAAGGTCAAAGCTCTTCCTGCCATGGCCAAGCTGCGCAATAAAGCTTCTATCCTTTCTAAATTTTTCATACAAACTATCTTCTATTTTTCTGAAGCCATGCAAATCCTTATTTAATTTTATCCAGCGCGTCAGTTCCACGTCGTACTTGCCGAATATCTGTCTTTGCAATATTCTCAAAAGGTGGTGCGGGTTTTTATGCCATTGGCCGTATTCCGGCCAGGCCTCTTTATCTTCATTTGCTATGGACAACAACGTCTCCGGCGAGATACGCGCCCGGCCTATCTCCTCAAACTCCTGCGAGCTGTCTTTCCTTGCGCGCACTATAATGGCCGCGTTCTCGCGGTCATAGACAAGTTCAAGCAGTTTCTGCCGTCCCGGTTCATAGCCTATAAAATAATGGCATAGCTCATGAAATAACGCCACCGGGTTACCTACGAGTTTCTCGTGTAAAACAATGAGGTTGCGCTCATCGTTTAAGGCAAAGCCGAAAAGGTCTTTTATTAAATCGGCATAGGCGAAATTATATAAAGCCGGGGTTTCCTCGTAAAAATCCGTTATTTTAAAAACGAACTGTTTATCTTCCTCAAGCATAAGGCCTGCTTTTTCAACGGAGTCCCTTAGGGCTGTTTTTGGGTCGATTCCGGTCTTATTAAAAAAGAGCGTGCCTAAACTAACGACTTTTGTCGGCTCGCCTTCAATAATTTCGTCCGCGCCTACCGGCTTGCATATCTCTATCTTCGCCTGGTTTTTATCCGGTTTTGTGAATTTAAAGGTCTCCAGGATTAGCATCGTCTCCTTTCCTATCCTGCCGGCTATATTATCCGAAGTCGTGGTATCGTATTGCGGGAAGCCCATATTTTCATAATCTTTGCGGTCGATTTTGCTTATGCCCGATACATTGTCTATTCTAATAAATTCAGGCCTATTATCGGCTGGGCGCTGTTGTTCAACGAATATCATTTTTGCAATTTCCTGTAATCGCCCCTCTAAAGCCTGGGCTTTAGTGATGTTGTTTTTTGCAATATATTCTTTCAAATCGTTTTTTATAAGATCGATATAGCCCTGTTTAAAATCCGCTGCCGCCTTTGCTGCTGCCGTAAACTGGTCATATTCATTGCGCGCGCCGCCGCCTTCAAGTTCTTTGTGCGTCTTTATGCCAAAAATCAGCATTACCTGTTTGCCGTAAACCTTAACAGGCGCGAAAAGAATACGCAAATCCCCGGTCAGCCGGATAGCCCTTGGCACTACAGGTTCTTCTTTTGCGCCTATGCCGTATTTTATACCTTTGAAACCCGTCCTTTTTTTGCTTTGGATCTTACCAATGTTATTTCCCGTGCTGGAAATTTTTTTCAGAGCCTTAAAACATGACATTGCCAAGCGTTTATTTTTCTTGTCTATTACCAGACTTTTATATTGCGTCGCCGCTTCATCGTCAATAACCAGCTTGTATTTTGTTTCAGCTGTTTTTGCAACATCCGTCAAAGAACGTTCTGTTGCAATATGCTCCAGTATTTTCTTTTTGTTTTTTGTAACGGGCTTCTTTGCGTGTTGTGCGGTTGGGGTTTCTTCAAGCGCGCCTTTGGAAAAATTACCCACATAGATATCTGTAAGCTTTTCCTGCGCAATAACCTGCTCTTTTCTTATCTTTTCTCTTAGCTGCGTGTTTTGCTTTGGCAGCAATGCCTCCTGTATGCTTAATAGGAAATAGTGCGTTTTGTATTCTTGCGGCATATTTATAAGCCTGTTATTAAGCCTTGAGTAATTATCGCCAGCTATTTCTATTTTGCCTATCCCTTTAATTGTAATTGTAGCGCCTCCGCCTTGTTCTTTTTTCTCTACTTCGAATTCTATCTTGTAATATTTGCATACATATTCCTTTATTTCGTGCAGGAGAGCCAGCGGATATTCAAGGAGATTTTCATGCAGCACCAAGAGTTTATCTTTTGGTTCGGCGTGCCCAAAATAATCCAATGTTGGATGCTCCGCAGACGGTTTAAAGCTGCAGAATTCAGGCTTATCCTTTTCCGGGATATTTTTAAATAGCTCAAGAAACTTGCCCCATATTTCCTTGTCGCGTAGCGGGGTTTCTGCAAGCGCCTGGGCTGATCTCATTAATGTCTCAACGCGATTTTTATCAAGCGCTTTAATCTCAACCTGAGCTAATTCATAAGGCGCAAACCCATACCTTTCCAGTTCTATATCCTGTATGCTCAGGTATCTTTTGCCATTCCTATATATAATCCCCCTGGCGCCGCCCTTCTTACCGATTCGGGCGGAGGCGGGATTTCCTATTTTTACCTGCGGCTCAATAACAGATGATGTAATGGTTGCTTTCGCGCTGGCTGCTTTTACCTGGCCGCCTAGGGAATCCAGATAGCGAGGTACATAGCTTTCCGGTATGGTTACGGTAAAGGTTTCCTTTTCGCCTTCGCCATAGCAATCCAGTATTTTAATATTTAACAGGTTGGCTATGCCTTGCGTCAGTTTTGATACTGCTTTCTGCTGAGCCCCTGTTAAATGATTATAATTGGTGTAAAGCTTTTCTTTTACATAAACAAATTCTCCGCTTTCAAGATAAACACCGTGTAAAAGCACGAGTCCCAATGTATCCATTGCAGCATTTTTCGTAATTATAATCAACTCTTGGGCGTCGCCGATAAAGCTCGTCAGGCTGTGCTTGTTCTCACCCGCGGATGTGCTGCGTTGGCAATTGCCTTGCCCGCTTGCCCCATAACGGCCTATTTTTAATGTTTCCTTTAAATCAAAGCCCACTTCTGCGCTCACCGCTTCTTTCGACTTTTGTCTGCTTGTGGGTAATTTTTGTAAAGTCTTAAGTAACCCTATCATATCTGCTGCGATAATGGATTGGGGCTTATTCTGGCTTTGCAACATTTGATAAAGCGTATTAAGCCCTGTTATAATATCTGCAAGGCTGTTTTCACATCTCTCGTATAGTTTCCTGACTTCTTGTGCTTGCTCATCTAACGGGCACTGCTCAATAAGCCCTATTTCATCCATTATGCCCATTGCCTGCTTTGATATGCTGTTGTCTTTTATTATATTTAACTTGCCCAGCAGCCCTATGGCGCCGTTGCGTTTGTTCTCGTCTAGGTTTTCCTTATCAAATCTTAACTTCTTAAGCTCATTTATGTCCTTGGAAAGTATGGCTTCTTTTAGCTGTACATCCGCGGCTCCAGCATAAAGATCTTTTAGTTTGTTTTCTAGTTTCTGTATGTCTTCTTCCGAAGCGACGCTGCTTTCCCTAAAGCTTGCGCTATATTCTCCTATATGGCGTTTATAGTTTTCAAAGTTAGTTTTAAACCATGCATCAAATATGCTAAGATTATCGTCTGGGGCCTCTGGGCTAGCTGTTTCTTTAAGTTTAGCCAGTTCACTAAATTTATCCCTTACATGATGCGGGGCCTGTTTGAATGCAAGTCTGTGCGAGGCTTTGTGCTCTATTATGCCTTGTGTTCCTTTTAAAAGGTATACCCTGGCTAGTTCGGTAAGCCTTGTGTAAGCTGCTTCACTTTCTTTGCTGTATGCTTGCCTAAAATTAAACAAATCTACAAGAAAATCTGCGTCTGCAAGGGCTTCTGTGGCGTCGGAATGGAGTTTTCTTTTTGTTTTGCTAATTTCGCCTCCTAGCAGATCCGACAGGGAATCGCAGATAACCTCTTCAATTGATGTTTTGGAAGACGCTTCATCCATGTTGGTTAGATCCAGCCTAGCTATTTTCTGTGGGTCGTCAAGCAAATCAAGGCTGTGTTTATATTTGGCAATTAGCTCTAATTGATATATAAAAACTTTTGGCTCGCGGGATAGTTTAGAAAATAGGCCAATATAATTACATTTGTTTTCTATTTCTTGCAGGAGCGTTAGAATAGCGCTTAGTTTGCGCGATGCAGAAACCGTACTTGCGTCGTAATTATCAAATATTGTAGTAAGGTTGTACAGATTCGCATCGCCGGGAAACAGTTGATACCACAACATAATTATTTCTAAAAAGTCGTGAATGAATTGTTTTTGCCGCTGGTAATCTCTCTGTTTGTTGACTGAAACTAATAGCTTAAGTGTTTTACTTTCTGTTTTTGTCAACAAAGATATGCTCTCTTTCTTAAAACCTAAGCCATTTAAACAGGCCTCTGCCGCCCTGTAAGCCAGCTTGATACAGTCTTGTCGCGCAAATTGTTCATTCCAAAACCCTAAAAGCAATGCCTGAGAAAAAAGTTTTTGCGCTTTTGCCTTTTCTTTCTGGCGGGGCGCATCTAATAACTCTTTTAACTTTTTTGGCTCTGTAAAGCGTTTTATAAGCGCGGGAGTATGATTTGTAAAACTTGATAGAGCGAGAATAAAGTCTGCGTCAATCTTGGCCTCATCATAAGAATCAATAACATCTTCTATGGCATCCTTTGCCTTCTCAAAAAGCTTTGCATGCATCTGCGCTCCAGCAAGAATTACGCGTGCCTTAAGCTTGCTACTGCCGGAAATATCGTCTAAAGCCATTCGCGCTTTAAAAATGGTTGCCTCTGCTTCTTCTGTTAACCCTACAAGGGCCTGGGCAGTAGCAAGCTCTGCCAGCTTGTTAATATAAGAAGCGCGGCTTGTCGCATGCATAACGCCTTGCGCATCCTTAAGTGTGTTGATTGCGTCTTTTACTAAACCTTTTTCTACCTGCTTGGCAATAAGATTTATAAGCAATTCAAATTTATCGTTAGTATAATGCATTTTATCTATCATGTCCTTTACTTCATCAAGCAGGCCTGTTTGCATTTTGGCGCTGGCAATATCCGAGATGCTAACTCCGCCTGCGTTATGTTTGTCCATGGTGTATTTTGCATCATCAAAAAAACCTGCTCGTATCTGGGCCTTAACAAAATAGCCCCAGTGTGTTTCAACGCCATATGCCAAAACGCCCTTTGAATCCAAAAGGCTTTGCGCCTTGGCAAAGCTCTCTTTCGCTTCCTTTGTCAACCCTATCTGCGCTTG
Organism: Candidatus Omnitrophota bacterium; assembly: GCA_043797125.1. Classification (GTDB taxonomy): domain Bacteria; phylum Omnitrophota; class Gorgyraeia; order JABMRG01; family JAFGKX01; genus JAZDPX01. The sequence goes on from JAZDPX010000045.1 coordinate 78,872, forward strand.
CGCAGCGCCAAGGTTTGCCCAACCTGTAGGCACATCTTCGAAATCAGCTGAATAAACAGGCTCTTCCTTTATAATATCCTTTGCCTCTTCAAGGGTGCTTTCTGCCTTTTCTGCCAAACCCTCTTTTGCCTGTTTAATAGCAAGCCTTATGAGTAGTGCAAATTTGCGCGAAGCATTAATAGTTTCATTTATATTATTTTTTGCGTCATCAAAAAGGCCTGTTTCTATTTGCGCGGCAGCAAGGCTCTCATAGCCTTCCTGTTTAAAAAGGCCTTCTTTGGTTTTAGCTAAAAGGTTTTCTGCTGCAATAATGGTTTTCTTTGCTTCTTCTTTCAAGCCTACTTGGGCTTGGGTAATGGCAAGCTCCGCAAGATAGCTAATTTTATATGTTATGCCATCGTTTTCTTCTATGGTGGTTTTTACATCATCAAAGGTTTTCTTTGCTTCCTCTTTTAGCCCGGCTTTGGCCTGAGCAATGGCAAGGTTTGTAAGGGTTTTAATTTTAGCTTCAGGCCTGGCAATTTTGTCAGCAGCAATTTTCAGCTTGCCAAACCAGCAACACGAAGAGTTGATTAAGGAAAGAATAGAAACGTCTTCAGCGGGGGGGTTCTGTTTATGTTGTATTTTTCGTATAAGCTTTTTATCGCTATCTTTGAATATTTCTCTCTGAAGGGCCTTTAATAAATAATCTGATTCTTTTGGGTTTTTTAAGGCGATAGACAATGCTTCGCCCGTGATGTTTATTTCGGCTTTCTCTTTTTTGTCGCTATCCTCTACAACAATCTTATTTTTACCCCAGTGGCTATGTTTAAATTTTATCTTGAGCTTTCCTGCTTTGATAAGATACTTCATAAGTTCATGCCATGCTGCAATTGGTTCGTCTGCAAAATCTTCGTAAAGAGCAATAAGCCTATGTTCCGGCGAAGCAAAGCTGGTTAAGCCTTTTATAAGTTTGTTGTAAATGTAAAATTTAGGCTGTGCATATTGAAGCGGCCTGAACATAAAATAGAGCAACCAGTTACGCTCGCTGTCCTTAATTCCCAGCGCATCAATGCCCGCCTGCACCATTCTTAAGGGATGATCCATTGTTCTTTGATAAAGGGTAAGGGTGCCTAGCTTTTCACCATACGCACTACCGGGAGCTCTTTCATACACGTCTACCATTGCTTCGCTCTCGTCATCTTTTATGAATTTTAACTGATTTATTTGTACATATGCCTTTTCCGTGCCAGCTTGTTGTTTTATTGCCTTTGTAAGCTTTTCGTCTGTTTCCCCCAGCGTCGCCTTGGCAAGGGCACGCAAATAATAATGGGTTTTGTTCTCTGGGTTTTGTCTTAATTTTATATTAAGCCATTCCAGTATAGGGGCTGGTAATTTTATTTTGGTAATCGACTTTAAAATATACAATTTTGATTTTGCGATAACAAGCGTATCATCCTGCAGTTTAAATTGTATGTTGTTGCTTTTGCATACATATTCCTCTATTTCATGCAATAGGGCATTGGGGTTGTTGAGAAGGTTTTTATAAAGCAGTATGGTGTTTTGTTCGGGTAAGGCTGTGCCGAAGGCATCTTCGATGAGGGTGTCGAATGTATAAAGCGCGGGAGGAGATTTCTCGCGCAGTTTGAGGAACATCTCAAGCAATTTCCTGTGCGCGGGCTTGTCTTTTATTAGGGTTTCAACTGCGGTTATCAGCGCCTTTAGCGTTTCATCGCTCTGAAGCTCTAATTTTACCGGATGCTTATCGCCTTTTAAGTCTTTTATGGTCGCTGTTTGCCGCGCAAGGTCTATTTCCGTAAACTCGCCGTCTTTGCCGATTTGGGCAACAGGGACAAGTTCTCTTGAGTTTTTGTAATTTTGCTCGGGCGCATCCAAATCAACCCTTAACACAAACTTGATGAAATCTTTCCCGGGCTGCGTATCCGCTTCTGCGGGGCTTTCAATTATTAAGCCCGCCTCCGCAAGGCGCTGTTGCTTCTTTAGTTTCGTCGCTTCGCTATCATCTTTTCTCGGCATAAGCAGCCAGTAGCTACCTTGCGCATCCGGGGTTGAGTCAAATATAATCTTAATGTCCTTTTCATATTTTTCTTTAAACATCTTTGCCGTGCCGCGAATAGACTTAAAAAGTTCTTTCATAAGCGCGCCGGCGGCCTTTCCTTTTTTATGCAAAACGGCAAAATCGGATATGCATACAATTTCTTCTTCTCTTTCTTTATCATAACCGACATGCGCAATTACATAACCGAGAAGTTTGCCGTCCTTAAAATAACCTAAGCTTAAATTTTTCCTTCTTTCACCTTTTAATGCCTCATTATACATAATCCCAAGCAATTCCATTTCTATGCCTGCTATGTGGTTGCCGCCTAATGCTATGTCTTTAAAAGCCTTGCTTTCAATATACGATATCTCAAGGAGATCTTCCGGGCTTAACGGTTTAACTCCGTTAAGCTCTTTTGCCGGGGTTGGCTTGTAGCTGTCTTCTATGGGAAGAAAGTTTACCGTGCTATCGGCCTTATCGGAATAGACATTAAGGATTTGTGTTAAAAAATAGTTGTCAAGCTTGCCGTCCAAACTGTGTAAAAATTTGGAATGGCGTGTTCCTACAATTACCTTGCTCTTGTTTATGGGCCTGCCCCTTAGTGTTGTGCCGCGCTCTTCGAAATATTCTTTGAAAAATTTTATATAAGCTGTTTCTACAATTTTTTCCGCCATTTTATTGCTGGACGCGAAATTTGCGTCTCCTTCTACATTGTCTAATGATATATAAACTTCTTTTGATATTTTGTCCATAAAGTCGCTGCCGAATAATTTTTCCGCGTCAAAAAGATCTCTTAGTTTTTCTATTGCTTCGTCATACTGGCTTGGGTTTATACTTGATGGCGCTACGCTTTTTATTATCTCCTCGAGCTCTGATATGCGCCTTGTAATTTCTCTGTCTGCTGTAACTACGCTTGTAGCTAAAATTTTGTTGTATCTGATTCCGTCTGCACTAGCCGTTTCTTTGGATAAGATTAAAATTTGTGAGTTTGGGTTAAAAATATAATGGGTATTCTTACCCGAGCTAAGCGACATGCAGTTAGATAATTCGCTGCCTGTCATGATTGTGTCCGGGTCGGATTTTCGCATTAGGCTTATTGTGTAGCGCGGTAAGATAAGGCCGCATCCCTTGAGTTCTTCAACGCCAAATTTTGCGTTTTTGGTTTGATCAACAATAGTGCCAAAAGTGGTCTGCCCTTTTTGAAGCAGGGTAAGTATTTTATTAATGCCGTTTGCGGTCCCGTTGGTCTGGGTTTTATAATCATCCGACTCCTGCTTTTGCTTAAAATATTTTACTAAAACTTCTCTTAATATGCCCTCTTCTGCACCATAGCTTGCTAAACGTTGCAATAAAGAACCGCCTTTTATTGTCTTTATTTCTGTATCCACGTCGCTAATATCTATTGTGGTTGAAAGCGGCTGTAGTACCTGCAGGTGGTCGTATTTGCCAAGGATCAAGCCTAAAAGCAGCTCTTCGGCGCCAATATCAACGTATTCTAACTCTAAAAGCCGGCTGATTTTTTTGATATGATTTGACAGCGGGACATTTGTATCTTCGAGATCCAGAAATTCTCTTGGATCCAATATCATTTTTTCTATGGTCTTTGAATACCCGCTTTTTACTGCCTGGTGAGTAAGCAGTTTATGATAATAAGCATAGATTTTTCTCCCGTCCTCTGTCCCGGAGAAACGATATAAATTAAGCGCTTTTTCGAGATCATTTGCCCCTATTATGCTTATCAGCATCTCCAATCTTTGAAACTGCTCCCAGCTTTCAAGGAATCTGTTTTTTTCTAACAGCTCTATTTTCAGCTCTTTAAATGCTTGGTTGTCTAGCTCTATAGATCTTATTTCCTCTCTCCAGTTTCCATGTTTTTCTTTCAGGTCGCAAGCTGCTTTAACTATTTGCCAAAACTGAACATGGCTCGGGGGGGCATTATTGCCCGGGCTTGATTCACTCGCAACCTGTATAAATACATTGTTAATAAATAGGGTTTTCTCGCTCTTTTTCTTCTTGTCTTCTTGTTTGTCTTCCAGCGCGTTCATAAAAAGTTCTATATGTTCAAAAATCGATTGGTGGTTGTTATCGAGAAGCATAATATCCATGGCTCTCTTTTTATCTCTAGAGTCTATATATTGCAGCAGCCTTTGCGCCGGGATTGTTTGCATGCCGCGCATGAAACTTTCTATTGATGCCGTAAAATTGCTAAGCTCTCTTGGCAGTCGTTTTATAACAATCTCAAGGAACCTCTTAAGGTTGGATTTTTCGAAGCGCTGCCCTAACTCCAAAAGGCCCGGGACGGCTTCCTTTGCTTGGGCGCCATACATCTTCGGCATTTCCTCCGTTAATAATTGCTCTGTTTGCTCTATGCTTGCGCCGGCTTTAATCATTTTTATTACTAAGTCGCAAACATTAATCCCGTATTTACACGAAGGCAGTTTGATAAACAATAGCTCTATTAATTTCGATGCTGCCGGATCGCTGCTTGCCAGGTTTATTGCTTTATTAATTTCCCGGCTTAAATCGTCTTGCCCGGGGCCTTTTTCGCAGGTAACGCTGCTATATTCATGCGGCAGCCAGCGCGTCAACATTAACTCTATTGTATTCGTCGCTCCAAAATCATCAAGCTGTTGTTTTAGCGCTGAACGGATTTTGCTTATCTGCTCTGAACCCGCTATATTGCCTAAAATCTTTATTGTTTCCAATGAAGTGCTTTTATCCGCAGATGCAAAATTCTCCAGGCACTCTTGGATAGCGCTTATGCTCACGCCTGTTTTTAGCATCTGCAATATAGCGTTTAGTATCTCGTGAGAATTGTTGTCGTATTTTAGGAACACTTTAAACAGTAACGGGTCTATTGTTTTAGCTTTTGCCTTTTCTTCGCTCGCTTTGCCTGTTAATGCGTTAAGGTGGTTTCTCAGCTCAGTAACTATTTTCGCGATTGCATCTGATTCTGCCAGTTCTTCTATCAATTCTATTGTTTTGGCGGTTGTATCCAGGTGGGGATTCGGCGTTTCCAATAAAAATTCTGCCGTGCTTTCGAAACTGAATCCTGCCTCCGATATAATGCTCCCTGCGGCTTTTGCTATTCTATAGAAGTTTTTGCCGTACAGCTTCGGCAGCTTAAATAACAGGAAATCTATTACTTTTGTTTTCGCTTCTTCTTCGCCAAGCCGGGTGCTCAATTTTGCGCTGATTTTATCAATTATATCTAATGCCGCTATTTGTTCCAGTAGTGGCGCTGTTTCATACGCGCTAACGTGGTCGTAAAAGGGCATCTCAGATAATATTAGCTCCGTTGTTTTCGCCTTTGCTTTTTCTTCGCCAATTAGCTTGCCCAATTTTTCCGCTATTTTGTTGATTACGCCTGAGCCTGTTATTTCTCCCAGGCCTTCTGCAACTTCGTATGCGTACACATGCGCGCGCATCGCTACGTCACTCGTTTCGTTGCGGCCTGAGGGGCCCTGGAATTGCCGGCATAGGGGGTCGGTTTGGAGCCTAAAAAATAACAGCTCTGCTAATTTTGCCCTTGCTTCCTTCTCGCTAACCAACCAGTTTAATTTTGTCGCTATTTTATCTATTATGTCTGAACTCGCTATTTTTTCCAAAGTCTCTACGGCATCGGCAAACCTGTCGGCATAATCATAATTATCCGGCATCTGGAAAAATAATAAATCAATGACCCTGGCTATTGTCTTGCTGCTGCCTGTTGGCTTCAGTTTTTCTATCTTGTCCGCTATTTTATATATTGCCCCACTGTCTAGGATTTTATTAAATTTTTGCACCTTTCCGTATGTGCCTTGGTTTTCGAGGAACAAATTTTTAACTTTAGTTATTTCTGCTCCGCGCCACACCAGCCCGGCCGCTGCTTTAGCTGCCTCAACAGGAATCTCTCTGTATTTAAGCGGTATCTCACAAAATAACAGCATTATCAGCGCCTTGGCGTCTTCGTCTCCTTTTTCATACGCAAAAGGGGTATCAGAACAAGGCAGTGTTGTTAGGTCTGTTTTGTCGCGCGGGGATATTAATCCGTAGCGCTTTATTTCCGATTCTGCGATTCTACTTACCGATTTTGCGAGGCGTTCATTGCCTTTAAGGCCTATAGTAAAAATTGTTTTAATCTCTTCAAACCTGACTCCCAGTTTTATAAGCTGTAATATTGTTTCTCCAATTTTTATTTCGTCCATTAGCGCGTAACGTTGCACGAGTTCAGACCATGCCGTTTCGTATGCATACGACCACCCATACTCTGTGTCTTTGTCGTTACCTATAAGGCCTATGGCCCTAAAGGCCTTATCTTTATTCATAGAATAATCTGGCAGACTCGCTTCTTCCGGGGCTTCTTCCGCGGGTATTGTCCTGTTTATATCGTGATACAACAAAACAAGGTCATATATAAACAACGACTCTACCGCCCCTTTGCTTATATTCTCTTTTGCCGCGTCTTTCGCGGCTGATACTATTTTATCGGCTACCCCGCTTTTAATTAAACCGACCGCTCGTATCCCAGCTTGCTCTATAATACGGGCTGCGAGAGATGTGTTTCCCCGGCATTGTATGGGCCATTTTTCTCCGATTGCGCGTTCAATAATTTCTATATCAATGCCTCCTTTTGCCATAATCGCTGCTGCTTTTATGGCGCCGATCATATAATAGCAAAGGTCGGCATTGTTATATTGTTGAGGGATCGTATCCATTAATAAGCTGCGTATTTTGTCTATGCCTATTCTGCTCTCAGCCATCGCTACTGCTGTGGTTGCTGCCATATCTGCCGTTAGCATATCTTGATACCGCAGTGGGATCTCTTTTGTTAACAATTTTTTAGCCTCTTCGGCGTTAACACCGCAATCTGCCATACGCCCTGCGAGGCCCCTTGTCTCGATGCTTGCTGCGATATCAGCTACTAATCGATATTCCTCTTTTTTATCAACAGGCCTTTGGTCTGGCAGATATTCTTTTATCCAAGAGGGCGCTTTTGCCTTGGAGAAATTTCCTGCGTATAGGATGTTTGCTTTCTGCCAATTGTTAAATTTGGACGCAATTTTTGTTATTTTGTCGATGCGCGAACCTCTATCTACTAATTCCGCGTATCCTAAATTTTCGATTAGTTTGGGCATTAATGTTTCCTGGTTAGAAAACGCAAGATACGGCATAGTTTCTGCAATAAGCTCTGCCGCCAAAATATCCATCATCCCCGGGCCCATATCTTTTCTTGTGCTTCCTCTATAACTATAGCTAAGGCAGGAACATGCCTGCTCAAGCAGAAATAGCTTAAGTTCATCATCTTCTAACCGGCGAAGGGAATTTTTGCAAAGCCACAAGCCGATTTCTCTTTCCCTGGGACCAGGGTTATCAGAGCCGCGCGTGTTGTATGTTAATAACGGTTTCACCATTTCAAAGAGTTCTTCCATTGTTGTTTGGTCATTAATATGCGGAAGAATTTGTTTAAGGACATATGCGCCTCTGGGCACGCTCACATCCCCTTCCTCTGTTTTTGCCAAAACATCTTCGTTTCTTGTCTGTGAATAATATACCCTTAGCCCTTTCTTTACCCCGCCGAGGAAATCCCGCTTAATGGCTTCGTTGTGCCTGTCCAGCGCTTTGGCAATAATTCTTATCATATTTGTATAATAGATTTTGTTCATCTCGCCCGGAGAAAATATTTTATGCATAATTTCATCCAATATTTTTCTTTTGCCCTCTGCCCCAAAGCGAGAAATTATATCGTAAATCAGATCATAATCTTCCTCTTCGAGAGCTCTTGCATCAAGCAATATATCCCAGATGTCTTCGATTATAACCTGATTGTTTTCTGCAAGTAAATTTTTAACATCATTTTTGCTTTTTGTCGGGGCGTTTCCCGGTAATATTTTCAAAAATCGTAACAGTTTTGTTTTTAGGCTGGTCTGGTTATTGACACACCTAAAAACATCCTTTGCCTCTTGCGCGTTCCTTTCCAGGTACCATTTAAACTCAAGCCAGGACATGTCTTCTTTAATGCCGGCTAGTATTTTTAGTTTTGCAGCGTGCCTGTTGATGTCTTCTTTGTCGTAATAATATATGCTGGGGCCGATGAAATGCTGGTTTGCTAAAATATAATCTCCAAACGTATATTTATCCAGTATGTGAACGAGCCTGACCGGGCCTATCCCGGGGGTGTTTTCGATTTTTATTTCGTCAATTTGTTTGCCGCGATATTCTGCTGTTTCTTCTTCCGCGCCTCTCGGGAAAAACATCGCCTTTTCTTCCAGCCGTTTAAGCAGGGCCTGGTTGTGTGCGATGTCTTTATGCTCAAGTTTTGGGGCCAAAATATGCTTTGCTTCTTCAAGCAAAAGGCGCGCTATATCTGTATCATCGATGTCTGCGCTGAGAAGCAGATTTTGCCCAATCCATATTGCCCTATCGTCTTTTCTGCTAACGCCTCGCCTTGCGTGAGCTATGGGCCCCCCGCGATAAAGCCTGAAACTATTTTTTACTACGATAATATCGATTTTTTTACCGACCCGGATTAGTTCTTCGCGGGCCTGATCTTCTTTCAGCCCCAGTTTATCTGCCATGGTTTTTACATCAAAACCTTCGAGTTCGGCAGTGCGGTGAATTTTCCCCCGCACGCGCCCAAGTCTTTCTTGCATGTGGTTTTCCCACCAATCATATATATTAATTCTATACATTCTGTTTTCATCTATTATCTTCTTAAGCTCTTCGTTGCTCACTTCGTGTACGAGCTCTTTATCCGCCATGTCGGGAGATTCTTCCCGGCCGAGGCGCAATGCCGCCCAAAGCATGCGAATCCTCCTCCAAAGCCTAAGCCATGCTCCGCCAATCTGTGTCATCAGCGTGCCTGCTATGGCAATGCCGCTTGCGTTTGGCTTATTCGCGCTTATCTCCTTTGCAACTTCGCTCTTTTTTGGCTCTCCGGTTTTTTCTACAATGCCTGTTTCTTCAAGAAATTCCGCGCCTGCGGGCGGCCACTGAGCGTTGTAGATTCCGTTGCCGTGCGTGCCTGTGCCGATTTTACCGACTATGTCAGTGCCGTATTCTTTCAAGTAGGGGACAGAATTACCTGTGCAGTATTGCAAATAGGTTCCAACTTCTATTTCCTCTTCTGTAAGCCTGGCTGTATCATATCCATGCCTTTTAACTTCTTTTATAAAATTATCCCTGTCTTCGAGAAGGAGCGCACCATGCGCTATAAGAGCGTCTTTTGGGCTTAAGAATGTGCCTAGCGGGAAGTTATCCCCTGCCTCATTGTTATAGGTTGTTCCGCCCCTTACAAAACCTTTGTAATTTTGCGGCAGGAATCCCTTTTTCCTTAACCGCTCTTCAGATTCTCCAAACCTATCCAAGCCAAGCGGGAGGGCAATATGGAAAACAGTTTCTTCGCCTGCGATACAATCTTGGGCAAACGCAATGTAGCCTTCGGCGAATGCCGCGCTTATAAAATAACTTAAATCAATATCTATCCCGTTTTCTGCCATTTGCTTATGCGCCTCAAGCAGCGGATAAACGACTTCGGGCATGCAAAGATACAAAAGGATCTTTTGCGGCGCTCGGTTATATTTTGCTTCGATGTCCTGTCTTATCTTTTTAACTTTATCCGTGCCGATTAAATCAATGCTCTTATTAACAACAGCCATAACTCCAGGGCTATTTACCCCCGGCTCGAATTGCATATAAGGCAGGGCTTTTTTAAAATCATCTTTGAATACCCCTAATGCTTTGTTTTTGATTTCGTCAGGAGCGGGGTTTTCGTCGGAGGCAAGGATTAAAAGGCTATCTGCTACAGAATAATAAAAGTGGTTTTTAACATCATTGCTTTTTAGAATATCTATTAGCGTGCCCAAAACGCTGATTTTGCCTTGTTCTGCAGCATAACGCAAGCCATAAGAGGCAACTGTAGCGCCCATAGAAACTAATTTACGCAGTGTTTTATAAATATTTGGGTTATCAATATCTATAAGAACTCTGAGGGCAGCAAAATCAAAGTCCTGATTTTTGCCTTCTGCGGTGGGATTTATCAATACATCTGTATCCATATATTTTAAAAGCTGCCGCATTTTTGCATCGTCTTTAAGGTCCGCGCTTGCTGCCCTTATTGTGGCCCAGGCATTGCCTTTCAGGATTAAATTAATAAGCTCCCCCCGAGCAGCAACATTGCCTGCGTTAACCATAGTCGCTAAGGCGTTTGCAGAAGGGCTGTCTGTAAAAAGATGTTCTAAGGCAATATTTTCTGCAAACTTATCCGGGTTAATCTCTTTTAAAGCCTGTTTAGCGGTCTTCCTGGCTCTGCCATAGGTTGCATTTTCTAAAACAGATACAGCCTCTGCCTCCCCTAAGTTGCCTAACTTAACAAGGCAGGAAAAAGCTGTGGGGTTATCAAAGCCTGTTAGTTTATCAATCCAATAAATGGCATCTAACTTATTGGGTGTGTATTTAAGAAGTGGTGCGGCGTCAATCTGTTTTAATTTTTCTTCGATATACCCAGAACCGCCTCTGGCCATATCAATTAAGCTCCCCATGATGCCCAAGCTAATCATTGGCTCGGTATCTGCTCTCTCATAGTATAAATTAATAAGGTCATCCGCTGCTTGTGCGTCTTCGGCAGCGCGTTTGAGCAAATCAGTTATGTCTTTGTCCAGCATCGGCACATTGCTAATAGAAACAGGGGCTGTTTTACTCAACGAGGCTTGCGGCTTTTTATTAAAATATTGGTCTATTCTCTTTAGCGTTTCGTCGGGATTGCGTACTAGATATGTGAGGGCAGCGAATATCCCTGCGCCTATTATAAATATCTTTACAAATGGATTCTTCAACATGCTTTCTGCCATATCCGCTTCGCATATTGTCGCAGGAAGAGGCTCGCGTAATGCCTTGGCTGCTCTGTTAAGTTTGCGCTGCAGCCCTTTGCTATGAGAAATAATTTTATGGTCTGCGTAGGGGTCAAGAATATGCTTTGCTTCTTCCAGAAGCAGAAGCGCTATATCTTCGTCTGTGATTTTTTCGCTTGCGAAGAGCTTCTCCCCAAGCCATATGGCTGTGTCACCTTTTTTAGAGACTCCGCGCCTTGTGTGCGCGTATGGGCCTTCGTGGTGGAGGGTCAGGCGGTTCTTTACTATAATGACGTTTATTGGTTGTGCAATTTGAATTAGTCTTTGGCGGATTTGGTCTTGGGTAAGGTTTAGTTTTTTGGCAAGTTTTTTTACGTTTAGGGCATCGCTATTAGCAACAGCTTCGAGCGCTTCAGGTGAGCGTATACGTACAAGCGCCCTATGAACAGCTTTCTTCTGTTTCTCATCTGCTTCGTGCGAAATCTCTTTCTTCACCATGTCCGGGGACTGCCCGGGTTTCTTGCCCGTCTTCAAAACATCCTTTATCACCTTTACGGGACTACGCAGAAAATACTTTAAGCTAATACCTGCGGGCAGAGATTTCATAAATGCGTCTGCGTTTTTGTAGGGCCTGTTTTCAGGCGCCATTTTGCTGAATATTACATCTAAAATTTCCCTGGCGCTCATGCCGTTGGTAAGATAGCCTGTTTTCTTAAAAAACATCGCGGGTAGCATATGTTCATTGCCTTTTGTTTTTATCCCCAAGTCTGTCGCTATAAGGCCGTATAGAAGATCCTTATAGGTTTTTTTATCTATTTTGCATTCTTCAACAGCGCCGACATCGATTAGATAGACCTTTATCTTCCCATCTTTTCTTACTATTCTGAAATTCCCGCCGTGCGGGTCAGCAAGATAAAGGCCTTTGCCAAACAACTGAACCATTAAAAAGTCAAATATTGTCTTTTTTAACTTTATAAGCTCTGCCTCTGTAAAACCCGCTTTGGCCTTAAGTTCTTCTTTGTTGTCTAAATCGCTGCCTGCAATTTTTTCCGCGTAAAGCACCGTCTCGGTGGAGTCTTCTCTTATTTTTGGGACTAAAAATTCTATTTTTTCGCCCGAAGAAAACTTGTAGCCATTCTCTTTGTTTATTTCTGCAAGCTGCTTTTCCAGCTTCTTTGTGTTTTCTATTTCTCTCTTAAAGTCCGCGTCCCTTCCCAGGCCTTCCGATGCCCTGCTTTCAAACCCGTGCGGGATTTTTAACCCTTTCTTTCTTAATGAAGTGCATACGCGCCTGAAGAAGGCTGTCTCCTCATCTAAATAGTGCTGGACATCCGGCCTCTTAATTTTCAGGGCAAGCTCTTCATTGTTATAATCTTCGGCCTCAAAGACAATTTTTATCTTTGCCGAGCCCAGCGGTTTTCCTATTCTTTTTATCTTGCCCTGCTGGTTTGTGTTTTTAAGTGTTTCAAACGCCACTTTTTTGGTTAATGGGTTTGCTTTTGAAGACAGTGCGGCAAAGGCGTTTCTTAAAGCCTGCGGAATCCTCACATCCTCCGAAAAAACGAGAATCTGCGCAACCTGTATGCCTATAACATCCAGCGATTCCATAACCTTCGGAATGATTTCATAATACGCATGGCTGGTTTGGCCTTCCTGTTTTAATAAAAAGGCAAAGTTTACAAACAGGGCCTTGACAACCTTAAGCCTTTTTGCGCCATCAGCTTCTTGCATAATGGTTAAAAATATCTTTTTTAAATCCCCCTGCTTTATGTCCTTGCCCAGTTCTGTCTTTTTTATAATAAAATTGTATACTGTATCGATAAGTTTCATAAAAATCTTCTCATTTTTTAATATACCGTCTTTGCCTAAAAACATCTCCCCGATGAGAAGCTCTCTTGTGCCTTCTCCGGCATGCGGATAGGCCGCGCTTGGTGATATGGAATAAATATCTTTTAAGGGCTCAAAGGACACACCCAGAAGTTCCTCGTATTCCCGCATGAATAGTGGCATTTGGCTTATCCCCGCTATCCACAGAACAAAATCCTTCTTTTCCTCGCACGACATCCGCTCAAATAAAACCTTGAATTTCTCCTCATAGTAAACATTCTTAATCTTGTCTTCGTCATCCAAAATACCCTTTTTCTCCGCATAGAATAGGCCTGATATCTGTTCATATTCCTGGAACGTCTCGACCTTTTCTAAAACGCTTTTTAAAATGTCATCGCGCGAGTAGCTCTGGTCGGGGAAATACTTTTTGATTAACTCTATCTCATCATTTATATGCATATCGGGCTTAAGGGCCTTTTCCAGTTCCAGCGCCTTCAGGGAATACTTGTCTCTAAAATAGGCATTATAGAATTCCCCTAGCAGATTTTGCAGATGTATAACTTTTTCTGTTTCGCTAATGCCTATATCGCTTAGTACGTTTTCTGCTATCATCTCAAGGTATTTGTCTCTTAGTGGCTGCGAGCGCGGCAGCAGGCTAAGAATATAATTTATCTTGCCCTCAACGGCTATCTCTGCTTCTATTTTAGCTTCTATATTTTGCTCAAGAGCCGTTGCTATGGCTGCGTCCGGTTGGGCAAGCTTTTGCTGGTGGTTAAAATCAAAATAAAATATCCCGATTTTCGAAACACCAGCGTGTTTTCTTTTCCTTGCAATATATGACAGAATGGCCTTTCTTAAAAAAATCAGTTCCGCGTTAGTATAAATTACTCCTATTATCTCCTCCAAATAGTAATTTTTAATAAGCGGAACAAATGCTGCTATTTTGCCGGCTTCTAACGCCTCTTGGGCGCCTTCGGTGTCTAAGCCTTTTTTATCCATGATTTTTTTAATTTTCTTTACATATCTGCTTTTTAAAAAGTTGTGTTCAAAAAGCCATAATTCAGCCGGGGATATTGACAAGTTAAACAGGTTCGCTAAAATAGAAACGTACCCACTGGTTTTCTCGTAAACATATTTGGTTTTCCTAACAACGTAGTCAAGAAAAGCGTGCCTTTTTTTCCCTCGCAGCTCTTTTAGATAGGTTTTAATCGTTTCTTTTAGCGCTAAATGAACATACGCGCCCACACCTATACCGCCTTCTTTATCTCCCTTTGCCTTTCTCTGCAGATAAAGAAAAAGGCTCGCGTTTGTTGTAGCAAGTTTATCATCCGAAACCATATGCGGTAATACTTGTTCGAGCTTTTTCATAAATTCTTTGTCTTCTTTTGCGATTTCATTGAACGATTGCAGATCATACGGATTAAGCTGCTGGTGGTTCTTTTTAATCTCTCTTGCCAATAATGAAAAAAGGACAAAATTTCTAAAATAACTTGGGGGAAGTTGCTTGAGCGTAATTTTAATAAGGCCTTCAAAACTTATGCTTGAGTTTAGAATAAAGCCGAATAACCCTTCGAAGAAATCCTGCCTGCTTCCTGCAAAATCTGTTCTGTCCCCGTAAAAGGGGAGGTTGAACATCTTTTGAAAAAACGGTTCATATTGCATGGAAAATGCTGTGTTTGGGTTTGCTTTCTTTTCCGTCATGCTAATATTGGACTCCAAACGATCCCTGCCTGCTTTTGAAAGAGGGTTTTTTCTCTTGAATTGTTTTTGCCCTAAGTCCAGTTTGTAGCATAGCTCATCCAGCTTTTCCTTTGTTGCTGGGGTGCCTATGGTCTCAAAAAACACCCTTATGCATAAAGGCAGGATAACTTCTGACGGCTCTGTTACATTTTGCATGCCATCAACTAAGAATGATGTTTCAAATATATCTCTGCCGGAAAAGGCCCGTAAATCAACTTTCTTTTTAGGCGTTAAGTTATATTTCTCTTTATATAGTTTTGCTAAGTATGCGCTATTTAAAAATTCAACTAATACCCTTCTGTCCTTTATGCCCCTTGCCTTGTATGCATCAAAAAGGTCTTTTGTTAAGAGTCCGCCGCTGTTAAAAAAACGTATCATAATCTTTGTTTGCTGGCCTAGAGTGTTTGGGTTTACCTCTATGCCAGCTTGTTTAAAAATTTCTATTAGCTGTTTATCAAATGCTTCGGGCGTGGGAACGCAGCTTTTAAGTTCGTATAACAGCCTTTCTGATAGCGCCATGGGGGTTGTTGCGTGTTTATTGGATGAATAATAATACTGCAAAAGCTGCTCTAGTGTGTTTATGCGTTCTTCTTTGGCTTTTGGCTCTTTCCAAAAATCAAACATCATAATAATGGTTTCGTCCAAGTTCCATGGGAGGGTGGCGCTCAAAAACAGATCCAATAACTGCGTTTTGCCTGTTTTTAATTCCTCCAAAGCATCTGTTGCTATTGTTTCATAAATCATTTTTTTATCAGCTTTATCTGTTATGCGCTCCAGCATCTTTGCAAAAAAGGTCTCCATGGATTTTTTGTCGAGGCTTTCCTCGCGATAGTGTTTGTATAAAAATTCAAAAACCGTTTTGCGCACGGCCGTTCTGGAATAAACCAAAAACGGATATTTCATAAGAAAATCAGCTTTTGCTTTATTGTCTAATCCTGTATCTTCTAAAAGCCTGTTCGTTAATAAAGAAAGATCGTTGAAGCCGACTAAAAGCCCCTCTTGCCTGCTCGCGGTTGTCATAATGTCTTCCCAGTCTTGCCATGAAAGCTTATCGCTTATAGCAAAGGCCCCTTCCCAAATAAATTCTATATAAGTAAGCAGGGACTCCCCGACAAAAGAAAACGTAATGGTATCCTGGGGCATTAGAAAGTTCTGCGCTGTTTGCAGATATGCGATTATGTCGTTTTTGTTGTTCAGCTTTCCTTTTAATGTATTTTTAAGCCGATTTTCCAATATTTCCCGGAAGATACGCCTACTATCATCATGCCTTGAAGAGTGCTGAGAAGGCTTCGTTTCTATTTGGGGCCATGAATCTTTAAGAAGCTTAAA
The DNA here is from genome assembly GCA_043797125.1 of Candidatus Omnitrophota bacterium. Taxonomy (GTDB): domain Bacteria; phylum Omnitrophota; class Gorgyraeia; order JABMRG01; family JAFGKX01; genus JAZDPX01. The sequence continues at coordinate 94,634 of JAZDPX010000045.1, forward strand.
TTTTACCATTTCCGCCATTGTCGTGCCAAGGCTTTGTTTTATTGTCGCGAAGAAATTTTTATAATCCTGCCTTAATTGCGCATATTTTTGCTGCGTAAGTATTGTGTCGTAAACTCCATATGCCTCGGGCCTCATGCGTTTAAATGTGAAAACTTTGTACGGCGTAGGAGGGGTTATGTCCTCAAGAAGAAGCTTGGTTATATCCTGGTAATCATCGTTGTTGCCGCATATTAACGCGAAAATCAAAGCCGGCAGATAATGCTTCTCATTATCTTTTGTGGTTATGTCGTTCGGGACTGCTTTTAACGCGCTATCAAGGCCCTCAACTAATATTTCAAAAATATGCTCTGGAAAAGACGCGGCTTTCTCCAATAGTTGTGTCAGCTCATTTATGTTTTTTACCGAGTAAGAGCTCTCTATTGTTTCCAGCAGCAGCGTTTTATTGGATAGCTGCCCTAGGGCCTTTTGTGAAAATAGATGTTTTGTCTTTGTGTTTATCCAGTTACTGCTGTCTAAAATTTCTTTTATCAACTTAATCCTTTTCTCATCCGGAAGGTGCACGTCAATTAAATCAACCGCTGTTCTAAGAAGATCCGGGAGTTTATCCAGCTTGCTTAATATATCAAAGGTCTTGGCAGCTTCTAAGACATTGTAGCTTGCTGAGTTCATTAGCGTCAAAGCCCAGACATCTGCGTCTATTTCCTGCGCAAATTTTTCTTTAAGGGTGGTCCCCTTTCCTTGGACCATGTGCCGTATCTCGTGCGCCAGAATAAAGGCTATTACGTCTTTGGTTAAGCATTCGTTTTTCTGGAAATGCTTTAAAAGCCCCAGGGAAATGCATACAATTTTATGGTTGGTGATAGTAAATGCCGTTACCTCATCTGTTTCTAACAGATATAGCGCTGCGTCGGCCCATTCTTTTCCTGTTAAATGGGCGCAGAGCTTCTGAAATATCTCGTTGATTTCTTGATAAAGGCCGGAAAACGGCGAGGCTTCGCCATCTTCTATAAGACAGTGCATTCTCTTCAAAATATCTATTGTGGACCTTTTTCCATTTGCATCGGTGGCAGCAGTTAATCCTGCTATATCTACATCTTCAGGCAAGTCTGGTGAGCGTATTCGCGTAGGCGCCTTAGGAGCATCTCTTGGGCCTTTTTCTTCTTTGGTAATTGTGTATGTTTCTCTTTTGTCCAGCACGCTCTTAAGCTCTTCGTTGCGCTCCTGGTGCGGGATCTGTTTCTTGGCCATATCCGGGGATTGCTCTGGGTTACCAGTTTGCAGCGTTGTAGCGCGGGCAGGCTGCCCAACAACTATTTCTAATTTGTAGTCCTTAAGATCCAGTGGCACTAACAGCGCCTCGCCCAACGCAGGCACAGGGAAGTTTTTCTCTTCTGTTTCTGTTGGAGGAAGCCACATAAGGTCAAACTGGCCCCTAATTTCAACATTTGCGTTTATTCCTGCGGCCTTAAAGCGCCTAACCATGTATCTATATTGCTTTTTGACTGCTTCATCTACATGTGCCCTAAATTCCTCTCGCGACTCTTCTGGAATATTAAACATTTCGTACAGCGGGTTATATACGTCCTTCCACCCAAGCACCGCGGCTCTTTCCTCGCGGCCCGTATAATTAGAAAACTCTGCCGAGCTGCCTATACGCGCAAACGTGCCTTCCATGCCGCTTGCTGCGTCTGTGTCATAAACAAGCTCGCATTGTTCGGATGATAAATTGCCTTTAAACATATGCCGAGTTTCATATGCCATGTTGTTATATTTAATAACCGGCATAACAGATTCCATGACCCCTGAGTCTAACCCCGGCGTTGCAATATCTCTTATTGTAGATATAATATCAACTGCGTAGGCAATATTTGTGTCTATAAGAATCTTTGCTATGTGCTGGTTGTTGTTCTCTATAATGCTGACTCCTCCGGCGCCTGCTAATTTGCGTTTGCACTCTTCTATAACCGAGGTTTCTGTTGTTATAACTATTCTGCCGGATTGCTCCTTATCTAAAAAGAAGATCCCGTGGCCCCTCGCCCTACGATTCGGTTTGTACACCAAGGGCAATGCAATATCGCCCCAAAGCGCCCTCTTTATTGTGTCTTTAAAGTCTTTGATGTCTGCCGGGTTTACAAAAAGTGCATTTTGCCCGTCGTCGTCTCCAAACGTGACAAAAAATTCCGGCTGCTGAATTGGGCCGCTTCTAAAAAAGTTTCTCTGCTGGTATTTATGATTAAATCTATTTCGCATTTGTAGAAACGTAAGCCGCATAGCTGGCGGCAGGTTTGGGAAGGGGTTTGAGATCTTCTCTGTCTGCGGAATCTGTTTCTTGGGCGTTTTTAGCACAATCTTGTTTAAAGGGATGCTCGGCTCGTATGCTGTTTTGCCTGTCGTTTCCCCGCTTATGGCTTCTGCGCTCTCGCCCCGGCCTTTTTCTGTTTTTGCGTTAATCGCTTCTTCAAAAAGGTCTTGCACGTTTTCATTTTCGCACGCAAGCGGCGCAGCAAGGCTGCTTTGCATCGCCGTCATAATATCCCCATAGCCCGGCAATGCGCCTTGCATTCTTTGCTCATAAAGCCTCTCGCAGTCGCCATCTCCGAGATTTGGGCATATTACGATATAGGAGATGTCTTTTTGCTTTAAGATATTTGTTATCGCGCGGGTATGGAAGCCGCCTGTTACCAACACGCTTTTTACGCTACCGGTTCTATCCATCGCTCGCAATGTGTTTTCAATTAACGCAACGTCTCTTTTTGTGGCTAATTCGTAATATTCTTTTGCGTTGTTTATCGCTTCCTGGTTTATCTGCGTTGTTAAAATATAAGGATTTATGGACAGGCCGCATTCCGGCATGTGTTTGCTTAAAAATGTTTTTATGTTAGCTATGTTTGTGTGTTCTGTGTCATTATTAATGGAGGCGAGGCGCTCGTTGGTGAGTTTAAGCGAAAATAAATCGTTAAGCAGATTTATTGCTTTTGAGAATTTAACAAGCTCGCGCTGGGTGTTGTTTTGAGAAATGGCGGTAAGCATTTTCTCTTGCGCTGCTTCGATTTCTTCGAAAAGCGCAAGGTGGTCGATGCGCTTGGAGAGCGCAAGGTAGTCGATGTAGGCGAATAAATCATTGTGGGCTGTGGGCTGTGGGCTGTGGGCTTGTTGGCTGGTGACTTTGTGACCTGGTGACCTGGTGACTCCGCCAGTCCTGCTAGATAACTATAAAATTCCTCGTCCGTTATTTTGCCCAGCTTAAATTCCAAGCTTTTCGAGAGAAGCTCCTGTAATTTATCTTTCTCGAGGGTTTCTGAAAGTTCCTTTATCAACGCCTCCCTTTGTTCCTGGGCTTTGTTAAAATCTATTGCCTTCTCTTTTTCGACAAGCGCGATGAATGCCTGCAAATTTTTATATTTTGTTAAATCTGTTTTTGCTTTGTTGGAATATTTTTCTAATTGCTGGGCGTATTCTGAAAGCGTGATCGTTTTGTTGCTGTAATCATCGTTTGCCCTGTCAAGCGCAAGCATATCCTTTGCGTACGCTTCGGCTTTTAGCCTGTTTAAATCCGACCTTAAAAGCGCCGCGAAAGAAATTACATCCTGCTTGTTTAGCTGGTATTTTTTATTACAATCAAGATGTTCAAGGTATAAGCCTCTATCCTCAACGCCTGTAGGCACTAAATATTTATCCCTGTTGGTTATCTTGTAAAATTCCGCCCCTGTAAAAAGCGCTGTTTTTACAAATGCTTGCGCAACCTGCTTTTTTCTTTCTGTATCCGGGAATTTATCGTAAAAGGATGTATCAAGCTCTCCGGAGGCGCCTTCAAGGCATAAAAGATGAAGGTTGTGCTTTTGCGCCAGGTTATCTATTATGCCTGCTATGTTAAATTGGGCGCAAGCATCCGCATGGCGGTCCTGGATGTGGACAATTAACTTTTGCTGGCTGCCTTTATATGTTTCTAAGACTCTGCCGTGTTTTTGGGATACTGACAAATCCAGCGGCGTAAGCGCAAGGCCGGTTTCTGCTTCTTTTGTTTCTTCATTAACATATCTTTGCGCGTGGGAGGTTTTCTTAAACAGGGTCTGGCCGTCAAAGCCGTAAGCAGGCGTGTTTGTTGTGAGAAAACATATTATTAGTATTATTGAGATAATCCTAATAATAAATTTCTTATGAGGCTTATGTACGTCTATCATATCTTTTACTTTTTAAAACATTTAATTAGTAGATGCAAAAATAGAGGGCTTTTACACCCCTTCCCCTTTTCATTGCCTTTATGTGTTATAATTATACACTACAATAGGCTATTTGTCAAGAGGTTATGGCAATGTTTGCCTGATAAATCAGGCAACTACATTGTTTTGGTTTATAACAAGAAAGCGAGATGGTGGGAAATGTTGCGTATCTTGCCGAAGCAACTATGCCAAGTGAAGCTTTTGCTTATAATCTGATGGCTGTGCCACGAACCCGAGCCTTAGCTTTTCTTGCGGCGAGTGGTTCGTGGCGTCCCCAACCGGATTCGAACCGGTGTCGAGGGCTTGAAAAGCCCTTGTCCTAGGCCAGGCTAGACGATGGGGACGCGGAAAAGTTCAAAATTCAAAATGTAAAATTCAAAATTCTTCTTTACTCTTCTTCTGCAAAGACGCTGGCGACCGCAGAGACGGTGTCGTTTCCTTTAAGCGATATTGCCCTTACTCCTTGCGTGGAGCGGCCTGTTGTTCTTATGTCTTTTACGGGGGTGCGCACTATCATGCCTTGCTGCGTAATTATCATAATTTCGTCGCCGTCTTTTACGCTTTTAATCGCGACAACAGGGCCGTTTTTAGCGGAAATTTTTAAATTTATAATGCCTTTGCCGCCCCTGCTTTGTGTCCTGTATTCTGAAAGCTCGCTTCTTTTCCCGAAGCCTTTTTTGGTCACTGTCAGAAGGGTCGCGTCTGTTCTTACAACCTCCATGCCCACAACAGAATCCTTTGGCCCCAGCTTAATACCTCTTACTCCCCGCGCCGCCCTGCCCATTTCTCTTATGTTTGTTTCTTTAAAGCGCAGGCTTTTGCCTGCCTCGGAAGCAAGAACAACTTCTTCTTTGCCGTCCGTTAAAAGCACGCGCTCCAGGATATCGTCCTTGTCAAGGCCAATAGCTATTATACCTGCCTTGCGCGGGTTAGCAAACACTGACAGGTTCACCCTTTTCACGTTGCCCTTTTTTGTGACCATCATAAGAAAGCGCTTGTCATCGAATTCCTTTACCGGCACAAACGTTGTTATGTTTTCTCCCTTTTCAAGCTGCACAAGATTCACTATCGCCTTGCCCCTTGTTGTTCTGCCTGCCTGCGGTATCTCGTGGACCTTAAGCCAATACGCCTTGCCTTTGTCCGTAAAAAATAATATGTATTCATGCGTTGACGCTATAAACAGGTGCTCTATAAAATCTTCGTCCTTTAGCGCCGCTCCAGCTATACCCTTGCCGCCCCTGTTTTGTTTTCTGTATGAGCTGACAGGCAGCCTTTTTATATATCCGGAGTGGCTTATTGTAATCACAACGTCCTCTTCCTTGATCAGATCTTCTATCTCAAGGTCTTCCGGCGCTGCGACAATATCTGTCCTTCTTTCGTCCGCGTATTTTTCTTTAATCGCGAGGATTTCTTCTCTTATAATAGCCAGCACCTTTTTCTCGCTCTTTAAAATAGACTGGTAATATTCTATCTTTTTGATAAGTTCAAGATACTCCGCCTCTATCTTGGAGCGCTCCAGTGCGGTAAGCCGCTGTAACTGCATCTCCAATATTGCCTGCGCCTGCTTATCGGACAAATCAAAGTTTTCCATCAGGGCAATTTTTGCCTCCGGCGTGCTTTTCGAGGCCCTGATTGTTTTAATAATTTTCTCTATGTGGTCAAGCGCGATTTTTAAGCCTTCAAGTATGTGCGCCCTTGCCTGCGCTTTTGCCAATTCAAATTTTGTTCGTCTTGTTACCACTTCTTTTCTGTGGTCGATGTAAACATCTATTGCCTGGCGAAGGTTCAGCATTTTGGGCTGGTTTTTAACTAAGGCCAGCATAATAACGCCAAAGGTTTCCGCAAGCTGTGTGTGTTTGTAAAGCTGGTTCAGTATAAGCTGCGCCGGGTAGTCGCGTTTTATGTCCACCACTATGCGCATGCCGTCTTTGTCGGATTCGTCTCTTACGTCTGAAATGCCTTCTACTTTTTTCTCTTCTGCAAGCTCTGCTATGGCTGCGATGATGTTCGCTTTGTTGGTCTGGTATGGGATCTCTGTTACTATTATGGATTCCTTACCGCCTTTTTGCGTCTCAATATTCGCCTTGGCGTGCAATTTAAGCGAACCCCTTCCCGTAAGGTATGCGTCCTTTATCCCGTCTCTGCCGCATATCAGTGCGCCTGTCGGGAAATCCGGGCCTTTGATAATTTTCATAAGGTCCTTTATTTCAACGCCGGGTTCGTCAATAACCTTTACAACGCCGTCAACAACCTCGCCCAAGTTGTGCGGCGGGACGTTTGTGGCCATGCCCACAGCAATGCCGCTTGAGCCGTTTATTAAAAGGTTGGGAAGCACAGAGGGAAGAACTGTCGGTTCCTGCATGGTATCGTCAAAGTTGGGCACAAAATCTACGGTCTCTTTGTCTATGTCCTGCAAGGTTTCTTCGGCAATAGCCGCCATGCGCGCCTCTGTATATCTCATGGCCGCCGGCGAGTCTCCGTCGACCGATCCAAAATTCCCCTGTCCGTCAACTAACGGATATCGCAGCGAGAAATCCTGCACCATCCTTACAAGCGCGTCATAAACCGACATATCTCCGTGCGGGTGGTAGCGGCCGAGGCAGTCTCCGACTATTCTCGCGCACTTTTTGTAGGGCTTGCTGTGCTGCAGAGACAAATCATTCATTGTAAATAAAATGCGCCTGTGTACGGGTTTTAGCCCGTCGCGGGCATCCGGCAAAGCCCTGCCCACAATAACGCTCATCGCGTATGTAATATAAGAATCTTTTATTTCCTCTTCAATCCGCCTTGGTTCTATGCGTTCGTTTTTTGTGTACATTTTCTATGCATCCTGTCTTTTATACGTCCAGCCTCTTTATCCGCCTTCGTGTATTGGGATAGGTTCGTAGTAGATAGCCTTCGGCGGATTGCTGTTATACGTCCAGCCTCTTTACCTCCGGGGCATATTTTTCTATAAATTCCCTTCTGGGCTGCACTGCGTCGCCCATAAGCACCGTGAACATTTCATCTGCCTCAACCGCGTCTTCCAGCACAACTTTAAGAAGCGTGCGGCGTTCGGGATCCATTGTGGTTTCCCAGAGTTGGGCCGGATTCATTTCGCCCAGACCTTTGTATCTTTGCACTGTCATTCCCTTTTTGCCTCTGTTTCTTATCTCGTTAAGCAGCCCCTCCAGGCTAAACACAGGGACAGTTTCTCCGTCTGCCTTAACTTTAAACAGCGGTTTTGCCTTTGCTTTCTTATCTTCCTCCAAAAACGCCTCTTCTCCTACCAAATCATCCACTGAAAGCCCTGCTTTACCTAGCTTGTCAATTTCCTTTTCTATTTGCGGCGCCTCGAAGAACTCCATAATCTTGGTTTCCCCAACATCCTGCTTTTTCTGCAGCTTCGCCAACTCTTTGTCGTCATATACGAAATGGGTTTCCTGCTCCACTTTAACAGCAAAAAGTGGCAGTTTTTTGGTCTTTGTCTGTCTGTTTTGCATAAAAATCGATGGTTTTGCTCCCCTTTTCTCTATTGCCGCTAAAAGGGTTTTCAGGCTGATAACCGATCTTAGTATGTCTTTAAGTTGCTTATCTGTAAGCGCTTTATTCCCCTTTGGTTGCGTTACCTCTACCCCCTCTGTGCCCATATCCAACATTGTTTCTCTCATTGCTTCTTCTGTTTGTAAATATTCTTCTCTTTTGCCTCTTTTGACCTTATATAAAGGCGGCTGCGCGATGTATATGTGCCCGTTTTCCACCAGCTTTGGCATCTGCCTGTAAAGCAGGGTGAGTATAAGCGTTCGGATGTGGGAGCCGTCGCTGTCGCTATCCGCCATTATTATAATTTTATTATATCTTAGTTTTTCTATATTAAATTCCTCGCCAACGCCGCAGCCCAAAGCTGTTATGATGGTCCTAATTTCCTCGTTCGCAAACACCTTGTCGAGCCGCGCCTTTTCAACGTTTAAGATTTTACCCTTAAGCGGTAATATCGCCTGGAATCTTCTGTCGCGGCCTTGTTTTCCGCTTCCACCCGCGGAATCTCCTTCCACAAGGTATATCTCGCATAAGGCGGGGTCCTTTTCTGAACAATCGGCCAGCTTGCCCGGCAACCCTGCGCTGTCTAAGGCTCCTTTTCTTCTTGTAAGCTCTCTTGCTTTTCTGGCTGCCTCGCGCGCCTTTGCTGCAAGCACAGCCTTTTGCACTATCTTGTTTGCTATTGGCGGATTTTCCTCAAAAAACGTGCTAAGGCACTCGTTTACTATAGATGCTGTCAACCCTTCTACTTCGGTATTGCCCAGCTTTGTTTTTGTCTGGCCTTCAAATTGCGGGTTTGGCAGGCGCACGCTTATAACAGCCGTAAGTCCTTCGCGTATATCGTCTCCTGAAAGCGATTCGTCACCTTCCTTAAGCAGGTTTTTAGCTTTGCAATACTGGTTCGCTGCCCTTGTAAGCGCTGATTTAAAACCGCTTAAGTGGGTGCCGCCCTCGATTGTGTTGATGTTGTTGGCGAAACTAAACAGGTTTTCTGTGTAACCTTCGTTGTACTGCATTGCCACCTCAGCAATAACCTGGTCTTTTTCTTTTAACATGTAAATTACTTTTTTATGCACCACCTCTTTGTTTTTGTTCAGGTATTCTATCAAAGAAACAATGCCGCCCTTAAATTTAAATTCCAGCTGCTTATCTTTTCTTTCGTCTTCAAGCACAATGCGCACATCTTTGTTTAAAAAGGCCAGCTCTCTTAGCCTGTTTGTAAGGGTTTCGAAACTGTAGGTAAACTTTTCTCCGAATATCTCCGGGTCTGCCCTGAAAGTTACTTTTGTGCCTGTGTGCTGCGCCTTTCCTACAACCGTTACCTTGCTTACAGGTTTTCCTTTTTTATACCTTTGGTGAAAGATTTTTCCGTCACGGCGCACCTCCACCTCAAGCCACTCACTCAGAGCGTTCACAACGCTTACGCCTACGCCGTGCAAGCCGCCCGAGACTTTGTATGAGCGGTGATCAAATTTGCCGCCTGCGTGCAGGGTGGTCATGACAACTTCCAGCGCGGGCTTGTTCTGTGTCTTGTGGATGTCGACCGGGATGCCTCTTCCGCTATCTATCACGCTTACGCTTTCATCCGCATGCACAACAACCTCTATGTCTGTGCAGTATCCGCCCATAACTTCGTCGATAGAATTATCTACAACCTCCCAGACCAGGTGGTGCACGCCCCTTGCGCCTGTATCCCCTATATACATGGCGGGGCGTCGGCGTACTGCCTCTATGCCCTCTAAAACCTGTATGGTTGTTGCGTCGTATTTCTGCGCTGCGGCAGCTGTTTTCTTCTGCTGCGCTTCTCTTGATGTGTCAACTTTTTCCGGCTTTTCTGCGGCTTCCGGCTTTTTCGTCTTTTCTTCTTTTTTCTTTCCCATGTTTTCCTTTAACCCTTATCCTTTAACCTTACGCTTTACACTTTACGCTTTTTCTACTTCCCCGGCCCTGAACCGTATTTTTTTAATCTTGTCGCTTTTTAATAGCGCTGCCATGTTTTTGATCAGCTCGCTTTCTTTTGTGCGCAGTTGGTATATCCACATTGTGCTGTCCACATTTATCACAAGGTCGTTGTTTCTTATAAGCGCTGGGCTGCTATGTTTTGCCGCCTGCTCACCTGCGGCCTTGCGCCAGGCGTCATATATGTCATATTTGCCGGTGTTCGCTGTCTTGTCTATGCCGCCTATCACTTCCTTTACAGCGTCACTTATATGCGATGGTTTCTTATACTGCCTCATGTCTTCATGCTATCTGCATAGGCAAAACAACGTACAAATAATCCTCTTGGTCTTTTACCATGGCCGGCTTTTCCGCTCCCTGGAACTCTATGTTAAGCTCGTCCTGCTTTATGTTCTTTAGCCCCTCTAAAAGGTAGGTCGGGTTAAACCCTATGAAAAATTCTGCCCCCACATAACTACACCCCAGCTCTTCTTTTGCTTCGCCTATGTTTGGTGCAATCTTCGAGACAACAACCTTGTCCTTAAAAACATCCAGCCTGATGGCCTGGGAATCCGGGGTGGTTAACAGCGCGGCCCTTTTTATGGCCAGCAAAAACTTTTCTTTCTCTATCGTTAATATGTCTTTATATTGCTTTGGTATTGCCTGCTCGTAGTTTGGAAACTCGCCCTCTATCAGCCTTGATATTATCCTTGTTTCGTTAATATTAAACATGGCCTGGTTTTCGTCGAAAGAAATGGTTGCTTGGCCCTCTGTTCCCAACATTTTGCTTATCTCTTGTATTGTTTTTGACGGCACAACCACTTTTATGTTCAGGCCCTTTGGCAGCGGTGTTTGTTTTTTAATAATTGCCAGCCTTCTTCCGTCTGTGGCAACCATGGTTGTTGTGTCGTTGTTCAATATAAACAGTATTCCGTTTAAAATATACCTTGTTTCGTCGCGGCTGGTCGCAAACACCGTTCTTGCCAACATCTCTTTTAGGGTGTTTTGTGGGATTGTGAGTTTGTTTTTGTTTGTGTGTGTTGGTAGTTTAGGAAACTCTTCTTTTGGTATCCCGATTATTTTAAAAAATGTGTTTTTGCACTCTATATTAATTGTGTTGTTCTTTTTTGTTGTAATTTTTACCTCGTCTTCGGGCAGCTCTTTTATAATGTCTGTGAATTTCTTTGCCGGTATTGTAATGGCGCCGTCCTCTATTACCTCTGTTTTTATTGCCTCTGTGATGCCTATGTCAAGGTCTGTGGCGATTAATTCCAAAAACCCACCTTCTTTTGTTTGTATTAATATGTTTGATAGTATTGGTAGTGTGTTTTTTTGTGTTACCACTCCAATCACCCGTTGCAATCCCCCAAGCAAATCTTGCTTATTCACTTTTATTATCATGTCATCTCCCCTACTATTAAGTTATATATAATATAAATCTAGTAGTACTATTAATAAAGCGTGTGTATATGTGGATATCTTGGTAACTATTTGTTGTTTTTAATGTTATACACAATTTTATCTATGGATTCTTTTATGTTTTTGTTGTTTATGACCTCTTTTTTTATTTTTTCGTGCGCGTGCAGTATTGTGGTGTGGTCTTTTCCGCCAAACAGGTTTCCTATCTCTGGGAACGAGTTATCGGTCAGCTCTCTAGATAAATACATGGCGACCTGGCGCGGAAGCGCGACGCTTTTTGTTCTTCTTTTACTTTTTATCTCCGCCACGCTTATATTAAAATACTCAGACACAGCCTTTTGTATGGATTTAATAGATATTTCCTTGTTTTCTTCTGCCGCAACCTCTTTTAAAACCTCCTTGGTCATATCCAGATCTATGGTTTTGCCTATCAAAGAAGAAAACGCGACAACCCTTATTAGGGCCCCCTCCAATTCTCGTATGTTTGTCTTAACTTTTTCCGCAACATAAACAACAACGTCGTCAGGCACGCTTATAATCTCTTTTTCGGATTTTTTCTTTAAAATAGCCACCCTTGTTTCAAAGTCAGGCGCCTGTATATCCGTAACAAGGCCCCACTCAAAACGCGAAACCAGCCTTTTTTCCAAAGAAAGGATCTCTTTGGGTGGGCGGTCGCTCGACACAACAATTTGTTTGTGCGCATCGTACAGGGTGTTGAATGTGTGAAAAAACTCTTCCTGGGTGGCTTCCTTGCCGGCAATAAAGTGTATATCGTCTATTAAGAGAACATCCTGCTCGCGGTATTGTTCGCGGAATTTTAACATGGTCCTGTTTTGCAGCGCGCTAATCAGCTGGTTTGTGAATTTTTCGCTGGATATGTATGTAACCTTAAGCCGGGGGAGATTTTTAATTATATGTTGTCCAATTGCCTGCATAAGGTGGGTTTTTCCAAGCCCTACCCCGCCGTAAATAAACAACGGGTTATATGACTTTGCCGGCGATTCTGCCACAGCCATAGACGCGGCATGCGCAAAGCGGTTGCTAGGCCCAACCACAAACTCCTCAAAGGAATACCTGGCGTTAAAACGCACTCCTGGCTGGATAAGGCGCTCAAAAGGCTTGGTAAAAAAACCAAGGCCCCTTTTCTCCTTTTGTTTTGCGTCGTCACTAACAGCGCCCCCCTTAGCAATGGTTATCTCGAAGTCAAGGGGCCCGCCGGCCGCACTCGTTACGGCCTTTTTAATGACCTCGCTATAATGCTCAGAAAGCCATGTTTTAAAAAACGCGTTGGGCGCCTCAATAATAAGCCTCCCGTCCGCAAGAGAAACCTGCTTTATGGGCAAAAACCACGTTTCATAGCCCTGCGGGCTTACTTCCTGCTTTATCTGCTTTAAGGCGCCGTCCCAAAGGTTTTCCACTTACACACCCCTTTTTAGCTATTCACAACTTATCCACAGCAATATTTAAGCGCGCGGACACGCGTAATTAACGCGGGGCATATTATAACAGAACAAAAATTCTTTTTCAAGCAAAATTTTCCGACGGAAAAATTAAAAATTTTTCCTTGACTGGGGAGTTTTATGTGTTATACTCGTATAACCGCACAACAAAGGGTGTAAAATGAAAAAAAATCTAACATTAAAATCTAACCGGAAAAGAAAATATAAACACGGGTTCAGAAGAAGAATGTCCACCAAAACAGGAAGGCGTGTCCTGGCAAGGCGCAGACAAAAAGGGCGCAAAATCCTGTCTGTATAAAACAAGCCCGCACAAACCCGCCGGCAAAACAGGTGAAAAATCTTTTAATCTGCGCAATAAAGTTTTATCGTTGTTGTCTGCGGACACACTTGGCCCCTGCGTGTAAATACCACCCGACGTGTTCCGAATACGCAATTGAAGCCATAAAAACAAAAGGAGCCCTGCGGGGCTGTGCCATTGCAGCGTGGCGGCTTTTAAGATGCAATCCGTTTTCAAAAGGAGGCTATGATCCTGTAGGATAAAATTATGGATTCTCAAAGCAGGCTTTTAATAGCAGTAGCGCTTTCAGTGGCTGTGCTTGTTATTTACCAGGCAAAGCACCAGCCCGCTAACCGTATCACAACCGTATCACAGCAGCAAAAGGCAGATACGGTTTCTGCTTCTGCAAACGAAACAATCGGCGGCTCAGACACACTAAAACAAGCAAGGCCCGGCACAACAGACTCGATTGAAAACCAAGCGCTCAAGATCGAGTTAACCAGCGACGGCGCCAGAATTAGGCAGATATGGCTAAAAAATTATAAAGACACAAAAACAAACGAACCAACGCAAATGCTTGACAGCAGGATTACAGACGCGTTGTTTACCGGGCCGCTATTGACAGAAGACATGTTTTTGCAGCAGGACAAGGCACAGCAGTGGGAAGTTGCAGAAAAAAGGACAGATTACATAAAATACACGTTTGGCGGGAGAGAAGGCGTTGTCGCTGCAAAAGAGATTTTTTTCCACAACACAAACTATGGCATAGCGTTACGGCTTAGCATCGCAAACAAGGCAGATATCTCCACCCCAGTAAAATATAAAATTTTGGGAGGTTCAGGTTTTTTAATTAAACAAGCAGGAGATGCAAATTTTCTTGGCGCAGATATTAAAATCGGGCAGGATGCAATGAGGCTAAACCCGAGAAAATATCTTAATGATAAGCCTGCCATTTTTTATAATAGCCCGACATGGATATCAATGCGAGGCAGATATTTTTCATTGGCGCTCGAACCAAAACAGCAGGAGCAGGCGTGCTTTATTGAAAAGGAAGACGACAAACACGCGCGAATGGGCATCGTTGTGGGCCCGACCACGCTTAAGCCAGGAGAAACGGTTACAAACGAATTTGTATTATATGCTGGTCCAAACGACACAGACCAGATAAAGAAGGTTTCTGCTAACATGGAAGATGTAATCACATATGGTAAGCTAACCCCAATCAGCATGATGCTGCTTAAGCTGTTACGGTTTTTTAATGGTGTTGTCAATAATTATGGGTTGTCTATAATTATGCTGGTTGCGTTGACAAGCCTTGTGCTTTTCCCGCTGACAGGCAAAGGCCTAAGATCAATGAAGGAAATGCAGCAGCTGCAACCGGAAATAGAAGAGCTGAGAAAAGAGCATAAAAACAACCCCCAAAAACTGCAAAAGGAAATGATGGAGTTATATAAAAAGCACAAGATAAACCCGCTGGGGGGATGCCTGCCTATGTTTTTGCAGATGCCCGTGTTTATAGCCTTGTATCAGGTTTTAATGCGGTCTGTAGAGTTAAAAGGGGCAAGGTTTTTGTGGATTAAGGACCTATCAGAGCCGGACGCGGCTTTTAAGCTGCCGACAGCCATACCATTGCTGGGGCAATACATTAACATCTTGCCGCTATTAATGATCGGGGCTATGTTTTTGCAGCAGAAGATATCCCAGCCAAAAACAGGGCAAACAGAGCAACAAAAAATGATGGCTGTTATGATGCCGCTTATGTTTGGAATTATGTTTTATAACCTGCCATCAGGCCTTGTGTTGTACTGGCTTACAAACACGGTTATAATGGTGTTTTTGCAGGAATTTGCATTAAAATCAACACCCTCGACGAGCCACGCATAAGCCAGTTTCACGAAACACGAACAAAAATATGAAGAAACACGAACAAGTTGAAACAGAAGCAAAAACAGTTGCGGAAGCCATAAAAAAGGCCCTCAAGATTTTAGGCGCAAGCAGGGATAGTGTTGACATTAAAATCCTGGCAGAGGGGGAAAGAGGGCTTTTTAATATGGAAGGTGCAAAGCCAGCCAGAATACGTGCCACGCTTAAAGACAAGCGCAGAAACAAACAAGATTAATGCGCGTGTTAGAATACCAGAACATCAGAAAACCAGAGCGAGAACATCAGAACATCAGAAGAACAGATAAATTCTAATAATCTGGTAATCTGATAATCCAGCTCCGATAATCTGATTATCAGATGCTCTATCTTCAGCATAAATACCATTAAGCACAAGGTGCACCTGTTGCAAAATGTTCTTGACACTTAATCTTATATGTGTTAATTTACTATATATATTAGATGCGGCCTATGAAAATAATTTCAATATGTAATCAAAAGGGCGGGGTTGGAAAAACAACTACCGCAATTAATCTTGCTGCATATTTAGCACAAGCCGGGTATAAGGTTCTGTTGATAGACTTAGATCCCCAGTCAAACACTACAAGTGGGTTGGGCATAACAAAAGAGAGCCTATCAAAGACAATATACAATGCGCTATTAGAACAAGCCTCGTTAGACGAAATAGTTATTCCTACAAAAATCAACAACCTGTTTATCGCTCCATCCAACCTACAACTTACAGGAGCCCACGTCGAGTTAATAAACACAATTGGCAGAGAGTTTAAGCTTAAACAGTCCGTAGAACTAACGCAGAAACAATTTGACTATGTTTTTGTAGATTGCCCGCCGAGCCTAGGAATCCTGACTATAAACGCTTTGGTTGCGTCTAACAGCGCCCTGATACCGCTGCAGTGCGAATACTATGCAATGGAAGGATTAAGCCAGCTTCTTAGCACCATTGAGCTGGTAAGAAAAAATTTAAATCCCGGCCTGACAATAGAAGGTGTGTTGCTCACAATGGCAGATTATAGAACAAGGCTAACAACAGAAGTAATTGATGAGGCCAAGAAATTTTTGCAGGACAAGGTTTATACAGCCATAATCCCGCGGTCAATTAAACTTAGCGAAGCCCCGGGGTACGGGGAGCCTGCGATGACGTACGATAAAAGTTCACAGGGAGCGCTGTCATACAAACAGCTGGCAGAGGAATTTATTTCTCGTAACCCTAACACCTACAAAGAGTTACAGCAAATTAATCTGCCAGAAACACAGCCGACAGCATCTGCTGTAGAAGCGCAAGGAGAATAAAATGGAAAAACGAAAAGCTTTAGGCAGAGGACTGCAAGCCCTAATTCCGGAAGCTGACACGAGACAGGAAGAAGCAATTTTATATCTTAACACAGCAGAGATATTGCCAAACAGATACCAGCCAAGGACAGATTTTAATCAGGAAAAACTGAACGAGTTAATGACATCCATAAAAGAAAAAGGCGTTGTGCAGCCGCTGCTTATAAGGCGCACAAGCGCGGGGTACGAGCTTATAGCGGGCGAAAGAAGGCTGCGCGCGCTGAAGGCCTTAGGCATAGAAAGGGCGCCGGCAATCTTGAAAGACGTCGACGATGTCGGAGC
The DNA here is from genome assembly GCA_043797125.1 of Candidatus Omnitrophota bacterium. Lineage (GTDB taxonomy): Bacteria > Omnitrophota > Gorgyraeia > JABMRG01 > JAFGKX01 > JAZDPX01. Next base: position 110,980 of record JAZDPX010000045.1, read on the forward strand.
CATAGAGCTGGCGCTGATAGAAAACATACAAAGAGAAGGCTTAAACGCGGTCGAAGAAGCGCACGCCTATAAACAGCTAATAGACGAATTTCGTTTCACGCACGAAAGGCTAGCGCAGACAATAGGCAAGGACCGCACCACAATAACAAACACCCTGCGCCTTTTAAATTTGCCAACGCAGATACAGAGATATATTGCGGAAGGAAAAATAACCGCGGGCCACGCGCGGGCGATTTTAGCTGTCGGAGGACTGCAGCAACAGCTTAACTTATGCGAGAAGATAATTAAGGGCGACCTGTCTGTGCGGGAAGCAGAATCATTAACAGGTCAAAAGCTAAAAAGACGGCCGGCGCAAGGCACAACCAGAGATCCCCACACAATAGAGCAGGAAGAGATGCTGCAAAACGCCCTGGCAACAAAAGTAAGAATTCTGCAAGGCCCAAAAAGAGGCAGAATTATAATAGAATATTATTCTACGGACGATCTGGAAAGAATAATCGGCAAAATAAAGAAAGCCTAACGCCGAAGATTAAAGGGGTTGACTTTTTTTCTTTATTTTATATAATAGTAACACTAGCACAGGGGACACCCTGCGGCACAAAAAATTTCTTGCACAAAAACAGCAGATTTTTTGTGCTGCAGAGTGTCCCCATCTGGGAGTTTTAACATGAACGAACCGACATTAATTTTAATAAAACCGGACGGCCTGGTAAAGTCCCTCACAGGTAATATATTGACCCGCCTATCAGAAACAAAGCTGGAGATAGTCGCAGCAAAAATTACCAGCGTTACGGATGAGCTTGCCCGCGAGCACTATAAGCACATGCAGGATAAGCCCTTTTTCGGCGAGCTTATTCAATATCTTAAAGGAGAACTGCACAACAGGCGCAAGGTGTTGGCAATGGTGTATTACGGCGAGGGAGCGCTTGAAAAAGTGCGCGCCATAGCAGGGGCGACAAACCCCGAAGAGGCAGACTCGGTAAGCATAAGAGGCCAGTACGGCAGGATAACCACTAAAGGCATTTATGAAAACGTGATTCACGCCTCAAGCAATGCCCATGAAGCGGAACGGGAGATCAAGCTTTGGTTTAACCCCCACGAGATAATAGTAGACCTTTATGCCACAAAAGTAACCTCGCGGGAAACCAAGGAAAGGGTGTGGAAATAATGCTGCGAAGCATGACCGGGTTTGGAAAAAGCGAAGCGGAAAACTCAAAAGCCAGAATCTACATAGAGATAAAAGCGGTAAACCACAAATATTTTGACTTAATGAACAAGCTCCCGCTTGGGTTTCTTTCTTTTGAGGACGGCATTAAAACAGCCCTGCAAAAGCACATAAGCCGCGGCAGGATAAACCTGTTTCTGGACTACGAAGACTTAAGCGGTAAAAACTCAAGCGCCCAAATAAACATGAAAACCGCCCGCAGGTATACGAAACTCTTAAAGGGCGTAAAAACCTCTCTTGGCCTCTCGGATGAGGTTACGCTGCAGCAGCTTATGTCGATGCCCGGGGTGCTGACTTATGGTTCCGGGAAACCGGACGCAAAACAGCTGTGGCCCCTTATAAAAAAAGTGCTGGATGATGCGGTAAAACAGCTTTTGGCGTCTAAGGAAGAGGAGGGCAAGGCGCTAAGAAAGCAGTTGGCCGGCATTTGTGAAAAAATTGAGGGCTCGCTTAAGATAATAAAACACCATTCCGCCGGGAGAAAAAAGGAACATAAAAAGAAACTGACAGCCATGATAAAAGGCGCTACAAAATCTGACAGGATAATTAACAGGCAGAAGCTGGAAGAAGAGGTGGCTATTTTTGCCAGGAACTCCGACATTGCCGAAGAGACATGCAGGATAGACGCGCACACAAAGGCCTTTAAAAGAGTGTTGTTTAATCATAAAGAAGTAGGCAGGCGGCTGGATTTTATCGCGCAGGAGATTTCCCGCGAAGCGAACACGATAGGCGCAAAGGCCAACAACGTTCAAATAGCAGGGGAAGTTATAAAAATAAAAAGCCACATAGAGAAGATAAGAGAACAGACGCAGAATGTCGAATAGCAAAAAAAGAGGAAGGGTTTTTGTAATATCGGCCCCCTCAGGTTGCGGCAAGACAACTCTTTGCAACAGGCTGCGCAAAAGCGTACGACAGCTTTTACGTTCCGTGTCTTACACTACGCGCCCCCCAAGAAAAGGCGAACAAAGCGGCGTTGACTATAACTTTGTTTCCGCCAAACAGTTTAAAACGCTGTTAAAAGGGGGCAAATTTGTTGAGAGCGCCAGAGTCTTCGGCAGGCTTTACGGCACACCAGTCGGTCAGATTAAACAGGCGATAGCAGGACAAAAAGATATTTTGCTAAGCATAGACGTAAAAGGCGCGATGCAGATAAAAAGGCTTTTTGGTGAAAGAAGCGCGCTCATTTTTATATTGCCGCCGTCGGTGTCCGCGTTAAAAACGAGGCTTATGAAAAGGCACGCGGACTCAAAAAATGAGATCGAAAAAAGATTAAGAATAGCAAAAAAGGAAATGTCATATTTAAATAAATATGATTATGCTGTTGTAAACAATAAATTAAGCGAAGCCGTTGCGCAGCTTAAGGCAATTATAACAACGGAAAGGTTAAAAACAGGTAAAGACCATGTCAATAGTTACTAAACAGGATTTGCTGGAAAGAGTGCCTTGTGTTTTCAAGCTGGTTGTCCTCGCGTCGCGAAGAGCCTTTGATATAAATGCCGGCGCGCCGACATTTATACATGAACTAAACGCAAAGGCTACGCACATTGCGCTCGAAGAAATCAAGGCCGGCAAGATTACATACAAAGAGATAATAGGCAAATGAAGACGCAAAAGACGATATTGCTCGGCGTAACAGCCAGCATAGCGGCATACAAGGCGTGCGAGATAATTAACCGGTTAAAACAGGCCGGTTTTAATGTAATAGCGTGCGTTACAAAAGACGCGCTGCATTTTATCACCCCGCTCACGCTGCAGGCGCTTTCAGGCAACAGGGTCTTTTGCGACATGTTTGAGCAGGTTGCGGAATGCAACCCCGCGCATATAAGCCTGGCCAAAAGAGCGGACCTTGTTTTAATAGCCCCGGCCACAGCGGATTGCATATCTAAAATGGCGTCGGGCATTTGCGATGATATATTAACCTGCGCGGTGGTTTCTACCAAGGCCCCGGTTTTAATAGCGCCCGCGATGAATGAGAATATGTACAAAAACAAGATTATACAGGCTAATATCGAAAAACTAAAACAGGCAGGCTTTCAATTTGTCGGGCCAAAAAAGGGGAGGCTTGCCTGTGGCGAATGGGGCGTGGGCCACATTGCGGATGTTTCCGAGATAATCAAGGAAACAAAAAAGATATGCGCATTCTCATAACAGCAGGCCCCACCAGGGAATTTATTGACCCAGTGAGATATATCTCAAATTTATCGACGGGCAACATGGGGTACGCGATAGCAAGGCGCGCTAAAAACAAAAAGCATAAAGTTACCCTTGTGTCAGGCCCGGTTGGCCTTAAGCCACCGGAAGGTATCAGGGTTATCGAATGCGTTAGCGCAAACGATATGTTCAGGGCGGTAAAAAAGGAATTTAAAAAAACAGATTGTCTGGTTATGTCCGCCGCGGTCAGCGATTTCAGGCCAGAGATAAAGCATAAAGAAAAGATAAAAAAGCAGAAGCCCCCCAACGGCAGAAAATTGGCGTTGGTGCAGACCCCAGACATACTCGCGTGGGCGGGCAAAAACAAGGCCGACAAAACAATAGTCGGTTTTTGCTTAGAGACAAGCTCTTTGACGCAAAACGCGAAAAGAAAACTAGAGGAAAAAAACGCGGATATAATAGTAGCGAACCAAATAGATAAAAATTTTTCCGCATTTGGTTTCGGCAAGACAAAGGTTTTGGTAATTGGAAAAGGCGGCAGCGTCGAGAAAATCGGCCCTAGCACGAAAGAAAAAATAGCAGAAATTCTGCTCGAGAGAATAGAAAAACTTTGGCATAACGGCCGTTTCGCGGAGGCAAAGGTCCCTCACCCCGAAGCGCCGGGGTCCGGGACAAATTTTCCGAAAAATAAAGCCGTAGAAAATTTGGCGGCGTACCCAAGAGGCTAAGGGAAGAGTCTGCAAAACTCTGATGCAGCGGTTCGACTCCGCTCGCCGCCTCCAGTTTTGCCCTAGCCAACATTAGGCAAAACTGCCCGAGGAGCCCCGAAGCACCGGGATGACGAGAGACAATGAGGAACACAAACATTAAGCCCCTCCGGCGCTCCCATAAAGTCGTGCCGTCGGGACAAAGTTTACTTCGTAAACTTTGGGCGGTTAGCTCAGTTGGTTAGAGTGCTTCCTTGACATGGAAGAGGTCACAGGTTCGAGCCCTGTACCGCCCACCAGCTTGCACGAGCGTGGGTGCAGGCAAACTGTCCCGAGGAACGCCTGCCTGCCGGCAGGCAGGAAGCGACGAGGGACATTCATCAGTGGATATTAAACATTATTTCTACATAGCAAGATGCAACGATGGCTCTTTATATTCCGGCGCAACCAAAAACGTAGAAGCAAGAATTAATAGGCACAATCAAGGCAAGGGCGGTAAATACACTCGTGGCCGGAAACCCATAACGTTGGTTTACAAGGAAGAATTTAGCAGTTTGTTATTAGCGCGCAGGCGCGAAAGCGAAGTAAAGAGTTGGGGGCGTAAGAAGAAGGAAGAGCTTATTGAGGCGGCAGGTTTCCCTCGGCCTATGGCCTCGGGACTAATGTAGCCTATATAGAAGCAAAAGCTCCATTAGCGAGCCCTGTACCGCCCACCATCCGCCTTCGTGTATTGGGCTAGGTTCGTAGTAGATAGCCTTCGGCGGATTTTAATCCGCCGCATGTTATCTGCTATGAACCGCAGAAGCAAAGTAGGCGGATGAGCCCGCCGTACGTTATCTACTACGAAGCTCAAAAGCCAGGAAGGCGGGCCAGAAAACAAAGCAGCTTTTTGCAGGGCGAGTGGTGAAATGGCAGACACGAAGGACTATTATGAAACGCGCTAGCGGCGATGAAACAAAATATAGCTTGCTATTTAAGAACAAACACTTTTGGTATTTAGTAGGCTTGGTTACCGCAGATGGTAGTTTGAGTAAAGACAAAAGGCATATAGATATTACCTCTAAAGATAAAAAGTATTTAGAAGACTTGAAAACGTGTTTTAATTTAGATAATCGTGTTGCTATGAAGAACAAAAATAAGAAAAACGTAGCATACCGCATCCAACTAGGCAGTAAGCTCCTGTGGAACTTTTTATATTGTATAGGCTTAATGCCAAGAAAGACACACGAACTGATGTCGGTTAATGTCCCGGCAACCAAATTTAGAGATTTTTTGCGAGGGTTTATTGATGGCGACGGCAATATCCAGAGCTGGATAAATAATAGAAACGGGCACAGGCAATGGTCCTTAAGAATGAAAATTCTATCAGGCGCTTTTGCCAAATGGCTTTGTAAAGCAACAGAATATTATGTAGGAGCCAAAGGCCGCTTGCATCTTGAGAGCAAAGAAAACAGGCAAGACATATATGTGTTGAAGTTTGGCAAGCTTTCTGCGAGGCACATACTTAAAAGATGTTATTATAAAGGCGCTTTCGCATATTACAGAAAACGTAGCCTTGCGCTGCAATGTTTATCTAGCGAAACAGGTTGGTCAACGCATAGCAGCGTTTTAACAAAAGCGCCGGGATGCTGGAATTGGCATACAGTGCAGACTTAAAATCTGCTGGAGCTTAGTCTCCGTGTGGGTTCAAGTCCCACTCCCGGCACCATGTACCACTTGCGTTTGCCTGTAGGTGGTACATGCCCCATACCGGAGCAAAAACGAAGTTTTTGCGACTGGTATAGGGCAAACGCTCGGGTACATGGCACGCCATTTAATTTTTGTTAGGGTTCGTGGCGCGGCCACGCAAGTTTTAGAGAAGGATATATTATGGATCTCGAAACATTAAGACATAGCACGTCGCACGTACTGGCGCAGGCGGTGAAACAACTTTGGCCGGGCACAAAACTTGGCATAGGCCCTGCTATTGAAAACGGTTTTTATTATGATTTTGATAAAAAAGAGCCGTTTGTCCCGGAAGATTTGGAAAAAATAGAAAACCAGATGCGCAAAGTAATAAAAGAAGACCACAAATTTATAAGAAAAGAATTAAGCAAGCAGGATGCCATAAAACTTTTCAAGGGCATGGGCGAGAATTATAAGGGCGAGCTTATAAACGAAATTCCCGACGGGACAGTCAGTATTTACACAAGCGGAGATTTTACAGACCTTTGCCGCGGCCCGCACATTGAGTCGACGGGCAAGGTGAAAGCATTCGCGCTTACGCATATAGCGGGCGCTTATTGGCGCGGCAGCGAAAAAAACCAGATGCTGCAAAGAATATACGGCGCTGCCTTTGAAACCGAAAAAGAATTAAAACAACACCTTAACCTTATAGAAGAGGCAAAGAAAAGGGATCATAGAAAAATCGGCAAGGAGCTAGGCTTTTTTATCGTCGACGAAGAAGCCGGCGCAGGAATAATAATATATAAGCCAAAAGGCGCAATGCTGCGCGACATAATAGAGACATGGGAGAAGAAAGAGCATTTACAGCGCGGCTACGAATTGGCCGTAGGCCCGCATATTCTTAAATCCGATATATGGGTGCGCTCCGGCCATTACGATTATTATAAAGAGCACATGTACATATTTAATATTGAAGGCGCGGAATATGCGGTAAAGCCCATGAACTGTCCCGCGCACATACTTATATATAAATCGGAAACCAGAAGTTACCGCGATCTGCCCGTTAGGCTTTTTGAGCTGGGCACGGTATACAGGCACGAAAAAAGCGGCGTTCTGCACGGGCTTTTGAGGGCAAGGGGCTTTACTCAGGACGATGCCCACATATTTTGTTTGCCGTCGCAGGTTACAGAAGAGATAAAGGCGGTCATCGATTTTGTGCTGTGCGCACTAAAGATATTCGGGTTTAATGATTATCAGGTTGAATTAAGCACCATGCCCGAAAAACACATAGGCGAAGACGCCGACTGGAAGCGCGCTACAGAAGCGCTCGAGGTTTCATTAAAAGAAAAAAATATCAAATATGATATTAATGAAGGAGACGGCGCATTTTACGGGCCAAAGATAGATATAAAATTAAAAGACGCGCTTGGCCGCGCGTGGCAATGCGCGACCATACAATGCGACTTTGCGCTTCCGGAAAGATTTGACCTTGCATATATTGATAAAGACGGCAACCAGCAGCGCCCAATAATGCTGCACAGGGTTATTCTCGGCAGCATGGAGAGGTTTATCGGCGCATTAATCGAACACTATGCCGGGGCGCTTCCTGTGTGGCTTTCACCGGAACAGGTGCTGGTTATGCCGATAACAGACAAGCAGGCGCAATACGCCGGCGCTGTGAACGAACAACTAAAACAGAACAATATCCGAAGCAGCGTAGATTTGCGCAACCAGACCATAGGATATAAAATAAGAGACGCGCAAAAAAAGAAAATACCTTACATGTTAATTATAGGAGAAAAAGAAAAGCTGGATAAAACCGTTTCTGTAAGAAGCCGCACAAACCCGGACGAAGGAAAATTTACAGTAGAGGATTTTATTAAAAAAATACAAAAGGAGGTGAATTCCTATAAATAGAGACGCTAGGAAGACAAGGGTAAACCAAATGATAAGGGTGCCGCAGATAAGAGTTATTGGCGCCGAAGGCGAACAGCTCGGCGTAATGCGCCCGGAAGAAGGACTAAGGCATGCGCAGGAGGCAGGCCTTGATTTGGTAGAAGTAGCGCCTTTAGCAAGCCCGCCTGTTTGCAGGATAATAGATTTCAGCAAATACAAATACGACCAGGAGAAACAGGAAAAGGAGGCGCGCAAAAGGCAGCATGTAATAAAACTCAAAGAGATCAGGTTAAAGCCGGGCATAGAGGAGCACGACTACAAGACCAAACTCGCTCATGCAAGAAAATTTTTAACAAAGGGCAACAAGGTAAAATGGTCGCTAATGTTCCGCGGCAGGGAGATGGCGCACACCGAGTTTGGACGCATTCTGCTTGATAGAATAATCCAGGACACAACCGATATAAGCGAAGTAGAAAGAGCTCCTCGTAAAGAGGGCCGGTTCATGTTCATGGTGTTGACGCCGAAATAAATGAAAAATTAAAAATTCAACCTGCCTGCCGGCAGGCAGGAATGTAAAATTGCAATTCAAAATTAAAAATTTGTACAATTTTGAATTTTAAATTGTAATTTTGAATTTTTCATTTTACATTTTTAATTTATACGTCTGCACACAGGAGGAGTTATGCCGAAACTTAAGACGAGGAAATCTATAGCGAAGAGGTTTAAGATAACGAAAACAGGAAAGGTCAAGTGCTCAAAGGCCTTCAAAGGCCACCTGCTTGGGCGAAAGAGCAGGAAGCGCAAAAGGGCGCTTTCAAGAGGCTCGGTTTTGAATAAAACAGACGCAAGGAAGATAAAGGCGATGTTGCCTTACGGATAGCGGATAGGAGCAAACAATGGCAAAAGTAAAACACGCAGTTGCAGCAAGAAGGCGCAGGAAAAAGGTATTTAAAAGAGCAAAAGGCTTTGTCGGCGGAAGGCGCAAGCTTTTACGCACAGCCAAGGAAACAATAAGGCGCGCAAAGGTCTACGCTTATAGGGACAGAAAAGTCAAAAAAAGAATGTTTAGAAGCCTCTGGATAGTGAGGATAAACGCAGCTTGCCGTGCGCACGGTATGAAATACTCGGAGTTTATCTCGGGGCTTAAAAAGGCAAATATTCTTTTGGATAGAAAGTCTTTGGCAGAGCTGGCGGTAAACAACAAAAGCGTATTTAATAAATTAGTAAGCACAGTAAAGGAAAATACTAAATCCTAAACACTAAACTCTAAACAAACATAAAACACAAAACCTAAAACCGCGGTTTAGAAAATTTGAGTTTTGGATTTGTTTATAATTTAGAGTTTATAATCAATAAATTATGAAAAAACTAAGCGCTTCTCAAATAGTATTGTTGAGTTTTTTGGCGGCTATTCTTTGCGGGGCAGGCCTTTTAATGCTGCCGGCCGCTTTGAAAGACGGCCAGAAAATTTCATTTATAGACAGCCTTTTTACATCTACCAGCGCCACTTGCGTCACAGGCCTTACCGTAAAGGATACAGGCACGTTTTTTTCCAATTTCGGCCAGGCAGTTATACTTTTATTTATACAATTAGGCGGGTTGGGCATAATGACATTCTCGACTCTTTTTGCGGTTTTTCTGGGGCGCAAGATGACAATGTCGCAGAGCCTAAACACAAAAGATGCCTTGGGCGTCGACGGCATAGACGGCCTGAAGGAGCTAATTGTATATATTGTGCTCATAGCGTTTGGCATAGAGCTTATCGGCGCTGTCATATTATACCTTAGGCTGTCCGCAACCACGCAGCTTCCCTGTTTAAGCATGATAAAAAACGCCACATTTCACTCTGTTTCGGCATTCTGCAACGCGGGATTGTCTCTTTACCCGGACAACTTAACGTCATGGCGAAACGACGCGATTCTCATGCTTACAATAATCGGCCTTATTATTATTGGGGGCCTCGGGTTTGTGGTGATACTTAATATGCCGAGGCTTAGATTCTATATACCGTTTTTTAGGGCGCGGAACCTAGCCCGCCAGGCGCAAAGCGGAATTAAAAACCCCCTTGTCCACAAGATAAACCTACAGACAAAAGTGGTGCTTTTGGTTACGGCTGTTTTATTATTAATCGGCACGGCAGCAGTGCTGCTTTTTGAGTATAATGGTACGCTGCAGGGCATGACATGGAAAGAGAAATTTTTAAGCGCGTTTTTTACGGCTGTTACGCCGCGCACCGCGGGTTTTAATGTAATATCCACCGCGGGTCTGCAGGTGGCAACAAAGTTCTTAATTATAATTCTGATGTTCATCGGGGCTTCCCCGGGCTCCACCGGCGGCGGTATAAAAACAGTGACTCTGGCAGTGCTTATGACGGGTTTTTTCGCAATGCTTAAAAGCAGGGACAGGATATTTTTATTTGGCAGGACAGTTACAAAGGACGCCTTCAGAAGGGCGGTGGCGGTTTTTGTATTGGCAGCAGGCCTGATAGCTGTCTCGACGCTGCTCTTGGCAATTACAGAGAAGGCGTGCTCGGGGGCAAACGATTTTTTCTTAAATATGCTCTTTGAGACCACGTCAGCCTTTGGCACATGCGGGCTATCCGCAGATGTTACGCCGCAGCTAAGCGCGCTGGGAAAAATAATAATTATTATAACGATGTTTGTGGGCAGGGTAGGGCCCTTAACCGCAGCTTTGGCATTAGCAATGCGCCCGGAGAAAAAAATAGATTACTGTTATCCGGAAGAGAAAATAATGATTGGGTAAGCATGGGGCATGCCCCTCCAACGCTCCTGTTCGTCGCGTTGTCGGGGCAGTTTTAACTTCGTTAAAACTGGAGGCGCAATGAGACAATTCGCTGTGATAGGGTTGGGCAGGTTTGGTTCAAGCGTGGCAAGGACATTGGCCCTAAAAGGGTGCCAGGTGCTTGCTGTTGACAGGGATGAAGACAAAATACAGGACATATCAGGTGTCGTGACGCAGGCAGTATGCCTTGACGCTACCGACGAGAAAGCGCTTAAGGCCGTAGGCGTGCAGCAGGTCGATATAGCCATAGTAAGCGTAGGCGACGATATTGAGGCAAGCATATTAATAGCATTGCTGCTGAAAGAAATGGGCATAAAAGAAGTTATTGCAAAAGCAGTTACGCCACAGCAGGGCAAGGTTCTGGAAAAGATAGGCGTTGAAAAAATAATATTTGCCGAAAGAGACATGGGCGAGCGCCTGGCAAACGCGCTTACCTCCCCGAAAGTAACAGATTATCTTCAGCTGTCAGGCAATTGCGGCATAATAGAAATAACCCCGCCAAAAGAGTTTCTTGGCAAGACCCTTAAGCAGTTAAGCGTAAGGACGCAGTACAAGCTAAACATCGTGGCAATAAAGCGCAAAGACGAACAAGGCAAAGACGCGATTAATGTTGTTCCGCTGGCGGAAGAGAAAATCCGCGAAGGGGACATACTTTTAGTGGCCGGCGCAAACGAGGACATCGAAAAGTTAAAAGAAAAAGAATAAAAAGCCTGCATGGAAAAGCAATTAAAAGAATTAAAAGAACAGGCGATTTCTGAAATAGAAAATGCCGCAGAGCCCGACGCGCTCGAACAAGTAAGGGTTAAATACCTAGGCAGAAAAGGCGAAATAGCCAAAATAACCAGCCAGATTCCGTCTATGCCGGAAGACCAAAAGCCGCTTATCGGTAAACTGGCAAACGAAATCAAAAACACCCTACTGGAAACAATCTCCAACAGAAAACAAACGCTTTCCCAACAAAGCTCCCAGCCATCCGGCGAAAAGATAGACCTCACTATGCCAGGTTATAATTTTAAAATAGGCCGCGCGCACCCGATAACCCAGACGCTCAATCAAATCTGCAGGGTGTTTAGAAATATGGGTTTTGCAGTTGTAGAAGGCCCGGAGATAGAGACAGAGCATAACAATTTCGAGGCCTTAAATATCCCGACGGATCACCCGTCGAGAGATGCCTTCGACACGTTTTATATTGAAAATGATATGCTTCTGCGAAGCCACACCTCGCCGGTGCAAGTAAGGTTCATGCAGGCGCACAAACCGCCTTTCGCGATTGTTGTCCCGGGCAAGGTTTACAGGCCTGACGCAGTTGACGCGTCGCATAGTTTTATGTTTTCGCAGGTAGAAGGGCTTATGGTAGATACCGGCGTGAACTTTTCGCACTTAAAAGGAGTGTTGCTTGAATTTGCAAAGCAGATTTTTGGCGAACAGATAAAGCTGCGTTTTAGGCCGCACTTTTTCCCGTTTACAGAACCGAGCGCCGAGGTGGATGTATCGTGCATTATCTGCAAAGGCGATGGCTGCAGCGTGTGTTCTAAAAAAGGCTGGCTTGAGATATTGGGGGCCGGCATGGTAGACCCTGCGGTTTTTGCGGTAGTGGGCATAGACAAGGAAAAATACACCGGATTTGCATTTGGCATGGGAGTCGAAAGAATCGCCATGCTTAAATACGGGATTAATGATATACGGTTGTTTTACGAGAATGATGTGAGATTCTTAGAGCAGTTTTAGCCATGAAAATATCATACGAGTGGATAAGAGAATATGCCCCGACAAAAGTGCGGGCAGCAAACCTTGCGCAGATGCTTACAATGTGCGGGCAGGAAGTTACCGCGATAGAGCAAAAGGGCGATGATTTTATTTTTGACATAGAAGTTACCTCAAACCGGCCTGACTGCCTATGCCATATCGGCATTGCAAGAGAAGTAGCTGCGATAACAGGCAAGAAACTAAAACTTCCTGCCTATAACATAAAATCTTGCTTTGGCAAAAAGATACCTAAGCCGCAAGTTATTGTAAAAGACGCGAACGCCTGCCCGCGCTACACAGCGCGCCTTATTGCGGGAGTTGAAGTGGCGCCTTCTCCGAAGTGGCTTATTAAAAAAATAGAATCCATTGGGCTTCGCCCGGTAAACAATATAGTAGATATTACGAATTTTATTCTGTTTGAGACAGGCCACCCCCTGCACGCATTTGATTATGATAAACTCGGCGGCAAAAGCGTGATAGTCAGGATGGCAAAGGACGGCGAAGAGATAACAACAATCGATAATGTAAAAAGGAAATTAAAACCCCACACGCTGGTAATAGCGGATTTGCAAAGGCCCGTGGCAATAGCAGGTGTTATGGGCGGCGCAAACACCGAAATCAGCCAGAATACGAAAAATATTTTGCTTGAGTCCGCTTATTTTGATCCGGTATCTATACGACGGACATCACGCCAGCTTGGCTTAAGCACAGATTCAAGCTATAGGTTTGAACGCGGCGTGGATCTTGTTAATGTGGCGCAGGCGTCTGACAGAGCGGCGTCCATGATCTGCGCTATAGCTAAAGGCAAAACACACAAAACACCGGTTGATATCGGCAAAAAAACTTTAAAGGCACCTGTTATAAATTTAAGGCCGCAGAGGGTTAATTCGGTGTTAGGCGCAAAAATATCAAACCAGGCTATAAAGAAAAGTTTAGCGGCCGTCGGGTTTAAAGTATCCGACGCAAAATCCGCGATGAAGGTTATCGCTCCGTCTTTTAGAATAGCCGACGTAAAAAGAGAAGAAGATTTAATAGAGGAAATAGCCAGAATCTGGGGCTACGAATTCATACCGGTTGTATTGCCCAGGGCAATTATAACGGATGAAGAGTCGGCATTTAAAAGAAAAAAAGGCATAATTAGTTCTACGCAAGAGACGCTTGCGGCCCTTGGATTTACAGAGATATTGACATACAGCCTGATAAGCAAGGATGACATAGGCAAAACAGCCATACCGCAGATAAATGTTATACCTATACAAAATCCGCTAAGCGACCAGCAGGCTGTTATGCGAAACAGCCTGCTACCGGGCATGCTGAAGGCAATAGCTTATAATATTAACAGGGGCAATTCAAACTTAAGCCTGTTTGAATTTTCAAATATATATTTTAGGCACGCAGAAAATTTAAGCGAGCAGTTAAGCCTTATCATGGGTGCCTGCGGCGAGACAGAAGGCGACTGGAAAAGGCAAAGGCAAGAAAGAGACCTTTTTTATTTAAGAGGCGTATTAAAGACGCTCTTCGAAACAATGGCAGTCAATATTTATTTTGAGGAAACCCAGCACCCTAGCTTTGAGCTGGGCAAGACCCTTGCGATTATGAGCGGCAGCGAAATGCTTGGCACCGTAGGCGCAATAAGCCCGCAGGTCTTGGCAGCCATGGATATAAAACAAAAAGTTTTTTGCGCGGAGATAAACACGCAAATTTTATTTAAAAACGCGCGCCTAGAAAAATATTATAAGCCTATAATTAAATTCCCCGGCGCGCAGAGAGATATTTCTGCATGTGTTGATAATGGAATCGCTTTTGAAGATATTTATAGGGCAGTTAAGCAGGCGGGGGGCCACATTATTAAAGATATAGAGCTTGTTGAGGAATACAAGGGCAAGCAGATTCAAGGCAGCCAGAGGGCGCTTTTGTTAAGAATAGCCTATCAGGCAAAAGAACGCACTCTTACGGAGCAGGAGATAGAGCGGGCGCATAACGGAATCAGGGAGAAACTTAAAAAAGAATTTAACGCGCAATTACGTTAATAATTTAGCGTAGGAGCCGCCTCTGGCGGCGAACAAAATCATGATAATCATTACAGGAGCGGCAGGATTCATAGGAAGCGCGGTTTGCTGGGGCCTTAATAAGAGGGGCAGGCGCAGCATAGTTGCTGTAGATGAGGCAAACCTGCCGGAAGATAAAAAGAAAAATCTAAAACCCCTGCAAATCGCAGAATACATAGACAAGGACAAGTTTATCAAGCAGATTAAAAGCGATTCCCTACAATTTGCTGCCGAGGCCATAATACACCTGGGGGCATGTTCGGATACTACGGAAACAGACGAGAAATTTTTAACTGAAAATAACTTTGAATACACAAAGGCCTTGTGCGAATATTGCGTAAAAAATAACACGCGCTTTATCTACGCATCAAGCGCGGCCACTTACGGCGACGGCTCGCAGGGCTATTGCGACGATGAAAACACAATTGACGCGCTTAAGCCGTTAAACTTTTACGCAGCATCAAAACAGAAGTTCGATCTGTGGGCGAGAGACAACAAGTTACTCGGCAGGATAGCCGGCTTAAAATATTTTAACGTATTCGGCCCCAACGAATACCACAAGGCCGACATGCGAAGCATTGTCTTAAAAGGCTATGAGCAGATAAAAACAACAGGTAAAATGCATTTGTTTAAATCGTACAAGCAGGGATTTGCGGACGGAGAGCAAAGAAGAGATTTCTTATACATAAAAGACGCTGTTAGCATGACTTTGTTTTTTTTAGACGATCCCGGCACATGCGGCATTTTTAATCTGGGTACAGGCACGGCAACCACCTACCACAACATTACAAAGGCTATATTCAAAGCGCTTAATAAGCCGCCTGCCATAGAATACATCGAGATGCCGGAGACGCTACAGCCGCGCTATCAGTATTTTACGCAGGCCGATATATCAAAACTTCGCGGCGCAGGATACGACAAGCCGGTAACGCCAATCGAAGAGGCGATACGGGAATATGTTCAAGACTACCTTGTTAGCGGTGCCCGCCTTAGCAACGCTTTATAACTAAAGGCTACCCCAGCGTTAATGACAAATAACAAAATCCCTGCCTGCCGGCAGGCAGGCAAAATCCAAATGAAATCCAAATGTCACCTGCCTGGCGGCAGGCAAGCATGACAAACTTCAAAACAACAATTTTGTTATTTGATATTTGTAATTTGTCATTCATTTGTCATTTGTGCTTTGGCATTTGTCATTAACTTATAAAGCAAAATATTTTTATTACTTTTCACTTGCGCTTACCAGGCCCCGGGATTATAATAAAGATGTCCCTGCTGTGTGCGTGTTAAGACTGCGCGAAGTAAGAACCAACAAATTTATGCTGGGAGCCTGGTTTTAGATGTGGAGCGGCATGCTCTTTCAACAAGGAGAAACCACGAAGCATTTAACAGGGCACCCACCTAGTAAGAGGGTTCTGATTACTTTGCAGCCTCACGCCATAAGCGGGGATTTTTAATGAGTACCCCCTGTTTTCTTTGTTTTCACAAAGAAAACAAAGAAGGGGGTACGAATTAATCCCGAGCGAAGCGAGGGATCTTATCAATATGGATTTATTCCAAGCAACCACTCAAATTACAAGCCGCCTTCCTCTAGCTGCAAGAATGCGCCCGGCCACGCTAAAAGAATTTGTAGGCCAGGAGCATATTGCCGCAGAGGGCAAACTTCTGTCCAGGGCAATACAGGCAGATAAAATAACATCACTAATACTCTACGGCCCGCCCGGCGTAGGCAAAAACTGCCTTGCTATCATCATCAGCAACATCACCAAGGCGCATTTCGATGAGGTAAACGCCGTTACGTCTAATGTCGCCGAACTTCGCAACATTATTGAAGCGGCTAAAAACCGCCTAAAGACTACAGGCAAAAGGACAATCCTTTTTATCGACGAGATACACCGCTTTAACAAGGCGCAGCAGGACGTGCTTATGCCTTATACGGAAAAAGGCGAAGTGATTTTAATAGGCGCGACAACGCATAACCCGTTTTTTTCAATAATAGCGCCGCTTATCTCCCGCTCCCTGGTCTTTGAATTAAAACCGCTTTCGCAGGACAATATTAAGGCCATTTTACAAAGGGCTGTTGATGACAAAGAAAACGGGCTCGGTAGCCATAAAATAAAAATAGAAAAAGAGGCGCTTGAGTTTCTGGCGAAAATCTGCGACGGAGATGCCCGGCGGGCGCTAAACGCGCTGGAGCTCGGGGGCCTGACGACAAAACCCGCCAAAGACGGGTTTATTAACTACACGCTAAAAATCGCGCAAGAGTGCACGCAGAAAAAGGCGGTTGTATATGATAAGGATGAAGACAGCCATTACGATACCATATCCGCTTTTATAAAATCAATGCGCGGCTCCGACCCTGACGCGGCGCTATACTGGCTCGCGAAGATGTTGTTTGCCGGCGAGGATCCGAGATTTATCGCAAGAAGAATCGTAATATGCGCGGCCGAAGACGTAGGCAACGCTGACCCGCAGGCGCTGGTTTTGGCAAACGCCGCAATGCAGATATCGGAATTCGTCGGAATGCCGGAGGCGCGTATTCCGTTAGCGCAGGCAACTGTTTATATCGCCTGCGCGCCCAAATCAAACGCCGCATATATGGGAATAGAAAAAGCCCTTGCTGATGTTGAAAAAGGAAGGACCTTTGAAGTGCCTACGCATTTAAAAGACGCCAGCTATTACGGGGCAGAAAGATTGGGGCATGGCGAAGGATATAAATACGCGCATTCTTACAAAGATCATTATGTTAAGCAGGAATATATTCCTAAAAAACAGATTTATTATGAGCCGACAGATATCGGTTACGAAAAAAAGATAAGGGAATATCTTGAAGGACTCAAGGCAGTGTCATTCCCGCGGAAGCGGGAATCCATAAACGATAGTTATCCACAACCGTAGCGCAGGCTTAAGCCTGCGCTACGGGTACCTAAATAGCGATAGGAGGAAACGCGCATGAAAACTTTCATAGTCGTATTAATAGCAGCTGTAATAACAGCCGCCCTTTTCTTTAGCGTAAGCTCGTTAAAGGCAGAGCAAGGCGAACCCACGATAAAAGATCTGGCGAAACAGCTTGAGCAAGCGCTGCAGAATCAAGCAGACATTATTGCGAAGCTTGGCGAGATAAAAGAAGAGCTTAAGATTATCAAGGTAAGGTCAACCCTTCGCTAGAAACTCCATTAAGAGGCCTCGGGACCGGTTTAGGGCGGGTCCTGTCTTGCCGAGCCGAAGCCCTTACCGCGCGCAAGCAAAGCTGAGCACGGTGAGGTGGCTCGGCAAGACACCCGCCTTTAATTATGGCCACCCCTCGGCCTGAAATTTCGTAAAACAAAAAAAATTCAAAGAGATTGCTGAAATATTGTCAATGACGTAAAAATGGAATATTTCAGCAATCTCTCCTTTTACCATTGACAATCTAGTATAAGCTATATATTATACAACAAGGGGCAATTTCCCTTGACCCTAATAATATGATATGGTAAAATCTAATACTGCAATTTTGGAAAAGGTTAAAATCAGAAAGGAGATTTTAGCTAAACTGCGCGCTCAGAGCGCTTGCGACAGGCAGCGTAAAAGCGCACAGATTAAGGATAAGCTGTTTGCAGACAACGTTTTTAAATCGTGCGCCTGCGTCATGTTTTACGTCGCTAAAAATTATGAGGTTGATACGCAAGGCATGATAAAAGAGGCGCTTAAATTAGGTAAAAGGGTAGTAGTGCCAGTGACATCCGTTGGAGAAAAAAGGATAATTCCTTCTGAAATAAAAGACCCGGAAACAGAATTAGAAATCGGGCCGTTTGGAATAAAACAGCCAAAGTCAAAATATATGAGACCTGTGCCTGTAGAAGATATAAATATGGTGATAACCCCGGCAGTTGTATTTGATGATTTAGGCAACCGTATCGGACACGGCGCGGGCTATTACGATAGCTTTTTAAAGACGCTACCACCGCCCACCCTTAGCGTAGGCCTGGCGTTTGATTTCCAAATTCTCAAGAAGGTCCCCTCCACCCCCTCGGATGTTCCTGTCAAAAAGATAATCTTCGCATAAATACAACAACACAACGGAGGTAAAAGCCATGTTACAAAACCTAACCCCCGCTGCGCTTATTCTCATTGCCTTAGTCTCATGGGTGGTTATATTTTTCTTGGGATATGCTGTTAGCAAATATTCCGGCAGAATGAAACTCGCCTCTTCAAGAGAAAAGGCCAAGACCATTCTAGAGCAGGCAAAAAAAGAAGCTGAGAACGCGCGCAAGGAAGCAGAGCTTGAAGTCAGGGACGCAAAGCTTAAGATGCGCTCTGATTTTGAGCAGGAAACAAAAGACAGAAGGCAGGAATTAGCGGCATCGGAGAAAAGACTGACGCAAAAAGAGGAAAACCTAGACAGAAAAGTTGACCTCTTAGACGGAAAAGAGAGAAAACTTGGCGAGTCGGAGAAAGAACTCATTAGAAAACAACAGTCAATAGAAAGCGTGAAGTCCGAATTAGACCAGCTGCTTGTTAAGGAAAAAGAGCAACTGCAGAGGATCACCAGGATGACCGCGGAAGAAGCGAAAAGAGAGCTGTTGGCAAGGACAGAAAAGGAAGTAAGACAGGAAACAGGCGCCATAATAAAGCGCGTGGAAGACGAGACAAAAGAACTCGCGGACAAAAAGGCGCGCAACATAATCAGCATGGCTATGCAAAGATGCGCCGCGGAGCACACCGCGGAATCAACAGTGAGCGTGGTAAGTCTGCCCAACGATGAAATGAAAGGCCGCATAATAGGCAGGGAAGGAAGAAATATCCGGGCCTTAGAAACAGCAGCAGGCGTTGATGTGATTGTTGATGATACTCCTGAGGCAGTTACATTATCCAGCTTCGATATGGTAAGAAGGGAAGTGGCGCGCATTTCTTTGGAGCGGCTGATAGAAGACGGGCGTATCCACCCCGGGCGCATAGAAGAAGTAGTTGAAAAAGTAAAAAAGGAAATGGAAATAACAATAAAAGATGAAGGCGAGAAGGCTGCCTTTGACCTTAACATCCACGGCCTGCATCCGGAAATAATAAAGCTCTTGGGCAGGTTAAAATACAGGACAAGCTACGGGCAAAACGTGTTGCAGCATTCAAAAGAAGCAGCTTATCTTATGGGAGTCTTGGCAAGCGAAGTAGGCCTTGATTTTAACCAGGCAAAAAGAATAGGCCTTTTGCATGATCTTGGAAAGGCAGTGTCTTACGAAGTGGAAGGACCGCACGCGAAAATAGGCGCTGACTTAGCAAGAAAATACAGAGAAACAGAGGCTGTTATACACGCGATAGAGGCACATCACCAGGACATAGAAGCCCGCTCTGTTTTTGCGGTGCTTGTGCAGGTGGCTGACGCCATAAGCGCTACACGCCCGGGAGCCCGACGGGAAACCCTGGAAAGCTATGTAAAGAGGCTCGAGACGCTAGAAGCAATAGCAGACTCGTTTAAAGGCGTAGCCAAGTCTTTCGCGATACAGGGAGGCAGAGAAGTAAGGATAATAGTTCAGCCTGATAAATTAAACGAACTTGAGGCAATTACTTTGGCCCGCGATATAACCAAAAAGATAGAAGAGGGCCTGGAATATCCCGGCCAGATTAAAGTAACGGTGGTCAGGGAGACAAGGGCAGTGGAGTATGCTAAGTAGTTAATGGTCTATAGTCTATAGTCAATAGTCTATGGGAATTGTTTAACCATTGACCATCGACCATTGACTATAGACCAACATAGGAGTTTTTCGTGAACGTTTTATTAATCGGCGATATAACAGGCTCGCCGGGCAGGGAGGCGGTAAAGGCGCTTGTGCCCGGCTTAAAGAAGAAAGAAAAAATAGATTTTGTTATTGCTAACGCTGAAAACGCGGCAGGCGGAAGCGGCGTAACACCCGAGACTTGCAGCGAACTTCTGGATGCGGGAGTCAACGTGCTTACATCAGGCGACCACATATGGAAGCAAAAACAGGTCCTGGAAATAATCGGCACGGAAAAAAGACTGCTTCGCCCTGGCAATTATCCTGAAGGCGCCCCCGGTTCAGGCGCGGGCCTTTACGTCGCTGGAGATTTTTTAGTCGGCGTCATAAATGTGCAGGGCAGGGTGTTTATGGATCACATAGATTGCCCGTTTAAAGCCGCAATGCGCTACGCGACAGAGCTGTCGAAAAAGACAAAGATTATTTTGGTGGATGTGCACGCGGAAGCAACAAGCGAAAAGATAGCCATTGGCTGGTATCTCGACGGGCTTGTATCCTGCGTATTCGGCACGCACACCCACGTGCAGACCGCTGACGATAAGATATTGCCGAAGGGCACCGCGTATATAACAGATTTGGGGATGACAGGCCCGTTTGATTCCGTCATCGGCAGAAGAAAAGAACAGATATTGGAAAGATTCATCACGCGCATGCCCGTAAAATTTCAGGTCGCAGACAGCGACGTGCGCCTAAACGGCGCTATAGTTGATGTTGACGAGAAAACCGGCAAGGCCAGATCAATAAAAAGAGTTCAGATTGGAAAAGATTAGCGGTATAGGCGCAAAAAAGAAGATATACACGGTAAGCGAGCTTACAAGAGAGATAAGGTTTATCTTAGAGAACAGCTTTCCTGCTGTGTGGGTCGAAGGAGAGGTTTCGAATTTTACAAGGCACAGCTCAGGCCACTGCTATTTAAGCCTTAAGGATTCTGAAAGCGTAATTTCATGCGTTATATTCAAAAATATAGCAGACACTCTCAAGTTTGACATAAAAGACGGCGTTCGCTTAATCTGCTTTGGCAGGATAAGTCTTTATAATAAAAGAGGGCAGTATCAGTTTTATATTGAAGAAGCAGAACCAAAAGGCGTAGGGGCGTTGCAACTTGCCTTTGAGCAGCTTAAGGAAAAGCTGCAGAAACAAGGACTGTTTGACCAATCTCATAAAAGGGCCATACCTATTTTGCCAAGCAGGATAGGTGTTGTAACCTCCCCCACAGGCGCCGCAATAAAGGACATACTTAATGTAATAGGCAGGCGTTTCCCCAATATGCATATAATTTTATATCCTGCCAAGGTTCAAGGAGACGGCGCAAGCCAAGAAGTCAAAGAAGGCATAGAAGCATTTAACCGCCTGAAAAACGTGGATGTAATAATAGTCGGAAGGGGCGGCGGAAGCCTTGAGGATTTGTGGGCCTTTAATGAGGAAGTCTTGGCGCGCGCCATATACAATTCAGGCATACCAATAATATCAGCGGTCGGCCACGAGATAGATTATACGATAGCTGACTTCGTAGCTGATTTAAGGGCGCCGACTCCGTCCGCTGCAGCTGAAATAGTCGCAGGCAAAAAAGAGGATTTCCTGAATAATATCGAGAATTTAAATCAGCGGCTAAAAAGCGCCCTGATGGCGGAATTAGATTCGGCAAAAAACAAATTAGAGGCATTAAAACAAAGATACGCGTTCAAACAGCCGCTTTTTTTAATTCAGCAGAATTTTCAGAGAACGGATGACCAGACAAAAGCCCTTAACCAGAACATAAACCATTTTTTGCAGGAAAAGCAGCACCAGCTGGACAATTTATCCAGCACCCTTAAGGCCCTTAATCCGACAGCGATTTTATCAAGAGGCTACAGCATTACGGCAAGGGCCGCAGACGGCAAGATAATCAAGGACGCCGAAGAATTAAACGAAGGCGACATCATAAAGACGCGATTGGCAAAGGGTGAGGTAGAGAGCAGGGTTGAGAAAAAGGACTTATCCACAACCGTAGCGGAGCCTTAAGGCTCCGCTACGGTTACAATGACACAGATCAGGGGGGCGCGATGAAAGAGAAGGAGCAGGATTTTGAAGGCGCGATAAAAAAGCTGGAAGATATTGTCGAGGAACTGGAAGGCGGGGATGTATCTCTCAGCGACGCTATCAAAAATATGAAGAGGGCATGAAGCTTTCCCAGCTTTGCACAAAAAAACTGCACGACATCCAAAAAAGGATAGAGGTGCTTGTAAAAGATTCATCCGGCAATCTCTCGGCAAGAGAATTCCAGGCGGAAAAAGCTCAGGAGTCTAAAGAGAGCAAGCCTGCCTATCCGGCAGGTAAACCCGCGCAGGATAAAAAGCAAAAGAAGTCGAAAGGGGCGGAGGGGCTTTTGTTTTGAAACCCGGCGCCTATTTAAAGAATAAACAAAGGCTGATAGACGACAAGTTAAACGCGCTTATTCCGGATGCAAAAAGTTTTCCGCCGCTGATTTATCAGGCAATGCGCTACAGCATGGCAGACGGCAAAAGAATAAGGCCTATTCTTTGCATGGCCTGTGCTAAAATGTGCGCAGCCAGCGAAAAAGATTCTCTTCTTTGCGCCTGCGCAATTGAAATGATACATACGTATTCTCTGATACACGATGATCTGCCATGCATGGATAACGATGACTACAGAAGGGGCAGGCCTTCGTGTCATAAAAAATTCGATGAAGCAACGGCTGTTTTGGCCGGGGACGCATTAATGACGCTCGCTTATAATATATTGGCAGGCGCCACAAAAGGCCCCGGCATAAATAACCGTTTAATAAAAGTGCTGTCAGAGGCAACCGGCTCAAAAGGCATGATAGGCGGCCAGGTTGTGGACATAGGTTGCGCCCACAGCCCACAGCCCACCCCATACCATTCGCTTCGCTCAGGTACGGGGCAGGCAGCCCACAGACCAATGGATTTACCGACGATCGAGTACATAAACACCCATAAAACCGGCGCCTTGATAGCTGCCTCATGCAGGTTAGGCGCAATTATAGCGAGAGCCTCCAAGCGAAAAGAACAGGCAATTTTTAAATTCGGCGAATATATTGGATTTGCATTTCAGGTTGTGGATGACATGCTGGATAACGAGGGCATGGCTAGGGTTATCGGTAAAAAGCGCTCGCATGTAAGGGCAAAAGATTTAATAGAAAAGGCAAAGGCCCAGCTTTCTACGTTTGGCAAAGATAAAAAGCCATTGCTGGATTTAGCGGATTTTATTTTAGAAAGAAAACAATAAGCATGTTGCTCGATTCCATAAATTCCCCTCAAGATTTACGCAAACTCGCGCAGGAAAAACTGCCGGAACTTGCCCATGAAATAAGAAGCTTTATCATAAAAACTGTTTCTGAAACAGGCGGGCATCTTGCCCCAAGCCTTGGGGCTGTGGATGTTATTATCAGCCTTCATTATTGCCTGAATACGCCGAAGGACACTATTGTGTGGGATGTAGGCCATCAGGCATACGCGCACAAGATATTAACCGAAAGAAGAGATAAATTTCATACGTTAAGGCAAAGAGACGGGATAAGCGGTTTTCCTAACGCGTTTGAATCGGAATATGACGCGTTTACCGTCGGGCATGGTTCTACCTCTATATCCACCGCGTTAGGCATGGCAGCAGCCCGGCGCATAAAAAAGATAAAAGACAAGACAATCGCGTTTATAGGAGACGGTTCTTTGGGCGGGGGCATGGCGTTTGAGGCGCTAAATCACGCAGGCCAGCTGCAGGAAGACCTGCTTATTGTTTTAAATGACAACGAGTTTTCGATATCGCGCAGCGTCGGAGCTTTCAGCAAATATTTAAACAGGGTCCTTACAAACCCCATATACAACCGCATAAGGACGCAGATGCAGGATGTTGTAAAACGCATTCCCAAGGTTGGTTCAGCAACATTTAACGCGGCCAGAAAACTGGAAGAGGCGTTAAAAAATTTACTCGTACCCGGTATAATATTTGAAGAGATGGGCATAAGGTATTTTGGCCCGGTAGACGGACACAACATAAACGCGACGATAGGCCTGTTAAAAAATGTGATACCCATTAAAGGGCCGCGCATAATTCACGTTGTTACAAAAAAAGGCAAAGGTTATGAGCTTGCGGAAAAATCACCCCACAGATTCCATGGCACCACGCCTTTTAATATAGACAGCGGCGAGAATAAAACTGCAAGCAGTTTTAGTTTTACAGACGCGTTCAGCCAGAAACTTATTGAGCTTGCAAGCTCAGACGATAAAATTATTGCCGTAACAGCAGCCATGCCGGAAGGCACGGGCCTTGACGCGTTTCATGAAAAATTCCCAAACAGATTTTTTAATGTCGGCATAGCCGAAGAGCACGCCGTAGGCCTGGCAGCGGGCCTTGCAAAAAGCGCTCTTGTGCCTGTTGTCGCGATTTATTCCACATTTTTGCAGCGTTCATACGATCAGATAATACACGATGTGGCGCTGCAGAATTTGCATGTTGTGTTTTGCCTTGACAGGGCAGGCCTTGTGGGCGAGGACGGGCCTACGCATCACGGAAATTTCGATATAGCGTTTATGCGCCACGTCCCGAATATTGTATGTATGGCGCCAAAGGACCAGCAAGAACTCATGGATATGCTTGAATTCGCCATATACAAGGTTAAAGGCCCTGTGGCGATACGCTACCCCAGAGGTAGCGTGACCCAAAGACCAGGCAGCTCATCTAGTAGCGCAGGCTTAAGCCTGCGCTACTCTGGCGGAGCAGAGATTCAACTCGGCAAGGCAGAAGTTTTAAGAGAAGGCAAGCACGTAGCCATATTAACAATCGGCTCAATGGCACAAGCCTCTTTAGAAGCCGCTGATATTTTATCGGAATATAAGATTTCAGCCGAGGTTGTTAATATGAGATTTATAAAGCCTATCGATGAAGACCTCATGAGAAAGCTTTGCCAGCGCATAAGGCATATTGTTACTGTTGAGGACGGCTGCCTTAAATGCGGGTTTGGTTCGGCTATTCTTGAGACAATAAATAAATCAGGAATAAAAAATTTAAGCGTAGAAACCTTAGGCCTGCCGGATGAATTCATTACGCATGGGAAAAAAGACCAGCTTCTTTCGGATTATGGCTTAGATGCAAAAGGCATCGCTTCGACGGTGAAGGCCTTATTAAAGTAAGTTATCCACAACCGTAGCGGAGCCTTAAGGCTCCGCTACAGAAACTATGAGCAAATTCAAAATTATCATAAACAAAGAACGATGCAAGGGTTGCGAACTTTGCGTGATTTTTTGCCCTAAGCAGGTTTTAAAAATAAGCAAGGAATTAAACAAAAAAGGCATTCATTTTGCAGAAACGGTAAACGAGAAAGACTGCACGGGATGTACGAACTGCGCGGTTATTTGTCCCGATTGCTGTATTGAGATAATAAAGGAAGAAGAGTGAAGAGGTCACAAGGTCACAAGGTCACAATGTCACAAGTGCTGATGACTGGAAACGAAGCCATTGGAGAGGCTGCTATTTCCGCAGGGTGCAAACTCTACGCAGGCTACCCCATAACACCGCAGAACGAATTGCCCGCCTATATGTCCAAGAGAATGGTAGAGGAGGGCAGGGTTTTTATACAATCTGAAAGTGAATTAGCAGCGATAAACATGGTGTTCGGCGCTTCGGTAACAGGCGCCAGGGCAATGACTTCCTCATCAAGCCCGGGCATAAGCTTAAAACAGGAAGGCATATCATATCTTGCGGGCTGCGAGCTGCCCGCTGTTATAATTAATATAATGAGAGGCGGGCCAGGGCTTGGCAATATTGCGCCTGCGCAATCGGATTATTTTCAGTCTACGCGCGGAGGCGGGCACGGGGATTATCATACAATCAGTTTAGCGCCCGCTTCTGTACAAGAAGCTGTTGAATTAACGCAGCTTGCATTTGACCTTGCGGATAAATACAGAGGCCCGGTTCTGGTCGTGGGCGACGGTATCTTAGGCCAGATGATGGAGCCGGTGGAGAGCTCAAAGCTCAAAGCCCAAAGCCCACAGCCTTATAATAAAGACTGGGCGCTGACAGGCGCAAAAGCAAGGCCCTCCCGCATTATACGGTCATTGTTGCTAAGGCCTGGGGCTCTCGAAGAATTTAATAAAAAATTACAGAAAAAGTACCGCGAGATCAAAGAGAATGAAGTGCGCGTTGAGAATATTTTAACAAAAGACGCCCAACTTATTATAGTTGCTTACGGCACAACTAGCAGAATAGCGAAGGCAGCGGTTGAAAGCTTAAGAAGGAAAAAGAAAAAAACAGGCATGATACGGCTCATTACCCTGTGGCCGTTTCCCGATAAAGCAATAAAGGCAGCTGCCAAAACAGCAAAGGTATTCCTGGTTGTTGAAATGAGCGAGGGCCAGATGGTAGAAGACGTTAAATTGGCCGTAGAAGGAATGCGGCCGGTACATTTTTACGGCCGTTCAGGCGGAAGCGTGCCCACGCCTGAAGAAATAGAAAAAGAAGCGGCAAAACTTTTATGACGAAAATATTTGAGAAGCCAAAAAGTTTGCGAGATATCCCGACCCACTACTGCGCGGGATGCGGGCACGGCATAGCGCATCGTTTAATTTGCGAAGTAATAGACTCGCTTGGTATAAGGGAAAAGACAATAGGCGTTGCCCCCGTAGGATGCGCCGTATTGGCGTATGATTACTGGGATTTTGATGTAACAGAGGCAGCGCATGGCAGGCCTCCGGCAGTCGCAACAGGAATAAAGAGAATGCTTCCCGAAACAGTAGTTTTTACATACCAGGGCGACGGCGATTTAGCTGCCATTGGCACATCAGAGATTATACATACGGCAAACAGGGGCGAAAATATCACGGTCATATTTGTAAATAACGGTATATACGGAATGACAGGCGGGCAAATGGCCCCGACAACGCTGTTTGCGCAAAAAACAAAGACAACGCCGCTAGGCAGGGATAAGGCGCGCGACGGTTATCCTTTAAAAATAAGCGAGATGCTCGCAATTTTGGACGGGGTTGTATATTTAGAGCGCGTTTCAGTGCATAATCCGGTTAATGTAAGGCGCGCAAAAAGGGCGATAAAAAAGGCCTTCCAAAACCAGATTGACAAAAAAGGTTTTTCAATGGTTGAGGTTGTCGCAATGTGCCCGACAGGATGGGGCGTATCAACGCAGGGCGCGATTAAATGGATTGAGGATAATATACTAAAGTATTATCCTTTGGGAGTGTTAAAAGGAAAATAGTGATTAGTTATGAGTCGTGAGTATTGAGTAATGAGCGCTCAATACTCACGACTCAATACTCAATACTCAATACTAACCGATGAAAACTATTAAAATAGTATGCGCTGGTTTCGGCGGGCAGGGCATAATGACCTTCGGCAAAATTCTGGCAGCCGCGGGTATGCATGACAATAAAAAGGTGAGCATGATGCCGTCTTACGGCGCGGAAGTGCGCGGCGGCACAGCGCACTCCATGGTCATAATAAGCGATGAAGAAATACCCTCGCCTATTGTCGGCGAAGCTGATATATGCGTTATTATGAATAAGCCGTCTTTTGATAAATTCGAGGCACGCGTTAAAAAAGGCGGCACCATTATACTAAACTCCTCGTTAATAGAAACGCCTGCAAAAAGGAAAGACATAATGGTTGTTAAGATTAAGGCGACAGAGATCGCCTCCGATATAGGAAACATAAAAGCGGCAAACATAGTTGCCCTTGGCGCTTTGGTTTCAACAACAAAGGTTGTATCTAAAACCAAGACAATCTCTATATTGAACGAAATGTTTAAAAACAACAAACAATTATTGGATTTAAATCTTGACGCCTTCGAGAAAGGCATCAAAGAGGCCAAACAATGAATGAAAATCAAGTGCGAGTGCGATTCGCGCCATCCCCGACGGGATTTCTGCACATAGGAAGCGCGCGCACGGCGCTTTTTAACTGGCTTTACGCAAAAAACCAAAACGGCAAATTCATACTGCGCATTGAGGACACAGATATTGAGCGCTCCAAAAAAGAATTCTTAGACGAGATTGTGGAGAGCCTGCGATGGCTGGGCATGGCTTCGGATGAGGAAATAGTCCGTCAGTCAAAGAGAATGCCCATATATGAAAGGTATTTAAAAAAACTTTTGGATGAAGAAAAGGCGTATTACGAGGAAACAGAAAAAGGAAAAGCAATAAGGCTTAAAAACCCGAAAGAAAAAATCGCGTTTGGCGATGTTATAAAAGGAAAAATAGAATTTGACTCAAACGAGTTTGATGATTTAGTGTTGCAAAAATCAGATTTAACGCCGACATATAATTTCGCCTGCGTTGTTGACGATACGGAAATGAATATAACGCACATAATAAGAGGCGATGACCATATTTCAAATACGCCAAAGCAGATTATGATTTATAACGCGCTCGGGATAAGGCCGCCTAAATTTATCCACATACCGATGATTTTAGGCGAGGATAAATCCAGGATGTCCAAGCGCCACGGCGCGACCGCAATCGCTGAATACCGCGAAAAGGGCTACCTGCCCGAGGCGATAGTGAATTTCCTGGCACTTATGGGCTGGTCCCCGAAGGATGACAGGGAAAGGTTATCCGTCGAGCAGCTAATTAAACTATTTTCATTAAAGGCCATAAGAAGCACCCCGGCGATTTTTGACATAAAAAAACTGGACTGGCTTAACTCGGAATACATAAAGACATATCCGCCCGAAAAACTGGCTGCCTTTATCGGCCCGCTTCTGATAAAAAGGGGCATAATAAAACAGGATTACGATAAAAACTGGTTAGCGGGCGTGATGAAATTATATTCCGTAAGAATGGTTAACGCGGATGATTTCATACAAAAGACAGGTTACCTTTTTAAGGAAAAAATAGAATTTGACGAAGCGGCTGTAAAAGAATATATTAATAAAGAAACCCTTGCGCTTATTGATAAATACACAGAAAAAATAAAAGCGCTTGATTTTAACGAAAAGGCGCTTGAAGGCGCGGCAAAAGAACTTTCGCAGGAGCTGGGCGTAAACTGGTCGCAGATAATACATCCGATAAGGGTGGCAGTCACAGGCTCTCCGGCCTCGCCCGGGCTATTTGAAGTGCTCGTTCTTTTAGGGAAAGAAACAACGCTTAAGCGGTTAAAGGATATAAAAGGTCTATAGACTATTGACCATTGACTATAAACTATATTGATTGCCTCGTGGTGTAATGGTAGCACAACCGGCTCTGGACCGGTTAGTCTTGGTTCAAATCCAGGCGAGGCAGCCACAGAACCACTCGTCCAAATCCGAAGGATTTGGCCTCGGGTTCTGTGCGCAGCACCCAACGTGGTGCTGCGCAACGATGCAAGCACCATGTTTTGCTCAGGTACGGTGCACAGCACCTGAGGCCATTGCTAGCCAACCTTGACGCTCAGGCGAACCAAACCCGCTTGATGCAGTGGGGACTAACGCCCTACAGTTTTCTGTAGGGCGTTTTTGAAAGGCAATATATTTGTTGACAAATGGTGACAAATGTGTATAATAAATTACTATGAGTAGAGACGAAAGAATACAAATCAGATTAACTAAAGAGAGTAAAGAATTTCTGGAACAACTAGCAGAAAGCGAAGATCGTTCTTTATCTCAAATGGCCGCTAGGATAATAAATTCCCATTTAGAACTCTTAGTGAAAATGGGGCAGATGTTTCATAATGATTATGTTAGGCTGATCA
This sequence comes from Candidatus Omnitrophota bacterium, assembly GCA_043797125.1. Lineage (GTDB taxonomy): Bacteria > Omnitrophota > Gorgyraeia > JABMRG01 > JAFGKX01 > JAZDPX01. The sequence continues at coordinate 140,663 of JAZDPX010000045.1, forward strand.
AGTCACATAAGGCAGAAGAGATTGCACAAGCATTTAAGCGATTGTCCGAATGCGATGAATGCATCGATGAGCAAATCAAAATGAAAGAGATGAAGAGAAAAATAAAGGATGGCACATAGTAATCTTTTAATCTTAAGGAGAAAATTATGAGGAAAATAATATTTATTTTGCTGTGTTTAGGGCTAACTGGGTGTGCAACTACGATGTCCGAGTTAACTGCGCCGAATCGGACTAACCTTCTCAAGCTTTCAATAGGGATGGATAAAGCAAGAGCTATAGAAATAATGGGAGATGAGCCGTTTCATTCAAGGGGACTCATTGCTTCGGTTGATAATAAAGATACCGCTTTAACTATAAATAATCCATACCGCTCAGAAATATTGCAAGGTAAGGATAAGACCTTCGAAGTTATTTATTATGTCACCGATGTCAAAAAAGACGACGGAGCTATTACTGATGATGAACTTACTCCTCTTGTGTTTGATGCTGGTAAGCTTATTGGATGGGGATGGACTTTCTTGCAGGACAATGCACAGAAATACGAAATAAGAATAAGATAGATGGAAGATATGAACGCTCAACAGGCGAAAGACGAAAAAGACATTTTCCGCAAATTTATTAAAAATTGTCCTTATCCAATCCAAGAAAACTCTATTGAGGCAAAGCCGACACCCGAACCAGACGTTTCTTGTAAGTTCAGAGATGGTACACTAGCGTATTTTGAGTTAACAGAACTTGTAGATAATTCTGTAGCAAAATCGATCTATGGCGGTTCTTTCGAAGGAGGATTTTTTACCGACGATTTTTTATTTGAGAATATTTCTAATAAATTTAAGAAAAATTATTCTCAGACTTGTGATTTAATTGCTTATTATGATGTGCAGCCGATAATCGTAGAGAAGAATTACTTGTCTATATTACAGGATTTTATTAAAGTAAATATCAAAAATTCACCTTTTAGAAGAGTATGGATTTATTCTGTCCATCAGGAGAAGGTAATATTTGTTTATCCGGCTATAGAGACATCCGGAAATTAGCTTCTATTCAGTTCTTATTTATGAGCAATACTATGCCATTTAATCCAAAATATACTATAACAGATAAAATTTTAAATAACCTTACAGCTATAGCAACCGCGCGGGAGATTATCGAACAGGCGCATCTGGTGCCGAAATGGGAGGCGAAATTAAGGCGGCAGGCGTTGCTTCGCAATACTCATTCATCCACGGCCATTGAGGGTAATAAATTGAGTCTTGAGCAGGTAAAGGCTTTAGCTGAAGGTAAAGATGTTATTGCCACTAATAAAGATAAACAGGAAGTTTTGAATTACATTGAAGCATTAGAAAAAATCCCCGGCCTTGCCGGGAAAGGAAAAATTAAGGTAGCCGATTTATTAAATATCCACAGGGTTATAACCAAAGATGTAATGAACAATACTGCTGATTCAGGCGTCTTTAGAAATCGACAAGTTTTTGTGGGTAAAAGAATCTTTGACGGCACGACCTTTAAGGAAGTTGTAGAATATATGCCGCCCAAAACAGAAGAAGTGCCCCAACTTGTTCAAGAATTTATAGGTTGGCTTAATCTTGATAAATCTTGGGAACCTAATCCTGTTCTCTTGGCAGGCATTGCTCATTATGAGATAGCCAGAATCCATCCGTTTATTGATGGTAATGGCAGAACAGCCAGGTTGGTTGCCACGTCAATTCTGCACTTAAGCGGTTTTGACCACAGGAGAATTTTTGCTCTGGATGATTATTATGACAGGGATAGGCAGGCGTATTACGCTGCTTTAAAGACGGCGCAAACCAATAATGGAGATATTACGTTATGGCTTGAATATTTTACCGATGGCATACTTTATTCAGTTAAAGAAGCCAAAGATGCCGTTTTAAAAGTTAGTTCCAAGAAGAAAAACGGTCAGGCGCAAATTGCCCTTACACCAAAGCAGATGAAGATAGTTGAGCACATTAATATTAATGGCAAGGTAACGAATAAGGATTTACAGGGGTTGTTCAAAATCTCTGCCCAAGCTGTTCATAAGGAATTAGTTAAGCTCGTAGAGCTTAAGGTGATTAAACCCGTAGGCGAGGGCAGGGCTTTGCATTACATTTTGGTTTAGGACAAAGCGGTTGTCAATTGCCCGCCGTTTCGGCGAGGTCTCGCTGAAAGCGGAGTTGATG
>JAZDPX010000046.1:0-3954 GCA_043797125.1 Candidatus Omnitrophota bacterium
GTTTTCCTGCAAGTTAGTATCCAGAAAATAAACGGGGATAGTTGCGCCGGTAATTCCTTTTACAATATATTCCCAAACACGGATTCTAACTTCTCTTCCTTCAATATTCACGCTTACTTGTACCGGCAAAAGCGTTAAAAACTCCTCTTTTGGCCATTCCACAGGAATTTCTGCCTGGCTTCCTCCTTCATCCAGTTTTTGCGCAAAATAACCTTTTTCGTTAAGCAGTGTTACGGCGATAAGCGGTACACCTAAATCCGCGCAGGATTTTAGAGTATCGCCTGCCAGAACCCCTAATCCGCCGCTATATGTGGCTATTTTAGGATCAAAACCCACTTCCATTGTAAAATAGGCAATTTTTCTTTTCTTAAAATCTTGTTTATTCATAAAACGCCCTTTCAGTCATCTCCTCATCCTTCCTATTTTTTAAGCCGCTTTACCATCTTGGAATCTTCTCCGCCAAGGCCTTTTTTGAATATCCTCAAAAAGCAAAAAATTGCCAAACTTAAAATCATTCCCCAGGAAAGAATCATGAATATCCAGCCGCTCAGTTTCAATATCCGCCTCCTATTAATAAAAAACCATCCAGCAAAATATGCAAGATGGCGGCCCGACCATCAAATAATATCCTCCGGAACCATAGGATTCCGGACCCTTGTGTTAATTAACAAAGGTAAATATTATCGCCGCGACAAAAAGACTACTTTTTAACGGCAGCACAAACTTCTTTTTCTGCCCTAAGCCATATATCCCAATCTTTTCCGCTGGGCTTGCCTTCTACTTCCCAAATATAATACGCTTTCTTTTGTATCTCTTCGCATAATGTTCCGGAAGTGCAAACAGGTCCCGCTTGTTTCGATAAAACTTTACTTGTGTTTTTTGCCATTTTGTCCTGGCTCCTTTCAATGAAAAACCGCCCCGCCTTGCCTATAACTGGTACAGTATTACATACTTATTAACAGCTTATCGTTTCTTAGTCTTAGTAGTAGTGCCTGAGACAGGTTTTGCTTCTACTACAATTGACTTTGCGACATTAACGCCTCTTTTGACTTCATACGTAACCGTAACTGTATCTCCAGATTTAATATCCATAAGCTTGATAACTTTTCCCGCTTTTTTGGTAGAAGTATCCTTGTCTGCAGAAACAGTGACTGTGGGGCCGCTGCTTGAGGAAATAGTGATGGTAGAATTCGACCAGCTATAACCGCTCACCTTGCCAGCTACTTTAAGAATAGTTGGCGCAGCTTTTTTTGAAGCAGCAGGCCTGCGCTCCATTGCATACGACTGCGAAACAAAAAAAATTGACGCGGCGACAGCCAAAATTACTGCAAAAATAACTTTTTTCATCACACGACCCTCCGTATTTAAATTGGTTAATAACCGAGCAATATATGCTTTTAAATCTTTCAGAGCACCTCCTTTCTCATGCTTAAATTTTTTATCGTTCTGCTTTTACCTTGCTTACCTTAGAAGGCAATATAACAATTTCCACCCTTCTGTTTTTCTGCTTATTCTGTGCCGAATCATTAGGGGCTACCGGATGGAATTCTCCATAGCCGTTTGCTGACAATCTTCGCGGCTGGACTTTGCATTCATCAGCAAGATAATGCACAACTGCTAATGCGCGGCCGGAAGAAAGCTCCCAGTTCGACTTCCATCCTGAATACTTTATCGGGTCATTATCAGTATGCCCCTCAACCGCTACAGCAGAATTTGGCACGTCTCTGTTTAAAACTTCAGCCACCTTATCAAGGGAAAGCTTACCGTCGCTTTTTATTACGTCTTTTCCAGAGTCAAAGAACACTTCCGATAAAAAGGTTATCACCAAGCCACGCTCTGTCATTTGCAGCTTTGCCTTGTAGTCGCCGATTTCTTTCTTAAGCGATTCTTCGAGTTCCCGCTTTGCCCGCTCCAGATCCGAAAGCTCCCTGTCTTTTTGCTCATATACCCGCTTGACTTCTTTGGTCTTGTCTTTCTCCAATTGGGCAATCTTCTTTCTTAGATTGGCGTTTTCTATCTCAAGGTCATCCGTCCTCTTGGCCTTTTGTATATAGGCACATCCGGACATTGTGAATACCGCCAAAAATAGAATAACTGCAATCTTTATCTTCATACGCAACCCTCCATTATAACTGTTCAAAATATTTATAGACATACGATGATATCCTTGCGATAAATTCCTTGGAAGGCGCACTATTCGAATTCGTATGCTTCGTTAATACGACAATGATAAAATCGCCCTTGCGAGTAAAAACTATACCTGCGTCATGGCAAACCTCTTTCTCAAGACCAGTCTTATGCGCAATAGTTATATCAACCGGCAGATACTTGGGAATACGGTCGTTCAGGCGTGTCAATTTCAGCATGGATATGCATTGATCCGAAATAGATTTATTATCAAGACTCCTGCGGTATATTTTATCCAATAATAAAGCCATGTCCTCCGCTGTCGTGTAATTCTCGATACCTTTATCCCGTAAATGATAATCAGCTATCTTCCGGGATAAATCTGTATTCCTCAAGCCAAAAGCCCTAAACGTGCTATTCAGGTAATCAATACCGAGCAAGTTCGTAAGGATATTAGTAGCGGTATTATCGCTGTCGTAAATCATAAGGCCGATGAGCCTCTCTACGCTGAAAGTAGTGCCTGTTGGCATATCTTTCAAAACTCCTGAGCCAGTAAGTTTATCCGATGACTTTAGAGCTATGTTGCGGTCAAGCTTAATGCGCCCCTGATCAGCTGCCCAAAAGCATGCCGCCATAAGGGGAATCTTAGCCAAGCTTGCCGAAGGAAACATCTTGGTCGTCTCATAAGAGAATTCCCATCCGGTTTCTAGGTCTTTAATAACGATCCCTGCTTCACCCTTAAACTGGCTTATTTCAACTTTGATGCGTCGTTGTAACTCCTGCCATGCGACTTCTCGTCTTTCATGTAGAATCCTCTCTTGCTTGGCTTTTTGGAATTTTGCATAATATTGCTGGCCAAAATATCCTGCAACGCCCAAAAAAACAATTAGTGTTATAAAAAGAGATGTTTTCTTTACTTTCATTTTTTATTCGGATAAATATTTATTTAATGCGACTGACGTTCTTTTCCCAACAATTCCATCAGCCTTAAGACCATTTGCTTTCTGGAATTTAATAATAGCTTGTTTGGTCTTAGGCCCAATCTTGCCGTCAATAGGCCCTTGGTAGAAACCCGCGCTCTTTAATGCCCGCTGAATCTGTTTCGGGCTCAATTTTACTACCGTTGTGGAATACGCCTTCTGCTCTGGCATTTCATAACTATCGGACGACCACTGATCGTCATATAATCCCTGCTGCGTTTTTTGAGCTACTACTGATTGTGACTGCGTAGCCTGCTTTTTAGAGCTCGTGGCGCACCCGGCTATAGCACAAGCGAAAAGAACAACCAGCGTCATTCTTGCAAACATACCTTTTCCTCCTTGTTTATATAAGAATCAATTCTTTGCTGCCATCCCGGCAGCCATCTCTGTTCATTGCGGCTTAAAGGAGAGTTTTGCACCCGCTCTTCAAGCACAAGATTTGCCGATCGGATAAATTCTCCCAGGGCATCGGGAGCTTCGATCTCCCCCTTCATAGCCTCTAAGACCTGAAGCAGTCCCCAGCCTTTCCCTCGATAAGTCTCGCCTGTTGCAATCCCAAGCCCCTTAAAATTAACGTAATCTGCCAAAGCGAAAACTTCCGGCGCGGTAGATGCAACACGATTAAATTGCATAGCTATCTTATTGCGAGTGCTTTCTTCCGCGACGCTTTTAAGCATACGCGGTAAGCTCTCCTGCAACCTTTTTACGATAAAGGCAGTTTGCGTTGGTTGTGTCCTTATTAGAAACTCTTTCAATTCGGCTAACCTGCCGTCGCTTTGCGCGTTCAGAAACTCAGTCCGCGAATTCCAAGGACATGCAGGAAACGGCGCCGAATCAAGCCAAGCCG
>JAZDPX010000047.1:0-30380 GCA_043797125.1 Candidatus Omnitrophota bacterium
ACCTCTGACACCCTGCTTGAAATCTTCTTTGAATGGCGCGGTCATCTCCTTGAACTGTTCTTCGCCTAAAGGATATTCCACATTCTGAAGATCATCAACCGCGACCAATCCAATAACCTTCTCTGGCATAAAGCGGGCCGCGTCTGCGATCACAAGGGCGCCCATGGAATGACCGATCAAGACCACTTTCTCTGCCCCAATACTCTCGACAACAGCCTTCACATCCTGGCCAAAAGCTTCCATGGTGTAATTCTCACGCCCACTCCCAGAACGACCATGCCCAGCCAGATCGATCAGAACCATGTGATACTTATGCTTGAAATATTCGACCTGTTCTCTCCAGTAGCTCGCGTCACAACTCCATCCGTGGACGAACACGAGTACCGGCCCCTCTTGTCCATGCTCGTAATAATTGATCACTGTGCCGTCAGCGGAGGTCGCAGTTCTGATCACCTCGACGTTCTGTTGAGCGCCGCTTTGCGCAAAAACGGACGAAAACCCGATCCCGAGAATTAAAAACATTATCGTAAGTAATTTTAAAACACCCTTTTGTCTCATGTTCTCTCCATTGTTATAGAGGTCAGGGGGTCAGGTCTCAATAATCAACAAAAATTATGAAATGTTGAAAATTGAGACCAGGCCCCAATATTATAAAAAAACTTTGCAAAGAATTTGTAATTGTTTAGACTCTCTTATGGACAACAGGATTTCTTTTCAGAAGATTTATTTTCTTTAGACTCACTGCGGGAAACGGTAGATACATCTTTCCCCATAAGCTCACTCGCAGCAAGAAGACCTGCCTGAACTATAAGATTAGCTGGTATTGTCTCATAGATTTGCCCTCCTACTTCAACAGTTCTGCATTCTGCTTTATCACCGAGTTCTGCACAACAAAACTCGCAAGGACTTTTGCCTACTTGTGCACCTAACCATTCCTCCAAAGGCCTCCCGCCAATCAAAATGCGATTTGACTGGATGACATCTTTAGCGAAAATTGAAGGGTCGAGCGCTTTCTTTTCCAAAGTAACTTTTATTTCTAATGGAGCGAGAGATTGTTTAAGACTTTGGAATGCTTTTTTAACTTCTTTCTCTGTTGACCCGCACCGCTGGCAAGTCTGGCCTTTTTCGTCCACAAGGCGCTGCCATTCTATCTTAAGAACTTTCATCTCTGTTTCCCCTTGTTCTGCAATACCGTGAAAACAAAAAATAGAAAACACAATAACAAATATGCCAAACACTATCACCAGAGCATAGATTTTATTCTCCATTATTTTTTATTTTACCACAAACAAAAACCCTCCGCAACTATTTTAGTTACAGAGGGTTATGTTTTACCTATTTTACCTAAAGCTATATATCCTCTTGGGGGGCGTATTCGTGCATGGTGTTGGTAATTTTATCCGCCGCGTCGGGATATTTGCTAGCGAATTGCTCAAAAGCAACCGCGAATCTATCCAAAGCTGCCATGGATTCGTTCATTGTCCTGGCTACCATGGGATCTGACATGGTTTTTTCAGCCTCCTGCATGGCGGCCTCGATGTCCTGCTGGTCCATGTCCTCGTATTTTTGTTCGTCCCGCTGCGCCATTTGCCTGCCTCTTTGAGCCGCGGCCTGCAACGGCCCTATGTTGCTGCTGATGTGGGCTTTCGCCTGGGCTACGCACGCGTCGGGATTATCCGTGTTATTTTCAATAATTTGCGCCAGCTCGTTATAAAAATCAAGCATGGGGTTATCGCCTGCCATGGAAAGCGGCAAAAAAGAACTTACGCAAATAAATCCGGCTGCTGCAATCGTAAACAATGTCTTCATATGCTATCTCCTCTCTTTATCGAACACGCGGCTATCCATCCCCGGGGACACTCCGCCGCACAGCTCGGGGACAGGCAGCCGATTAGCTGCGTACCCGGCACGTATTCTCTATTTTACAATTTTTGTTGATTGTTGAAACCTGACTCTATTTTCATACGAGCGGCATGGAAAACGTTTCCCGAATAATTCGGCAAACGTCTGTAATTATGAAATATTATGCAGTAATTTTGTCAAATTCTTCGATACTGATTGCAGAGAAGCTGGTAAAGGCTATGCCGGTTAGTTTGTTTAAGGCGATGGATGCCTTCATCACGTCTGCAACATCCGGAAAATCCGTTATCAGCACAATATCGTATTTGCCCAGGAGTGCATACATTGAATTTACCTTACCACCGGATTTTGCTATCAAATCAAGCGCCTTCTTCGTCCTTTCGGCCGAGATGCCTTTCATCGCCTCCTGCGAATATTTTCCATACATAAAAAATTTTGCCATGAAACACCTCCTTTTTATTTTATTCTACTGTGCAAAATGGTGTAACTGGGGTCAGGTCCGAAAGGGACGGGCTTTAACTCAAGAAGTGTCCCCGCCGGACATGACCCTAATTCACTAATTCACCCAAAATATATAAAGCAACCCACCATTGGATTGCCTTATATATTATAATATGTCATTAGCGCCTCTTGTTTATAATAGCGGCGACATAGTAGCACTTTTAGGCTATATATTCAAGAAAAAAATACTGGCGGGCTTCCATAGAAAGGGTGGGGATGGTTGGCAATGGCTGAATTACAGTAAAATAATTAAAAATTGACAAAGCTACCTTATTAAAGTATACTTTAGGAAATTCGTTCCCCGGTAGCTCAGTTGGTAGAGCGCGTGGCTGTTAACCACTAGGTCCCAGGTTCGAGTCCTGGCCGGGGAGCCAAAAATTGCCCGATATCGCTTCTGATATCGGGCAATTTTTTCGCTTATTTGGCGGGACGAGAACCGGAAAAGGGATTTTAAGGGGAAAACTATAGTTTTCCCCTTATCGGCGCAAATTTCTCCTACGCGGAAGGAAAAGGAATAGCTCGGCCGACAGGCCGAGCGTTAAGGAAAAACCATAAGGGTTTTTCCTTAAGGAGCGAACAAAGTGAGCGACGGTTCGATGTCCTGGCCGGGGAGCCAGCGTCGGGAGAGCCCATCAATTTATTTTGGTGGGCTTTTCTATTTTACAGAGCAATATACCAATGGCCTTGGCGAAATTTCCCGTTGCGGTTTATTTTCTGTATTTAGTTTGCTTTTTTCTATGCTGGAGTATAAAATAGACCTATAGAACACAACGAACAAATAACAAGGAGGTAAACATGGGCGGAATAGGCACGATACTTATCGGAATCTATATTACGTTAATCGGCTTTAAGGTTATAAGCGCAAGTAAAAATAAAGGCGAAGCATATGAGAAGTGGCACGCCAAGTGGGGCTCAAAAATGAAAATAGCCGGGCCCATACTAATAGTTTTGGGAATTGTTATGCTCTTTGTAAAATAAATTTGCCGGCTTTTAAATCGGTCTAATTTATACGCTAAAAACGCAGAGCCTTGGTGGGGCAGGCCTTAATACAGACGTCGTAGAAACTGCCTCTGGGGCATAACCAATTACAGAAAACTCTGCCTTTAAACAACCCCATACTAACACCTAAAATCATGCATAGGGGTATAAAATATCCCAAAAGCGGATAGCGCCATCCTGCGATGACAATCACAAGAAAAGGCCCTGCCATCAAAAGCTGTTTTAGCCTTCTTTTCTTTTGTAAAGCTTTAAATTCATCCATACGGGTTATTGCTGCTCTCTTTTGAGCAGAAGGTTCCAGTGGCTGTCTATCTGCGCCTGGATATCTTTCAGTAATTGCGCGTTTTCGGGCTTGAATAGATGCTTGAACCTGCCTTGCGGCTTTAGGAAATCTTCGATAGGCCTTTTTGTTTTTGGTTTGTAATTTATGGTATATTTTGAACCGTTTTCTATTTCATAAAGCGGCCAGAAACATGTATCAACAGCTATCTTCGCTATTTCTACGGATGTCTCCTGGGGGATGCGCCAACCTCTGTGGCATATTGATAACACATTTAAAAATGCGGGGCCTTCGACTTCAAAGGCTTTCTGCGATTTTGTAATTAAATCCTTCCAATTAGATATTGAAAGCTGCGCCGCATAAGGAATATTGTGAGCCGCGCAAATGGCTGTTAAATCTTTTCGAAGCTGCGGCTTGCCGTAGCTTTCTTTTCCCGCCGGGGCTGTTGTCGTCGATGCGCCGCAAGGTGTCGCGCTTGAGCGCTGAATTCCGGTGTTCATATAAGCGTTATTGTCGTAGCAGACGTAGACGAAGTTATGGCCGCGCTCGAGAGCCCCTGATAAAGACTGCAGGCCTATGTCGTAGGTGCCGCCGTCGCCGCCGAAGGCGATGAATTTAATCTTTTTCTTAATCTTTCCCTGTTTTTTCAGCGCGCGATACGCGGTTTCAACGCCGCTTATTGTAGCTGCGGCATTTTCAAATGCGTTATGTATGAACGGGACTTCCCACGCTGTATACGGATAAATGGTTGTCGCGACTTCCAAGCATCCTGTCGCGCACGCGACAACAATAGGATCTTCTGTGCCTAATAAAATCTGCCTTACTGCTATTGAAGCGCCGCAGCCGGAACATAATCTATGGCCGCCTGATAATCTTTCCGGCCTTTTTGAGAGTTCTTTTAAATTTAAATTCGCAGCCATTAGTCTCTTACTCCTATATAATCAACCCAGGAATCGACTTTACCTGTTTTTACTATTTTACCTAAATCCGCAAACACCGCCTCGATATCTTCGACAAATATATCGCGCCCGCCTAAACCAAATATCCCGTTTTTCATTACCGGGGCATTCGGCTGGTTATACATGCAGGAGCGTACTTCGTTAAACAGCGGGCCTCCGTGGTTTGAGAAAGATTCTGCCCTGTCTAATATGCAAACTCCCCTTTTGCCTGAGAGCGCTTTGATAATCCTTGCCGCCGGAAAAGGCCTGAATATGCACGGGCGAAGCAGGCCTGCCTTTATTCCTTTTTCTCTTAATTTATCAACTGCTATTTTTGCCGTGCCAGCTGTTGAGCTTAATACTACGATCGCTATTTCAGCGTCGTTAAGTTTGTATTCCTCTATCACGTCGATTTTTCTGTTAAATTCCTTGTTAAATTCAGCCATTATCTTAGGGATTAGCTGCGTGGCGTTTTTCATTGCCTCAACCTGCTGCCTTTTGTGTTCGAAATAATAATCCTGTAAATCAAGCGGGCCGAATGTCACCGGCTTATCAACATCCAAAAGCGGCAGCCTTGGCACATATTCGCCTATATAATCTTTTACTTTTTTATCGTCGAAGATTTCGATGTTTTCTACGGCGTGGGAGGTGATAAAACCGTCCTGACACACCATAACAGGCAAAAGTATGTCCTTATGTTCCGCTATTTTAACTGCCAGAATTGTATTATCATAAGCCTCCTGGGCGTTTTCGCAATATATATGAATCCAGCCGGAGTCTCTCGCACCCATTGTATCCGAATGGTCGCAATGTATGTTTATAGGGGCTGAAAGCGCCCTGTTTACAACAGGCATTACTATTGGGAGCCTTGTAGATGCCGCGATATAGACTATTTCCCACATTAAGGCAAGCCCTTGCGACGAAGTTGCCGTCATTGTGCGCGCGCCTGCTGCCGCTGCGCCAACACACGCGCTCATTGCCGAGTGTTCTGATTCAACGGGGATCATCTCGGTCTTGACTTTTCCGTTTGCCGCAAATTCGGCAAACGTCATTACTATCTCTGTCTGCGGCGTGATGGGGTATGCCGCCACTACATCAGGCTCTATCTGGCGCATTGCCTCTGCCGCTGCATGGTCTCCTGTTAATGGCATAAATTGGCTCATTGTTGTTCCTCTTTCGCCATTGCTATACACTTTACCGGGCATACTGACGCGCATATTCCGCAGCCCTTGCAATGGTCAAAATCAAAACCAGCCTGCTTGCCGTCTTTTGCCAGAATACTTGAATCCGGGCAATATATCCAGCATATCATGCAGTGTATGCATTTTTTCTCGTCTTTCGCCGGCTTAAACGTGCGCCAGCCTCCGACATTATATTCCTTCGCGCTGCCTGCTTTGTCTATCAAACCGCCTATCGGTATTTCTTTCCATGATTTTTCTTGCATGTGTTTGCCTTTAAGCTATCCTTACTTCTTTATAAGCTCTGTCTATAGCGTCTATATTCGCTTTTGTTTTTTCTTCGCCTATTTTTTTTAAAAATTTATCCCTAATCTTGTCTTTTATCTTTTCCAGCGGGACCATAGGGCTCACCTTTACCAATGCGCCAAGCATAGGCGTGTTCGGCATCGGCGCTTTTAATATATCAAGCGCGATTTTAGTAGCATCGACAGTAGCAACTTTTATTTTTGTAATGCCAAGTTCTTTTTTAAGCTCCTGCGGAGACTTTGTTGTGTTCACCACCAATACACCGTCGTCGGGAAGGCCTTCTAATACAGCCTTGGTTGCCAGCGTGGGGTCAATTACCACAACGGTTCCCGGCCTTGTCACGCCGCAATGCACCATAATGGGCTCGTCGCTTATCCTTGTAAAAGAGCGGATAGGCGCGCCTGCGCGTTCAGGCCCGTATTCCGGAAACGCCTGAATAAATTTTCCCGCATCTATGGCTGCTCCTGCTAAAAATTCGGCAGCAGTCTTTGCGCCCTGGCCTCCGCGGCCATGCCATCGTATCTCTAACATTGTTAATCCTTTTGTTATAGAATTATGCTATTATCGGGGGCTTGCAGTTAGACTTGATATCCAAAAGCAACCCTATGACTTCAGCGATTGTGTACAAAATCATAAAATATAATGCGCCCATAATCACAAATACCACTCCGGCTGCTCTTGGAGTTTGGGGGATAGGGGTCCCATTAGGCATGTTTGTGCCTGCCGGGGCTCCGCCCGTTACTAATACGATTATGCCAACCACTATACCTATTACTAATACCAACCACGCCAATACCTTAAATACATTACGAGCTATATTTAAAAATCTATATTCCTTCATAACGCCTCCTATTTTTTATCCGCTTACTATACTAAAAATGCCTTCTTGTGTCAAGGTTCTTTATAGCTTTCGCCTGCCTTCTATGGCGCTTGAAAGCGTAAGCTCGTCCGCATACTCCAGATTAGACCCGGCGGGAAGGCCAAAAGCTATCCTGCTCACCTTTACCTGCTCTTTTTTGAGCAGGCCTGCCAGGTAAAGAGCTGTTGTCTCGCCTTCAGAATCAGAATCAGTGGCTATTATTATCTCTTTTATCTTTTCTTTTTTGAGCCTCTCTATCAACTCCGCTATTCTTAAGTTCTGCGGCTCTATGCCGTCTAACGGCGAAAGCGCTCCTCCCAGGACATGGTACAGGCCCTTAAAAACAGACGCCTTCTCAAGCGCTAAAATATCATTAGGCTGCTCTACCACGCAAATTATGGTCTCATCCCTGCCTGGGCGCTTGCATATATTGCACAGGGTTTCCTCGCTTAAATTGCCGCAACGCGAGCAAAATCTTATTTTTTCTTTCACCTTAAGTATTGAAAATGCAAGCGCCTTGGCTTCTTTAATAGGAAGCCTTAGTATATAAAAAGCTATGCGCTGCGCGCTTTTTGGCCCTAAGCCAGGCATCTTTTTAAGAGCGTGGATAAGGGTTGACATTGATCCTGTGTAGTTGTCCATTACGTCAATTTCATTATGTTGCCGTCAAATATGTCTAATGCGGATTGTATGATTGGGTCGGCCAGCATTTTTTTAATGGTATCCTTTTTTGTTGCTTCCGGCCTTTGGGCCGTTTCTTTATCTTTGTCCTTATCAGGATCCTGGCTGGCGAAGCCTGTGGCTGGCTGGGCCTTGTCTGATATAACGCACTCTATCGCAACCCTTGTATTTAACAACTCGGATATAACTCCCTCTATAAGCTTTTTAGTCGGCGTTCTTTCAAGTATCTCTTTATGAAATTTGTTATTTTTAGCATAACCCAATGTCAATATATTATCCTTAAATTCCAATATATCCGCCTCTTCCAGGCACGAGGCTGCATATATCTTTTCTGTCCTCACTCTTTTTATCGCCTGCGGCCATATCTCTCTTAATTTATAAAGGGTTGTAGGGTCAACCTGATGGCTGTGCGCGTTAGCATTGTTTTGATTATTTTGGGGCTGGGGCGCAACTGGTTTTTCTTGGATTTGCTCTGGCTGCGGGTTACTTGTCGTCTGCTTTTCCAGCGCTGCTATGCGCTTTAATATCTCAGCCAGCGATACTATGGATTCGCGCCGGGTGAGTTTTACCGCCAGCATCTCCAAAGGAATCTGCACCGATGGCGCATACCTTGCCGAGGACTGCGTATTTATCAGCACATAAAGCACATAAAGGATATCCTCTACGGTAAACTCCGCGGCGTGTTTTGAAATTATCTCAATTTCTTCTTTCGGAAGGTCTATAAATTTTTGAAGCGCCTCGCCTTGTTTTATTATTAAAATATTTCTGAAATATTCGATAAAACCCTGCAGGAATTGATTGCCGTCTTTGCCGCTTTCTATAACTTTGTTGATAAGCCTAAGCGCTGAAGGGGTGTCCTTCTTTATAACATATTCGGTAAACTCGCTAAAGGTGTCGTGGCTTATCAGGCCAAGAACGGAATTAACGCTTTCAAGCGTAATGTTGCCTTTTGTAAAACTGTTTATCTGGTCAAGTAATGTCTCTGCATCTCTTAAGCTGCCTGACGCTGCGTTGGCAATCGCAAAAAGCGCGGGGTCTTCTGCTTTTATTTTTTCGGATTTTATTATCTGCTTAAGCTTCGCGATTATATCGTCCGAAGATATGCGTTTGAAATCAAACTTCTGGCAGCGGGATAAAATAGTGGGCAGCACCTTATACGCGGCAGTGGTGGCAAATACAAATTTTGCATGGCTGGGGGGCTCTTCTAAAGTTTTCAGCAGCGCATTAAACGCCTCCGGCGTGAGCATGTGCACTTCGTCTATGATATAGACCTTGTATTTAGAGCTTTGGGGAGAAAATTTTGTGCTTTCGCGCAGGTTGCGTATTTCGTCGATGCCGCGGTTTGAGGCTGCGTCTATTTCGATTATATCAAGGCTTCGAGCGTCGGTAATTTCTTTGCAGGAGTTGCATTTATTACAGGGATTTGGCGTCGGGCCTTTTTCGCAGTTTAATGCCTTTGCCAGAATGCGGGCAGTGGTGGTCTTTCCCGTGCCTCGCGGCCCACAAAATAGATAGGCGTGCGCGACTTTATTCTGCTCTATCGCGTTTTTTAAAGTAGTGGTGACGTGTTCCTGGCCTACTACCTCATCGAATGTTGTGGGACGCCATTTCCTGGCGAATACTATGTATGACATATTTTAGTCGATAATCAGCGGCTTAGCCCTGAACCATTTCTCAGCCCTCCGGGGCTTCGTCAGGTACAGGGCATTCGCCACTCACAAAAATACTGATGGCCTGCCATGAACCCGAGCAAAAATTTCGCAAGAAATTTTTGTGAGTGGTTCATGGCGGAGGGGGAGAGATTTGAACTCTCGAAGGGAGTATTAACTCCCTTAACGGTTTAGCAAACCGCCGCACTCGACCAGCTATGCGACCCCTCCAATCTTCCTATTTTCTCTGAGAAAAATTTATTGTATTTATTGCGATACCCAGGGTTGTTAGTTCTGATTTTTAAAAAATACCTGCTGACTTCTGAAGGGCTATGCAGATATACTGATTTTTGCTTTTTATCAAGGCGCGCATTAAAATTTAAGTTCTCCAACATCCTCTTTACAGATACCAGAATAGGAAAAGAATAGTTGCGAAAACACATTTTTATATACCTATATCTCTTATCATTTATAGCATACCTATGTTGATAAATGCATCCGTCTGTGTCAAAAAGTCCCCGCAAACAAGCAGCTTGGTATTTTTTACTTTCAAATATCCAGTTGGGAACGTCTATCTGATTTACAACTTTATTGCCTTTTTTGATGCCCATTTTTTCTAAAAATTCAATTAAATTCGTCGATGTAACTACTATATCAGCCCGTCCCTTTTTTTCTCTTATATAAAGTGTTGATGATATACCGAATAGGCCTTTTATCAAATTTTGTAGGTAAACAACGTAATCTTGATCCTTTTTTGCATCAAAAGATATTGTTATCTGATGTGCGTTGCGTATGCCGCCGTCGCCCAACATAATACCAATAAATTCTGCTAAGGCAGAGGATTTCTGTGGATACTTAATCTTTTTTCTAAGTTGCAATTTTGCCCTTCGGGCAAATTCGGGGTCTGTGCGTAGTTTTGCCTGAACGGCTAAACCGCCTTTTCGCCTACTTTCTATCGTGCCGGGTGGACCATATAGCTCAACATATCTTCTGCCGCCTAAACTACGCGCATGGTTAATATCAAGCTGGGTTGGCATAATTCCTTTTCTTCTTAAAGAACTCTGAAATTAAAAAACTGCAATCCGCTTCTAGTACACCTGAGGTAACTTTGAACGTATGATTAAGCGGTTTTTGTTTAGGTATATTTAAAACAGAACCGCACGCGCCTGTCTTGGGATCTTTCGCTCCAAAAACCAATTCCTTGATTCTCGCAAGTACTAACGCGCCTGCGCACATTAAGCAGGGCTCGATTGTAACATAAACTACTGCATCCTGCAACCATTTACTTCCCAAGCTTGCCGCAGCCTGCGTTATCGCTATCATCTCCGCGTGAGCTGTTGGGTCTTTCAGGGTTTCAACCTGGTTGTGGGCACGAGCGATGATTTTATCTTTATGAACAACCACGCAGCCAACCGGAACCTCATCTTTGTTTTGCGCTTTTAATGCCTCCTTAAGCGCCTCTTTCATATATATGAGGTCTTTATCCATGGGATTCTGTTTTTATAAGACTCTTGTTCTCGTCAAAAAACAGGTATGTTTTGACGTTGTCAAAATAGGTCGCATGGCCAGGTTTGTATACCCACTTTTCTATATTGTTTTTTTCTTGAATAATTACAAGCGGTTCGCCGTAGAGCTTGCGGATTTCATCCTGCGATTGGCCTTGCTTAATCTGATCATTTTCTATCGCCTTCTTAACAGCTTCGTAAATTTTTGTCTCAGCCGCAAGCGTCTTTTGCGCATCATCCGCAGCTTTGGCAGCCTCCGCCAGCGAACTCAGCCCTTCCGCGTAGCAGGAGGTTGCAAAAGACAGAAGGAGTAATATTGCTATAATCTTTAAATAATACATTTTTGCTTCTCTTTGCAAAGGCCCCTCGTCGCTGCGCTCCTCGGGACAACTTGCCTGAAGATAGCGAGGCAAGTTGGCGCGCCCAGCAGGAGTCGCTAATGGAGCCTTTGCTTCCATATAGGCTACATTAGTCCCGAGCCGCCGCCGTTTCTATGTGACGCGGCGAGGGAAACCTGCTTTTATAAGCTCTTCCCGTTTTTCACGACGCCACTTTTTCACTTCGTTCTCGCGCAGCCTTGCAGATGATAGGCTGTCGTGCGGTTCTGAATACACAAGCTCTGCTGGTCTCCTTTTGCGCACAAACTTACTACCTTTACCCTTGTTGTGATATATAATTCTTGCATTTATATCTTTTGTAACCCCTGAATATAAAGAATTATCTTTGCATTTTAGTATATAGAAATAATATTGTTTGCACATTGTTGTGTCCCTCGTCGCTGCGCTCCTCGGGACAACTTGCCTGAAGTTATCAAGGGCAAGTTGGCGCGCCCAGCAGGAGTCGAACCTGCAACCCCCAGCTCCGTAGGCTAGTGCTCTATCCAGTTGAGCCATGGGCGCGTGTGTGGCAGTATTATAACATTACTTATTTTGGCAGGCAAGGAGAAATAAAAATGGGGTTAAGCGGCAGTATCGAAGGCTTTACTAACTAACCTGCTGCGAATTCTCAGTGCCGGGACATATACATCCCTGGCATATCTCTGCTCCATGGCTTCTGAAGTAACGTGTTTGCTCGCTCGGTAAGAATTCAGCATGGCATTAAGCCATCTTGTATCTTCTATATCTTTTATATCTTTTATATTTTTTATATTTTTTATTATACCTTTGTTTTCTGGATCAAATGGCTTTGCAAAGGCGTAATACATCTTGGAGGCTATCATTAACTTCTGAAGAAGGTGCCATGGACTGTCGCCGCACCAACGATCAAGGGCATGCGCGTGGGGGTTATGCGTTGTAATAGGCTCCATTAAAAACCCGCTTCCTTCGCCTGTTTCTTCGTTGACCTCTTTGATATATTCGGGCGGCCCGCCGCTTTTAGTGGCAATATTTATTCCGAAATTTCTCGCGCTGCGCTGGTCTGATGTGCCGCACGCTTCTTGCTCCTTTTCGGGAATATTAATGCAAATATCAGAGCCTATTGACTGGGCTTCCAGGATTTTAGTGTCAAAATTGGGCACATAAAAAAATCTCCCCTTTAAGCCGGGCTTTTTCATCCACTTAAGAAATTCCTTTATCCAGTCCTCCTCCGGATTATACTCGTGCGCGATGCCGGAAACCACAACCTGCATACCCAAGCCTTTTTGTTCGCCCCAAAACTTGGTTGGAACCGGCGCGCCTTTGTTAGCGCACATAACGTCTATTATATCCTTAAGCATGGGATGTTGGTTTTTATATATTACCATCCTGCGGCAAAGCCAAGCTGTTAGTTTATTAGGGTCAGGATAATCTTCTTTCCCCAATACTTCATCTATTCCGCTTATTGTTTTTAAACGGTCAGTAATAATGCCAAATGCCTTTTCTCTGCCTTTTTGATGAATCCGCCATACATCATCCAGTCCAGGTTCTTGCCCCTTTTTTTCCATTTCAAGAATGTCATCAAGAACCCATATGTCACCGGAACCATTCAATACAGGTATCGGCTGTTTTTTTATGTGGGGGTATTTGTTTTGAAATATCTCGTCGGCCCTAATAGCGTGCTCCTTGCTTACGCAATTAAACACATCGCACATACTTAAGGCCGCCTGGCAAAAATCCATGGTTTTGTCTTTCATAAAATGGCTTCGTAATACATCCAGCAAGAATGTATCTTTTTTAAGCTCGTCAAAATCATTAAAAATTTGAGCGAATGCCCTATCCATGCTTACCGGAAGCTTGAACCGGTCTGGCTGATTTATATCCACCTCAAATATCTCGAGCCCTGCCGGGACATTGGTATGATTTGTATATACAACGGCTGTATTATTATATCTTTTGCTTGCCTTAAGATTGGCGGCCGTGCTCACAACATGGGCCTCGTTCATATGAAGAATGTCCAGGTGCTTAAGCGGATTTTTCCCGTCTGCCTTATACCCGTTTTTGATAAACCAGTCTATAAGCTTCGCGAACGCCCTTCCGAAAATAACTTCCTGGGTAAAGCGGTGCACTTTTTTATCCGTGTATAAATCATCGAATAGCTCTTTGTTGTAAAATAAATAAACAGGCACAATGCCGTTCGTTATTTTATACGCTTCTATATCATACGTCTTATCCATATTATTCGGGTCTTTTTCGTCCCATGCGCGTACCGTAAGGTCGCAAACTTTCTCTAAAATCTTATCGTCAATCAAATCTTTTAATGTGCTTTCGTTAAAACATTCCACATACTTGATACCCTGGCGGGGCTCAGGATGACAGAACCCTTCTATAAACTGCTCTCTCTTTCTTGTGTATAAAGGCTGCACGCCAAAGGCATTTGCGCCTATCTTTGCTAAGCCTTCATATTTATCTCCCTGATACGCGCCAAGGCCTCCGTTGGTGCTTGCCGCGCGCAGGCGCTCCGGCAGTTTGATAATATTGCCTTCCATCGAGACGGTCGCGATAGTTTTCCCTATAAGTTCTTGGGCATTTTTTCCGATCCAGGTTTCTTCTTCTATTTCTTTGGCTATGTCTTCGTCTAATTTGGGGCTGTTTTTGGTTGCCTGGTTTCTAAGGCACTGGGCCTTTGCTGAAGGGTTTTTTAGCTGGAAAATTACAGTATCGCAAGGAAACGTGGAGACGGATAAAAAAATAATCGCGCAAAAAAGGCTTAAAGTTCTATTCTTTAACTTTGGTCGCGGCATTTCTCTTTTTGGTTTTAAGGTTTCAAAATATTGATTATTGAAATCTTTTATTAAGTTAATAATATATCATAAAACACCTGCCATGTCAAGTAAAATAGCGTCGGAGATAAAAAAATATTGCAAATAGCAAAGGCTGTGCTAAAATGGTGTCATGGATACCGCAAGAAAACAGGCCTGGATTAAATACTATATCCCAAGCTACATATACGCAGGGCTTATATTTACATTGTCGTCTTATCCTTTGTCGCTGCCTGCCGGTTTGCCTGCTTTTAGCGATGTGTGGGCTCATTTTATCGAATACGGCATATTCGGATTTTTGCTCGCGCGTTCGTTTTCGCGCGCAAATACTGATTATTACAAAAAATATTTTATAATCATGGCATTGTTGGCCGGGGTCGCGTGTTGTATTTGCGATGAATATTACCAAACATTTGTTCCCAATAGAATGGGTTTGGAGCCTTTTGATATGCTTGGTGATTTCTTTGGGGTATTGACAGGTTCTTTCACGTATAAAGTTTGTCAGCGGTTCTGCTGATTAATTCTTTTTATGTCTTCCAGCAACTTCTGCATCTGGTTTATCTTGTTTATCTCTTCTATGTTCCTCTGCTGCTGATTAATTTCGTTTATCCGCCGTATATTATCGAGCGATTGCTGCATGTTTACAATCTGTTGTTGTTTATTAAATTGTTCGACAGCTTCCTGTTGTTGTTTCTGCAATTCCGCGTCTTCCTGCTTTTGTTTCTGCTCTTGCTTTTCCTCTTCTGTGAGTTCTTTTTTGGCTGCAGTATCTCCAATGGCGTCCTGCGCGTATAGCGGGGCGGAGATTAAGAGCATGGCCAATATAATCGATAAGGTCTTCATGGTATACCCAATTTCACGAATTCATTTCTGCGAAGCAGAATGGTGCGCGGGGTGGGACTTGAACCCACACGACCGAAGCCATACGCCCCTCAAACGTACGCGTCTGCCAGTTCCGCCACCCGCGCATGATTCGAAATTATAACACGATTACGCCTGGCTTGCAATAATATTTATAGTTTCCTTTAACGCCTCTAATAGCTCTATACACTGCGCAGGTTCTATTGCCGGTAATATTTCCCATAGCTTTTTCGGAATATTGTTAGGATCGTGTTTAAAAAGTTTAGGCAGGATATCCGCAAGCATGGCTTCAAGAAGCGCTTCTCCTTCTTGTGTCGTTATGTATATTCCTCTATAAGCATCCCTTCTGTTTGATTTATCATCTGCATTGCTCTTTTCTATTACGTTGGCAATGTGCTCTACATCAACACCCTTACCAGCTATCACGCCAACTACCGGTTTTGCGTTACCCGCCTTAGTTACCATGTCTGCTGCTACTTTTTCTATTTTTTCACAATCCAGCCCGTCATTTATTATTTGTATGTGGAATTTCGGTTTTCCCAGCGGGGTTTTTATCGCCTCAAGGCTAGCAAGTAATTCGCGGTGTTTTTCAGTAGCAACGGTCGAAGCGTCGACAATAAGCGCGTATGTGCCTAACGCGTTTGGATCCACCTGATTTTGTTTTATTAAATCTATCAAGTGCTTTAGGCCGCCTGTTAAACTATCTAATATGCGTTGTTGCCCATCCGGCATATTCGGCACAGTCCCGCCCATGCCCATACCGGCTAAGTTGAGATTTTCTATGCCAGGTATGTCTACGCCGTCTGTATTCACTTTAACGGGCCTTGAGCCGCTTCCCTGCTCCCAGGCGTCATATATGCGTTGGGCCAATATTTCTATTTCATTATCGGCAGCCGCCATGCCATGCTTATCAAGCGCCTCTTTTAAGTTTCTTTTTATGTATTCAATAAAGTTTCCCTGGAATTTATCTTGCTTGCTGTATTCATCCAGGGCTTCATTTTCCAGCCCCAGCTCATGAAACTCCTCTATTTTTTTAATTAGATCTTCTGCTGTCTTGATTGTGCCGTCTTCTATAGGCTTTCTTGTCCATTCGACAAATTTATCCGCTATCACCCTGCGTTTTCGCGCCAATTCAACCATAATAGGTATCGGGCCCAATACCTCGTTGTCTTTTGTCAGCGCAAGCCCTTCTATGGTGCCTAACGCGTCGATAACACTTTTGTGCGCGGAATCAAGCGATGCTCTTATACTCTCGCCTTTTATTCCCGGCGGGGCATAATCGCTTTGCCTGTATTTTATCACCTTGGTCATTCCCACAAAGCCCATTAAATCATACATATCGATATTATAAAATAATAACTCGTCTATGGTCTTAGGCTTGGGAAACGCCCTTTGCATTTTTTCTTCGGGGCTTAAGGCCTTCCATGTGTTATGATCAATGCCCATTCTTGGCAATTTATCGTGCATAGTCAGGGCAAGGCCTTGCATGAACCTGGGCTGATTATACTCGCTATTGACGCCAAGCGGGCCCATGTGGCTTAATATTATCGCCTCGACTCTATCTATAAGATCTTTGAAGCTGTTGTTTTCTTTTCCGGCCTGGCGTTCTACAAATACCCTGAATATCCTTGCGCTTACTACATGGTGCATTAAAAGCATCTGAAGGGCGTCAAATTTATATTCGTTTCCTTCCTTTTCCAGGCCAAGAATCTTTTCCGCGAGCTCTTCTATGGCGTTGTCTGTGAATCCGGCTTGCCTTAATTTATCTTTATCAAGGTAATATGTCTCGCCTAGTTTTTTGTTAATCTCTTTGCCTATATCATGAAACCACGCCGCGATTATAAGCGCTAACTCATCAGCGCCGTCCACCTGCGCCGCGTTTCTTTGGGCCTCGCCGACTATTGTGTACACGTGGGGCAGATTAAGGTTTGTAAGAAGCTTTTCCGCCAGGTTTTTGCCTAATTCGGTGCATTTATATTCGTTACCGGCTTTTTGCCTTTCATCCAATGAGCTGAATATCGGCTGGCCTTTTTCGTATTGCTCTAAATTATCAATAACGCGATTTGAAAAAGATGTTGCAAGGGATTCAGGAGGCATATCCTGCTGATTTTCCAGAATGAATTCTACAATGCCGCGTATCTTAGGCAGTTCTTTTTTAAACGCTGCCATGGCTTTTGGGTTTTGCCGCAGGTTTTCCTGTATTTTATCCAGCACGCCTTGCGCGGTCCAGATGCCGGGCAATGATGTTGGAGCAATCGCGGTGATGTTTTTGGCCTTTGACCTTTCAAAGAAAAGCTGTATTTTCCCATCTTCATGTCTTTTTATTGTTAAGGCACAGTGCTCTCTTGAGAATTTGCCGTTTGACGGAACAATTTCGCATGCTCGGCCTATGGTAATAACCGGGTGTTCGTTTATATTAAATACCCCGCTTCTGCTTATTTTGCCTTCTATTTTTTCAAGTATTGTAATAGAGTCGCCGTCTATAGCGAAAAGTAATGCGTATTTATCTTCTGTTTCAAGAAAAATAGCTATTGGCCTGTGATAGTAAAAATCTAACTTAGGGTTGACCACGCTTATTTCCTTTTTCCAGAGAAGATAAATATTTGCCAGCCCTCCCAGGGCGGAATTAAGTATGTCCACATCTTCAATATTGCTGTTTGCCCCTTCTCTTAAAATCCTTTTCGCCTTTTCAATTTCATTAAGCTCTATATAAATATTGGCGAGTTCCAAATAAGCGCGGGCTTTGGGCTCCAATGTTATTCCTGCCCTTAAAACATCTATCGCTTTTTCAAAATCCTTTTTCGCGCGCAATTCAGTGGCTTCTTTTAAATAATCCCTTCTTTTTCTTGCGGTTATTTGCGCCCCATATTTCATATTGCTTATTATAAGGCGTTTGCCTTTTCTTGCTATATTAAGAACAGGCGTTATTCTAACAAGGCTGCTGTCTTCAAATTCTTTTATATCGAGGCCGAAAATATACGGCTCAATTTCTTTCACAAGCTTTGTCTCGCTCAACAGTTCCCCTGTATGCGTGTTTATTTCCCTGACTATTAATATATCGCTGCCCGCGTCGATTTCATCTATAAGGAATCTACTATAACCGATTATAATCTCCGAAGGCCCGTCAAAGATAAAACGTATCTTAGCGCCGCTTGCCGCGGTCAGGGTAATGCCCTTTTCATCCAAAATAGAAAATCCGGCTTTCCATTCAGCTGAATCTAAGATATCTTTGGCGGTATATATTAGTTTCTTTAGGTTTATTATCCATTTTCTTTGCCTGAATACATCTTCGCCTTTTAACAGCGCGAAGGCCGAATCTTTCGCAAATGTGGCCATTGTAAATGCCGCGTTAGCGTCTTCTTTATACTCGATTATTCTATTGGCATCAGGGTGAACCTTCTTCACCAGTTCATCCCGATAGGCCTCTTTAACCGCTTTCTCGTTCCACTCGTTGATATCCAGAAGCTTCATCAAAAATGCCTTTAGCTGGCCTGCGCTTGTAAACTCCGTCCCTTCTAAGGCGGCGAATTCCTTGAATATCCTTTCTCTTGCAAAAAATTTTATTTGCTGGCTTTGGGGCATTTCGAACTCGTCTGGCCCCGGAATCATTCCTCCCATTACCACGGCGGCAAAATCTATCTTGCTTAAATCTAACCCGGGTATATCTATGCCGCTTGTATCTATGGACGGAACTTTCGAGGCGCCCGCTTCGTTAATTGCGTTATAGATTCTATCGGCGAGCAGATCTATCTCATCTTTGTGTGTTTCTATTCTCTGCTCTAATTCCATTCGGCTTAATATAAATTCTATAGTTTTTTTGATGCGGTTAATTTCTGCTTGTTTGCCCGCATTCGCGGCCAACCTGAAAATCCCTAAGTCTTCTATTCCGGATGCGCTGCCTGTGAAATATTTTCGCGCGTATCCGGGTTCTATAATTTGCACGGTATTAAAGCCCCCGTTTGTCTGGTAGGAAAATGTGGTCCCGACAGGCAGCTCATTCAAGTCTATCGCGCCAGCTGTGACTGTCTCAAAGACATCGGAATCTTTACGCCATCTTGTTATGTTTGCGCCTGTTCCGATTGTAAGGTAAGTCGTGCCATTTACAGGATCGTCGTAAGAGATGCTGGTGCGTGTTGATAGCCTTGAAAGATCGTTCAAATCCATCTGCCCAAGCGCAAAATCCTCATAAGGCCTTTTCTGGCCCTGGTAATAAGCAAACCACTTCAGCTTTCCGTCAATAAGCTCCTGTGAAGCTATTGCCTTTATCCCCAGAACCTCAAGATCTTTGACCATTTTATCGGCCTGCGCTCCCGTAGCTGATACATATCTTTCGCTATACATGCCCCTGGCAATGTCTGTCTTGCTCAGGCCGTATTCTTTAGCTTCGTCTTTTCTGTCAAAGTAATTAATCTGCGTAGCCACAATCCTCACGCCGTCTAACTGCCCGGATGAAAGCGCTTGCGCCAATTTGCTCAGGTCAAAACCTTTGCGCACAAAGAATATTATTTCATCGCCGCCTTCCTGATAAATGAGCCTCTTTTTGCTTGCGTCATCCAGCGTAATTTCGGGAACGTAATCCCCGAATATGGCTAAAAACTTTTCCGTGATTTCTATAACCAAATTCTTGATTTCGTCATCTGCCTGCAATGCGCCGTTTAGCGCGGCTTTGCGCCTTGCGACCTTGTCGTCTTTGGAAATGCCCGAATAGCGGATATTTGCGTCCGCGAATTTTTCCTGTATCTTAGCCCAAAAACCCTGCATATCTACTGCTACGGCGGTGAGGTCTTCCCCTTTCAACAATTTACAGGCGTGATAATGGCAGGCCTCTCCCGAAAGGATATCCGGATTTTTCGTGTTTGTTTTAAGCAGCGCCATGGCCTTTGCTATGGCCAAGGCAACCGCACCGTTATTGCCTTTCAGGGTGTTTATGTTCGCGTCCTTTTGCTCGTGGATCTCGATTATGCCTTTGATTATCTTAAGGGCATCTGCGGTGTAGCTGGCTATGTCCTGTGTCCCGGCATCGCCATGCACCCATCGCTTTGGGAAATCCCACAGGTCCAACTTGTCAAGATACTCTTTAATGTTGCGTTCTCGCGAGCCTCGCGCGAGGCTGGTTTCGCTTGCATCCCTGACGTTTTGCATCTCTTCGACGGAAGGCTTGCCAAGGGCTTTTTCTAAGCCCGCCGCCTCATCCGAAAGCTTGTCGAAAAATTCTTCGGAAAATATAACTCCGGATACGGCGCTCTCGCTGGTTTCATCCTCGCGCCTCGCCATTTTGGCCGCCTGCAAGGCCTGTAAAACCGCGTAGATTTTTGCGTCTGTTTTATCCTTCTCGTTGAGTGAGCCTTCGTAATTAACAACGTCGCTTATGCCAAAATATGATTTAAAAGTAAAATAGGCCTGCTCATAGTCTTTCCTTATTTTACCGGTCATTTCGCTTTCCAGCAGTTTAGACGCTTTATCCAATATTTGTTTCAGTTTTTCCTTGCCTCCTATTTTTTCCAGCAGCGCGCGCTTGACCACAAAGCCATCCTGCTTGAATTCCGCGTACAGATGTATAAGCTTCGCTTTTTCTTCGTCTATATATCCGCTCAAGGCTTTTGTTAAAATAGATTCTATGCGTTCTTGTCTTAATTTTATAATCGTGTTAACCGCTTCCTGGCCGAGGCGCGTATTCAAATCTTTTATCGCAAGCTGATTCAGCGTTACCACAACGTCTCCTTCATCGATATTCTGCTTTATCGCGACAAGCGAATTCTTAAGGCTAAGCCTCAGGTAAAGGGCCTCTAGCGTTTCGATATCCTGTTCGTCTAAATCTTCCCTGCTTGCTATCTTGGCCTTAACAATTTTTATCATTCTATCAAATTTATCGTAATCTTTTATAAGTTCTATTATTCTATCAATCGCGTAGCGGCGCTGCGGGTCCTGCCTTTTTTCCAGTCTTTTTCTTAACGCCTGCTCGTAAGTCTTTATTTTATCTATAACATCAAAGCTATATGTCTGCGCCAAATACTTTTTGATTAAATCGTGGTGCGCTTTTCTTTCCGCGTGGCCTTCTTTTAATATGCTTACTTGCCTTTCGGGATCTCCTCTTATCTGCACAACCTGTTGCGCGTGATACGGCGTAAGCCCCTCTTTGCCAAATGCGAGCACTTCTTCCGCGGCCGCAAGCACGTGCGCTGCCTGCTCAGGATGCATCTCAAATAAGTCGCGCGGGGTTTTGTTTTTCAGTTGTTTTTCCCAATAATCTTCCCTTGCCTCATGGAAAATTGCTTCGTCCGCTATTTGGGGCATATCCGAGCGAAGCACTATGACAAGGCCGTCTTTATCTTCAAAGCGGTAACCGAATCTATCCGCGGGCATGTCGCCTACGTATATAAACTTGGCGGTGATTTTCTCCTCCATTATTATTTTTGTTTCTGTGGGCGTTGTTCGCGCTTCTTTCTGCCATTTCGTTAAAATATCCTCCGGCACAGACGCTGGCGATGTTGTGCCGATCTGCTTAAGGGCGTTAACGGATATTGTCGAGCCAAACTGTTCCGTACCAGTAGGCTGCGGATGCGCAAAGCGGTCTTCGGCTTGCGGGCCTAAATTCGCTAACTTGAAAAGGTCTACAGGCCATGGGTGATTAATAGAGCCGATGCGCGCTGTAAGGTCTGTCGGAAAATCCCTTTTTGTGGCCGAGAGGTTTAAAAGCGGGGCGTATCTTAAGTCAAGGATATCTATTTCTCCTTTTTGGAGTTGGATAATTTGTTCGTGAGTGGCTTCTGAAAAACATAGCGCCAGAAGCGCGTGAATAATTCTTTCTGCTACGTCTGCTATCTCATCGCCTTCGTTAACCTCGACAAAAATACCTTCCTTGCTCTCGTATCCTTTTATTTTCCCCGGAAGCGGTTTTGTTGGGTGTATGCTGCTTCTTAATCTTTCCAGGCGGGTGATAATTTTGCCTATCAAATCATAACGCTCTTTATTAAACGGAGCATCTGTTCTGAATCTCCGATCCAGGCCCCCTTTTTCTATAAGGTAATAGAGGACATTGTCTACTAACTGCTGCGCGTCCGCATCAGCCATTACTTGCGTTCTCGAGCCTGCGGTAGTGCGCCTGTGGACTATTATCTTTACTTCGTCGTAGCTAAGGCTGACTAAGCTGATTTTGTTTCTGTATACTTTATCTTTAGCTTTTTTTGTCAATTCATTGAATATGTCGGTATAAACGGATCTTATCTCTTCCGGCGAAAATATATCGGATTTGGTTACCTCGCTATTGCTGGTAGGAACAAGGCCTATCCCTGAATAATTTATAAAAACTTCCTCTACATATTTTCTTATCTCTAAAATCGAGGCTGCGCCCGAAAGGGGTTTGTCTGTAATTTTTACGAATCCATTTCCGTTTCGCATTTCATATACCTTGTCGCGCAAGCCATTAATTTCATCAGAATAAATATCGAGTATCTCATTTGGAGTTGTTGCCGTTGCCGCCTTTATGGCTTTTATCAAACCGGCTGAAAGGGGTTCGTGGCCTTTGCCGCGAAGATGCGCCAATTCATGCTTCGCAATCTCTATGGCAAACTTAATCTCTCGCCCTTGGATAAAAGGTAATGATATGTGAATCCTGTTGTGGCTTTCGCTGAAATGCCCCACTCCGGTATCTTTCCCAACCTGAAATACCTCAGAGCCGTTTTCAGGAACAGAGAAGAATATTTTTATATCATCGTCTTGCATGCCTGCGCCGTCTCTAATATCGTTCCTTAGGTCTGTAAGCTCTTCCACGCTTTCAGCATAACCTAATTTTACTAAGGCTTCGTCTACCTGCTCTTCAGTTAAATCCGGCTTCTTTTCAGTGCCCAGGGCGTCTCTAAATGTCTTAAATTGCCTTTCGAGCTGGCTGTTAAGCGCTTCCCATGAGCCTTCGTGCCCGCTTTCGCATATGGTGCCGCAGGTGACGTTGGAGTCTTCGTCATTACAAAGCTTGCTAAACAACTTTTCTGTTGTTGTTTTTGTTCCCTGGTCTGAAAGATCTGAGGTTATAAGAGGAACCGCAAGCATGGAGTTGAAAAATTCGACTAAGCTTGTGATATCAGGCAGCTTGCCGGCCATGCGTTCAGCGTAAAGCTTTTCGCAGTCCTGCTCGCCTATGTTCGGGCATATTACGACGTAAGAGATGCCCTTTTCTTTTAACAAATGCGTTATGCCTGACGTGTGAAAACCGCCTGTGATAAGAATGGATTTGTCCTTGCGGTTTTGCTCCATATTTTTAAGGGTGTTGTCAATTAAGGCAATGTCTCTTTTAAGGGCTATCTCGTAGAATTTGATGGAGCGCTTAAAGGTTTCTTCGTCTATGCCGGCAGACAAAATGCTTGGGCTTAAGTCGAGGTTATATTTTTCGTTGTTTTCGCGCAGGAAACCCTGGATATTTTTTATGCTGGAATCAGCAGGGTGCGCATTTATATATTGCAGCTTTTCCTTTGTAAGTTTAAGTTCGAATAGGTCTTTTAAATAATCGACTGCCCTTGCGTATCTTGCCAGGTTGCGTTGTGTGTCATTTTTGCAGAGGGCGGTTATTGTTTTGACCTCTAAGTCTTCTGCTTCGGTGAAAAGCTTGAGATAATCGATGGTAGCGGAGCACTCGAGATAAGCGATGTAGGCGAAGAGGTGCTGGTATTTAGATTCCCGCTTTCGCGGGAATGACAGAGCTGCGAGATAACTATAGAACTCGCGGTCGGTTATTTTTCCAAGCTTAAAGTCTAAGCTCTTCTCGAGCAGTTCCTGCAACGCGTTTTTCTCAAGCGTCTCGGAGAGTTCTTTTATCAGCGCCTCTCTTTGGTCCTGCGCTTTCGCGAAATCTATTTTTGCTTCCTGCTTGGCGAGTTCAAGAAATGAGAATACGTTGGAGTATCCGGATATATCCTGTTTCGCCGCTTTAGCATGTTTTGCCAAAACTTGTAGATAATTCGCTAATTGCGCATCTTTGTTTTTATATTCCTGAATCCTTTTATCAAACACCCGTAGCTCTTTTGAATATATGCGCTCCTTTAAGCTGTCAAGCGCCCGCCTTATTGCTCCTATTAAAGATAATATGGCTTCTTTATCAAGCTGGGCATCTTTATAGCAACCAAGGTGCTCAAGATAAAGGCCTTTGTCTTCCGCGCCTATTGCTTTAAGATACTGCTCTTTATTAGCTATCTTGTAATATTCAGAACCTGTGAATAAACCTTGTTTAACAAAGAATCGCGCTACCTTTTCCTTTATATCGCCATCGGGAATTTGATCATAAAAAGAGGTATCGAGTTCGCTTGAGGCGCCTTCCAAGGAAAGCATGTAGATATCGTGTTTTTGGGTAAGTTCGCCTATTATGGAGGCTATATTAAGCTGGGCTGTTTCATTGATGTGGCAGTCTTGTATGGTTATGATTAGCTTATCCTTGGTGTTGCCTTTGTAAGACTCCAGCACCTTGCCATATTTTTTGTTTACATCTATTAAAGAGGGTGTTTCTAATACGTCTACGCGCTCCGGGGCTTGCTCCTGGATATATCTTTGGGCATGGGCTTTGGCTTTGAACAGGGTAGGCCTGTTATAGGCATAGCTTGGCCCACAGTTAAACAATAAAGAAATAATTAGTATTATAGATATAACTCGTTTCATAAATTCTACTTTTTTAAAGACTTTACTTAGTGAAGTAAAAAAATAGCCCTTTCCCCTTGGGTAATAGAATTATACATTACAATGCTATAAAAGTCAATGGATTAGGGCAAAAAAGTAGGGCATGTTTACACATGCCCTACTTTTCTTTTGGGTTTCAACTAAACCTTTGTTACGTTTACAGCTTGTTCGCCTTTTGGGCCTTGCTGAATCTCAAATTCAACTTCCTGGCCTTCTTCTAGAACCTTATAACCATCACCCTGAATTGCGCTAAAATGTACGAATACATCATTACCGGATTCAGGAGTTATAAATCCGTAACCCTTTTGGCTGCTGAACCACTTCACTTTTCCTTTTGGCATTACTTTCTTTCCTCCTTTCCTACTAGACTATAGCATAGAACGGTAGAACACAAAAAAACCGCAAGGGGTGTGCTTTCTTTCCCTTACGGTCTAAGATTCTACTCCCTTACTCATACTACAGGGGAAATTATATACCAACTATGGCTGCTTGTCAAGCAAAATCGTCTTTTTTGTTCAAAAGGCCCTTTTTAGGCAGCGGATTGAAGCCGGATGAGGATTTTGTCGCTTATATTCAGCCCTCCGGTTGGGGTTGTCAACTCTTTCTGCCATATTTTAAGCTGGGGTTTTAGGTAAGCTAAATACTGGTTTGCCAATTCCAGCATTTTTGCACAGGAATGCTTAATCGTTTTTAGATACTCACCCTGTTTATCTGTCTCCGCTTCTAAATAAGCGGATTGTTCCTGCACATGTAAAATAACCGGGATAAAGCCTTGTTCGCCTTCAAGGATATCAAGAATGCTTTGAGCGTCTTTTGCGGCCTGCTGAATGTTGCTAACTCTTTTTGAGAAATCATTAAGCAAAGATTTATTTAAATCAACCGCTCTTATTGTCAGGCTATACAAAACCTCTAGTCTCATATCAGAATTATCCCCTAACATCAATTGCCACAATTGTATACTCCCAAACAACCCCATTAACTGATTATTTATATCGTGCCTTGTGCTGTCTTCATCCTGGATTAAAATATATTTATTGCGCGCGTTTATAAGGGTTTTTATCGGGCTTTCAGCCATAAAAAACCCTGTATCTTTATCATCAATAGCTTTTTTGTATTCTTCTAAAATTTCTTCTTTCGGCAAAATTACATTTACATATTTAAGTTCTTCTATAAACCTTTCTACATATCCTTTCTGGGCCACATCTGTTTTTAAAAGCGCAAAATTTACAATGGAATTTTTAATTAGATTTTCAACGCCCGAGTTTTTTGGCCCTAACCCTGAATATAGCGCAATAGGGCCCTTAAAACCCATTAAGCGCGCCTTTACCGCAAAAACAAGGCCTTCTGCTGAAGAAACTTTTTTATCGGTTGTGGATAATTTTATTTCGATATCGGTAATAATAGCGTCGAATGGCTCTTTTTGTAAAATGTTTAACCCGTCTACCATATTAACCGCCGTGACTACTCTTATGCCTGCTTGTTCTAGCATCTTTGACCAATATGCGCGCGGAGCTTCTTCGTCATCCATCACAAGAATAGTTTTTATTGGCCTTGGCATCTTATCAAAGGCCTCGCCGGTCGCCGCTGGCCTTAACGCGTAGGAGTAGCTTGCGCAAAAAAGCGCTAAAGTAATTATAATTAAGAGTGCTGTTATTTTTTTCATAAATATTGCCTGTGTTATATAAAATATTTGATTGTTATAGCAACAATCGTAAGTTTTGTCAAGAAAATAGGAGGGGTTACGGATTCCCGCTTTCGCGGGAATGACGATTCAGCTTATGGGCGTGGTCTTTAATGGCCTGGAATTTCTGGTAATCGCCGGCGTAGAGCGGGAAGGCGCTGTTGTTGTGCAAAAGCGGGTCTGCGTTCTGGGGCAGGCCTGATTTAATATAATCCGGCGTGTACGGCACAGGCGCGTATTCTTCTAAATTTATCCTGCATCCTGTATTGGCTACAAACTCTATGGAATCGCGAATCTCCTCAATCCCCTGCTGCGGCAGGCCTATCATTATATTGGCTGCTATATCTTTTGCTTTATACCCGGCGCCTTTTAAACATTCTACTGCCTCAAGAAATTGTTTGTTTGTTGTTTTAGCGCCGCTTTCCTGCTGTCTTTCGGAAAAAACTGTTTCAAGGCCTAAGCGCGGCTGGATAAATCCTGCTTGCTTAAATAGGTTTGCTAATTCAGGGGTTATAAATTGTACATGCAGGCCTCCCGGAGTATGAAAAAAGGCCTTTATGCCTTTGCTGATTAATTTCTTTAATATTTTTGTTATGTGCGCATGCGGATTATACAAAAGCGCGTCGTCATAAAACGAGAAATTTCTTACACCCTTTTTGTAAAAATGTTCTATTTGTCCAACCACAACCTCCGCGTCCTGTTGCTTAAACTCTTTATCTAAAAGCCACCATCCGCAATAACTGCATCTAAACGGGCAGCCTGACGATGTGCGCAGCGTTATGTATGAAAGCTCTGAATAAAGTTCATAAGCTGGAAATATTTTATCCTCGTCAATGCCGGAATAATCGAGGCTGGTATTAATAGCTTTGCTTAAAAGGTCGGTAATTTCCGGCAAACTGTTTCCATTGTAAACAAAATCCGCGCCGCTATTAGCCCTTGCGTGTTCATAGCAGAGTCTCGCGTATGTCCCGCCTAAGATTATAGGGGTTTGGCCAAATTCCTGTCTTAAAATTTTAATAGCCTCAAAAACTCCGGGGTACCAATATGTCATTGCCGAACTGACCAGGATTACATCCGGGGTTGGCTCTTTTTTAACGAGCTGCCGGAACAATTCTTTAGGCAGACCGTAACGCTTGTATGCGCGGGGTATTTCTCTGAAGACGGGGGGCTTTTCTATTTTGTCTGTATAGTATTGCCCGTCGCCAAAAATTGTGGTTCTCGGAAGTTTTCCTTTTAAGAATTTCTCTAAGGCGGGATGAAACCTGTCAAGGCAGTCAACCAAGCTTACCTGAAGGCCTAATTGTTTTAAAAAAGAGGCTATTTTAAGAATGCCCAGAGGCTTGGACCATAGATCATAAGCCGCAAAATCATGAATCCATGGGTTAATTAATAGGGCGCGTTTCTTTATCTTTGTTTTCAATTTTTGCCCAGGCATCACGCAAACTTACTGTCCGGTTAAATACGGGATTATTCTTGGTTGAGTCAACGCTATCTAAGCAAAAATATCCCTGCCTTTCAAACTGATAGGAAACGCCGGATTTTGCGTTTTTTAAGCTGGGTTCAATATAGCAGTTCTTTAGAACCTTTAACGAGCCCGG
Organism: Candidatus Omnitrophota bacterium; assembly: GCA_043797125.1. GTDB lineage: Bacteria > Omnitrophota > Gorgyraeia > JABMRG01 > JAFGKX01 > JAZDPX01. The sequence continues at coordinate 27,732 of JAZDPX010000047.1, forward strand.
GTTAAGAGTGACGGCTTCTCTTTCAATGAATAAGTGCTCATGCAAACGGGCTTCCGCCTTAATGGCGTGCTTGGCTGATACCCAATGAAGCGTCGCTTTTGTTTTGCGTCCGTCGGGGGAATCACCGCCGCGCGTTTGCGGATCATATGTGCAATGAAGTTCGGTTATCTCACCCGTCTTTTTATCCTTAATAGCATTAACGCATTTTATAAAATACGCATAGCGCAGGCGAACCTCCCTGCCCGGGGCTAAGCGGAAGAATTTTTTCGGCGGGTCTTCGCGGAAATCATCTTGCTCAATATATAAGACTTTTGAAAAAGGGACTTTTCTTGTGCCTGCCTCTGCGTCTTCGGGATTATTAACAGCGTCGAGCTCTTCCTCTTTGTCTTCAGGATAATTATCTATCACAACCTTAAGCGGATTTAAAACCGCCATAACGCGCTGGGCCTTTTTATTTAATTCATCGCGCAGGCTGTTTTCAAGCACTACGATATCAATGATGCTATTCATTTTCGCCACGCCTATTTGCTCGCAGAAATTTCTTATAGACTCCGGCGTATAGCCGCGCCTTCGTAAACCAGATATGGTCGGCATTCGTGGGTCATCCCAGCCGCTAACTTTGCCTTGTTTGACAAGCTCAAGCAGCCTTCGCTTGCTTAAAATTGTGTTGCTTAAATTCAGACGGGCAAATTCAATCTGCTGCGGATGATGAACCCCAAGCTCGTCTAATATCCAGTCATACAAAGGGCGGTTGTTCTCGAATTCCAGGGTGCAGATTGAGTGGGTAATGCCTTCGATGGAATCGCTTAAACAGTGCGCGAAATCATACATAGGATAGATACACCATTTATCCTTTGTCCTGTGATGATGTTCCTTTTTAATGCGGTAAATGGCGGGGTCGCGCATGTTTATATTCGGGGATTGCATATCAATTTTCGCGCGTAATACTTTTGAGCCGTCCTCGAATTCTCCGGCTTTCATACGCTTAAATAAATCGAGATTTTTTTCGATTGTCCGGTTACGGTTCGGGCTTTCTATTCCTGGCTGCGTTAAAGTACCCCGATATTCTCTGATCTCATCAGGGCTTAAATCACAGACATATGCCTTGCCTTTTTTTATTAATTGAACGGCATACTCATACAGCTTTTCAAAATAATCGGATGCATAAAATAAACGGTCATCCCAGCTAAACCCGAGCCAGCGCATGTCCTCTTCAATGGATTTTACATACTCGACTTCTTCTTTTTCCGGGTTTGTATCATCGAAGCGCAGGTTGCAAAGCCCGTCGTATTTAGCGGCAATGCCAAAGTTAAGGCAAATGGATTTCGCGTGGCCAATGTGCAGGTAGCCGTTGGGCTCAGGCGGAAAACGCGTGTGCACCTTGCCGTCATTTTTATTCTTCGCTATGTCTTCGTCTATTATGTCGGTGATGAAGTTTGGGTTCATAATTATTATTTTCTGCCCCTTGCTTAAGCGCTTGAAAATTTCTTTCGCTTTGCTCAGAAATTTTCTGCGCAAGCTGCGGGGCGATTTTCCGAAGGAAAATCTGGCTGCCCGAACTGGACGCCAGACGAACTTCAGAACCTCAAGTGCTTCACCTAGTTGTGAAAATGACGGTCCGCCGTTTCAAGCGTGGTTTTATCCATTTGAACAAGCGACCGAATTAAAATCATCAACCTAATCATCAACCTAATCATCAACCAAGTGACAACCGCTTTTTGCCTACACCAAAACATAATGCAAAGCCCTGCCTTCACCGACAGGTTTAATAACCTTAATTTCTACGAGCTTGGTTAACTCTTTATGAACGGCCTGAGCAGAGATTTTGAATAATCCCTGTAGGTCCCTATTAGTTACCTTACCATTAATATTAATATATTCTACTATCTTCATCTGCTTTGGTGTAAGAGCAATTTGTGCTTGACCGTTCTTCCTTTTGGAACCTACTTTCAAAACGGCATCCTTTGCTTCTGTAACTGAGTAGAGTATGCCATCGGTAAAGTACTCCAGCCAGTGCGTAATATCTCCATTACTCTGTTGAGCGGTCTTTAAGGCGGCGTAATACGCCTGCCTATCCCTGTCATAATAATCATCCAGGGCAAAAATTCTCCTGTGATCAAAATCGCTCAGGTACAGAATTACCGTAGCAAACAATCTGGCAGTTCGACCATTCCCATCAATAAATGGATGGATTCTTGCTATCTCATAATGAACAATTCCTGCCAGGAGAACGGGATTTATTCCCCAAGATTTATCCAGATTAAGCCAATCTATAAAGTCTTGAACAAGCTGCGGAACTTCTTCTGTTTTTGGCGGCATATATTCTACGACTTCCTTGAAAGTTGTGCCATCAAAAACTCTCTTGCCTACAAAAACTTGCCTGTTTCTAAATACCCCTGAATCAGTACTATTTTGCATTACATCTTTGGTTATCATCCTATGAATGTTCAGCAAGTCAGCGATTTTAAATTTCCCTTTTTCAGTAAAACTAGGAATTTTTTCTAGCGCCTCTAAATAATTCAAGGCTTCTTTCTTATCTTTGTTAGTGGCAACAACGTCTTTCCCTTCAGCTAACGCCTCAACTTGCTCAAGAGTTAATTTATTGCCCTCTATAGCAGTAGACGAATGGGTATTGCGAAGCAAGGCCTG
>JAZDPX010000048.1:0-3291 GCA_043797125.1 Candidatus Omnitrophota bacterium
TTGCAGGTATTATCAAATATATTCACTCTTTTTGCGCCTGAGCGAAAACACATATCAACCAGCGCTCCCACAACATAAGGATTTGTGTTGGCTGCATATTCAGGAGAACGGTCCCATCCTATATTAGGCTTTATAAGCACAATGTCATTCTTCTTCACAAATTTTTCCATCCCGCCTATCCCTTCTATCGCTTTCACTGTAATCAGATAAGGATTCTCTCCTTTTACTACGACTAAATCATGCAGGGCTTTTACTTTTTTAACAATTCTTCCTGCGGAAGTTTCATCCTTGCCAAAGGCAAATTTAAATAACGAGTTATTTAAAATAAGGCTCCCCGCGCCTATCCCGCAAAGCTTTACAAATCCTTTTCTTGTAATTTTTCTTTTAGGCAATCTTTCAAGTATTGATTCTTTTTTCACGCCTTCCTCCCAAATTTTGTGAAACAAAATTTGATCCCGCCTCGCGTCGAGGTGCCGGCTATCAGAGCGCTCGGCACCGAGGCGAGACTCCTTAATTATTTCCACTATGAGCCGAGGGACTTTTTCCTTTCTATTGCCCATGACGCCAATATCCCTGCTTCATAAAGCGCAAGCATCGGCACGGCAAATATTAACATATTAACAATATCCTGCGTTGGCGTAATAATAGCTGCTGCTATAAAAATCGCCACTATCGCGTATTTTCTGTTTTTCCTGAAAAATATTGCATTCAATACGCCTATATGCGATAAAAGCGCCATAATAACCGGTATCTGAAATATCCCTGCGCCTACTAACAATAAAGCCCCTGCAAATGAAAAATATTTATCTACGCTTATCATTGGAAAAGCCGCGCCTCTGGCAAAATTAATTAGAAACTTCAGCGCAAACGGCAATGCAAAAAAATAAGAAAATATTAAGCCAAGCATTGAAAGCGCAAAAGAAGCCATCAGCCAACTTACTATAGCTTTTCTCTTACCGTGCTGCACTGCAGGTATTAAGAATAATCCGAGCTGGAACAAAATAAACGGCAAAGAAATTATAAACCCTGCCAAAATAGACAGCCTCAAGTATGTGGTAAAAATCTCCGTAGGCGCAGTAAATATAAAATTTTCAATAATGCCTGATGCAGGCAACCTTAACATATTAGAAATCTTATCTACAAACGCAAAGGAAAAAATAGTAGCCGCCACAAAGAAAACAAGGCTGATTATAATCCGTTTGCGCAGTTCCTCCAGATGCTCTATTATTGACATCTTGTTGGCATATATATCATCTGTCATTTTTTGGCCTTTCAATCTGAAGCTTTATTTCTTTACAAGCTATTAAGTATATTATAATATATAATCCAGCGTTTGAAAAGGGGGTATATATGGTCGTAAAAAAGACTGGAGAAAAGTATAGGTGCAATGTTTGCGGAAATGAAGTAACTGTCACAAAGGTAGGTGGCGGAGAATTAGTTTGCTGCAACCAGCCAATGGAAAAAATATCCGGCTAATCCAAATCAACATCTGCAGCTATCGTACATAAGCTTAGCTATATTTTTCCCAATGTAAAACTTCTTTTAGGTTTCTTTTTGCGTGAGGCCTTTCTTCTTTTTTAGGGTACCCCACCGTTATCATGCTTACCAGTTTATGGCCCTCCAGCGCATTAAATATCTTTCGAATAGATTCTGCGTAATCTTTTTTATCCCCGGCTATCCAGCAACCGCCAAGACCAATCGCCTCTATCGCAAGAAGCATATTTTGCGTAGCGCTAGAGCAGTCTTCAATATAGTATTTTGTATCTTTTGAAAACACCGCTATTAAATGCGAAACATCTTTAATAAAAGGCCCATTTGGGCATATGTCGCAGATTTTTTTAAGCGTTTTCTTATCCGATGTCACTACAAACTCCCACGGCTGTTCGTTTCTGGCAGTCGCGGCCAGCCTTCCGGCGTCTACAATTTTTTCAATAAGCTCTTTTGCAACTTCTCTGTCGGAATATTCCCTGACGCTTTTTCTATTTTTTATTACTTCAAAAAACTCCATACATACTCCTTGAACTTGGTCCACCTGCCAGGTGAGCCATCTGAACTGGCTCACCTGGCAGGTGGACCAGGGTTTACGTTTTGTTTAAATTCGACGCAAATCGCCTTATCTCTCTTGCCTTGCGGATATAAGCCGGCATCAAAAGTTCGGAAAATATCGTCTTATTATGCCATAATGGGTCAATATTATCTTTTATTATTTTATTTTTAACAAGTATTTTATAATCCAATGTCCCTGGTATTGGAGAATAAGAAGCTAAGATTGCCTTTGTCCCCAGAGAATTTATAAAAATTATATCATCCATTGTATTTTCCATATCAATATAACTCGCGCCCATTAATATATAAACGCCGAGGTCTTTTTTTGCGAAACCAGCTTCTTTTAAATTCCTAAGGGCTAGTTTTAGGTCATTATTGCTTACTTTTCCGCCTGTAAATTGCTGTACCCCTTCATCAGACGTCTCAAGAGATATGCGCAAGTCCCTGAAGTTTGTCTTTTTAAAAAGCTCTGCAAGCTCCTCGTCTATAAACCTGGCGTGCAGCCCATTCGGCGTGTGAAAAGTAAATTGCGCACCTGAAGCGATAATAAGTCTTAAGAACCTTTTAATGCCTTCTGAACTTTTATAGGCCAGGGCATCATCGTAAAAAACAAAGCTTTTTGTGCCGAACGCCCTGTTATAATGCATCACCTCTTCAAACAGGTTTACAGGGTTTTTCATCTCGAATTTTGCACTGAACATCCTGGATGCGCAGTAAGTACACCTAAAAGGACAGCCTGTTGTAAGCTGTATTGGAAGTATTTCTTTATCCAGAAGCAAGTCATACGCAGGATAAAAACCGCTCTGGCAAAAATATTCTTTATCAAAAAAACTGCCTTTCCATACAATATCCGCATTGCTTGTCAGACGCGCGTGCTTATGGCAGATAGTAGTGTAAATACCGCCTAGCGTTACAGACGCTTTATTAAAACGCTCCTTCAGGAGTTTTATGGCAAGATGAACGCCTGGATACCAGTAAGTCATGCCAGAGGTTACATATATCTCGTCTATTTCTGAGATCGCTGATATCTTTTTTAAAAATTCTGAGATAGGTATGCCATATCTGAAATAAGCCCTTTCTATATCTTTTAATATATCCGGTTTGTCTATTTTTTCTTTTCTTATCTTTGAAAAGCCGTACTCATCTTTACGCCTTGAGCAGCCTTCCATGCAATCCACCAGACTTACCTTAGCGCCTTTTTCGCGTAAAAACTGCCCTATGCGCAAAAGCCCTACCGGCTTTATG
>JAZDPX010000049.1:0-61421 GCA_043797125.1 Candidatus Omnitrophota bacterium
AAAAAGATTAGCCCCGCAACAGTTAATAGAGAATTAGCCTGCCTTAAATGTATGTTAAATAAGGCGGTCTTGTGGGGCAAGCTAAGCGCAAATCCCGCAACAAAGGTTAGATTACTTAAAGAGAATAATGCGAGGCTGCGGTTTCTATCAAAAGAAGAAATAATGCGCCTTTTGGGGAATTGCGCAGAGCATTTAAAGCCCGTAGTAACGCTGGCCGTTTTTACCGGTATGCGCAAGGGCGAAATTCTTAACCTTAAATGGCAGGACATAGATATTCAAAGAGGGCTTATAAATATCTATGATAGCAAAAACGGCAGCAAGCGTGAAGCCTATATCAACGAAACAGTTAAAAGAGCACTTATCGCAGTAAGAAAGAATCCTGAAAGTCCTTATGTGTTTTTCAGAAAAGACGGTAAGCCGTATTATAGTTTGCGTAAATCCTTCTTTACAGCCTGCAATAAATCTGGTATATTAGATTTTCGATTTCACGATTTAAGGCATACGTTTGCATCTCAGCTTGTAATGTCAGGCGTAGATATAAAGACAGTGCAAGAGTTATTAGGCCATAAGTCAATAGAGATGACGTTGCGATATAGTCACCTTGCGCCGAGCCATAAAAGCCGAGCCGTTGAGTTATTAAGCCAGAACATAGACACAAACCTTAAGAAAATTGGCACAAATCTGGCACATTTGCCTTGTGAGCCTGAAATAGACGAAAAGACATTTTTTGATAATTCCTTAATAGATAAGCAGTTACAAACCTCGCCCCTGTAGCTCAGTTGGATAGAGCGAAGGCTTCCTAAGCCTTGCGTCGGGTGTTCGACTCGCCCCAGGGGCACCACGAACCACTCGCCTTGACCAATATAGAAGCTAGAATCAAGGCTCGGGTTCGTGGCACAGCCATAGGCGAGTGGTGAGTGCCCCGTACCTGAGGAAGCCCTGAACCCGAGCAAAGTGAATGGTTCAGGGCTGACGAATGGTTCGGGGCAAGGCTCAGGTTCATGGCGCAGCCACGAAGCAGGCGCCTAAAGGCGCAGAAAAATTTTTGTGAGCGGTGAATGGTACAGGGGCCAAATACTACAATGTATTTCGTTTATGTTCTAGTAAGCCATAAAGATAAAAAACTTTACACAGGTTTTACAGAAAATATTGAGCGCAGAGTCAAAGATCATAATTATGGAAAGACCCCCAGCACGAAATTACGCCAACCGTTAGAGCTAATCTATTATGAAGCCCACCTGTCTAAAAATGATGCGCTGAAACGTGAGCGATACTTTAAGACTTCAAAAGGGAAAACTACCTTAAAGCAAGTCCTTCACGATTCTATGCAGGCATTAATGTTACAACCCTAAATTTTCTCACAATGTTTCAAAAAACTCTTTACAGGGCCTTTTTTTATGTTATAATATTATATACTTTTATAGTATTTTAATAAAGTATCCACTAAAATTTTATTAATTATGAGAACTCTACTCAAAATAATAATATGCATAAGTATTATCTTATCGCCCCAGCAGGCGCAGGCGCTCCGGCCCATCTCCACTGCGATTTCATCTGCTCAGATCTTTGCAATACACAAAGCGCGTGAGTACGATCGTAACCTGCTCAAAGGACACTTAATTGAATTGGAAGATAAATATCTACCAATCGCAAAGGAGATAGTAATTTTGGCTCGTGAAATTCATAAATTTGTTCATCAAACGCCAGCCGACAAACAATATCTAATTTTAAGGGATTTACAGGAAGAAAGGGACATGCCAGAAATCATTGCAGAGGGTAAGCATCTATCGAATCTATATGCCTCAGCAATTAATTTTAATAAAAACAGAACGTCAGAACTTAATAAGAAGAAAGCCTCATTTCTTTTAGCCATGGAGTATATTAGGGATAAAAATGAATTATACCCTGATCTGAGCAAGCAGTTTAACGAGTTCGCACAACAAGGAATTAACCTAATCAATGCCCATCTTAATACGGGGAAAGAGGATACCCAATCGTCAAATTACGATGATTTAGGTTCTGTTATTAAATTTACTTGCAAACTTTTTAATCTTGCAAAGAAAAAAGTTAACGACTTATCCCAAGGAAGAGATTTGGTGTTTAAAATTATCGACAAAGCAATGCGCTTAAAAACCCCTCTTTCGCCAGACAGACAGGATGAAATTAATAGCCTTAGAACCAATATATTAGGAAGTGAAAATGGTAAGAGAGTTTTTCTCTCAGCGAGGTCTCTCATTCAATTTTACCAAGCAAGTTTATTTACAGCTAGTAGTAACTATAAAATGGCACACGTTGCCGATGTGATTCTCTACTCTCTTTATAAAAAAACCTATGACAGAAATTTTGAAACCCTTATTAAAGACGTTAAGAAATACATAGGAGTTGATGCAGCAGAAGAACCAAGCGCTGAAGATATAAGCTTTAGTGAATTCTGGAAAGCCCGCCAACGTTATCAGCAATGGGAAAGAAAGCATGCAGAGCAGGAAATGACTGCGGAAGAAAAAGAAAAAAAATTGGAGCAAGATTTACGGACAATAGAGCAAATGATAATGGGCCAGGGATTTACCCTTCACAAAGAAACCTATGACTATAGCAGCGAAATTGGAGCTCCATATAAAAATTGGGAATTAGCACAAGGATTAGATATCGATTTTCCAAACAAGCAACCCGACAGGGGTATAAGCAATGCCCACTGCACTATTAAAAGAAAACATTTTGCGATAAAAGGCCAGAAAGGAAAAAGATTCGTCATCGATTTGCATATAGCCAAATCGAGTTTTACATGGCTCGGCAAAGGATATAGTGTGCTGGTTTCAATAGGAGAAGAGTCTGATAAATTTTGGGAACCAGCATGGAAGCAAGAGAGAGTATTCTCATTAAGAATTGGCGATGAGTTTATTTACGATAAAGAAAAAGATACATTTACCCTGGTAAAAGAGGGGCTGTTTACAACGATGGACAAAAATACGAATGTCAAAATAAAAAATACAAGACCAGATAACCCTATAGGACACATCGATGAATATATGGGTATTCAGGATTATTCCGGGCCATATAAGATGGATAAGGGGCTTTACCTTATGCTTGAACAATATGCCCCCAACGCTGAAATTATTGTTTATGGTTGTAAAAACGACCCTTTTCAATTTGCACTTATTGTAGATATATATAACGACAGGCACTTAATTCTTAATCACAAGGGTGCTGTTATTTATTCATCTACGGAACAAGGGGCAATCAATATAGACACTTTTACATATTTCATAGGAGAGGGCCACTTTGACAATGAGCACCGTCTACAGGGCCGATTTTTTGGTCTAAGGAAAGACGGTACCAAATTTGTACTTAATAGATATGGAATTATCGAAGATGAAAAAATTAAAAACCCTGTGGCTTTTAAACAGGAATGGGATTCTATCCATACACAAGTTCTTGCAGAATGCTATAGGTATCTTGTCAAAATGTTTTCTGGAAAATCAGAATTTTTAAAAAGCGAAGAGGGTAAATTATATGAAAGCCTAAAGAAAGATTACGCCAATTTAGAAGAGGAGCGGCTAAGGGAGATTATTCTACGATGTTTTGCTGTCAGAAAGGAAATCTTAGAAGGCCAAAAATTGTTAGAGAAGGTCTTTTTTGGAAATAATAAATGTGACATTGGTAAATATCATTACCAAATAAAACCCCACATAAGCGAATGGTATCAGCAATATGGGGAAGGCTATAAGGATGAACGTATTAGCGAGGGTAAGCTTGCGCTAAGTAGTGCGCTGGAAACTTTTCATGTGGTCTGTGACTACTGGGGCTCAGAAGATGATTTATATTTTACATTGTGTAGTTTTGAGTATTTTTTAACTGATTCGGGTGAATTAAAAATTGCCTGCACAGACAATCTTTATGACCCAGAGGCCATGAATAAACAATATGGCGGAATTGATGCGAATACATTAAAAGAGTTTTTAGCCAAATATAGATTGACGGGAACCTTAACAGTGCCCGTACCAAGACGCTTACCAAATCCTTCGGGAGACGTTTACCGCCTGCATCGGGAAAGTGTACCCTTTGCCTTTGATGCAAGCGCGTAAATTTAACCGCATAAGCATATAAAAAAGAGGCAAATTTATATTTTAATGACAAATGACAAAGCACAAAATTCAAAATATATCCAAATATCAAATACCAAATGACAAAACTTATGTTTTGCAATTTGTTATTTGTCATTTGACATTCATTTGGATTTTGAATTTTGACATTTGTCATTGACACTAACTACGTAACCCAACTACGAAACGGGCTACGTTACCGTAACCGAACTACGCTTCCTTAAGAAGTTCTCGCTAAATTCCCTTGACAAAGCGGCCAGTTATGGTAATTTATTACCATAAACATGGTAAAAATATGATATCTTTACGCTCAAAGGTAGCGATAAAACTGCTGGATTATTATTTCATTAATCCGCGCGCCCAGCATTATATTAATGAGCTGGCTAGGATTTTGGAGCTTGATCCCAAAAACACCGAAAAAAAACTCAAAGAACTCGAGGGCGAAGGCCTCTTAAAAAGCGAGTTCCGCGGCAAAGAAAGATATTTTTTCCTCGCGAAGAATAATCCTGTTTTAAAGCACTACCAGCAGATTTTTCTGAAAACGCACGGCATAGAGAATAGGCTTAAAAGTTTGATGGGCGGTATCAAAGGGCTTAAGCAGGCATATCTATTTGGTTCATACGCAAGCAATAATATGGATTCTTCAAGCGATATTGATTTACTGGTTGTAGGCTCGCATTCTGTTTTGGAATTGCAACGAGGCATTGTTAAGCTGCAGAAGGATACAGGAAGAGAATTTAATGTGACGAATTTAAGCCCAAAAGAATTTGAAGCAAGGAAAAAGAACAAAAACCACTTCATAAGCAGCGTTCTTAATAGTAAGATTATCAGGCTTATATGATAAATTTTGAAAACCAATATTTTCAGAAACTAGTTTTTAAAAATGAGCAGATTGAGCAATTTTTAAAGTCCGCTTTGCATGACCTAAAAATAGCGGAAGAATCCGATATTGTAGATGTTGTTTTCAAGTTCAGTTATGATGCCATTATAAAATTAGGTATTATGCTAATTGCCAAAAAAGGATACAAGGTTAGAAGTGTAACAGGCCACCATATTAAAATACTTGAGAAACTAAGCCAGACACTCGAAGAAGACGATATTCTTGTGCTTGGCAATAAGATGAGGCAGGAGCGTAATGTTAATTTTTATGACGGCGGATTTTTTATCGGAGAAAAAGACAGCCAGGAATATTTGGATTTTGTAAAGAGAGTTTTTAAAAAAGCTAATTCGTTGATTTAATTATGAAGAGAACGCTGCGTAACATAATTTTACTAACTGCATTGTTGGCTATTGCATATGCCTGCATCAAAGCCGAAGGCCCTATCAAGCGCAAAATATACGCGAGTAAAAATGGGCGCAAAATTTACAAAAATATTGAAGAAATGGAATCGCGCGTTGACAAATTTTTTAAAGGCATAGGCAAAGGCATAAAGCCGGGCAAGGCCAAGGCAAAAAAGCAATCCTCAGCCGAAAGAGTCGCATTATATTTTAAAGACGGAAGCACCATGATAGGCCAGATACTGGAAACTACAGACGATAAATACATCGTTGACTGGAAGGGCATGGAAACGGTTGTTTATAAGGACCAGATAGAGCGCGTGGGCAGCGCCTACGAGGCATTGGATAAAAAGGGCGCGCTTTCCGACGAGGACATTTCAAATTGGTGGCCGTATCAGAATGATATTGCCATAAGGCTTAAAAACGGGATGGTCCTTGACGCAGAGATAATAGGTGTTGAAAAAGAAAGGATTGTTATACGCCACAACATAGAGGGCGGGCATATCGAACAGGACCTCGCGCGCGGCGATATAGAGTATCTGATTTTTAAACCTGTTGATAATGATGAAAGCAAAAGCGCCCAGGCAAGGCTTGAAAGGTCGTTCGGGAAGATGCAGCTTTATAAGGAAGGCAATTTCACCATTGTAACGGATTCATATATAACATGGGTCAATGAATGCAAGAAGACGTTAAGGAGCGTGTACACAGAGCTGTATTTTAAATTTTTCGATCTTCTTAAAACCAGAAAGCCCAAGATGCAGATTTTTGTTGTGATATTCGACAGCTATCCTGATTTTGTCGAATACGCCGTATCAGACGGTGTGCCGGGCTGGGCAGTTGCCGGGTATTTCAGCCCGGAAGACAAGGTGCTTTATATGTTTAATATACTGGGCGAGAGGTTTTCTGGAATTTTGCTTGAGGCAATAGCCGGTCAGACAGGAAGAAAAATCGACGATATAGTAGATAAGGTAAAAGCGCAGGTTGATGAAAGATATCATATATTTATCGAAGGCCAGGCAAAACAGATAAATGACAAATACTGGGAGGTTTATAATTATTACAAGGACAGCTTCAGGGAAGCTACGCTGTCCACGTTAAGGCATGAATTTACGCATTCAATATTTCATAACTGGGGGCTCCAAAGCATAGAGCTTTCAAAATACGAGAAAGACAAGGAAGAGCTTATAAAAAGAAAAAAAGACTACATTGATACAGATGACAGCAAGAAAAAGACAAAACTTATAGACAGGTTAATATCAATGAGAGGCGATGACGAGTCCCTTGATGTAAAGGCGGCAAATTCGTGGCTGGCAGAAGGCATTGCCACCTACAGTGAAACAGACCCTATCGGCAGCCAGAACGACAGATGGCTATTTATATATCAGGAAATGGCGAGAAAAAATACAGTATACCCGCTTGAATTTTTGACGGTTTATAAAATCGGAAGTTTTCCCGGGGTCTATTCAAGCGCCATGCTTGATTTGTACGCGCAAAGCTGGGCATTAGTAAATTTCCTTATGGAAAAATATCCGAAAGAATTTATTGCATACCAGGAAAGGATGTCTGCGCAAGTCGCCGCAGGTCAGGAAGATGTGAAGTGGCTCTCGGAAGCAATCGGTAAGGACATACGCGCGATAGAAAGCGAATTTACGGAATATATGAAAAGTTTCGAAGAATTAGAAGACCCCTTATTAAAACACATCGGTAGGCTCCAGGATATCTTTAAGGGTTAAACCATGCGGAGTAAACATGCCTGTCGCAGTAGAAATAACAAAAAAAGAATTCGGCCTTTTGATGGTTTCACCGAAAGGCTCAATCGATTCAGAGACATACGAAGATTTTTTTGATAAAATAAACCCTGTATTAAGCCTGTCAACAAAAGCAGTCATAATGAACATGAACGATGTAACTTATGTAAGCAGCATGGGTGTCAGCGTTTTACTGGAGTTGAGAAAAACAGTTATCGGTAATGAAGGCATTTTTATCATGGTAAATCTGCAGCCGCAGGTAAAAAAGATTTTGGAGCTTTTAAAGGCTTTTTTGGATGAGAGTATTTATAAAAACGTCGAAGAGGCGCAAAACTATTTTTACAGGGTTCGCAAAAGAAAATAAGGAGCGAGAATGGATTATGTCTGTCCTGTATGCAACGAGCGCCTCGCAAGAGAGCTTCCCGCAATTATATCCCACACAGAAAAGCATATTGTAGATTTGATCAAAAAAGATCACCCCGCATGGGAAGAGAAAGACGGCACCTGCAGAAAGTGCTATGAGCATTATAAAAAAAGTTTACACCCGGATTAGTCTTTTAAGAGAGTCTTATTTTTGCTTGCATTTATTCGCATAGTGTGTTATTTATAAGATTAGGCAGGAGGCAATAACCATGAAAAAAACTATTTTTTTAATTATTCTAATATCTATTTTTACAGCCGCAGGATGCGCTGATACAGGATCAAGGCGTTCTTCGGATACTACGGCGTCTTCTACGTTGGAAGTAGCTACTGCGTTAAAGTTTGATGATGTGCCGGTGCCGAGCGGATTTAAATTAGTTGCCGATGATTCATTTATTTTTGATAATGATGTGATGCGCCTAGGGATCCTTAAATACAGCGGCAGGCCGGATGCTTCGGTCGTGGTGAAATTTTACAAGGACCAGATGCCTCTTTATAATTGGCGGTTTATCAACCTCATGGAGTTTAACACGCGAATTATCAATTTTGACCGAGATGACCAGACCTGCACAATAATTGTTGAACCTCGTCAGTTAAGCACGCAGGTCACAGTAAGCGTTGCGCCGAAGGCCGGCAGGGCGGCGACGTATAAGGTTGATAAAAGCAGTCGATAGTCGATAGTCGATGGTCTATGGCCGATGGCATAAAAAAGCACAAAATGGCAAAAATTTGTTGACAACAACATGAATTGCTGGTATGTTATAAATAGTCTAACAATAATTAAGCAGGCTTAACCGTCATAGATGGCTCAAGTTCAGGCAAAAGGGAGGTGAAGCAAATAAAAAGCCGTGAGTTGTCAAACAGATATGGCGATTAGCATATATAGATGTAGTGAAAGTTATTTAGATACTCATTAGCAGTATCTATTTTCATAAAAGATATATCAACTAAATACTAGGAGGATTATAATGAGATTATTAACCACAATTTGTGCCTTAGCGCTTGTATTGGCACTATGCGTGCCAGCTTTTGCTGAAACACAAAATGTAAAGGTTAGCGGAGACATCAGTGTATATCATGTTTACCAGAGAAACCTTGATTTAAACAAGGACGATGGTGATGCGGGCGCTGGAGATACAGCCGCGACCAATGATACAAGTGATTCCGATAACTTTTTTGCACAACAGGTTGGCTTGAATGTTAGCGCTGATCTGACAGATAACGTTTCAACATATGTGAGACTAATTAATGAGAGAGACTGGACCGTCAATGCTACCACCAATAATTTTGACGTAGAGCTAGATCAGGCATATGCTACTTTACGCGAAGTATTATATGCACCCCTGACTCTTAAAATCGGACGTCAAGATTTGTTTTTTGGAAGAGGCTTAATCATCGGCAGCAACGCCACAACATGGAATAACAACGGTGAACTTGGCATTGCAGAATACAGCGATCATAAGGCATTCGATGCAGTAAGAGCAACTTTAGATTATGATCCATGGACCATTGACCTTGTCTGCTCAAAGATCGATGAAGATGGCAACATGATACAGGATGATACCGATCTTTATGGTTTAAACATTGGTTATCTGTTTGATAAATATCAGGCAGAAGCAGAAGCCTATGTGTTTCACAGACATGATCAGTCAAACAAGCCTTTGATAGCAGCTAACACAAAGGACTTTGACACGAATGAATGCACAACATGGGGCGCTCGCGGCTCATTTGTACCATATGAAAGCTTGAATATGTGGGTAGAAGCAGCTGCGCAGACAGGCAAAGAACATGATACCACGCTGGAAACCACAAGAAAAGATAGAGAAGCATACCTGCTTAATGCAGGTGGCGACTATACCTTTACAGATATAAAGTGGGATCCTATGATAGGGCTTGAGTATCTGTATCTTTCAGGTGAGCCTCAGGATAATCTAACAGGCGCAGGGCAGTTTGAAGGTTGGGATCCTATGTATAGGGGAAGAGCCCTAAACATAATCCGTGATTTTATGGATAACTTGTATAATTCAGATGCAGTAACCGCAGGCACCTTTAGAAGAGGAAGAAGCAGCGGGCAAACCAACCAGAGTTCAGTCGGATTATCAGGCGGTTTGGATTTGCTAGAAGACCTGGCATTGGATGCAAAACTCAGCATGTTTTGGGCTGAGGAACCATTGCTTGCAGCTTCAAGTGACAAAGAAATAGGCCAGGAGCTTGATGGTTACTTGACCTATGATTACACTGAAGATGTAGAGTTTAAACTTGCTGGCGGAGTATTTTGGCCAGATAAAGTTTATGAAGCAGTGAATAGCTGCGATGATATGGCAAGCAAAGTTGTTTCTTCAGTAAAGGTTGAGTTCTAAGCATAGTATCAATTAGTAGCGCAGGCTTAAGCCTGCACTACTAAGCAAAAAGACCCCCCTAAAATTCGGGGGGTCTTTTTTATATTGACACTTCGTCTTTGTATTACTATAATACTAGATAAAGGACAGGTAACCATATGAAGCAATTTATTTCAGTATTCATTATTATGTTGATATCTGCTATTGCTGGATGCGCAGAGATAACGCCTCCTTCACCGGAAGCCATTATTTCTCCCTGGAGCTCAATGCCTAATATTAGATTAGGCGATACCAAAGAAGATGTTATTAGCAGATGGGGGGAGCCGGATGAAAAAAATGAAATAGGAGTGGATGAGTTAGGGGTTTCCAAGCAAGAGTGGGTCTATTACGGAAGATATCCTGTGGCTATTGTTGATTATCAATATCTTTCCAAGACAAAGTACCTTTATTTTGAGGGCAATATCCTGGTCCGCCAGGAAACTAAATCAACCCCGCGGTTTCCGCAAAAAAATAATTAATCTTATATGCGCGGCATTTTAGTTGCTATAGTTGCAATAATTGTTTTTGGCACGACAGCTGTTTTATTATGGCTGCGCGAGAAAAAGCGCACAGATAAAATATGCGCTAAATTGGATTCATATTATTCCGGTTTAAAAGAAAAGCGCAAAAGCATACGTATTAAGGAAAACCTGGATGTAGTGTGCAAGGTAACCGAGGTTTCAAACAGCCACTGGTCTGTTTTCAGCAAAGATATATCCGGCGAGGGCATATGTCTACACATGCCGGAAATTTTACCGGAGAACGCAAACATAGAGCTTGTAATTGTCATTCCTGAGTCCAAGCGTGTATCAGCGCGAGGCAGGGTTGTCTGGGTAAAAGAGGCGGAGACTTCAGGTTCTGACGGAAAGCGGCAGTTTAACGCAGGAATACAATTTACCAAAATCAACCCAGCGGACAAAGATGTTTTAGTTGATTTTATCAAGAGCTCTTTGAGCGCTTAAAAAACGGGAGGGAGTATGAACAAAACCATAGTAACATTTGATAAGAACAAGTTTGAGGAAATAAGGGTGGGGGTAAAAGAATATAAAGGTTTTGACCTGATAGACTTTAGGGTCTGGGTGGAATCTAAAGAAGTCGGAGAAAAAGTACCCACGGCAAAAGGGCTTTCTTTAAGCATAGAGCTGTTTCCAAGGCTTAAAGACGCTATCTTACAGCTCGAAAAGGTATTGAAAGATAATGATATGCTTCCTGATCAAAGGACAGCATAGTATTGATAATTGTTGATAATGCTAAAACCTGCCAGCTTCGGCAATTTAATACAACGTTGCGTTGATGAAGACACTCAAGCATGGTCTGAATTAATAAACAGTTTTTCTCGCCTTGTATTTTTCGCTGTTCATAGTAAGATCAAAAAACTTCATATTTACCTTCCGCCATCCGATATATATGATATCTGCCAAAATGTATTCATATCAATCTGGCAAAAGCAGAAACTAAAAACCGTAAAGCATCCTGAAAATATCAAACGCTGGCTTGCGGCAGTAGCAGAGAACGCCGCTCTTGATTATGTAAAGTCAAGAAAGTTTATTATAGACAAAAACAATGAAGAGATAAATAACCTGGTTTTTTGTTATACGCCCAGGGAACATGCTGACGCAGAACAGCTTAACGAGGATATAGAGCTTTTTATGGACAGCCTCCCTTTTAATCAGAGGCGCGTCGGCGTGCTGGATCTGTTCTATGGCTTAAAATACTCGCAAATAGCTAAGATAGTTGATTTGCCTCTTGGAACCGTAGCCACCGCGGTAAAAAAGATAAAAACAGCCTTAAAACAGCACCTTCTAATCAACGGTTACAATGTTTAGTATTTGCTTTTTGGCTTGATTTAACCTTGCTGCGGCAGTATCATATTATATTAAAAAGAGCCTGCTGCCATGCCTAACGGCAGGTAAACCGGCAGGCAGGGAGTTTCTAATGAGAAACGTATTTATTTTTACTGTAATTATAAGCTTTATCTTTACTTGCGCTCTCCTAGCGCAGGAACCAAATGGCGATCCTACCAAAGACGCTGCAGTTAAAGACTACAACGCCGAGGGAGAAGCGTTATTTAAGGCTGGTAATACGGGTGGCGCTATTATCGCGTTTCAAAAGGCGCTCGAAGCCAATCCAAACGATGAAAAAGCCTATGAAAATTTGGGAACACTGTATTTATCGACATCGAATTATGACGATGCTATAAACACCTTTAACAAGTTAATAGAAATTGCGCCAAATTCCGTTACAGCCTATCGCAAACTTGTTTTAATATACAGTATGAGAGGTAAGTACAGCGAACTAATATCAACAGCAGAACAGGCAATTAAACTGGACCCCAATAACATGGGCATCATTAGCCATTTAGCCAATGCTTACATTAAGCAGCAGGAATATGATAAGGCAGTTACGTATTTAAATAAATTAATTGAACAAAATGTGGGCCATCCCAGGATTTACAGTCTTTTGGCAGAGGCCTATTGCGGATTGTCAGACGAAAAAAAGGCAAGAGAGGTATTTGAAAAAAGCTATTACATGACAAGAGAAACCACAGCCTTTGAGAATGCCCCGGAGAAAGTCCGCGATGTAAATTCGCTTTTTGATGAAATGAGGGCCGGGGTGCTGGCTAAAAGAGCAAGCAAATGCATTGCAGACGGTAAGCAGGATGAAGGATTGGAATATTATAAAAAGGCATTTGAGCTTAATCCAAAAAGTTTTGATGTATGTTACGCGCTTGCCGCCATATACGAAGTAAAAGAGGAACCAGAAAAGGTAAACTTTTATCTTAAAAAAGCAGTTGAATTAAATCCTGAATCACTGCAGCTGATTATGGATTCCCCGTATTTTATTTCTTTTAAGGACAGCAAGGAACTTAAAGAGTTGACGCAAAAGGCAAAGAAGCAAGAAGAGCAGAAGAAAGGCGAGCAGGCACAACAACAGCAGCCGCAACAACAAGCAAACGAGCAGGCACAACAACAGCCAGAGCAGCAAAAAGAAAAGCAGAACGACAGCATAGAGTGAAATAGCTGTCGTTATAATACCCTAAAAAGATTATAATAGTATCTCGACTCGGACGTAGCGCAGGCTTAAGCCTGCGCTACGTTTGGAGGCCTTCCAATATGCAAATAAAGGATTTAAAAATAGCTTTAGTGTCATTGCAGCAGGATGCTGAAAGGGTTCCGCCTGTAGGCCTAGTTTATCTTGCAACCTATTTAAAAGAAAAAGCAGGTTTAAACAGCAAAAATATCAGGATAATTGATAAAAATTATTTTGATATTTACAACGAGATAGACACCTTTAACCCGCACATAATAGGCATTAGCGCGATGACTGTCAATTATCAGGAGGCGACAGATTTTGCCTTTAAGATTAAAAGAAAAGTCAACACTACTATTATAATCGGCGGCGTTCATATTTCAACACTTCCTGAATCTTTCAGGCAGTGTTTTGATATCGGGGTAATCGGTGAAGGCGAAGAAACTCTTGCGGATTTAGCCAGGCTTTATGCGGAAAAAGGAAAATTTGATTATGAAGGCCTTGAGGAAATAAAAAGTATTATATATTATAAAAACAACGAGATTAAGCAAAGCCCGATACGCGATTCATTGGAATTGGATTCGCTGCCTTTGGCTGATTTTAGTTTTGCGCATCCTAATTATTTTAGAAAAGAAGAGATACCGGGAATAAGCTCTGTCGGCAAAAAATATTATTTAATTTCCTCAAGAGGCTGCCCTTACAGGTGCCTATTTTGTTCTACTGCGCGGTTCTGGGGCAAGATGAGGCTTCATTCCCCGGAATATACCGCCCGCATAGCTGAAAAGGCACTTAAGGAATATGATGCCGATTTTTTAAAGGTTTTGGATGATTTATTTACTGTCAGCCCGCAACGCCTAAGGCTGATAAAGACAGAATTTGAAAAAAAAGGAATTCTTGACAAGATAGCAGGCATAGAGTGCTTCGTAAGGGCCAACCTTGTTACCGAGGAACTTTGCAAGGCAATGAAGGACATAAAGGTAAAAGTGGTGAATTTTGGGTTTGAATCAGGCTCAGAAAAAATATTGGGTTATTTAAAGGCAGGCAGCGTGACAGTGCAAATGAACAAAGACGCGGTCCTTTTGTGTAAAAAGTACGGTTTTAACGTTTACGGAAGCCTGATGTATGGTTCGCCTACGGAGACAATCCATGATATGAAAAAGACCAATGAGTTTATAGACTTCTGCATAGAAAATAACGCATCCTATATTTGGAGTTTTGTATCAACGCCTTTTCCAGACACCCCTTTCTGGGATATAGCTTTACAGAGAGGCAAGGTTTCCAATGATATGGATTTTGGCCTGTTGAGCCACCATAATGCCGAAAGGCCCTTGCTTTTGGATGAAGGTATAAGCACCGAAGAATTTCAAAAAGTTTTTTTAGATGGGAGAAGAAAATTAAGGTCCATGAAATTGAAACTGATTAAAAACTTGATATTGAAGAATTTTCCAAAAACATTATCATTGGCTGTAAAAGAACCGGGCTATTACGCTAAAAGGGCGTATAGACAGATATTCAAGCAATAGCCCGCCTGGCGGGCGAGGCAGGCCCGCCTGCGGCCGAGAGGGCAAGGAGAATAAAATGAATGCTGAAAAACCAAAGATATTAGTTGTTGATGATGAGCCTGACATAGTCGAGCTTTTAAAGCGTTTTCTTGAAAAGAAGGGATATGAAGTTACGGGGGCGCATAGCGGGAACGAAGCTCTTAAAAGCCTGGAAAAGCAAAAGGCGGATTTGGTGCTGCTTGATATGAAAATGCCCGGGCTTAACGGCGCAGAAGTAGCCAAGATTGCGAAACGAAAATATCCCAGCACAAAGTTTGTCATGCTGACCGGCTTCCCGAATTCGGCAGAAAAGTTAGCAAAGGCCAATATCCTGGAAGACATATTAATAAAGCCCATCAAGATGCAGGAATTGTTCAATCGTTTAATAGACATTCTAGGACAGGAAAAAGATGCTACAACATGGAAGCCCCAGCAGAAGATAAAGGGCAGAATTCTCCTTATCAAGGCAAAACTGCTTTTTCTGGAACCAAGTTCAATTACTTACAATCTGCTAAGCGAGCATTTTAAATTGCTTTCAGCAGCAGGTGAAGATTATGAAACGCAACAGGCCGGCACAGAAGATGAGGTTCATAAGAAATCGATATTATTCAAGCCAAATATATACATAGCGAATGCTTCCTTTTTAAAAAAGAAAGGCAATAAGCTTATTTCCTCTATACCGGAAGAAAGCTATCCGTATCCCGAGATTATTACCTATGATACGGATAAAGCAGGAAACATTGATAATGCAGAGATAGATAAAGTAACTAAGGCTGTACAGACAACTTGCTTAAAACACGGATTTATCGGCATTAAATGGATAGATATTTAAGATAACACTTTTATCTTGATTTACTTTTAATGTAAGCGTATTATATCCATAATAAAGCCTGCCTGCCGGCAGGCAGGCCTGCCTTGCGGCAGGCAAGGAGAGAAAGATGAACAGAATAATTGTATTAATTGCGGTGATGGTGTTTTTGTTTGGGACGATTTGTTCTGCGGACATGTCCAAGAAGCATACGCTGGATGTCGGGACCGAAGTGTACATGACTAGATTAGAACAGGGAAATGAAGCGGAAGAGCGAGGCATGATGTATGGCGGTGTCGGTTCTTATACCTATCGCGGCGCAATTTTTCCGGCCGAGGAACTTAACAGGATGATGTTTAAAGCAAAGGGGCAAGTTGCCAGAGGAGAAGCGGATTACAACAATACCGGAGATATAGATGATGTATCTCAATGGACTTGGGCAATGGAGTTTCTGTTCGGTTATGGTGTAGTTATTTCAGAGTCATTTGGAATTACGCCTTTTTTAGGGGCAGGACATAGATATTTTTGCGACGAGCTTGATGGCTTGGTTAGCACGACAAATGAAAGCGGGTACAAAAGAGAATCAAGGTATTATTATATCCCTGTTGGCTTGGAGCTTACCACAGACACTGAAAGAGATGAGTCATTTGGCACATCGCAGGGATGGTCTTTTGGGGGCTCGGTAGAATTTGATATTTTTGTAAAGGGCAGGCAGAAAAATTATTATACAGATGCTGACCCTGCTGCCAGTGATTTTGAAGTAGATCAGGAAGAAGGCTATGGCTGGGGAGGCTCAATAAAAATTCAGAAAAACGGAGAAAATTTAGATTTTGCAATAGAGCCTTTTGCAAGGTTATGGAATACTAACGAGACAGAAACAGAAGGAAACATTAACCTACCGAACAATTCAATCCCCGCGCACAATTACGAGCCAAAGACCGAAATATTAGAATACGGCGCCAGGGTCACGCTCGCATTTTAAATCTTCAGTAGCGCAGGCTTAAGCCTGCGCTACGGTTGTGGATAAGTTTGCCATCGTGCAGTTTGTGAAAAGATTACTCCAGCCACAGCTTCCTGTCTAAACTGCGGTAGCTGATGGCTTCGGATATATGAACAGCTTCTATTAATTCCTTCCCATCCATATCAGCAATAGTCCTTGCGACTTTTCTTATTCTGTCATATGCCCTCGCGCTTAAGGATAATTCGGTAATAGCCAGCTTAAGAAGCCTGGATGCCTCTTCGGTTAAGTGGCAGAATTTATCCATGTATTTTGGCGTAAGCTGCGCGTTTGAGTTTATGCCAAGAGATTCGTATCTTAATTTTTGTATTCTTTTAGCCGCCATTACGCGTTTTTTTATTTCACAGGAGCTTTCAGCCTTGTTTTTATCAATCAGCTGGGAATATTGCAGAGGCGCAACCTCTATCTGGATGTCTATTCTGTCTAAGAGCGGGCCTGATATTTTATTTAAATAATGCTGAATTTGCACAGGCGTGCAGCTGCACTCCTTGGTCGGATGCGTGAGAAACCCGCACGGGCAGGGATTCATTGCCGCAACAAGCATGAATTTGGCGGGATATTCTACGGAGCCCGTGACGCGCGTAATCTGTATTTTACCGTCCTCCAGCGGTTGGCGAAGGCCCTCCAGGATATTTCTTTTAAATTCAGGTAACTCATCCAAAAATAATATCCCGTTGTGCGCCAGGCTTATTTCGCCCGGCGCAAGCATGGTGCCGCCGCCTAACATGCCGGCATCGGATACGGAGTGGTGAAGGCAGCGGAATGGCCTTTGCTGAATTAAAAAAGAATTAGTTTTTGTTAATCCGGCGACGCTATGTATTTTTGTGGTTTCCAATGACTCTTCATAGCTTAAGTCATCCAATATCGCCGGTATTCTTTGCGCCAGCATTGTCTTGCCCTCGCCCGGAGGCCCTATCATCAGGATGTTGTGGGATCCTGCTGTGGCTATCTCTATAGCTCTTTTTGCGTGCTGGTTGCCCTTAACGTCACAAAAATCAGGCATTACCCAGTCATGTCCGCTTATATCTTTTTTAACCACCTCTTTATACGCAGAAAGCACAATCTCGCCTTTTAAAAAACTTGCAAGCTGATTTAAAGTTTCTATCGGGATAACGCGGCAGTCCTTCACCATGGCCGCTTCAGCCGCATTAGCGCTGGGGACCATAAAGGTTTTATCTTTTTCAACGCTCATCGCGCGCGGCAAGACACCGCTTACAGGCCTTACGATACCGTCTAAGGATAATTCTCCGCATATTATTATGTCTTTTAATGCCTCTTGTTGTAATGCGCCCCTTGCGGTAAGGATGCCTACAGCGATAGCCAAATCAAAACAAGAACCTTCTTTTTTTATGTTCGCCGGAGCCAGATTAACCGTTATTTTTGACGAGTTAAAATTAAAGTGAGAATTTCTTATGGCGGATATTACCCTTTTGGCTGATTCCCTGCAAGCTGCATCAGGCAATCCTACGATAGAAAAGCCGGGTATGCCTCCTGATACATCCACCTCAACATCAACCCTGCAGCCCTTAATGCCGTACGTTGTCCTTGATTCAACTTTTGCCAGCATAGCAGCCTCCTTATTTAACCTTCGTCATCCCAAAAAGCGTCTTTAAACAGCCTCATCTGCGTCATCTTATAATTTTCGTCAAGCAGAATGGAGACAATATCAAACCTGCATATATCATCTTCACATTTATGTTTACTCACCCATATTTTAGCGGCTTGTGTTAATTTCTTTTGTTTAATATAATCAACGGTTTCGAACGGTTCCGCAAACGAGTTTGATGCCCTAGCCCTTACTTCAATAAAGCACATGCATTCGCCATCTCTGGCAATTATATCGATCTCGCCGCACTTTAATCTAAAGTTCCTCTCAATAATTTTATATCCCAGCCTCTTTAAATAGCTCAGCGCTATTCTCTCGCCGATAAGGCCTGTTTTATTCATATTAATTTAACGCATCCATTCTATCAGTTGCAGTTGCGTGCGAGGTTGCTATAGGCTTAAGGCACTGCCGAAAAAACAATAGCGGAAGATTTGGCCACTTGTTTTGGGTGTAGGCAAAACATAGGAGTGCAGGCTGGGGAAACCGAATGAACCTTTGGATAGTAGGGCAGGCTAAAGCCTGCCCTACTATTTTCTGGTGAATTCGGAGGGGCCCCAGCCGAACGACTATAGTTTTGCACAAATCTGAAGCGTGTTTTTGAGGCAGTGCCTTAAGCCTAATAATTACTCCTCATACGCCGACAGCACAATGCCTGCCAGCTTCTCCTTAAGCGCTTTATTTAGCAAATCAACAGTATTATACCAGCGCCCGTTTTTACCCTGCTCCTGCGGCATGCTTACAAATAGCCCTTCCTTGCCGGATACTATTCTTAAGCCCTTAATAAGGAAAGTCCCTGCAACAGATATGTCGGCAAAGCCTTTTAACGGGCCCTCGCCGCCTAGCCTGTGCATGCGCTCAACCCTTATTTCAATTCCTTCATTACCCATGTTATCCCCCTTTCCGGAGGCTGGAAGCCTCCTTCTTTTAATTTACCCCTCATATATATAGACGATTTTTTAGGGCAAATAATTTTAAAATAATCATATTTTTTTCGAATTTGCTTGAATTAGCAATTTTACAGTATTATAATAAGTTTACCCACGCACCAGTCCCGCTTTGCGGGACGGTGCGGGGCTTCGCTTTAATATCAGCGGGAGGCTGTCTATGCACAAGAAGATACTGCTGGAAGAGCAGGATATAGATTTTACATCAGAAGATCCTTGGCGCGTTTTTAGGATAATGAGTGAATTTGTCGAAGGGTTTGAGGAATTGGCCCATGTCGGCAACGCTGTTGCTGTTTTTGGGTCATCCAGGACAAAGCCAGCGCGCAAGTATTACAAGCTTACCGAGAAGATAGCTTACAATATAGCAAAGGCAGGTTATGCAGTAATAACAGGCGCTGGCCCGGGCATAATGGAAGCTGCTAATAAAGGGGCAAAAAAGGCAAGCGGCCAATCCATAGGGCTAAATATAGAAGTCCCTTTTGTCCAGAGGCCCAACCGTTACGTTACGCGCCTTTTGAGCTTTCGATATTTTTTCTGCCGTAAAGTGATGTTCGCAAAATATGCCAAGGCCTTTATAGTAATGCCCGGAGGCTTCGGCACGATGGATGAATTTTTTGAAGCTGCTACCCTTATTCAAACAGGTAAGATCACGCCTTTTCCGGTTATTTTAGTTGGCAAAGAGTTTTGGAGCGGCCTTATTGATTGGATGACTAAAAAGATGTATCGGGAAGGCAGGGTCAGCAAAGAAGATTTAAAAATCTTTCAAGTAATCGATAGCCCTAAGGAAATAGTTGCCTGTATAGATAATTTTTATAAAAAGACAACAAAGAAAAAAGGTTAAACACCCATTCTTTAATGCCAGGAGAGCCCTACGTAAAACGCAGATTATGCAATATATATAACATATTGTTTAAAATCTACGGGCCGAGAAATTGGTGGCCTGCAAATTCACCATTCGAGGTAATAGTCGGCGCGATATTAACCCAGAACACCTCATGGCGCAACGTAGACAAGGCGATAAGAAATTTAAAGAAAAAAAGAAAACTTTCCCCAAGAGCCCTTCATAATATAGGAAAAACAGAGCTTGCTTCGCTTATCAGGCCAAGCGGTTATTACAATATAAAAGCAAAGCGCCTTAAAAGTTTTATAGATTTTTTGTTTAAGAAACACAAAGGCAGTTTAAAAAGCCTCTTTTCAGGCGCAGCAGGCAGCTTAAGAGCCAAACTCTTAAATATAAATGGCATTGGCCCGGAGACAGCAGATTCTATTATTCTATATGCCGCTAATAAACCCGTGTTCGTTGTCGATGCATACACAAAAAGGATATTGCAGAGGCAGGGTTTGATAAAAAAGAGCGCCTCTTATGAAAAGGTACAACAGCTGTTTGAGGGCAATCTTCCGAAAAGCAGTAGATTATTTAATGAATATCATGCCTTAATTGTAGAGCATGCAAAGACAATCTGCAAAAAAAAGCCGTTATGCGCTTTGTGCGCGCTTCGCAAGGATTGCAAATATAAAGGATAGGAAAGCCTAAAATGGATATAATCACCAAAAACATTACATTAAAGACAAAAGGGAATTGTCATGTCATTGATATTACTCATGAGGTCAGCGAAATGCTTTCAGCTTCAGGCCTTAAGGATGGCAGTGTAACTGTTTTTGTAGTGGGCTCAACAGCCGCTTTAACCACAGTTGAATATGAGCCCGGCCTGCTTAAAGATTTAAATGATTTTTTTGAGCGAATAGCCCCTTCAAGCATCTCATATGCCCACGACGCTACATGGGGCGATGCAAACGGATATTCGCATATAAGGGCCTCTGCCATAGGGGCTTCATTGGTAATTCCATTTGTAAAAGGCGAACTGGTTCTAGGCACATGGCAGCAGATAATTTTTATAGATTTTGATAACAGGCCGCGTTCGCGTAAACTCATAGTTCAATTTATCGGGAAATAATGTATGGATAATTTTGCAGGGTATTATAAAAAGCTAAATGAGAAACAAAAGCAGGCGGTAGATACTGTTGATGGCCCTGTGTTAGTGCTCGCAGGCCCAGGCACTGGAAAGACCGAGCTTTTGTCCGTAAGGGCGGCGAATATTATCGATAAAAAGAAAGCTCTTCCTGAAAACATTCTTATACTTACCTATACTAACGCCGCTGCAAAAGCCATGAAAGAGCGTTTAGGTAAAATCTTAGGGCCCAAGGGATACGAGATTGAGGCTTGCACTTTTCATAGTTTTGCTAATTCCGTGATACTTGAATCAGAAGAGGCTGCAAATTACATACAGGAAAAGATAGAGATAACGGATATAGAACGCATAAGGGCATTTGAATATATCCTGGACAATACCGAGGGAATAGACGCAATAAGGCCATTCAGGGCGCCGTATACATACAGAAGCGAAATAGAAAAAAGGATAAGCGAATTAAAAAAGGAAGGCATAACCCCGGAGGAATTTCAAGTATTTGCGGATAATGCAAAAAAGGACGATGTGTATATCGAGGATAAACACATACCAAGGTTAAGGGCATTTGCTAAAGTGTACAAGTTATACGAGGCATATAAAAAGGGCGAGAACGAAGACCTGTTTGATGAAAGGGGCAGGTATGATTTTGATGATATGATAATGGTCGCGCTTGAGGCGCTTAAAAAAGAAACCCAGCTCAAAAAACAGATTATGCGCCAATACACATATATAATGGTCGATGAATATCAGGATACAAACGGCGCGCAGCTGGAGCTTCTTTTTAACATCCTTCCTTCAAAAGGCGCAAATATATGCTGTGTCGGAGACGACGACCAGTCAATTTATAGATTCCAAGGCGCAAGCGTGGGAAATTTTAAGGTTTTTAAAAAACGTTTTCCTGATGCAAAACAAATTTCCCTGGAGGATAATTATCGCTCAAGCACCGAGATAATAGATATAGCTTCTAAAGCAATAAGCCAGCTGCCGCCAAGCGAAAGAGTCAATGTAAAAACCCTTCAGAATAAATGCGATTACAAAAATAAAATTACGAACTTCTTTCAATTCAGCACGCAGACAGAGGAGCTTTTATACATAGCAGACAAGATACTGGAATTCAAAAAGGACACCCCTTACAGCGAGATGGCTGTGCTGGTAAGAAAAAGAGACGATATACTTAAGGTGATAGACCTGTTTCAGAAAAAAGGCATACCTTACGCTACAGACGGGAAAGAAGATATAGCCAATGAAACGCGAGTCAGGCAGATGCTGGACGTGCTTTATCTTGCCAATTGCAGGGATGCGACAGATGCCGCTGAAAAAGATTTAATTCTATACCGAGTATTATCAAGCGACTATTTTAATATACCGGTTGTTGATATTTTGCAAATCATCAATATCGCAAAACAGAAAAAGCAGGAGCACAAAAAACCTACCACTTTTCTTTCAGAATTTTTTAATGCCTTTCCAGCGGGAGGCGCGCATGATGACGAGCCGCCAAGTTCTGACTTTAAGTCGCCAAAGAGGCTACAGGCAGCAAGCTGGGCCATAAACAGGCTTTTGAATAATTCGCAGGATATGCCTGTGCACGCGGTAATAATGAATTACATCAAGGACGTGGATTTATACGGATTTATACTTCGTGAGTTTGTGGATAACCATGTCTTAAGAATAAGAAGCTTAAGGGCGTTGTCTTCATTTGTAAACATGGTAAAGGCATCAGACATGGTCAGGCCCGGCATCAGGCTCTCGGAGTTTTTGGAAGAGATAGATATGCGCAAAGAACACGGCATGCCATTGCAGGGCAATCTGGTTACACAAACACAGGAAGGCGTAAGAATTTTTACCGCGCATGGCTCCAAAGGTTTGGAGTTTAACACTGTTTTTATACCTTTCTGCCTGCAGGACAAAAATTGGCCGATAAAGCCAAGGCCTGAGCTTATACCGTTGCCTTCGGATGTTTTTAAGACAAAAGAAAGGGTAAAGGATAAATCGGAAATTAAAAAACTTGCACTTTTCGATGAAATAAGGCTTTTTTACGTTGCCTCGACGCGCGCGAGATCGCAATTGATTTATACCGCAAGCCCGACCGAAAACAGCGTTACAAGCCTTTATATCGAAAAACTTGGGTTTAAGCTCGCTGATTATGATGCGAAGGAGGAAAAGACCTTAGAGCTTTCTCTTTCATTAACAGATGAAAAGGACCCATTTATCAAAACAGAAAGCGTGTTAAAAGATTCTATTTTCGGGCTTTCTTTAAATCCCACAAGTGTTAATAATTACCTTTCATGCAAAAGGAAATTTTTATACAACAACATACTGCAGATTCCTTCAACGAAAAAACGGGCGCTAATTTTTGGAACCTGCGTGCATAAAGGCCTGGAGGACACATACAGAGAATTCAAAAAGACAAAAAGATTCCCTAAATTTTCATTTTTTAAGGATTCGTTTAAAGCTGAACTTGATTTTCAGGGCGTGGAAAAATCAATATATTCTCAATGCATACGCGAAGTGGATAATTTAAAATATTGGTTTGAAATTGAATCAAAAGCCCCGGTAGAGCCCCTGGGTTTGGAAGAGAGGCTGTCAATAAGTATCGGTGATATAATTTTCACGGGTTATTACGATAAGACCGAATTGATAGATGCGAAAAATAAGACCATAAGGGTCGTAGATTACAAGACTGGCAAGCCCGATAAACATGTAAAGGCTATAGAGAAATATGATGATTTAGCAAGCGATGAGTGCGATGACTATCTAAGGCAGTTAGTTGCGTATAAACTGCTTTTTGACAGGTCTGTAAAAAGCAACAAAGGGTATAGGGTTGAGTCAGGAAGGCTTATTTTTATTGATAGTTCGGAAAAAGGTGATTTCAAAAATGTTGAAATAAAAATTTTAGACTCCATGGTAATCGAACTTGAAGGCATAATCAAATCCTGCTGGAAGAAAATTAACAACCTGGAGTTTGAGAAGCTGCCTGGAGCTGACCCGGAAAAATGCGGCACGCAGAAAAACCCGAGATGCGATTATTATGATATCTGCTGGAAGCATACATAAATATTGCAAAGCGCCATGCCGTATGATAGCATTATTTTGAGGATATTATGGCAACCGAGCCCAAATATACGCTGCTGACGAGTAAAAAGTATGGCGATATAAAGGTCACAAAGTCACCAAGTCGCAAAGTCACACGTCAAAAAGTCACAAGAAAAAGAGCTGTGAAGATAATTAAGCGGATAGAAGGTATTATTCATACTATTATGCCAAAGCCCGCAAAGCGCACCCCGCACCATTCACTTCGTTCAGGTGCGGGGCAGGTAGCCCACAGCACAAGGCGCAAAGCCCATAGCTCAAAGCGTAAAAAAGTCACCAAGTCACAACGTCACCACGTCACACGAAAGCGCAATAAACCCAAAGAAAGGAGGCCTAAAATGGCAGAGACTAAACCCAAAGAGGTAGCCATAGGTGAGATAACCCATTTTTTTCCACATGTAAATGCCGCTGTGATAAAACTTAAACAGGCGCTTACAGAAGGCGAAACAGTGCATATAAAGGGGGGTACCACAGATTTTACAGAGCAGGTTAGTTCCATGCAGATTGATAATAAGCCGATAAAAGAGGCAAAAAAGGGCGATGAAGTCGGACTCCTTGTTAAAGACAAGGTGCGTAAGGGCGACGTTGTGTATAAGGTTAAAGGATAAAGTTGGATAAAAAAAAATTTAAAGCGGGATTTGTTTCGATTGTAGGAAAACCCAATGTAGGAAAATCTACAATACTTAACTGGTTTTTCGGCGAAAAATTGGCCATAGTTTCTTCAAAGCCTGAAACCACAAGAGACACTATTCGCGGCATACTAACCACAAAAGACGCGCAGATAGTTTTTATTGATACCCCGGGCATTCACAAGGCGCACTTACGGTTAGGCAAGGAGATGGTTAAAAAGGCAAGGTCATCTCTTAGCGGGGTAGATATTGTTTTAGCAGTAGTTGACGCGGCCAGGGGCATAACAGAGGATGATAACAGGCTTCTTGACCTGGTAGAAGATTTAAAAGTTCCGGCAATAGCCCTGCTTAACAAGGCTGACGCCATGAAAAGGTCAAGGCTGCTGCCAATGATTGAGGAATTCGCGGCCAAATATTCATTCAAGGATATTATACCGATATCCGCGTTAAAGGGCGACAATATGGAAGTTTTAAAAAATAAGATTTTGGAATACCTGCCCGAGGCAGACATGTATTATCCTAAAGAACAGATTACTGATAAGGATGAAAAATTTCGCATTTCCGAAATAATAAGAGAAAAGGTGCTTGAACTGACTCATTATGAGGTGCCTCATTCTATAGCGGTTTTATTGGATGAGATATCTCCGGGCAGGGACAAAGATATTATATGCGTTAAGGCAAATATATTTGTTGAGAGAGATTCTCAAAAGGCCATTGTCATAGGCAGTGGCGGCAAAATGATAAAAGAAGTAGGCATTCAGGCCCGGGGAGATATCGAGAAATTACTAGGAAAGAAGGTATTTCTCGAGTTGTGGGTTAAGGTTTTAAAGAATTGGAGGAGCGACCCGCGGGCCATGAAGATGTTAGGATTGGAGTGAGAATGAAACAGGTTAAAGTATACTCTGTAATATTAATGCCTCAATTAGGCCAGTACCTTGTTACCTTGGAGGAGGAGCAGGGCATAAGGCTTATACCGATATGGGTCGGGCCTGCGGAAGGAATGGCTATCGGCGCTAAGCTAAACAAACAAAGTTTTCCAAGGCCTATAACTCACGACCTGCTCACAGATATATTTGCCAAGTTAAAGGTAAAGCTCGAAAAGGTCACGGTAACTGATTTAAAGGACAGCACTTTCTACGCCACCATCACCATCGCATCGGGCAAAAAGACTTACGAGGTAGATTCCCGCCCTAGCGATGCCATTGCGCTTGCCATAAGGAATGGCAGCCCTATTTTTGTCGAGGATATCGTCTTTGATAAATGCCCGGTTATACAAAAGCCTATTACCGCAGATGAGATAAAGGATTTTAAGAAGGACCTTGAAAACTTGAAGCCCGAAGATTTTTTTAAGGAAACATAGCATGCAAGACAGCAACAACGCAAAAAGATACGCCAAGGTAAGGCATAATCTCGCTATTTTTGAAACAGCGTTTACAATTTTATTTTTATTGGCAATTCAGTTTAGCGGCATCTCGCTTTGTCTTAAAACATTAGCCTTACATTTAAGCTCAAGAGAGTTTATATTAATAGCCGTGTACCTGATTAGCCTCGGGATTGTTTTTAATGCACTGACTTTTTGGATGGATTTTTTCGGCGGCTTCTGGCTGGAGCGCAGATTCGGGTTGTTGCGCCAGAACCTGGCATCATGGCTTAAGGACCATATCAAGAGGCTTTTGATTGGCGGGGTGTTTTGCTTTATAGTGATTGAGGCCCTATATTATTTATTAAGAAAATTCCCGTTTACCTGGTGGTTGTGGGGTGGCTTTTTCTGGTTTGTCTTTAGCCTGCTTCTGGCAAAAATATTTCCTGTGCTCATCGTGCCGTTATTCTATAAACTGGAAAAACTTCAGGACGAAAATTTAAAAGCTGATTTACTGTGCCTTGCAGATAACGCTCGCATAAAAATATTGGAAATATATAAAATAGGCCTTGGCGCAAAAACGAAAAAGGCAAACGCCGCATTAACTGGCTTTGGCTCGTCCAAGCGCATATTACTGTCTGATACGCTGCTGAATAATTATTCCAAAGAAGAGATAGAGGCTGTGTTAGCGCACGAGATGGCGCATCATAAATACCGCCATATATGGAAGCTGATACTGTTGAATTTAGCGTCAACCGTCGCTGCTTTTTTGCTTATATATATTATACATCTATATATAATAAAATACGCATTAGGTTTAGATATTCATGATATAAGCGGCTTCCCTGTTCTTGCAGCTCTATTTATTTGCTTTTCATTTTTTACAACGCCTTTACTAAACGCTGTCAGCAGGCATTTTGAATCCCAGGCTGATACGGAGGCGATACGATTAACAGCTAACCCGCAGGCCTTTATTTCTCTTATGGAAAAACTCACCCAGCAGAATCTTTCGGATCCTGCGCCATCAAGGCTGGTTGAAATATTCTTTTACGACCACCCGCCAGCCTCAAAGAGGATCAAGGCGGCTAGAGGAAAAATCGTTTAAAAAATAAATTTATACTTGCGTAGTTGGTAATTTTATGTTATATTCCATAGTAGGCATAATATACATGCAAGTTGATAAAAAGGAGGTGAAAAAGTGAAAAGAGTAGTTTTGATTACGCTAATTACAGCTATTATAGTCGGTGGGTTAACGCTTTCCGCAACAGCGGAACATAAGCTGGATCGTGGTCCTAAAAACATTGCTTTAGGTTGGACAGAAGTGCCCAATTCTATAGTTAATGTTACAAAAGAAACAGACAACCCGCTTTTAGGCATAACCGTAGGTTTGCTTAAAGGGGTTCTGAATGCTTTTGCAAGAACAGCTTCCGGCGTATGGGATACCGCTACATTCCCTGTTAACTCGCAAGGGGAAAAGCCTGCGATAAAACCTGGCATGGTTGAAGCGGCTGAAGGAAAGTAATATAGAGCAGAGATGTTTACTGCTTAATAACAAATATTTAGGTTCTTGATGAGAGACAGGGCTATCGGGATGATAGCCCTGTTTTATTTTTTATAAGGAGAATATAAGATGAGCCTGTTTGTATTTTTAATTATTATAATTGTGTCTTTTATAGCTGTGAAGGTCGGTGCCGTGGCATTTGAATTGACAGGCCTTAGCCCTCAACAGGCCGGATTCCAATCTCTATCCGCATTTACAGGAACCGGTTTTACCACTAGGGAGTCAGAGCTGATAGCCGTTCATGAGCAGCGCAGGAAAATTGCATCCGTTTTGATGATATCCGGAAATGTTGGCCTGGTGACGCTTATTGCCACGCTGGTTAATACAATTGGCGAGAGCGGGTCATCCTCAACTCTTTTAGTGCCTTATTTCAAGGATTACACGAGCGCTCATCTTATACCTTATATAAATTTAGGGCTGGTTTTGCTTATTATTCTGGCAGCATATCAGTTTCTTAAGTATACCAGGATAAGCGATTTTATTATGAAAAAAGTAAAACAGAATATGATAAAAAAAAGGCTCATAAGCAACGTATCTTTTGAGGAATTCCTGCTTACATCCGGAGGTTATGTAATATCGCAGATAGAAATCTGCAAAAGTAACCCATTGCTCGGCAGGGCATTATCGGAATCAGAGCTGAAAAAAGAGGATATACTGGTTTTGTCTATTGAAAGGGAAGGCCAATATATTCCAAATCCCCAGGCAAGCGCGGTGATAAATTTGGGCGACAGGCTGATTTGCTTTGGCAGGCTTGAAAATATCAAAAAGGCTGCCTGCGCGCCTGATGAGTAAATAAAAGGAGGCCGATAGCAGTGCGTAAATTTTATATAATTATATTGAGCTTAATAATGTTGACAGAGTGCCTGCAAACCGCTTATTGCACAGAAAAGCCTTTAGAGAAGACGCCCTTTAATGTTTATGTCGATAAAAACTCAAAACTTAACCACTTTATTCCATCGGGGTGGATGGGTGATTATGGCGCAGTAAAACTTGATACAGGATACCCGGAAAACGCTCACAGCGGCTTAACCTGCATTAAAATTGTTTATAACGCAGAGCTGCCGCAAGGCGCCGGATGGGTAGGTGTTTATTGGCAGAATCCGGAGAATAACTGGGGTTCAAAAGACGGGGGTTTTAATCTTTCAGCTGCTACAAAATTGACTTTCTGGGCCAAAGGAGAAAAAGGCGATGAAAAACTGGAGTTTAAAGCAGGGGGCGTAACCGGCGCTTATCCGGATACTGACATTGCCAGCATAGGCCCGGTTCCATTAACGAAAGAATGGAAGAAGTACGAAATAGACCTTAAAGGTCTGGACTTTTCCTATATAAGCGGTGGTTTTGTGTGGGCAGCAAGCAGAATGGATAACCCCTATGGGTTTGTAATATATATAGACGATATAGTGTATGAGTGAAAGGATTAAATATAGTGCGGACAATTGCAATAACGATTATATTTACGGTAGTTTTAGCTTCAGCAGCATTTTTTGCATATTATAAATTCTTTCCTAAAGAAGCCGCAGTTTTTCAAAAAGCAGAGCCATTCTTCGTGAAAGGTACAGCAAAAATAAAAAGTAAACAAGAATCACAATGGCGCGATATAGCAAAGGATACGATTATACGGGATGGTGATACCATAACTACTCTTAAAAACGCAAACATAGAGATTAAGTTCGGCCAGAGCCAGGAAAATTATTTGCTTGCCGCTGCCAATACCACTGTTGAGATTAAGAGGCTTGATAAAAAAGGTAATAAGAAAGTCTTTCTTAGGCAGGGCAAGACCGTTGCGTTGGTAAAAAAGCTCGATGAGAAATCTACGTTTGAGTTAAGGACGCCGCAGGCGATATGCGGTGTTTTAGGTACAGGCTTTGATGCTGAGACAACAGAAAACATAACAGTTATTAGGGTATATGAAGGCCAAGTATATATAAAAGGTATCAACAAATTAGGGTTTCCTATGCGCGAAGAAATGCCTATTGGAGCTGGCAAGAAGGTCAAGATAAGCAAAGATGAAGCAGAAAAACAGATATCTGATTTAACAGATGATGAAAAAAAGGCATGGGTCATGCTTAGAGACAGCATAGATGAGCATCTGTTTGTGGTATTTAATATTTATATCGACAAAGATGATCCGGGTAATCGCTATACCCCGTCAGGGTGGGTTGGAGATTACGATGCTATAAGAAGAGAGGAATCAAGCGAAAATCCTTATTCCGGCAGCACATGCCTTAAATTTGTATATACCGGCAAAACCCCTCAAGGTGCCGGCTGGTCAGGCGTGTATTGGCAGAATCCGGTAAATAACTGGGGAGAAGTAGCAGGCGGTTATTACCTTAAGGGCGCGCGCAAACTGACATTCTGGGCCAGGGGCGAAAAAGGCGGTGAGATTATTAACAGGTTTGGTATTGGCGGCATTGGCGGCAATTTCCCGGATTCGGCAACCAGAGAAATTGGGCCGGTTACGCTTACTAATACATGGCAGCAGTATGAAATAGACCTTAAGGGATTGGATTTGTCGTCTATCAGCGGCGGTTTTTACTGGATGACAGATAATCAATCCTGTCCTGACGGCGCAGTTTTTTATTTGGATGATATAAAGTACGAGTAACGCTTAAGTTTTATCGGGACTGCGTCCGGCTTAGCCGCAGTAGAATTTCAGAGTAGGTAAGCTTCGCCGAGACTGCGCCTAAGTGGGGAGAAAATAAAGATTTTGCTTGATTTTTTTTTGGGATATGGTAAAATTACTTCCTGTTACAATTAAATAGCCCACCGAGAGGGGCCTGTTGGTTTTTCTCTTTTGCCGATGGGCCCTTTTTTAATGAATACTTAAGTTATGTCAACCCCATGGTTGACATAACTTAATCTCCTTCGAACTTCTTCTCTGAAGATATGAATTAAATCCCGCACCAATTTTCGAAGAAAATTTGGTGCGGGATATGAGGATCCCCATGCTACTCAAAAAAGACAAAGACATAATAGCCTCATACCTTGAAGATTACTCCAACTTAAAAGGCGGATTCGCGGAATCCGTAGCTATTCCGGAAGCAGAAGCCGAGATAATTGAATTGCTGAAACAGTGCAGCCAAAGCAAGACCCCGGTTACAATATCCGGGGCAGGCACCGGCGTGGCAGGAGGTCGTATCCCTTTCGGCGGCGTTGCGCTTTCCATGGAGAAGTTCAATAAAGTAATATCAATCGGAAAAACAGCAACTGTCCAAGCCGGAGTCCTGCTGCAGGATTTCATGGATGAGGTTGAACGCAAAGGTTTTTTCTATCCGCCGGATCCTACGGAAAAAGATTCTTTTCTTGGCGCTAATGTCTCGACAGGCGCTTCCGGAGCCAGGACATTTAAATTCGGGACCACAAGAGATTATGTAAAACGCCTGAGGATAGTGCTTTCAAGCGGCGAGATAGTGGATATAGAGCGCGGCAAGGTTTATGCTGGCAAAAACAATATCCTTAAAATACCTACAGCCTCTGGCAGGTTTGTCGAAATAGAGTTGCCAAGTTATAAAATGCCCGATACAAAGAATGCTGCCGGTTATTATGTAAAGCCCGGCATGGATGCTGTAGATTTATTTATCGGGCAGGACGGAACCCTTGGAGTAATAACAGAGGTGAGTTTAAACCTATTGGATAAGCCGGAGTTGATTTTAGACTGTTACGCCTTTTTTAAAAAAGATGATGATTGTCTCGAATTCATTTATGAAGCCAAAAAAGGCATGGATGCGCTCTCTCTGGAATATTTCGACGAAAATGCTTTAAATTTGTTGCGCCCAAAACATCCTGAAATCCCCAAAGGCATTAAGGCAGCGTGTTTTTTTGAGCAGATTGCCGCAAAGGAAAATGAGGATGAATTGACAGCAAGTTGGGCCTGCCTTATGCAAAAACACAACGCTGATTTGGACAGTTCATGGTTTGTCCAGACAAAGAAGGATAGAGATAAGCTGCATAATTTTAGGCACGATGTCCCGGATAGCGTAAATGAGATTATTAAAAAGACTGACCGGATAAAAGTAGGCACGGATATCGCAGTGCCTGATGATAAATTAGCAGAAATGCTTACCTTTTATAAAAAAGAGCTTGCAAAATCCGGCATAGACTATTTAATTTTCGGCCATATCGGCAACAGCCATCTTCACGTAAACATGCTTCCAAAAGATAAATCAGAATACGAAAGGGCAAAACAGATTTATTTAGAGTTTGTAAAAAAAGCAATATCGTTAAAAGGGACAGTTTCCGCGGAGCATGGTATAGGCAAGGTAAAACACGGTTATCTTAAGCTTATGTACGGTGAAGAGGCAATAGCCCAAATGGTAAAGGTAAAGAAGGCCCTTGACCCGGCCTGCATATTAGGGCTCGATAATATTTTCCCCAAAGAGCTCTTATTGCAAAATTAATCATTCGGTTGTAATAGCAAAGAAGTTGTGATATAGTAAATAATAAATCTTAATTAAAGGAGTGAAGCAATATGCCCGCTATTATTAATATAGACACGTTACCGCAGAAAACACGAAAGCAGGTTGCAAACTACGCGCAACAGCTTATAAAGCTGCACAGTGAGAATATTATATCAATTTTTATATACGGCAGCGCCGCGGGAACTAACTACGTACATGGAAAATCAGATGTCAATA
Organism: Candidatus Omnitrophota bacterium; assembly: GCA_043797125.1. Lineage (GTDB taxonomy): Bacteria > Omnitrophota > Gorgyraeia > JABMRG01 > JAFGKX01 > JAZDPX01. The sequence goes on from JAZDPX010000049.1 coordinate 32,113, forward strand.
TTGCTGTAATTTTAAAAGACCTTAAGTTTACCGATTTAAAAAAATCCTTGAAGCTCATAAATTGGGGAATACGTAAAAGAATAGCCGCGCCTTTGATTTTAACATTAAGGCATATTCAGACATCAACAGATATATTTCCTTTAGAATTTTTGGAAATGAAGGATAACAATTGTCTTTTATACGGGCAGGACCTGCTTAGCGAACTTCCGGTCAGCACAGCCAACATGAGACTTCAATGCGAACAAGAGCTTAAGGGTAAGCTTATAAGGATAAGGCAGGCGTATTTGGAAATAGGCTTAAAGAAAAAAGGCATAGAGGCCCTGTTAAAAGAGTCTCTAAGCTCGCTTTTCCCCGCATTTAGAGCGCTTTTGCGCTTAAAGACAAGGCAGATTCCATCTGTTGATAAAGAAAAGATAATTAAAGGTCTATCTGATAATTTTAGCATAGACTCAAGCGTTTTTTTTGCTATATTGCACGACAAAAAGAACGACGAAAAGATACGCTCTAAAGATATCGAGCCTTTTTTTGAGGGATATATTAATGAAATTCAGAAGCTCGCAGTGGAAGTAGATAAACTGAGAGCCTAATGTCAAATGACAAATATCAAAAGACTATTTCTAACAGCCATATTATTATTTGTAGCAACCCTGGCTTTTGCACGAGATGAAGTTAAGCTGCCTCAATACAAAGGCTATGTTAATGACTTTGCCAATGTTTTGAGTTCAGCTGACAGTCAGGCAATTGAATCTCTCGCGCGCGAGCTGGACACAAAGACAACAGCTCAGATTGCTGTCGTGACCGTACAAACGACAAAACCGCTTGAAATTGAACAATACGCTGTCAAGCTCTTTGAAAAATGGGGCATAGGCACAAAAGCAAAAGACAACGGCGTACTTTTATTAATGGCAGCTAATGACAAAGCAATAAGGATTGAAACAGGTTATGGCCTGGAAGGCGCTATTCCGGATGCATTGGCAAGCCAGATTATATATCAGGTTATAATGCCTAAGTTTAAAGACGGGAATTTAAGCAAGGGGCTGTTGTTGGGCGCTGCCGCAATTTGCCAACTTGTTGCCAAAGAATATAATACCCAGCTTTCCGGGCTATCTAACTATGCCGAAGACCTGGATGCGGCAACTACGAATAATGCAGTAGTGCTGTCTCGCTTTTTTATTACATTGTTATTTTTTATTCTTATTTTTGGGTTCAGGTCAGGTCTTTTATTTTATTTTCTATTTGGCAGCATGGGCAGAAGAAGAGGCGGTAAGTGGTATGGCACTGGTTACCATGGCTCAGGAGGCGGTTTTGGCGGTGGTTTTGGAGGAGGCTTTGGTGGTTTTGGAGGGGGTATGTCCGGCGGCGGCGGAGCCAGCGGACACTGGTAAAAAACGTGTAAAGTGAAAAGTGTAAAGTTGGAGGAAAATATGAAAACTTGGATGATTGTATTAATTGTAATAGCTGTTATAATACTTATAGCGGGCGGATGGTTTATTAACGGCTTGAACACGGTTGTTGCTTTGCATGAAAATGTCTCAACTTTGTGGGCGCAGGTGGAAAACCAACTCCAAAGAAGAAACGACCTTGTGCCTAATTTGGTGAGCACGGTAAAAGGATACGCCGCGCATGAACAAGGGCTGTTTACCGAGGTAACCAGGCTTAGAAGCCAATGGAGCAACGCGCAGACCACCCAAGATAAAATAAGCGCTGCCGAAGGCCTTGGTTCTGCTATATCGAGGCTGCTTTTAGTTGTAGAAAATTACCCCGAGCTAAAGGCTAATCAGATTTTTTTAAGTTTACAGGCTCAACTAGAAGGCACGGAAAATAGAATTGTAGTTGAAAGAAACAGGTATAATGAGTCGGTAAGGCAGTTTAATACCTATATCAGGACTGTTTTTGGCAGTTTTTTTGCCTCGGTAAGGGGGCTGAAAGAGCCTGCCGCATATTTTCAGGCAGACGCGGCAGCTAAGGCTGTTCCAAAGGTTGAATTTTAATTAAGCCTGCCTACCGGCAGGCAGGGAGAGGCTAAATATGAAAAAGCCGAAAATAACCTTAGATACAAAGAACATAGAGCCTTTTGTCAGTAAAAAGGAGATTGATTTAATTCTGCCTGAAATCGCAGTTGCAGATGAGAAGATAAAAAAAGGCACAGGATACGGCGCGGAGTTTTTAGGATGGCTTCATATAGGCAGCACAATAGGCGAGAAACTGATATCTGATATTGAAAACACCGCTGTGGATATTCGCCGCAATTCCGATATATTATTATGCATAGGCATAGGCGGCTCATATCTTGGATCCAGGGCAGGTATAGAATTTTTATCGAAGCCTTTTCGTGACTGCTATAAAAACAAGGATCTTTCTGTGCATTTTTGCGGCAACAACTTGAGCTCAGATTATTTGGCAAGCCTGCTTGATATTATTGACACCGGAAAAAGTTTATATGTCAATGTAATATCAAAATCAGGCACAACTATTGAGCCTGCATTGGCGTTCAGGGTCGTGTACGATTTTATGAAAAAGCGCTACAGTAAAAAAGAGATTGCAAAACGAGTAATTTGTACAACAGATCAAAAAAAGGGAGCTTTAAAAAATCTGGCTATCAAGGAAAGATTTAAGACATTTGTTATACCTGATAATATCGGAGGGAGGTTTTCAGTCCTTAGCCCTGTCGGGCTTTTTCCTATGGCCTGCGCCGGCATAGATATAAAGGAACTGCTTAGCGGCGTTGCTGATTTTGAGAAATATGTTTTTGACTCTAGACCTGAAGAAAACATCGCTTATCAATACGCGGGTATCCGCAACCTCCTGTACAGGTCAGGCAAGCAGATTGAGATTTTGGCAGGCTTTCATCCGTCCCTGCATTATTTGCTTGAGTGGTGGAAACAATTATTTGCAGAAAGCGAAGGCAAGGACTCAAAAGGCATTTTCCCGGCAATAGTTGATTTTACTCAAGACCTGCATTCGCTTGGCCAGCTGATACAACAGGGCGAGAGAAATATTTTTGAGACATTCATGGTTGTAAACAAATCATTCAGCCGGCTTGCAATTCCGCGCTTTAAAGACGATATAGACAATCTGAATTATATAGCAGGTAAAGACCTTGATTGGGTAAATACTCAAGCCTACCTTGGGACAATTGCCGCCCACATCGAAGGGGGCGTGCCTAATATGTCTATTCAAATACCTCAAAGATCAGCTTATTATTTGGGGCAGATATATTATTTCTTTGAAGTAGCTGTAGCTGTTTCCGGGTATCTTTTGAATATAAATCCGTTTGACCAGCCCGGAGTCGAGGCCTATAAGCAGAATATGTACAGGTTGCTGAAAAAACAGGTATGAATATAGAGATAGAGTATCAGAGAATCAGAGTATCAGAACGAGAGTATTAGATTATCAGAGCATCAGATAAAATCTGATAATCTGATGCTCTGGTAATCCCGCTCTGATAATCTGATGATCCGATATTCTTATTTGCTTAAGCCCATGAACTATTGCAACAATGCGGTTACTTTTCTCGTAGCCATTATGTTATGCATGGCTAACGAAACATATGCAATGCCTACAGACGGCCCCACAATGCCTGAAGAAGGAAAATTCAAAATTGGCGTGCAGTCAAACATGCTCTTTGAAAAACAGATGAAGCGGCCAAAAGGCGAAGTGGAAAGCGAACAGTATTTTAGCCTCCTTTCATATGCGCCTTCGGGTTGGTTCTGTCTGGATTTTAGGACAGGATGGGGCAGTATCAAGTTTAAGCCTGAAGGCAGCGATACTATAAATTATAACACTGCATTTGCTGGAGGTTATGGTTTTAGGGCCAAGGTTATAGATGGCGCAAAATATATCCCAGATATATTATGGGGTTTTCAGCATATAAGTGTTCACCCTGACCCGAGAAAGGTAAACGAAGTTAAGCATGAGATATGTATGGATGACTGGCAGGTTTCTGTAATATGCGCTAAAAAGTACTCTTTTTTTTATCCTTACGCAGCTGTCAAATATTCTAAGGCGGTGTTAACGCGCATAACCAGCCCGGAAAATGAAAGAAAAAGGTCAGGTTCGGTTGACAGGGTAGGGTTGGCCATAGGCTCTGATTTTTCACTTGGAGATCATATAGTAGTTAGTATAGAAGGCCGTTTGTTTGATGAACAGGCTCTAAACGCGAATTTAAGCTGGCGGTTTTAAAAAAGCAATTTTTTCTTAAAATTTTTTTTGTTTCGAGTAGAAAAGGCTTGACATTTATTTTATTACTTGCTAAACTTAAAAGGATACTAAATAATAGTCAAGAGGAGGTGAAAAAAGAATATGCGTATTTCAAAGAGCTTAAAAGCTGCAATTACTGGTGTTTTAATACTATCTTTTATAGCGGTAGCTCTGCCGGCATTTGCTCAGGAAGGCAGTGTCATTGAGAAAATGGGTAAAAAACTTGGCAGAGGCTTGGTTAACGTCGCAACAGGATGGATTGAATTGCCAAAGAATATATATGACACAAGTGTTGAAACTAATAACCCGCTGATGGGAATAACATACGGCACGCTTAAAGGTGTTGGTATGACAGTAGTAAGGACCGGCGCTGGTGCATATGATATAGTAACGTTTTTGTTCCCGTTGCCAGAAGAGTATAAGCCAATACTTGAGCCTGAGTTTGTATTTGAGGAAAAGTAAACCTCATTTTTGAAAGGCGAGCCCGGTTTATTTAAAAGATAAACCGCTCGCCTTTTTAACTATTTTTATGACGCCGGGTATTTAAATAAATTATATTTGAGGTGTTTTTATGAATAATACAAAAGAGCGTAGACGATATATACGAATGGAAGACCCCGTGCCCGTTACTGTCAGGTTTAAAACCGAAAATAGCATAGAGCAAATACAGACCAATTCCAAAAATATCAGCGCTACAGGAATGATGATTGAGATTGAAAAAGGCATACCTCTTGAAACTACGGTAGAAATAAGCCTTGCACCAAAAAAGACCCTCAACCCTATTCATATAAACGCAAAAGTTGTCAGGTCTGAAAAGGACAAAGGCGAATCTTTGTATAATACGGGTCTTGAGTTTACAAAGATTGAAGAGGATAACAAAAATACCTTTTTAAAATTTTTGTGCGATACTATATATAAAATATAGCAATTGCTACTTACGTTATGTTCTTTTTTTCTTCAACGATTATAAAAAGACTCGGCCTTTTATTAGTTCTTGTTTTAATTTATCCTGCCTCCCTATTTTTATTCGATACTTTCCTTGCTATCAAAGAACAGGGGTTTATCTCTCCGATTAAAACAGAAGGCCAAATCCCAATAAGGGCGGATGTTTTCGGAGATGGATCTTTTGGGGCAAGACGCAGCAACGGGACAAGGCAGCATAAGGGAATAGATATAAAAGCGCCGGTAGGTGAGCCTGTTTTAGCGTCAAAGAGCGGAATTGCTGAAACAGGATGCGTCGAGGGTGGTATGGGCAAATATGTAAAGATCAGGCATCGTAATAATTACATTACGGTGTATGGCCACCTAAGCGAGATATCCGTTAAAAATAATCGATGGGTCTGGCAGGGAGCCAAGATCGGCGAAGTTGGAAAGACAGGCAACGCCAATTATAAACGAATGCAGGAGCACCTGCATTTTGAGATAAGGCACGAAAATAAGCAGTTGGACCCGCTCAATTTTCTGCAGAAAGAGAGGCAAGCGAAAAATTAATCTGTTTTATAGTAGAAAATTTCACTTGCAAATATAAAAATCGAATGTATAATATAAAAAGCCTGCCTATCGGCGGGCAAGGAGGTAGTCATGCGTAAAATCATTGCATTAATTGTGCTAACATGCGTGCTTAGTTCTTTTGTATGCGTGTCAGTGAGTTATGCGCAAGAAGAGCAGCAGGAAAACGCGGTAATAAAATTTTTCAAAAACGTTGTTAACTGGCCTTTAAACATAACGAAAAAAGGCTCAGAGGCTGTCGGCAGGACAACGAAAAGGGCTGTTGAAATTCCACCGACAACAGCTGCAGCTGCTGTGGATACGGTAACCGGAAGGCCGGAAAGAGCCAAGACAGTGGTTGTAGAGCCTGTCGTAGGAACAGCCGAGACAGCAAAGGAAGCTGTTGTAGGCACGGTAACAACCCCAATAGAAGGCACTACAGAGACATTTGAACGATAACAACATCAAAAAAGGTGTCGCTTGGATATAAAGATAAGGCATTTAAAAGATATTGCTGTTTTGGATATTAATGGCGCAATAGATATAAATGCCTCGTCTTTAATAGAAAGTGTCGGCAGCCTGCTAAAGCAGGGCGCAAGTAAGATAATTATTAATCTTGATGATGTTGATTTTATAGATTATAACGGATTATCTGTGCTCGCCATAGCTTATAAAAGCGCTTTAAACAGCAAGGGAACAATAAAGCTTTCCAACGTACCAGCGCATGTAATGGAGCTTTTGTGTATTGTAAAGCTGGACAGTGTATTCAGTATTTATGAGAATGTGGATAAGGCAGTAGAGAGTTTTAATTTAAAAAAACCCCTTAGCAGCACAGAGCCTTCATTAAAGAGCCCGCTGCGAAGAAGATTTAAGCGGTTGGGCATTGATATAAATATTTATTACAAAAAAGCTACAAGCAGCCACCAGGGCAATAATCCTCTTTATTCAGGTTTAGCTGGCAATATAAGCGGCGCAGGGCTTTTCTTACGCACCATAAATGTTTTTCCTGCAGGGACAAAGGTTGAGTTAGATATTGTTCTTCCTAAAATCGAGAAATCAGTTTCATTCAAGGGTTTGGTGGTCTGGGTTGGCGATAAGCAGCTGCAGCCAGACCTTTATCCCGGGATGGGAGTTCAATTTGTGGATATTAACCAAAAAACGCAGGAAGAATTAATAAGCTTTATCGAAGAGAATATTGCAAAATAACCAGCCTCAAGGAGCGCTTTTAATGGCGTGAAAAGTGACTATAAGCTTAGATTATTAATTGCGTTATTCTGGCTTTTAGTTATATATATTTTTTTACCTTTTACACCCGATGTCATCAATTTACTTTTTAGAAGACTCGGGTCTTATTATGTAAAGGCGCTGTTTGTCCTTTTGTCTATAATCGGTACAGCCTGCGTATATTTGCCTTTTGTCAGTAAATTTCGAAAACGCAAACCCGGCGCCTTATTTGCAGCGACATTTGTGCTTGTGGCTGCGGGCATTGTTAATATTTTTCTTATGTCAATACCGGCGCAGATGCTGCACATTCCCGAATATGCTGTCTTAGCCGTGTTTTTGTATAGGGCATTTACACTCGAATATGGTCGCAAAAAAGGTCTTTTTTTATCGACAGTAACAGGAATCACCGCAGGCATAATAGATGAAAGAATTATACAATATGTGTTGCCAACGAGATATTATAATATTGAAGACGTGCTCCTGAATATTGCGGGCATTATAACAGGTGTTGTATTAATATCTATATATAGGTGCGATGAGGTAAATCATGCGGATAGTAGCGCAGCGCGTTAGCGAGGCTAAAGTTATAGTAGAAGGCAAACAAATAAGCAGTATCGGCAGGGGGCTTGTGCTTTTGGTGGCAATAGGTAAAGGCGATTCTGACGATGACATAAACTATCTTGTGCGAAAAATAAAGAACTTAAGAATATTTGAGGACGGCGGACAGAAATTTAACCTTGATATTATGCAAGTAAAAGGCGAGATTTTAAGCATCCCGCAGTTTACTTTATATGCGGATACGCGCAAAGGCGCAAGGCCAAGTTTTGACGAAGCGCAAGCGCCGCAAATCGCGCAAGATATGTGGAAAGAGTTTAATGCGCGCTTGCGCGCCGAAGGAATCAGCCTTAAGGAGGGTGTGTTTGCCGCAAGAATGCAGGTCCACATAGTAAACGAAGGCCCGGTAACCATTTTTTTAAACTCAAGAGGCAAGGCATGATCTATAAAAGAATAATAACCAAGAAGCTTGGGAAGTTGTTGTTGGAGAGAAAGATAATAACGCAACACCAGCTTGAAGAGGCGCTATGGCTGCAAAAACAAGAGGGCGGTTTTTTGAGTCGGGTATTGCTTAAGCTCGGGTTTGTTACAGAAGCTGATATAGCCAGCTGCCTTTCAAATCAGTATGGATTTCCTTATCTACCTTTGGCTAATTATACTATAGAGCCCAAAATAATTAAGCTGGTGCCTGCCGAACTTGCAAGGCAATGCGATCTTGTCCCGATAGATAAGGTAGGCGATATTTTGACTGTTGTGATGGTTGACCCTCTTAATTTGAATGCGATTGAAGAGCTAAAAGTGATTACAGACTGTAAAATCCAGGCCTTTATAGGTACTGCGTCGGATGTCACAAGCGCTGTGTTAAGATACTACGGTCCGCAGAAAGACGCGGAGAGAAAAGAAAAGGCCGATGTAATAGCGCCACTTGCGCCGCAAAAGTTTATTAATTTAAAAACCAAGGATGGGCTGGAAAAGCGCAGGTTTGTACGGCTTAATGCCTCGCTTGATTTTCATTATGCTTTTCAGGAGGAGTATTTAAAGGCAAAGACAAAAAACATAAGCGCTATTGGAATTTTATTTGTGTCTGAGAATTTTGTGCCGCTATGGACATTTTTGGTTATAAAAATTAGAATTCCCGGCACCAAACTTCCCATAAGAGCGGTAGGCCAGGTAATAAGAATCGAAACTTTGTCTGATTTGGGATATGACGTTGCCGTGCATCTAACTCATGTTGATAAGTCTGACAGAGCAAAGCTTAATCATTATATCCTTGAACATTTAGCTATCCTCCCGGACGATGCAAAGCAATAAAGTTTTCATCCTGTTAGCATTTGTCTTTTTACTTATCGGCTGCTCCAGCCCCGCTATAAATACCAACCTTTATTCGGTATCAACAGTTATAGACGGCGATACCGTTATATTATCTAACGGTGAACACGTAAGGTACATAGGTATAGATACACCGGAGACACGTAAAAAAGTTAACGGCGCATGGGAATATGTGCCTGAGCCGTTTGCGGCAGAGGCTTCTGATTTAAACAAGAACTTAGTTGAGGGAGAAACAGTTACGCTTGAGTTTGATAAGGAGCTTCGCGATAAATACGGCCGATTATTGGCTTACGTATTTATAAGAGATAAAATGGTTAATGAAGAGCTGCTTCTTGGCGGGTATGCCAAGCTTTTAATAATTGCACCCAACACAAAATATGCAGATAGGCTGAAAAAAGCGCAAAGCGCAGCACAAGACTTAAAAAAAGGCATCTGGTCCTTAAAATGAGTGAGTCTTTGAAAAAAAAGAAAGCGCAGGCAATATTCAAATCCTTAAAAAAGATATATCCTAGCACCAAGATTGCGCTTGAGTTTAGAGACCCGCTGCAAATTCTAGTCGCAACTATTCTTTCCGCGCAATGCACCGACAAAAGAGTTAATATAGTAACTAAAGAGCTGTTTAAAAAATATAAAACAGCCAAAGACTATGCCGAGGCTGACCTTAAAACATTCCAAGAGCAGATTTGTTCTACAGGCTTTTATAGAAATAAGGCCAAAAATATTATAAATGCTGCCAAGAAAATCGTAGCTGAATATGGCGCAAAAGTACCTTCCGCAATGGAAGAATTAATCAAGCTGCCAGGGGTCGCAAGAAAAACAGCGAACATAGTATTGTATAACGGGTTTGGCAGGATAGAAGGCATTGCCGTTGATACGCATGTTCGCAGGTTAAGTCAAAGGCTAAAACTATCAAAGCATGATGACCCCGTAAAGATTGAGCAGGATTTAATGAAGCTTTTTGATGAAAGCCAATGGGGAGAAATTTCCAACCTTCTAATAAGCCACGGAAGAAATATCTGCATTGCAAGAAATCCGAAATGCTGCGTCTGCGTTATCGAGAAGTTATGCCCTTCTAGCACACTCCGTTCTTCAGCGTAGGAGCCGTCTCCTAACGGCGAACAAAAAATCCACATAAGCCTTTGGGCATTGCCTCAAAAACACGCTTGAAGATTTGGGCAAAACTATAGTCGTTCGGCCGGGGCCCCTCCGAATTCACCTGAAAATAGTAGGGCAGGCTTTAGCCTGCCCTACTATTCAAGGGTTCATTCGGTGTCCCCAGTCTGCCTGCCTGACGGTAGGCAGGCACTCCTATGTTTTGCCTACAACCAAAACGAGCGAGCCAAATCTTCCGCTATTGTTTTTTCGGCAATGCCCAAAGGCTTATACTCATTTTTAGCCACCTTGCCATCCCCGCGAAACTTGTCCCCGTGAAAACGGGGAGCGGGGATCCGTTTTTTCCCTGTTTTTTCCCTTGAAAGTTCCGATATTTATGATATACTATACATCAAACGAAGATGAAAAGGGCCCCGAAGGGAGAACTTCTCTGAAGTTTCTTCCTTCGGGGTTATCATTTTAGGCTTAATTAAGGCATTTAATTAAAGGTGATAGAAAGTTTATGAGAAAAATTTTAGTAATTATTCTAATGCAATTTATCGTTATTAACAGCATAACAACACCCCTTGGGGCTGTAACCGTAGATGCTTTGCGCCCCCTTTCAAGTGAACTATCTAAAAATGATTTTAAGGAGAATGAGCTTACTGCAAAAGTTATAAGCGAAGAAGTTTTGCCGGCAGTTAGAAAGATGGCCAAGGCAGCTGGGGAAATAATGTTAAGTTATAAAGGAAAATTGGATTCTCTTAGAAAAGAGATGAAATCTGATAAAACAATAGTGACAGAAGTTGATACCAAAATTCAGGAAATGGTCATTCAAGAAATACGCTCATTATTTCCAACGCATTATATCGTTGGGGAAGAAGAAATGTCAGGCATCAAGCTGGATAAAAGTTCGCGATATACATGGACAATAGATCCCCTGGACGGAACCAAAGAATTTGTTAAAGACGGGAGTCATTATGGTTTCTCAATTTGTCTGATGGACGAAGGTTCGCCAATCTTAAGTATTTTTTATGCGCCCGAATATCGTATAGACGGAGAACATGAATACTCTCTGTTTGAGGCTTGCGAAGGCATTGAAGGCGCTTATTTAAACGGAAAAAAAATTACCATTTCTAAATCAACAGACTTTAAAAACAAGAAGTGTTTAGTTGTAGGTAGCGCTGCTTACGGTATCTTAGGGTTTGAGCATAAGCTGAGAAGTTTATTTGGAGGGGGAGATTCTGACTGCCGCTCTACAACTTTGGAAATTTGCAGAGTCGCTTGCGGTGGCACATATGGCGAGCCTATATTTTTTGCAAAAGCGATAATTTGTGATATGCACGATGTAATGCCTGGCATATACATAGCAGAAAAAGCAAAAGCTATAAATGTGGATTTTAAAGGAAGCAATCTTTTACCGGTAGATAAAACAAGATTAAGAGGGGAGAGCCCAAGATTTCATACTGTAATGGTAGGAAGCGAAGAAACAATAAAACATGTTTTACCGGCATCAAGTGAATTATATGTACCTGACATGCATGATGCTTTGAGAAAAGATCCGACAATTAAGTTTCTTAAAGAATATACGGGCCTAGAAAATTTATTAGATAATCCAGTATTACATAAGGAATATTTGAAATGGCTTGGAAATGGAAAGATTACAGGACCACAAAAGAAAGCAATAGAGAATTCCTATCAGTCAAGGTTCAATTTGCAACTCTTAAATGCAATAGGAGCTGCTGCCTAAATATCAAAGTGAGGTTTTTGCAATGCGAGGCACATTAGAAATTTTTTTCCAAATGTCTTTTTAGAACTTACGGCGCGGGAACGGCTAAAATTTTTTATTCTTGGGAAAGTGACCAAGCCGTAAGTTCAAAAAGACGGAAAAAAATTTCAGTGCCGAGCATTGCAAAAGCCGAACTTTATTGCTAAGCGAAGCAGTCCCTGATAATTTCTTTTATTTCCTGATAGGAGAGAGGTAAGTTGCAGACAAAATCCCTATGCGGCCTGTTATCTCTGTATTCAGGCGCCTTTTTAGGCTCCTTTAGATAGCGGCTTATCTTTTCAATATCAAAATCATATAAAAATGTCCCATGGTGCAAAAGGTACTTTTTTCGCCTTGCCTGGGCATTGCCGGAAACCTTTCTGTTGTTGAAAGCTAAATCCGACACAGGGTTATATGTCAGTGATATACCTTTTTTATTAAAGCTATTCACTAAATTACCCAGGATATATTTATAAGAGCCTTTAATGGATGCCAGGCTTTTATTCATAGTATAAGGTAAAACGAGAGAGTAGTTAAGGCACCCAATTCCCAAAAGCACTGTTCCTCCACCTGATATCCGCTGTATTATCTCAATATTGTCCTTTATGCAATTATCTAAACACACATCATTTTCTATAGAGCAACCTCTGCCAAGCACAACGGTATAGTTTGGGATTTCCCAAAAGCGAAAACACGCACCCTGCCTGCCTTGTTCAGCTTCGTTTAAAAGGTGTTCATCAAAGGCAATATTTTTTTCTGAAGTGTCCGGGCTTATCTTTATGTATTCCATGGTATCAAGGAGGGGCTATACACCGAAGTCTAAGTCTTTTACAGCCTTTACTTCATCCAGCCTTTTTAAGGCAGTATTTTTCGGGAATTCTTTGAAGACTTGAGGATTTTTTTCAGCCAGCTTTGCCAATTCTATCATGACTTCAATAAACTCATCCAGAGTCTCTTTTGATTCTGTTTCTGTAGGCTCTATCATCATGGCCTCTTTTACGATAAGGGGGAAATATATGGTAGGAGGGTGTATTCCCTTGTCAATCAAAGCCTTGGCGATATCTATAGCGTGGACGCCGTTTTTTGCCTGTCTTTGAGCTGAAAATACGCATTCGTGCATGCATGTGCGCTCAAACGGTAGATCGTAATAATTTTTTAGTTTATTCATTATATAATTGGCATTGAGGACCGCCATTTCGCTTGCCTGCATAAGCCCGTCTTTGCCCAGCAAAAGAATATATGCGTATGCCTTAACTAAAACCAGGAAATTGCCGTAAAAAGGCGCGATACTGCCTATAGATAGTTTTTTGTCAAAATCGAACTTGAAATTATCCGCGCTCTTTATTAGCCTTGGCATTGGCAGAAATTCCGCCAAATCCTTTTTTACCCCCACAGGCCCGGCTCCGGGACCGCCCCCGCCATGCGGCGTAGCAAAGGTCTTATGAAGGTTTAAATGGACAACATCGAAACCTAAATCCCCCGGGCGCGCCCTGCCAAGAATAGCATTTAGATTTGCTCCGTCATAATAAATTAACGCGCCTGCTTTATGAACAAGTTCAGTAATCTCTTTTATGCGCGGGTTAAATATGCCTAGAGTGTTTGGGCAAGTTAACATTAACGCTGCGACATCGTCCGTCAGCGCCTGTTTCAACAAGTTTATGTCCACTACGCCGCTTTTATCCGACGGTATTTGTTTAACACTATAACCTGCAATGGCAGCTGATGCGGGGTTTGTGCCATGGCCTGAATCAGGAATCAACACCACGTTTTTTTTATTGCCTTTGTGTTTATGATAAGCCGCTATGATAAGAATGCCTGCCAGCTCGCCATGAGCACCTGCTAAAGGCTGGGTTGTAAATTCATCCATGCCTGTTATTTCGCAGAGAGACTGCTCAAGATTAAAAATTATTTCAAGTGCTCCCTGGGTGAACTTCTCACCGCCTGTTACTTGCGCAAGAAGAGGGTGCAGGCAAGTAAAGCCCTCCAGCGAGGCTAAGCCTTCTGTAAATTTAGGGTTGTACTTCATTGTGCAGGAGCCTAACGGGTAAAAATTTGAATCAACTGAAAAGTTCAGCTTAGAGAGATTGGTAAAATGACGCACCACATCAAGTTCGGAAACTTCGGGCAGTTGAGCTTGTTTCTTGCGGGTGTAATTTTCTTCAAGCATCCTTACCTGCGAAACATCGTCTGAAGGGAGAGAATATCCTTTTTTTCCGGCTCTTGATTTTTCAAAAATTAATTTCATAAAGCTGACTCCAAAGCCTTAACATACTCATCAATTTCCTGGATGTCGCGTTTTTCAGTCACAGATACAAGCAGGCAGTCCTTCATGTGTTTGTAATATTGCCCCAGAGGCAGGCCTGCTGCAAAACCTTTATCATCCAGTTTTCTAACAACTTTCTCAGGGTCAGAATCCATCCTAACAGCAAATTCATTGAATGTCGGAAAGTTGTTTACAACCTCAGCACCCTTTATTTTTTTAATGGCAGCCTTAAGATATTCTGCCTTTTTAAAGCAAAGAGCGGCAACTTCCCGCAAACCATCTTTTCCTAAAAGGCACATGTATATAAGAGTCCTTAAGGCGCATAGCGCCTCATTAGAACATATATTTGAAGTGGCCTTTTCGCGCCGGATATGCTGCTCTCTGGTCTGTAAGGTTAATACAAACCCTCTTTTCCCATCACTATCAGTCGTAGCGCCTACAAGCCTTCCCGGCATTTTTCTCACGAATTCTTTTTTAGTCGCCATTAGCCCCAGATAAGGACCCCCGAAAGAAAGAGGCAGGCCTAAACTCTGCCCTTCGCCTACGGCAATATCAGCATCCATTTCTCCGGGAGTTTTTAATATCCCGAGCGATAATGGATAAACACACATTATTGCTATCACGCCGAAACTATGGCATTTTTTTATAATCTCGGAATAGTCGTAAACTGTTCCGAAAAAGTCGGGATTTGCGAGGATCACGGCGGCGGTTTTATCGTCTATAGCCTGATTAAGCATATCCAGATCGCTTTGCGCAAGCAGGCATGGGATTTCAACAAGCTCTACCGGGATGTTGCTTGTGTGTGTATAAACAATTTTTCTGTAAATAGGATTTACGCCGGCATCTATTATTAGCTTATTTCTGCCGGTAATGCGCACTGCCATCATGGCTGCTTCATAAACCGCGGTGCCGCCGTCATAAAGCGACGCATTGGCAACCTCCATGCCCATGAGGCGTGATACAGCGCTTTGGTACTCATATATAGCTTGAAGCGTTCCCTGTGATGCCTCAGCCTGATAAGGCGTGTAGGCAGTATAAAATTCGGAACGCGAAGTTAGCGCGTCTACGGCAGCGGGTATAAAATGATCATAAAATCCCGCCCCTAAAAATGAAATCAGGTTGTTATTATTTTTATTGGCAAGGCCTTTTATGTATTTTGTTACCTCATATTCACTTTTGCCCGCAGGTATATTAAAGGAATGGGGACGCAGGTCTTGCTTTATATCGGCAAACAATTTTTCAATATCGCCATTTTGTATGCCGACAGCCTGAAGCATTTTTAGTTTGTCTTCTTGAGTGTGAGAGATGTAAGACATTTTATAAAGTATCTAGGTAATCCTTGTAAGCGTTGGCGTCTAAAAGAGAGCCTATCTCAGCGTTATCAGTAAATTTTACTTTACAGATCCAGCCTTCCTTGTAAGGAGATTTGTTAATTAATTCAGGCTCATTGATAAGCTTTTCATTTACCTCTATAATTTCACCGGAAAGAGGAACATATATATCGCTCGCCGCTTTTACAGATTCCACAGTTGACAATGCAGTAGATTTTTTTACGGTAGTCCTGTTTTCAGGGACTTCTATAAAGGTGATATCTCCGAGAGCCGACTGCGCGTAGTCTGTTATGCCAAAGATGGCTTGGTCATTAACTATTTTTACCCACTCATGTTCTTTTGTGTACTTTAAGTCATTCGGTATCATATTTACTCCACGTCTATTTTTTATAAAACGGCGGCATTGTTATTGTCGCATTAATAGTGACTTTATTGTCGCTGAGCGTAATTGCGCCGCCTTCAACTGCGAATTCTTTTTCCATATAGCATAGTCCTATTGCCTTTTTAAGGCAAGGGGAAAAAGATGCGCTTGTTACTTTGCCTATAGTCTTGTTACTGCATATGACGTTAAAGTTATGCCTTGGGCTTTGGCGGCCTTCGGCAATAAATCCGACTAGGATATTTTTTACTCCGTCAGATTTTTGCTTAAGAAGGGCGTCTTTTCCTATAAAAGCCTTGTCAAAATAAATAAATTTTTCCAAATTAGCCTCAAGGGGCGTATGGTCAAGGTCTATATCCTGTCCAAAAAGTGAATATCCCATCTCAAGCCTTAATGTATCGCGCGCGCCAAGGCCCGCAGGTTTTACATCGGGATTTTTAAGAAGCGCGCGCCACAGGTTAACAGCGTTTTCTTTTAACAAATATAATTCATATCCCAGCTCGCCTGTATATCCTGTCCTGCTTATAATGGTTTCAATTTTACACACTTTTGCCGTTACAAAATGGTATTTTTTGATTGTTTCCAATTTTGCTTCCGTAAAGGCTGAGAGGACCTTTGCGGAAAGCGGCCCCTGTAAATCTATCTTTGCTATTTCATCGGATATATCGGTAAATTTAGTTGCTGAGGAAAGATTGGATTGTATCCACTCCTTATCCTTCTGAATGCAGGCAGCATTTACAACCAGCATAAACTCGTCTTCAGTCGTCCTGTATATTATTAAATCATCCAGGATTTTGCCTTCGTTATTAAGCATAAAACCATAGCGGCATCTGCCAGCATCCATATCGTGGCTGCGGCATGTTAAAAGGTTATTA
The DNA here is from genome assembly GCA_043797125.1 of Candidatus Omnitrophota bacterium. Lineage (GTDB taxonomy): Bacteria > Omnitrophota > Gorgyraeia > JABMRG01 > JAFGKX01 > JAZDPX01. Next base: position 48,617 of record JAZDPX010000049.1, read on the forward strand.
ATATCCTGGTTAGCGGTGTTGCCTTTAAGTATAAACTCGCCCATATGACATATATCAAAAAGCCCCGCCTTTGTTCTTGTGTGCAGGTGTTCTTCGATTATGCCGGAATACTGCACCGGCATGTTCCATCCGGAAAAATCCACCATGCGTGCGCCTAAGCGGATGTGTTCATTATAAAGAGGAGTATTTTTTAAAGGCATTTTAATTAATTATATGCCAAATGCGCGGTTTGTCAATATTTTACTTTTAAAAACACTCACTTTTATATATAATAGACACTTACATAATGATAAAAGAAGCTATGTTGTATAAAAGCATGGATGGCTCTTTAGTTGAGTGCGGCCTATGCGCCCATCACTGCAGGATTGCGGAGTCGCAATTCGGGTTCTGCAAAGTCAGGCAGAATAAGGAAGGCAAGCTGTATACGCATGTTTACGGCGAAGTAATTGCTGCCCATGTTGACCCGATAGAGAAAAAGCCGCTATACCATTTTTTGCCGGGCAGTATGTCATATTCAATAGCCGCACCGGGATGCAATTTCAGGTGCGGGTTTTGCCAGAACTGGCAGATATCGCAGCTTTCAGCGCAAGATCAAGCATCAAAAGTAATGTATAAAATGTCTTCCGAACAGATAGTAAAAGCAGCAATAGAAAACAACTGTAAGAGCATATCCTACACCTATACGGAGCCGACCATATTTTTTGAATATGCCTTTGATACGGCGAAGATAGCAAAACAAAAAGGCCTAAGCAATATTTTCGTTACAAACGGCTTTATGACTGCAGAGACGCTGCAGATGATTAAACCATACCTGGATGCAGCCAATGTTGACCTTAAGTTTTTTAGAGAAGAAACCTATAAAAAGATATGTAAAGGCAGGTTGCAGCCTGTGCTGGACTCGATTAAGCTGATGAAAAAATCAGGGATATGGTTAGAAATAACCACTTTGGTTGTTCCGGGTTTGAATGATTCAGAAGAGGAATTGGCTGATATCGCGGCATTTATAGCAGGCGTTGACAAGAAAATACCGTGGCACATAAGCCGCTTTTTTCCAAACTTCGAATATTATAATGTAGGCGCGACGCCTTTGGATATCTTAAAAAAAGCAAAAGAAATAGGTAAAGAAAAAGGTTTGCAGCATGTATATTTGGGGAATGTATAGAGCAATAAAGAAAGGAATTGCAAAATGGCAAAGATAAAGATACAGAAACTGGATGATATAACGCTGGAAGAGATGGGGGTAATGGCCTGGCCCATATGGGAAAAAGAAGTATCAAGATTTGACTGGCACTACGACGAACAGGAGACCTGTTATTTTTTAGAAGGCAAAGTGACAGTTGAAACCAAAGACGGAAACGTCTCTTTTGGCGAAGGCGACCTCGTAACATTTCCAAAAGGCTTAGCATGCGTGTGGAATATAAAAGAGCCCGTAAGAAAACATTATAAATTTGGAGACTAATATATGGCAATAGAAGAATATCTGCACAACATAAAGGATATAAATGAGATATCAGTTGCTATTGACAGATGGGATGATATTTTTTCTGATTTTGATCCCAGCCCGATAGAACACAGGACCCTCTCAGAAGATTTTATTTACGAGCTGAAAAAGCGCCACCGAGAAAGCAAATCGGGAAGATTTATTATTACGATATACGCGCCAAAAAGTCTCCATGATGAGGCAACAGAAAAAATGGTGATAAATAGGCTTAAGCAATATTTTCATTTCAGGGCCCTGCAGGAGAAAAAGCAGCTTAGAGGGGTCAGGATTACGGGTTTTGTTTTTGTCGCCTGCGGCATATCGTCGCTTGCTCTTTTGACTATTTTAACATATTCAAAAAAATTTACTGATTTAACGATTGAGCTCATAGGGATAGTATTTATGCCTTTGGGATGGTTTGGCTTATGGGAAGGTTTTTCTAGAATAGTTGATAGTTCGCCTTTATTGCGCCAGGATGAAAACCTATTTATCAGGCTTTCAAAGGCTAGTTACCAGTTTAAGCACGTAGAATACAAGGAGGCAGGCATTGGAATGCAGGAATAAGAAAAACATGTCAATGTGCAATTGCACTTACCAGCCGTGCAGCAGAAAGGGCATTTGTTGCGAGTGTCTGCATTATCATAGAAGGCAGGGTGAACTTCCTGCCTGTTATTTTCCTAACGACATCGAGAAAACCTATGACCGCAGCATACAAAGATTCATCAAGGCCCAAAGATAAAATTTGCCATGAGCTATACTCTTGATAAAGTTGTAGTCGGGTTTTTGCAGACAAATTGTTATCTGCTGGCTGATGCGAAGACTAAAAACTGCGCGATAATTGACCCGGGAGCGGATTATGAGCTTATTAAGGCCCGGCTTGATAGAAAAAACCTAAAGCCTCTTTTTATAATTAACACGCACGGGCATCCTGACCACACAGGAGCAAACAAGCAGTTCAATCTCCCGTTGTATATGCATAAGGACGACGCTATTTATCTGTCGCAAAAACCCGATAAACTGCTTAAAGACGCGCAGGAAATTCAGCTTGATAGTCTACTGCTTAAGGTTATTCACACCCCCGGGCATACACCCGGGGGTATATGTATTTTATGCGAAGATATCCTTTTATCGGGAGATACGTTATTTGAGTCCGGGATAGGGAGAACAGATCTACCTTATGGTGACGAAGCGCAGATATTGAATTCGATAAAGAGAAAGCTTTTTACGCTAGATGGCAATATTAAGGTTTACCCCGGGCACGGCCCGGAAACGACAATAAAAAGAGAAAGGAGCTAATCATGGGAATTAGCATGGATAGCTGGTATGGTATTTTAGCGCCAAGGCCTGTTGTCTTGGTCTCTACAATAAGCAAAAACGGGATATCAAATGCAGCGCCTTTTAGTTTTGTAATGCCCGTTTCTTCAGACCCGCCTTTGATAGCCTTCGGCTCCGTTGAAAAACGCCATACTTTGCAGAATATAAGAGAGACAGGCGATTTTGTGATTAATATACCGTCAGTTGAATTAATTCAACAATTATGGGGTTGTGCCGAGAGCCTTCCAAGAGATGTAAGCGAGATAATGCATACAGGCCTTACCGAGGTTAAATCAAACAAGGTTAAGTCCCCGAAAATAAAAGAATGCTTTGCGAAGCTTGAATGCAAACTTGAAAAGGAATGCCCTGCGGGAGACCATATAATCGTTATCGGTAGAATTGTAGACATGGAAATAGATAAGAAGGTTTTAAACGGCAATAAATTAGACCCGCACAAGGCCAATCCCCTAATGCACCTAAAAGGCGAGAACTTCGCCAAAGTCGGAGAGATTATCCGGGCTGAATGAGCAAAATAATAATGCACATAGACATGGATGCATTCTTTGCGTCTGTGGAAACAAGGGATAATCCCGCCTTAAAAGGCAAGCCTGTTGCAGTAGCAGGCGCAAACCAGCGCACGGTAATAGTAAGCCCTTCCTATGAAGCCAGGGTATTTGGCGTAAAAACAGGCATGACCAAATCGCAGGCCCGCAGCCTGTGCCCATCTATAACATTTATTACCGCAAACACCCATAAATATACGCGCGCCTGCAGTGAAATAGTGAAAATACTTTATTCCTTTACTCCGGATATCGAGGTATATTCGATTGATGAATTTTTCATTGATGTAACCAATAGCCTCCATTTATTCGGCCCTGCCGAACAAACCGCGCAGATGATAAAGGATAAAATAAAGAAGGAATTAAAACTTCCCTGCACCGTAGGCATTTCTTATAACAAGCTGTTGGCAAAGATAGCAAGCGACAACAATAAGCCGGACGGGCTTTTTGAAATAGACAGCAAAAACAAAAATACGGTTATCGGCAAGCTGGATGTGTCTTCGATATGGGGCATAGGACCAAGTACATCAAAAAAATTGTATAATATCGGAGTCGTGACATTAAACGATTTAAAGAGTTTGAGCATGGAATTTTTAAATGAAAAATTCGGTATGTATGGCTTAACGCTGTATAATATGGCGCGGGGAATCTGGGATGATGAGGTTGTAACTGCAGATAAGCAAGAGCAAGCAAAATCAATAGGCCACAGCATGACCTTTAGCGCTGATGCCAATGGTATTGAAGAGCTAAGAGGATATCTTCTTGAATTGTGTAAAAAGGTTGCTGAAAGATTAAGGCGCGAAAATTTAAAAGGAAAGTGCGTAAGCGTAACAGTAAGATACAAGAGTTTTAAGACCTTTTCAAGGCAAAAATCCACAAACGCGCTTATCGATACAACAGAGCGCATTTACAAAATAGCCACAGATATATTAAAATCCATAGATCTTAAAGAGCCTGTCAGGCTTCTTGGGGTAAGTATTTCGAGATTAAGGCAGGATGAATATAAGGGTTTTCTTTTTAAGGAAGAAGAGAAAAGGCACAAAATCGATACTGTACTCGATCAGATAACAGCAAAATTTGGCAACACTGCTATAACGCTTGGGTCACTTGTCAACAAAAGGTCCTACAAAAGAGTCATTTCCCCGGCCTGGCGGCCTTCCGGAGCCAGGAACTATTAAACAGACATCTTTAATATCGCTACAATATCTTTTTCACCCAAAGGCTTAAAAGACCCTATTGTGTCCTCGGATTTAAGCGCCATTTTCGCCATGACGCTGAATTTATCAACAGGGACTTTAACCTCGGTTAAAGTTTTTGGCAGGTCTAAGGATGTAAAAAATTCTTTTGTCTTACTAATAGCCCCGTTAGCTATATCTATATCTTTTTTATCTTTATCTATTCCCCAGACATTTATCCCGTACTCTGCGAATTTAGGCAAAGTTTCTTTGCTTAAGACATATATCATCCAATTTGGAAATATTATCGCAAGTCCTGCTCCGTGACTTATATCATATATTGCGCTTATCTCATGCTCTATTGCATGGCATGCCCAGTCCTGCTCCTTGCCTTCGCCTATTAAACCATTAAGAGCCAGAGTGCTTGCCCATAAGATATTAGCCCTTGCCTCATAATCGCGCGGCCTTTTGCAGCAAACAGGCCCGTATTTAATGCATGTTTTTAATAAGCCTTCAGCTAATCTGTCCTGCGCATCAGCGCCTTTTGTGTGGCTAAAATATTGCTCAAATACATGCGCCATTATATCAGCAACGCCTGCTGCCGTATGAAATTTATTTACGGTATAGGTGTATTCCGGGTCTAAAATAGAGAAGGCAGGCTTAATTTTTTCTGTGATTAGCGCAAGCTTTCTTTGCGTGTCTTCATTGCTTATAACAGCATTGCCGTTTGCTTCAGTGCCTGTAGCGGCAAGGGTAAGCACGCAGCCTAAAGGCAGGGCGTTGTTTGGTGAGGCATCTTTAACAAAAAAATCCCATACATCGCCGTCATGTTTTGCGCCTACCGCAATTGCCTTGGAGGCATCAATTACGCTGCCGCCTCCGATACCTAAAATAAAATCTATTTTTTCTTTTTTGCATATCTCTATGCCGCTATATACACTCTTAAGACGCGGATTTGGCTGGATTCCCGAAAGTTCAACATACCAGACGCCGGCTTGCTTGACTTGTCTCATAACATCATCAAATATGCCGTTTTTCTTAATACTGCCCTGGCCTGTCGTGATTAATATTTTTTTTGCCCGTTTTTTTAATTCCTGTGACAACGCCGTTATCTGGCCTTTGCCGAAATAAATTTTTGTCGGTATATGGTGTATGAAATTTAACATTATTTATACCCGCGTTTTTTTAGGTATATCTTTGTCAGAAAATCAATCAGGGTTTCAGGAGAGACTTTTTTAACCAGCCAGACAAACCTGGCTTTTGATGTTATTACATAACGCGCGCGCGGCCTTTTGCTTTCCAAAGCATGCGCTATTTTTTTTGCCACGGCCTCCGCAGGCGCTTTTGTGCCTTCCATGGTTATGTTAAGCCGCCTTTCTTGTATAAGGTTGTATGCCTTAACGTGAGGGCTTGTTTTTTTATTTTGGAGCGTATACATAAGCTTTAGGGAATTGTCATTAAATTTTGTCTTTATAGAACCAGGCTCTATTATAGAAACGCTGATATTTGTATCTGATAACTCGAGCCTTAAAGCATCAGATAAGGCCTCAAGAGCGTATTTACTTGCGCAGTAAGCGCCCATGTAAGGAAGAGTAAATCTTCCTACAATAGAACTTACATTTACAATGCGGCCATGATTTTGCCTTCTAAATACAGGTATCAGCAAATTAGTCAGCTCTTGTAAGCCGAATAAATTAGTATCAAATTGTTTGCGTAAAATTTCCTGAGTTAAATCCTCAACAGCGCAGGTTAAACCAAAACCCGCATTATTAACCAGGGCATCAAGCTTACCTTGTGTTTTGGAGAGCACATAATCAGCAGCCGCTTTGATAGAAGAGGAGCTGTCAAGGTCAAGGGCGCATGATTCAAAACCAGCGTCAATCAAAGCTCTTACATCTTCGGGTTTTCTAGCTGTTGCAAAAACTTGCCAGCCTCTTTTTTTTAGCATTTCTGCGCAAGCTCTCCCTATTCCGGATGAAGAGCCTGTGATAAGTGCGGTTTTCATTAATCTCCTTGCTGAGTCAGCGTTAATATATTATAATATAGCTTACTAGAAAAGCAAAGGCAAATTAGGGGACGGTTCACCCCCAAGCTTGGGGACGGTTCACTACTGTGCTTGGAAAGTGTCCCCTGCGCATAACATGTTTAAAATCCTTATATATATAATAATAATTGTAGTTATCCTTACAACGTATATCCGTTATATTGAAGGCCGCAGCATATTCTTTCCTATGAAAAGGATGGAATTTACGCCTGATTTTGCTAATCTGCCTTACGAAGACGTATATATAACCACACAGGATAATGTCAAAATAAACGGCTGGTTTATACCTGGGGATAATGCCAAATATACGCTTTTATTCTGCCATGGCAATGCTGGAAATATCAGCCACAGGCTTGAGAAAATAATTATCCTTCGCGATATCGGCGTTAACATATTCATTATTGATTACAGAGGCTATGGCAACAGCGAAGGCAGCCCTTCGGAAAAAGGCCTGTATATTGATGCAAGGGCAGCATACGATTATCTGGTTAATACCAGAAAAAATGCCCCAGAAAACATTATTATTTACGGAGAATCTTTAGGCGGAGCGGTTGCTGTAGACCTTGCCTCAAAGGTAAAGGCAGGAGCATTAATAGCAGAAGGAACTTTCAGCAGCGCAAGGGATATGGCAAAAAAGATGTACCCGTTTTTACCTGCGCTTGTTTTCTCAAGCAGGTTGGATTCAGTATCAAAGATTAAAAAGGTAGGCGCGCCTAAGCTTTTTATTCACAGTAAAAACGATGAAATAGTCCCATTTATCCTTGCCATTAAGCTTTATAATGCGGCAGGAGAGCCCAAAGACATGATAGAGCTTTTTGGCGGCCACAATACCTACCACATAGACTCGAAAAACAAATATATTTCTTCAATAGCAAAGTTTTTAAGCAGGCTTTAGGGAGAAATCCACTTCTCTTTTGGCGGGTTAAAATATCCGAATTTGATTTTGGAGAAGCGTTTTTTAATTTCTTTCATCAAATTCTTTATACCTATCATATTTTCCGGTCTTAGGGCCACCTTCATAAGTCTTGCGTAAGCAGCAGGGTCATAATTCAGATTTCGCCACTGTATCATATCAATACGGTTGTCTTTAAGAAATTTAAGTAGGGTTTTTACTTCTGCGATTTCATCCGTAAATCCAGGGGCAGTGAAATAGTTTATCGAAACAAATCCCCCAGCTGCTTTTGTGTATTCTATAGACCTTATAACATCCTCAAATTTATAGCCTATGGGCTTAAAATAGGCATTGTAATATTTTTCCTGTACGCTATTTAGGCTTACGCGTATGCTGTCCAAACCTGCCGCAAAAAGCTGTTTTACGATTTTAGGCTTGCTGGCGTTGGTATTCAGGTTTATTGTGCCTTTTTTTGTATCTTTTCTTATTAATTTGATTGCTTCAAGCAGCACATCGCTAACCATAAGCGGTTCCCCTTCGCAACCTTGCCCGAAACTTACCACAGGGTTTCTTACGTCATTAATATGAAACAGGGCTACTTGAGATATTTCTTCAGCCGTTGGGGTAAAGGTGATTCTTGGTTGTGTTATAGAGCAGTTTTTATCAGGCTGAAAAGATAAACATCCTGCGCATCTTGCGTTGCATTTCGGAGAAGTTGGCAGTGGACATTCGTATCTTTGTAAAAAGAAATTTTTCCCTGCAGGGCAGTTATAAACAAGGGCGCATTTTGTAAGGTGCTTAAACAATCTGTTGCCGGCAAATATTTTTTCAAATTTCTTTACATTTTGTTTTATCTTTTTAATGCTCATTAGCCTTAAATCCTGCCTTTTTTCCCTATCAACCCTTACTGCAGGCACATAGAAATCCCCATCATAAAAAGCTACAGGCGCATAAGAAAAAAGAGGCAGCATTTTGGCATTTTTTTCCTGGACATATGCTGTTGAGTATGTGGCTGTGTATCCCGGTGATACAAAAGCAGCTACTGCAAAGCATTTTTCTCTTAACTTTGAATAAGGATTTGTCTTTAGGGTTGTAAGCTGGCCTGTTTTTGAATCATAGCCAACAGGGTATCTTTCAGGCAGCACAAAAAGCTCGCTTCCAAAGGGCAATTTTATCAAATCTTTCCTTGAAAGAGGAAATAGTATCCCTGCCTTTGATGCCGCAGGTTGTAGGCCGGGCACATCAAGGATATTATGGTTTTTATCAGCTATTATTAAGGCTGGCTTCATATTATTCGCTTATTATAGGCTCTATAAGGGGCGTTCGCAAGGCGAAAATCGCATATTTGCCCGGATTTTGATTGACAAATAATAGGACATATTATATAATAAATTTATAAAATAAATAGGACATATGTCCTATAAATCAAATATGAATAAACTAAAAAAAGGTATATTTTCGGATAAAGAGAAATTAGGCCAGCTTATCGCGTGCGCGGGATTTACCTCGACAAAAATAGCTAACGCAATTGGGGTAACTTACAAGACTGTGTACCGCTGGCTGCATAAAAAGGTGAAACCACACCATGGACAATCACAGCGCATCGATGAATTGTACAAAGAATACGTGGATATAACGCCAATGGTATATGCAACAAAGAAGGAATTCACCAGAGGCCCTTTAGAAATTCTGAAAAACAACCAAAAAATACGTAATAAATTTTTTCTTGAAATGACTTATCATTCAAATGCCATTGCAGGAAGTAAAATGACCATAAAAGAGACCCAAAAGGCAATAAAGGGCGAGAAGGTAAGAGGTAAGAGTCTGTTTGAGCAGCTTGAGGCTATTAATCACAACAATGCCTTAGGTTTTATGCTCGAATGCCTAAAGCCGGGTTTTAAAATAACAGAAGATTATATATTAAAATTGCATAGCATTGTTATGTATAATTTTAATGATAAGTTACCAGGCAAATACAGGACTGGGCCTGTTAACCTGGTAAACGCAGAAAAGCCTCTGCCAAGTGTCAAAGAAGTGCCGCCAAAGATGAAGAAGCTAATAAGCACCATAAACAGCCCCAAGCCGGAAATAATCAAAAAGGCCGCAACGGTTCATTATAATTTTGAGACTATTCATCCGTTTTTTGATGGAAACGGCAGGGTTGGCAGGCTTATTATGATAACCCAGCTTTTAAGCAGGGGATTTGGCCCTGCGATTATAAAGATTGAAGACAGGTATAAATATTTCACTGCTTTGGGAAAGGGTGATATGGGAGATTTTCAGAATTTGGTTCAGCTTACATGCGAAGCTGTACTAAACGGGTATGAAATGATGGCTACAGCATAGTAGCGCAGGCTTAAGCCTGCGCTACTATGCTTTCAGTAGGCAAACCGGGGCAGGCTTAAGCCTGCCCTACCATCGTGGATAATTAAATATTATTAATTAAATTCACAAGCTCCTTATAAGATCTCGTAGCGCATATAGCAGAGCGCACCTTGCCTGCATCCGGAACGCCCTTTAAATACCACATGGCTATTTTAAGCATAAGCCCAACCCTGCCCATGGTTTTGCTTCCTTTGTGTGTTTCCAATAACTTCAGGTGTTTTTTCAGCACTTTTTTTTTGGCAGAAATAGTCGGCTCAGGCAAAATTTTTCCATTTTTTAAATAGGCATCAATCCCTTTGAATATCCAAGGATAGCCAAGTGCGCCCCTTGCAACTAAAATACCATCACATCCTGTTTCATCAAACATCTTTTTAGCCAGTTGCGGATTAAGTACATTGCCGCTTCCAAAAACAGGTATTTTTAAGGCGGTTTTTATTTCCCTTATAGACTCATAATCAACCTCGCCTGCATAGCCTTGCGCCCTGGTCCTTCCATGCACAAAAACAGCCGAAGCGCCGCTTTCCTGGCAGGTTTTGGCTAAAATTAGGGCTTCCGGAAGGCTTTTTTTGCCATATCCTATCCTAATTTTAACTGTAACCGGAACAGGCAGGAAAGAGGAGAGTCTCAGTAAGATCCTTCCTAATTTTTTAGGCTCTTGCAGCAAATATGCGCCTGCGCCTTTGGATGTAACCTTTTTTGCAGGGCAGGCGCTGTTGATATCCAAAAAAGTAACATCAACAAGGCCTAGTAGTTTTTGAGCAGCATCAGATAACATTTCAGGATCAGAGCCTAATAATTGCGCGGCTATTGGCGAGTCAGTTTTGTCGGTTTTTAGCATGTACAAAGTTCTGGGATGCTGATATAAAAGCGCCTTTGCTTCAACCATTTCAAAAAAACAGAATTTAGCGCCATGCTCGCGCGCTATAAGCCTGAATGAGTAATCCGTGCACCCTGACATCGGCGCCAGGAATATGTTGGTCTTTATAGTACTTGAGCCGATTTTTATCATGGGCTACATTATATACTTGCCTGGCATTATATGTCAATGTACTAATTTTTCTTGTAAATCCAATAATTCTATGGTATTATATTAAAAATTGAATTATACGAAAAGAGCGACCTCATGTTTGCGTACCAAACGCATGCGTGAGGTCTTATAGTTTTAGGCTAAATTAACACTTTTAATTAATGGGGTTATAAAGATAGTCAATAGTCTATAGTCAATGGTCTATGGTCAATAAAAAATATATGAGAAAAATAATAGCAATAACGATAACGATTGTTCTGACAATGACACAGCAGGGGCTATGTCTTAGGCCGCCATCTTTTTTGGATTCAGATAAAATTATAAAAGAATTAGATAGCAGTAATAGAATTTCTATTAGGTCTATTCTTAAGCAATTCGCTTATAATCCACCCATAACCATGCCGGATTCAATGAAGAAAGATTATTATAGTCCTGAAATTGCAAGGTTGTTGGTATTGATTTTGTTTAATGTCCTGGAAAAATATACTTACCAGTTGCCATTAGATATATTTGGAAAACCAAAGGTATTGAAGCAAATAAAATCTATACTTGATGAAAGTGTTATTCCGTTGATACCTAAATCTAAATATGGGTTAGATGATCCGATTGTTTCGTTTGTAGATATATTGCAGGGAAAAGGTAAGGTATTAATAGGCGATAGGGCGCTTACTTTACCAGAAATTTCAGGATCCTATGACCTAAATGCATATGAAAGAAATGCCATAATAAATTCCATTGATTTTACAACAGTTATAATGGCGCATAATATATTCAGGCTGGAAAATATTATTGACGCAGCAGACGTGTGCGGGGCGCTGACATTTGAGGCCTTGCAAGGTAAAGCAGTTGAACTGGATATGGCCTTGCACGATAAAGCTAGGCCCCATGCAGGGCAGGTTATAACAGCTTCAAATATGCGTATTTTGACAAAAGGCAGTACCCTGGTGCAAAATCCGGAGGATATCAGCAATATTGTTCAGGATGCTTATTCTTTAAGGGGAATACCCCAGATTCACGGCGCTACAAGAGATGCCATTATTTACGCGACAAATTTATTGGACGAGGCCCTTAATTCGCCTCCACGAAAAATATTAAGCAAAAAAGCAATAAGCCAGGCGCTATCAGCGGACTTACTCCGCGTTGCCGTAAGTGAACTAGCAGATGTGTCGGAGAGGCGTATTAACCGCTTGATTAATCCCGTATTAAATTCTGGATTAACATCTTTTTTGATAGATAAGAAAGCGGCTCTAGCCGGCCTTAACTCAAGCTTTATGATCCCTCAGTATGCAGCTGCTTCGATTGTCAATATGCTTAAAACCCTTGCTCATCCAACAGGTTTATTAACGCAACCCGCAGAATGTTTGAGTTGTCAGCAACTAAGCGATTCCATAGATCTTGTCGGGGATGTTTTAGCAATAGAGCTAATGAATGCAGCGCAGGCCGTGGATCTTAGGCTGGATATAATTAAGGCAGGTTTGGGGCAAGGAAGCAAAAAAGCTTATGATCTGGTAAGAAGCGAAGTTAAGCATTTAGAAGAAGACAGGATACTGCATGATGATGTATTAAAAATAAAAAATCAAATTGAAAACGGAGAATATAGCGAAGTATTAAGAATCTTACAAAAACGGGAGCAAGAGACCACGCCTTATCCTTATAGAACGCAGTTACAAAGTAGCAGTGCGCCTCGCCAAATTGTTTCATTAAATGGCTCTGCAGTTTTATTAGAGGACATAAGGGATGTGGCGGAAAGAAATGCTTCTGTATCAATACCAAAAGAAGCTTACGTTAAAATTAACGAATCGCGCAGAGTTGTCGAAAAGATTATCGAAGCAAAGAAAGCCGTATACGGAATAACAACCGGGTTTGGTCCTTACGCTAATATATTTGTCTCGCCAGGAGCCGCGGAACAATTGCAGGTAAATCTTATT
>JAZDPX010000050.1:0-2742 GCA_043797125.1 Candidatus Omnitrophota bacterium
CATATTGTTGGTATAACGCATATTTCCGCCTATGGCCAATGCGCCACTATATCAGCCGACTGATATAGTAACCCGCCCTACTATATCACTGCGTTGATATAGAGCGCATAAGCTTGATATACTATAAACGATCAAAAGATCACTTACTCGATGGCTAAAGGGCCCCGGAAACGGGGTCCTTTGTGCTAAATTCCCTAAAAGCTGGCGAGGAGGCACGAGCTATCGGCCTATGACTTTCGTCGGCGGCGATACCTTCGATCGCGTTTTGCAAACTGCGAGATAACACTTCCTGCAACAATCTTCACCTTTTTGGATGTAGATTTTTTACGAAGAAGCCCACCTGCAATCCGCGCAACGCGACGGCTTGTTTTTCTATGAGCCATATTATTCCGCGTTATTAATTTGTTAATACAAGGGTCGTCGACCTTTATTCCAACCCCCACCACAAATGCCAAAAAGCATCTGTAGAGGGGGGATAAAGGCGACTTAGCCTGATAACAAATAAGTGGGCGGAAGTTTCTCCCCACCAGCTTTTAAGGAACGACTATTTCTTCAGTATCTAATTATTGTAAAAATTTTTCAATAAAAATAGCAATCATAGATGTGACAAGGGCTGTAATCGCCGCAATTACGATAGTGCGGACATCTCCCTTCAGTCCGTGCCATATTCTTATATACCACGGCGAAAAAACCAAAAGCCCTTTTTCTGTAGCCCGATAAAAATTTAGTGAATATGTCGTGCCCAGCCTAACTCCTTTCATGTCTTGTGGCACCTCTTCAAGATAGCCTCTTACTACTAAGTTCTCTACAGATTTCCGATCCCGTTGAGCAATCCCATTAATCAAATCGGCCGGCGATAAAAGACCACCACGATCCACCATTGCTTTTAATATAATTTTTTCGTTCCTAGTCATAAACTTGTCTTAATTTTCGTTTGCTAAAGAATTTTGCTGAAGTTAAACCAAAATTCTCTTGAGTTTTGATATGAAATTTTCTGATACAAACCTGTTTTCAATTAAATATGAATATATAAATTGTAGATCAATGGCAAGCGACAAAGAAGTCACCAATGGTGTTTGCGATTTAATTTTTACATTTTTATTCGTAGAATTTTCCTGAATTTCTGCTGGGTAGTTAATTGTTGCGTTGGTCATAATAGGCCACGATTTAAAACCGTGAACATAACCTATAACACGCCCTGATTGCGAATTAAGTAGGGGGCTTCCGCTTGAGCCTGGTATAAACAATTGATCAATCTCTAAAAATTTCACCCCACTCATCATTTGAGTCTGCTTGGCTTGCTGAGGCCCGATAAATTCATAGTTGTGATTTGTAGTATAGCTGGCTACCAAATTCCCTCTAAAAAATCGGGGCGTCAGCGTCAAATCACCAAGTGTGCCAGTGCTCATCCACTCAACATGCGCACCAATGCCTCTGGCCTGTTTCCCTAAATCAAGTTGTAGCGATTTTACAGACTCTAAATTCAATTGAGCGGCGACATCTTTATTGGTTGAGGGATCTACCTCTAAGATTGCTAAATCGTATTCTGGCTTACGGCAAACTTTCTTCGCACGAATAAAGCTTATCTGGGCGCTTCTTAAATCAAACTCATCCAGCTTGTCAGTGCGTTTGGTTATTGAATATTTAATAACACCATCGTTATCTTCGGTACTCTCTCCAACAACATGGTTACAAGTGAGTATGTAAATAGGGTTGGTATTTATCACAAAACCAGTCCCGACTACTTTTGCGTTGTTGTTCTCAACTCGCAATATTGCGAAAAGACTTTTGTATAGTATTTTCCAGTTCATATTTATTTAAGAAAAATCTACAAAGCGGCATTTGTACTTATCGCGCCATTCTGATACCGACACGACGCGCTCGTTGTACTTACCGGGTGGCGGCCAATTTGCTTCAGAGATTTGTACCGATCCATTTTCCAACACCTGTTCTACGAAAGCAACATGTCCAGTCTCATTCATTGCGGCTGTTCTGAATCCAGTTGTAAAACACATTGCGCATCCAGCTTTTGGTTCGGTCAAAACTTTATATAAGCCACGCCGTTCAAAAATACCAGCCCATCTTCCACCGTGTCGTGGTCGTTCCGCGGGCCAAGATATACGAATGCCCATCTGTCGAAGTTTATAACAGACATACTCAGTGCATTGTAGGTCCCAACCACTCACACCGCCCCCGAATTCGTCATCGATAATTTTTCGCAATTTTGTGGTATTTGTGTCGTTAATAAGATTTGCAACAGCTATTTTGAATTGGGGGAGTTCGCTTGAGATATCTTCTTTAACAATTCTTTGCGTTTGCTCTGCTGGTTTTTCCTCTGTCAGATAAACCGAACTAACCCATCCCTGCAAACTACCAGATTTTACCTCAAGCCACTTGCCTTGCTCGTTTAATACAATCACCTCGGTCCCATGCGGAATGGCACCCAGTTTTGTGCTGGCAACATCCGGCGACGAACGGACATTTAGACCAATCTCGGAATTCACAAAAAGCGTCTTCGTAGAAAACGCTGGGAGAACTTCAATAGATTTCTCCTCGACTGGCGTCATCGGGAGTTGAACCTGTGACCGCGACAGCAGGTTTATTAAGTTTTTTAACCAATTTGGCATGTGTGGATAAATACGACTTGTTTAGGTTATGTTTAGGTAGTATACTTTAAATATGCAAAACAAGTCAAGCGTAAATATAGGGAATCCATCAAAGCGGCAGGCCGAGATACTCCAT
>JAZDPX010000051.1:0-2677 GCA_043797125.1 Candidatus Omnitrophota bacterium
TAACAACTTGACATGTAAAATTGTTTGTGGTAAATTAGTTATGAACGAATGTTCATAACTATCGGGAGGGGTGTTTGAGGCCGAAGAAGACCAGATGGATAAAATGCGCGCCGCAGGAAAGGTGTTTTAAGCCTTTATGCAGGCCGCTGAGTAAGCTCAAGAGCGTGTATCTCACGCTCGATGAATTTGAGGCGGTGCGCCTCGCGTGTTTTGCTGGATTAAAGCATATAGATGCGTCGAAAAAGATGAAGATTTCCAGGCCGACATTTTCGAGAATCATTTCGTTAGCTCATGCAAAGATAGCGGATGGCTTAGTGAACATCAAGGCTATACGCATTGAAGGAGGGTGTTGTAAGGTAATCGGGAGGAAAAGGTAATGAAAGAATGGAAAAAGTTTCTTTATGTATTAGCGGCGTTTCTGGCATGTTTTTATCTGCCTGTAGAAAATCTGCGTTTTACGAACGCTGTTTTTGAAGCGCTGGCTCTTGTAAAGTGGTATGCGCGCGAACATGTGCTTTTGTGCCTGGTCCCGGCATTTTTTATAGCGGGCGCAATATCGGTATTTATCAGTCAGGCGTCGGTTATGAAGTATTTTGGCGCTAAGGCAAATAAGTTTCTTTCGTACAGCGTGGCATCGGTTTCAGGAACAATACTGGCAGTCTGTTCTTGCACTGTTCTGCCGTTATTCTCAGGCATATACAAGAGAGGAGCAGGCCTTGGACCCGCGATCGCTTTTTTATATTCAGGTCCTGCGATAAATGTTTTGGCGATTATTATGACTGCCCGTATACTTGGCTGGCAGTTGGGCGTAGCCCGCGCAGTGGGGGCGGTATTATTTAGCGTCGTTATCGGCTTATTGATGCACCTCATATTCCTTAAAGAAGAACGCGCTCGGCATGCAAGCGGCGATTTAGCGGTTGGTGAAATAAAAGAAACCCGGCCTTTATGGCAGAATATAACATACTTTTTTTCTATGATCGCGGTGCTTGTCTTTGCTAACTGGGGAAAGCCTTTAGCCGGGGATACAGGAGTTTGGCCGCTTATCTATACCTATAAATGGTGGATTACCGGGTTTTTCCTGATTGTGCTGGCGCTTAGTTTGATTAACTGGTTTAAGAAAGATGAGCTTAAGGATTGGACGAGCGCTGCATGGGCTTTTAGCTTACAGATTCTTCCTCTTTTACTCGGCGGAATATTGGTATCAGGTTTTCTTTTAGGCAGAGTCGGCCATGAAGGGATTATTCCTTCAAAATTTGTAGTCATGCTTGTAGGCGGTAATTCTATATGGGCGAATTTCTTCTCATCAATTGTGGCGACATTTATGTATTTCGCCACGCTTACTGAGGTGCCGATCTTGCAGGGTTTGATCGGCTCCGGCATGGGAAAAGGCCCTGCGCTGGCATTGCTTTTGGCAGGGCCTGCCTTGAGCCTTCCAAGCATGCTGGTTATTCGTAATATTATCGGCACCAAGAAAACAGCGGTATATGTGAGCTTAGTTGTAATCATGGCTACGATTTGCGGGATGATTTTTGGCTGGATTGTTAGATGAAAGACGGAGCTAAAGATATAAGCAAAACTGTCGGCTATACTGAAAAAGATTTGTAGTAAGCATAAAAATTCATGCGATGAAATCGGCTAACTAAAGGAGCAAAAATGAAAATAGAAATTTTAGGCATTGGTTGCTATAAATGCAAACAATTAACCGCTAATGCCGAATCGGCGGTAAAAGAGTTAAACATTGTTGCTGAGATATCCAAAGTGACGGATATTGATAAAATCACAGAATACGGCGTGATGATGACGCCGGCGCTTGCGGTAGACGGTAAAATTGTTTCAAGCGGCAAGGTGCTGTCTTCGGATGAGATAAAGAGATGTCTATCCGGGAAGATATCATGAAAAAAATCTTAGCAGTTTTTATTTTTATATTTTTTTATGCCGGGCTTTGCGTAGCAGCGGATAGCCGGGATGCGAAAGTCATTGCCTATTATTTTCACGGTGATTTCAGATGTTCAAATTGCTACAAAATAGAAAAGTATTCCAAAGAGGCTATTGATAAATATTTTGCCAAAGAACTTGCCTCAGGCGAGCTGGAATATAAGGTGATAAATGTAGATGAAAGAGGTAATGAACATTTCGCGGTAGATTATAAGCTTTATACGAAATCCTTGGTGATTTCCAAAATAAAAGACGGCAGGGAAGTGGAATATAAAAACCTTGAGAAGATCTGGAATCATCTGGGCAATAAAGGGGCTTTCTATAATTACGTTAAAGAGGAAATAGAAAATTTTTTAAAGGATAATAAATGACCCTGATTTTGACTGGTTTTTTATCAGCGCTGTGGCTTGGGATACTAACCTCTATAAGCCCATGCCCTCTTGCAACTAATATTGCCGCGATATCTTTTCTTTCAAAGCGCATCACTAAGCCTATTTTTGTTTTTCTTGCAGGGTTAGCTTATACGCTTGGGAGGATGTTTTCTTACGCTGTCTTGGGAATACTTATTATCAAGTCCGTCTTGGCTATTCCGGAAGCCGCGCAATTTCTCCAGAAGTATGTAGTTAAAGCCATGGGGCCTATCCTGATACTTACAGGTTTTGTTTTACTGGAGATAATTAAACTAAAATTTTCAGGCTTTATACTTTCCGAGAAACACCGTAACGCTCTTATTGAAGCAGGC
>JAZDPX010000052.1:0-4937 GCA_043797125.1 Candidatus Omnitrophota bacterium
TCACCTTGGAAAATAGTACTAATATTAGCTATCATAGGAACAATTTATTTAATTGCGCTTCCTTAATTCTTATGATAGGCGCCCGGTACAAAAATTATACGCGTTCTTTAATTAATAGGGGAATAGGCATTTTCTAAAGCAGCGAACTTGGCTTTATTGCCATAGATTTGCCTAGTTAGCCTTAGATTAGCGCCAAAGCCAAGGAAGAACTGATAAAGCTCCCGACCCAACATCCCCCGCACCAATGAAAAAGAAGGCTCCTGTAGTTAACCCACAACACTCTCTTTGACATAGATCTCAAAAGTATTGCCCTTTAGTCTTATTCCGCCTATCCGGGACTTCGGGATCCAGAATTTCCTGCCATTGTCTACCAGTATTGCCTTGTCCGTCTCATGTATGATTCTGACTTGCGCCCAGATGGATCTTTCTTGAGGACATATAAGGCTGCGAATGCTGAAAGGCCGGCTCATAGGGCGCCTCCTTTCGGGAGGTTTAGCCTACAGGCCTTGCTGGCTGTTTTTTTGTGTATTTTCAGGGCTTTCGCTATTTGGACATAGGACATCCCCAGAAGGCGCAATTCGGTTACTTTTTGGGCTAACTTTTGATATAATGGAACCCGCAGTAAAGGTTGGATCACGATATTGACTGTAATTTCGGATGTGGTTCGAATTGGTTGCGACTGCGTCCGCCAGGTTGTTTTATATCGTATTGGAAAATTGGCAGTTATAACGCGACTTATTGAGAGATCGGTAAGTTGCGTTTGTTTTTATATGGTTGTATTTGCTTCTATTTTCTGTTAATAGCGCCTAAAAGCCATAAAAACTGTACAACTACTGTATAGTTGAAAAAAATCTATTGACACTAAGCAAAGATGTGTTAAAATTGTTATGAACATATGTTCATAAAGGAGAATTGCCTTGAGACCAAAAAAAACACGGTGGATTAAATGTGTTCCAGGCGAACGTTGTTTTAAGCCATTATGCAAGCCTCTAAATAAATTAGAAGTAGTTAGTTTAACCCTTGATGAGTTTGAGGCAGTGCGCCTTGCCTGCCTCGAAGGGTTAAAACAGGTTGATGCCGCAAAAAAGATGAAGATTTCACGGCCAACATTTTCAAGGATCGTCACATCGGCCCATAGAAAGATTGCCGACAGTTTGGTTAATATTAAGGCAATTAGAATTGAGGGTGGTTGCTGCGAAATCGGGAGGAAGGGCAAGAGATGAAGGAATGGAAGAAGTTTTTATATATTGTAGCAGCATTTCTGGCGTGTTTTTACCTGCCAATTGAAAACTTACGGTTTAGCAATGCAGTTTTTGAGGCTCTTGCGCTTGTCAAATGGTATGCCCGGGAGCACGTACTCTTGTGTTTAGTCCCAGCGTTCTTTATTGCGGGAGCAATAGCGGTATTCGTAAACCAGGCATCCGTAATAAAGTATTTCGGGGCAAAAGCGAACAAACTGCTATCTTATAGCGTCGCATCTATCTCGGGATTTATCCTCGCGGTCTGTTCGTGCACGGTATTGCCGTTATTCTCCAGTATATATAAACGCGGGGCGGGCTTGGGACCTGCCATAGCATTCTTATATTCAGCCCCGGCCATAAGCATCCTCGCAGTAATCCTAACCGCACGTATCTTGGGTTTGAAGATGGGCCTAGTACGTGCTATAGGGGCGATACTTTTCAGCGCTGTAATCGGATTACTTATGCATCTGATATTCATCAAAGAAGAGCACGCCCGCCATGCGAAATGGGATTTTAAGGTTGATGAAGTAAAGGAACCCCGCCCGCTCTGGAAGAATGCGGTGTATTTCTTCTCTATGGTGGCCATACTCGTTTTCGCGAACTGGGGCAAACCCCTGGAAGGTGACACAAGCGCATGGGGCGCGATATACTCCCTTAAATGGTGGATCACCGGGTTTTTCCTGGTTGTCTTGGCCGTCGTCCTGTCCCGTTGGTTCAAGAAAGGTGAGTTGAAGGATTGGACATACGCGACATGGGCATTTGCCCTGCAGATATTGCCGCTTTTGCTGGGAGGTGTGCTAATTTCGGGATTCCTGCTCGGTCGCGTGGGCCATGAAGGCATCATACCATCGCGGTATGTGGCCGCCCTGGTCGGCGGAAATTCGTTATTCGCTAATTTCTTCTCATCAATAGTAGGCGCGTTCATGTATTTCGCCACATTGACAGAGGTGCCCATAGTGCAAGGGCTCATGAGCTCGGGCATGGGTAAGGGCCCGGCATTAGCGCTCCTTCTGGCGGGGCCTGCATTAAGCTTACCAAGCATGCTTGTCATCAGGGGCGTTATAGGCACAAAGAAGACGGTTGTCTACGCGTCATTAGTCGTTATTATGGCGACGATATCCGGAATCATATTCGGGTGGATGGTAGACTAAAAAAGGAAGGATCCGATGGATAAAAAAAATATAAAAGAAGTCGTGAGGAAAGAATACACGAAAATCGCCAAGACAGGAAGTCCATGCTGCGGAAGCTCTTCATGCTGCTCAGGTACGTCGAGCGCGCACAGTAACAGCAAGGCAGTCGGATATAGCGATGCCGAGATAGGTGCTGTGCCCGAGGGCGCGAACCTTGGCCTCGGCTGCGGCAACCCTGTTGCTATGGCATCCCTGAAAGAGGGCGATATCGTGCTTGATCTTGGAAGCGGAGCCGGATTTGACGCTTTTCTCGCGGCGCAGAGAGTTGGGAAGACCGGCCGTGTTATTGGCGTGGATATAACGCAGGAGATGCTTGAGAAGGCGAGGGCAAATGCAAAAAGGGGCGGATATGATAACGTGGAATTCCGGCTTGGCGAGATAGAGAAACTGCCTGTTGAGGATAATTCTGTAGATATGATCATCTCCAATTGCGTGATCAATCTTTCGCCGGATAAAGAGGCGGTGTTCAAGGAAGCATTCAGAGTATTAAAAGCCGGCGGAAAGTTGATGATTTCGGATCTTGTGCTTGTAAAAGAGCTGCCGGATGCTATCAAGGAGTCGGTTGAGGCGTATGTAGGATGCCTTGCCGGGGCTATAAGGAAAGAGGAGTATTTAAAGCTTATTGCGTTAGCCGGATTCCAAGAGGTAAAAGTCATCAGTCAGTCGTATTATCCTGTGGACGCGATGTTCGATGGGCTTAAAAGTGCAGAGGATGCTGTAGCCAGCATAAAAGTCTCGGCAAAAAAACCGATGACGGAAAGAGCACAAGAATGAAAATAGAAATCCTGGGAATAGGGTGCCCTAAGTGCAAACAGCTTATGGCTAGCACCGAAGCGGCGGTTAAAGAGCTGAATATTCAAGCCGAAATCGGCAAGGTAACGGATATCGACAAAATCACCGAATATGGTGTGATGATGACACCTGCGCTTGCGGTTGACGGCACAGTGGTTTCAGCGGGAAAGGTCTTAAGTAAAGACGAGATTAAAAAGATTCTTTCGAGATAGAGAGGGAAAATTGAAGAAGATATCCGTAATACTCCTGGTGGTTGCTGTGGTAATCAGCATAAGTTTTTCAGTTTTTGCCGGGCAGGATGGCTCTAAGAGTAAGGTTGTCGCTTATTATTTTCACGGAAATTTCCGCTGCATTACCTGCCATAAGCTGGAACAGTATTCAAGGGAAGCAATAGAGACTAATTTTAAGGACGAGCTTGCATCTGGCAAGCTGGAGTTTAAAGTTGTAAACGTAGAAGTTAAAGGTAATGAGCACTATAAGAACGATTACCAGCTTTACGCTAAATCGCTTATTTTGTCTTTAGTTAAAAATGGCAAGCAAATAAAATGGAAAAATCTCGATAAGATATGGGAATATGTCAGCAACAAGCAGAGATTCATTGATTATGTGAAGGGCGGGGTTTCCGATTTATTGAAGGAAGCTCAATGACAGAGATATTTATAGGGTTTGCGTCAGCGTTGTGGCTGGGGATCCTAACATCTATCAGCCCTTGTCCTTTGGCCAGTAACGTGGCTGCTATTTCTTTTTTATCTAAGAAGATAGCGCATCCGGCCCTTGTGTTCATCTCGGGCTTGGCGTATACGCTAGGCAGAATGGTTTCTTATGTGATTTTGGGATGGGTTATTATTAGTTCTCTTTTAAGCGTTCCACAAGTTGCCCAGTTTTTACAGAAATACATGGGCAAAGCCCTGGGGCCGCTATTAATTCTTACCGGGCTAATTTTACTTGAGATAATTACTATTCGCTTGCCTGGGTTGTCGCTTTCACAAAAACATCATAATAAGATTGCGGAGTCCGGAGCTCCGGGTGCCTTTTTGCTTGGTTTTATTTTTGCGTTAGCGTTTTGTCCTATTTCTGCTGCGTTATACTTCGGAAGTCTTATTCCTTTAGCTATTAACAGTAAGAGCGGTATAGTCCTGCCGTTTATTTACGGAATTGGCACAGGGTTACCGGTTCTTGTATTTGCTGTTGCTATTGCTTTGGGCGTGACGTCGTTAAGTCATTGGTTTCATAGGGTCACCCGGCTTGAATACTATACTCGAAAGATTACCGGAGTAGTATTTATCATGGTGGGCCTGTACTATACAGGAATTTATATTTTAAAATTATTTTAATGACGCTGTGGGCCACGCACTGGGAGTATGGGGCTAAGGATTTCGGTTATGGACAGAAAAAGAAAGACGTGATATGATTTACCGGAAATGTACGATTTCTGTATAGCAAGGGGGTTTCGTTAACATAACTTATTGATTATAATGGTATTGTAAATGGAGAGCCGGGTATCCTCCACTCTCCGCCATCTAGCTTTATATCGTATTGGAAAAATAGCACTTATGACGCAACCTTTTGAATGCGGGGAGGTTGCGTTTGTTTTTATCTTGTTGTATCTGCTTCTTTTTGATGTTAATAGCGCCTCATAGCCGTTAAAATTGTACAGTTACTGTATAGTTGAAAAAAGTCTATTTAGTGATATTTGGTGGTATAATTAGAACGG
>JAZDPX010000053.1:0-2138 GCA_043797125.1 Candidatus Omnitrophota bacterium
TGCCGGCGCAGCTATTGGGTTATCAGCTTACTGGCAGGGCAAGTGCGCTGCTTCAGCTTGCGACGCCTTGGGTGAAACCGGAAAGGGTTTTGCCAACTATATGGTAGTGCTGGGCATGACAGAGACGGTTGCGTTGTTTGTCATGGTCTTTACCCTTGTAGTTTTGGGCAAGTTTTAGTATAACGCCCGAGCAAAATAAGATTGTGGAATATAGGGCGCCCTCCTACGCCCTTCAATAGGTGAATGATGGTAAGGGCTTCGGAGGACTACCCACCGAAATTAAAAATGAAGGCGGGCGGTTGGCGCAATTGGTTAGCGCGCCTGACTTACATTCAGGAGGTTTACAGGTTCAAGTCCTGTACCGCCCACCATATAAAAATGGTTAAACTGAAACCTTATTCAAAGCACGATGATAATAGGACACAGAGAAGCAGAGGCAATGTAAATGTTGATTTTTTTAAGACTTGGTCTTCGCAGATGGCTTATGTGTTAGGTTATTTTTGTGCTGATGGCTGTATAAGCTACGGACACTATAGTAGAAGAAACAGGAAATCAAAAGTTTTGCTTATAACGGTTAAATTTGCCTCTTCTTCTGAGAATTTCCTTGTCGAGATTAAAGATAGGCTTGCGTGTTTTGCGCTACTCAAAGGTGGATGTATCACAAAAGGGGACGGATGTAAATATCTTGTTTATTCAAGAAATGATAGCGGCAGGCTTTTTGGTTATTTGTATGATAAAATAGGTGATGACATTTATTTAAAAAGAAAATATAATAAATTTTTAAAGGTGTTTAATAATTAATAGGTTGGGGTCGTGGTGTAGCCTGGTCTAACACGTCGCCCTGTCACGGCGAAGACCGCGAGTTCAAATCTCGTCGACCCCGCCAGTCAACATTTGTGCTACCTCTTTTTCTAGGCCGGATTTAAAGGCTCTAGGAATGCAAGTAAGCAATGGTTCAAAGGAGGACAAAATGAAAAAAGTCTCTACTTTAAGCATTGCGTTTGCCGCAACCCTATCTTTAACAATCCTTAATAGTATACCTTTAGTCCTTGCCCAGGAAACAAATCCCCAAACAGAGGCCAAACCGGCCGAGCAGACTATTTACGAGAAGATCGACCAGCTTACAAATACAAAAGGAGAATATATTGAGAAAGAGGGGGTTTATAAGGTTAGTTTCCTGCGCTCTGACATTAAACCCAATATTGCAGGAGTCAAGCTAACGTCGGCTATGGGACTTTCTGTGTGGGCAGGTTTTAAAATCACAGGAGATAACGCCATGGTTATGGGCGATATGGTTTTACTCGAAGATCAGGTTAATCCGGTTCTAAGCGTTGCCTTGGAAAAAGGCCTTCTGGTTACCGCAATACACAACCAGTTCTTATGGGATTCTCCGAGAATTATGTTTATGCATATCATGGGTAGCGGGAATACTGAAAAGCTAGCAGGAGCAGTTGGAAAAGTATTTGATAAAATCAAAGAAATAGAAGAGGCTAAAGGCGAGAAGCCATACGCAGATATAGACTCGGCCAATACAACGCTTGATCCTAAAAAGATCGAGGATATTATTGGGGTAAAAGGCCAGATGGCAGGGGGTGTTTATAAGGTTACCATTGGCAGGACTACAAGCATGGACAGCCAAGAAATAGGCAGTGCTATGGGTGTCAACACTTGGGCTGCTTTTGCCGGAAGCGATGATAAGGCTGTTGTAGACGGAGATTTTGTGATGCTTGAGCAAGAAGTACAACCAGTACTTATTGCGCTACGCGCCGCCGGCATTAATATAGTCGCACTGCATAACCACATGATTATGGAATCTCCCCGCATGATTTTCTTGCACTTTTGGGGAACCGGTTCAACCGCTAATCTGGCTAAAGGGTTGAAATCTGCCTTGGATTTGCAGTAAAAATAATAAGCGCATTTATCTATCCCCGCACCTATCCCGCTTTAGTAATTCAACTTGTGCGGGATCCCCGCCTTAACTTAAGAGAATAGCGGGAAAATCCCTTGCCACAAGTAATTTCTTATTATAGTTTTTACATACGCGGCCAAAATCTTCGCCCTTTTAGGTCGAAGATGGACAATGGCCGATTTATTATCAAACTTGTCAAGATATTCAGTCTTATAGTCCATAGTAGACG
>JAZDPX010000054.1:0-29847 GCA_043797125.1 Candidatus Omnitrophota bacterium
TACCACTTTAAGATATCTCTAACTCAGCGTTAGGAAACCGACATCACGGCAGGGGAAGAAAATTTTTTTTATCGAATTTTCTTGCAAATCAGTTATTGATGTAGTATATTATTATCGTCGAATGGAAAGGGCAACCTCTTGGTTTCAGTATCATAGCTGATGCCAAGGGGTTGTATTATTTTGGACTAAATTAAGGCATTTAATTAAAGGCAATATAAAGGTTATATGAAAAAATTACTCGCGATAACAATAGTGATTATATTGGCAATGCCGCAGAAAGCGTTGTGCTTGCGTCCCCAGGCTGCTTATAATTGCCTTAATAATGATATAAATGTAACTGCAGAGATATTATCAGACCAAAATGCGAATATCATTTTTGAAATGAATAAGCGTATAGGAAGATGGGTATTTCGCAGGAGCGGTATAGAAGTCGAAACACCACATTTAATAAATAATACATTAGGCAGCAAGATGGAGCAGGTTGGGCAAAAGGCCATCCTGCTTACCTTGCGATCTCAATCAACCACGCAAATAACCCACGCCTTAAAAGATGTCTTATTAAGAGATAGGCCTATTGCAGAAAGCTTTGCCGAATACGGAATTAAAAGCTCTTTCGAATTTAAAAAAGTTTTATTAGTGCCCCCTTACGGAGACTACTTAGGTAGGCCTCTTAAATATGTACGTCCTCATTACGGGATTGAAACGGTTGCCTTTAGGTTAAATAGAGAAGTAGAAAATGTCGACGCGTATGTTTACAATCCGAATTTAGGCTCGAGAGAAGAGCTATATAGTTTAGTAAAACAAGAAAATTTTGATATTATTGCTTTTAGTATACTAATAAGCCTTTTAGAGAAAAACTTAGAAATTATTTTAAAAATTCATAATTTAGCACCTGATAGCATAATAGTTTTTGGCGGCTATGAGTTACCGCATTTATCCCCTGAAGTATTAAAAAACTTTTCTTCTTTGCCGTGCGATGTATATGCGCGCGATGATGGCACATCCTTAGTGGAGATTGCAAAAACTTATCATAAAGGCCAACGACACCTACTAAGCAAGCAACTGGGAGCAATTCCCAATATTGCGGTGAGAAGTGACAGAGGTTTGATTTTAACTGAAGAGACAAAGATCCCAGAAGGAAGGTACGACGTTATATCGGATATTCCGACAGATAGAGCTGATCTTACCCACGGAAGAGCTTATGAACTTTTACTGAAAGGTATGTCCAATGTCCCAGTTCCGATGGATCAAATTGGGAGAAGCCCGCTTTCAATTTTCTATGGTAATCGTTGCCGTGGCAGGTGTATTTTCTGTGATTTGAAAAAAAATACAACTATGCCCCCTCCAGCAAGGTCTATTATAGATTTGATGCAACGTCTTAGCGGCACATATGACAGCATTAATTTTGAATGTAGTGATTTGCTGTTTGATCATGAATCACTAAGAGAATTCATCGCTGCTTTACGCAATAGCCCATTTGCTAGTATACCAAAAAAAGGCCCAGCACGCGTTGATAGTGTAGGCAACGGAGTAATTTTAAGGGAGATGGCACAGGTAGGCTTTCAAATAATTTCGTTTGGAATTGAATCGTTTAATACAGATGTTTTAAGAAAGATAGGTAAGGGCACTACGCGGGAACAAAATATTCGTGCTTTGGAGTTAACCTTGTCTGCAGGAATTAGGCCCGGAATAAATCTTATGCTATTTACACCTTGGGATACAATAGATAGCACTATGGATACAATTGAACAAGCATTAAGTTTTGCAGAGCAAGGCGCTTATATAAATATAAACCGCCGTATTGATATCGGGTATGGCATGGCGATAAGCAAAATGGAAGATGTTGTTGAATATAAAACAATTAACTTGCCGGGCATGAGTCAAGAATTACAAGTTATCCATGTCGGCAAGGTATTGGATGAGGAATTAAAAGTGTTATTGCCAGAATTTTTCGAAATCGAAAAGGGGCTGATAGAATCGTATTTGAGTCCAGATAAAAGTAGTATTTCTGTTCATTCTCTCCTATCTTTTAAAGCATTTTACCTAACCTATGCCAAAGCTTATGGGTATACGCCTGAGTTAGAACGTAGAATTGCACGCGTTGACCGCATTATAGAGCAAACAATTGCATATAATAAGCAAACCATATTAACTGGAAATGTAGCAGCACTTAAGTATAGCGGCTACAGAAATATCGCTGTTCCGCAAAGCGATAGTGCTTCTTCGCTTAAAATGGAGGATTATATTGCTACAAAATTTCCCGAAGAACTCTTAAAGGAAATCAAGCAACATAAACACCGCGTTGAAATCCATCGCGGCCCACAAAATGCGACAGAGAAATATATAGCATATTTACAAGATGAAGGTTATGAAGTGACCGTGTTGAGGCCGAAAGAACCGCGTATACGTAATTATTACCGGGCCAGAAAAGGGGATGAATGTGTTTTTATAATATCAAATAGCATAGGCTATAACCGCGAGCTGTTTATAGTGCAGATATTGCAATATTATCAATATCCGGAAAAGCAAGTTTTCCTTCGCGTATTTCCTTGCGATTTAAGGAGGCATCTATTAAGGCAATTAGGTAAATTTGCCGGAAAAATAGAAAAGGTTATTATTGCACATGATGTAGATGACGTAGCAGATATGTTAGTAAATAAAATTGACCCAGGCGCGCGGATAGTGGAAACCATAACAAGCGATTTTATGCATGCTAAGGTTATAGAAGCGTCGAATCAACAGATTGTTCTGATGTATGAAATTGAATACACGAACGGAGAGCAGATTAAACCGGTTTTGGAATTTTTTGCAGATGCTGCAAGCGAAAGAGGATTAGGGGTGAATGAGATAGTTTTATATGCTGCATGCGGAGGTATCGGGAATCAGGTAGCGGTAAATGATCTGCTACTTTTTTCAAATGCATATAAATATGACGAGAGAGTATCTAGTAGTTTATCGAACGCGGCTCACGGAGTCGAACTAAGCATGTTTATCCCCGGAGATATATCTGTCCACAAAGCAGATATTTTTACTATTCCTACAGTTCTAAGTTCTTCAACAGAGTTAATAGATGATATAGCGAACAAAACAGAAGTGGCAGGCATAGAATTAGAGTTGGCGCATGCAATTGAGGCGCTGGAAAAATACCCCGGTATAATTTTTAGAGCTATACATGAAGTGCATGATAAACCAGCCGGTACCTATGAGCATGGTAAAAAACAAACAATAGGAGACAGCGTGCCTGGGCTGAAGGATAAAGATAAACATACAGCTGTAACCGAAGGAATTCTTAAATACTTGCACTGCCTTTGGGAACTTGAAAACAGATTTCGCAACGATGCTCAAAAAGCAGGATTTAGCTGTGGCATACTGCCAAAGATATTTTTTACATTAGACACTATAAGGCCAGACTTACTACAGGCAGTAGAACAAAAGTATGGGGAAAATGCCATTATTGCTATTGGGGGAGTATCCGGCACAGGTAAAACACAAAAAATCTCCAAGGAAATCGCAAAAATAATACAAGATGAGATCTATCAGGAAGTTTGTATTATACCTGGCGATAACTTTGCTTTACCGAAGGACAAACAAGATACAAAATTAGCTTATCCTAGCAATCTGTTTAATCTCCGGATGATGACAACTGTTATGAAAGATGCAAAAATAGGCAAAAGAATAGGCTTTCCTATATACGATCTGGCTATAAGAGCAACTCCATGCTTAAGTAATATGGAGATAACAGAACTCAAGAAAGGGTATCCCCAAACAGTTAAATTATCGTATTATTCAGAGCCTGTAATCCTGTTAGGTAGTTCAGGCAATAAATACAGGGGCATGCTAAAATATAATGACAGCAAACTTGCAGTTGATACAACAACGGGTGAAATTATAGAACTTATAAATCCAAACAAAAAAAATTTTATTTTTGAAGTCACTTTAGCGTTGTTACTTCCGGAGTTAAGGGATTTATACGATTTCTCCATTTTTGTCTGGGCAGGGTCAGAAACCAGAAGGCACAATTTGCGCCGAAACAAAAAAACGGGCCAGCGATATTTACATTATACATATGAGGAGATAGATAGGCGTTTTCTGAGAATGCAGAAAGAAGAAGACCCTACAGTTTTTCCAACAGCAGAATATGCAGATGCAATACTTATTAATGAACACAGAACCCCGCTATTAGAAATTGAAGATGTAGAAAAAATAAGTAGAGATGCACATTCTCAAAAACCTATTTTACCTAAATCGCTTGAAATCACCAGCGCAATACATTCTGCTGCATAAAAAACACTCAATAAAAAATAAGGGGTTAAATCTTAATAATCAACAAAAATATAATTGCCCTTTGGCACATTAAAAAAGTGCGGTGGGGCTAGGCCCCGCGGGGACACTTCTTAGGTTAAAACTGTCCCTTTTGGGCATGGACCCATCTAAACTGTAACGTAATTCTTTAAACACAATTTTACAATTTTAAAATTCACTTGACAGATGTAATTACATCTGATATTCTGAATACAATAAATGACAACGATTGACAAAAAGGCTTTTAGCCGGGCAGTAAAGAGATACAGAGAAGAGCACGATCTGACCCAACAAGAGCTGGCAGCCAAGCTAATGACCACTATCACAACTATAGCGCGATGGGAATTAAGCTTGTCTGCTCCAAAAAGCGAAAGAATGCTAAGAGAGCTAAAAGAAATCGGGATTAGATGGTGATAAAATTTTTTGTCTTAAAATATTACAAATGTAATTACACTTGAAACGGTGTCGGCGCTGCTGGGGCAATAGGGGTTCGCAAGCACCCAGGTAGCCCTTATATATTTTGTAATAGTAAAAGTAAAACTTACTATAATACAATAAAATACAGAAAATCTTTCTTTACAGCGCTGAAGAAAATTGGTATAATCAATTTTCGCTTTTATGACATGCGGCACACGTTCGCAAGTCAGTAGAGTTCCTTGGAAGGCAACTGGACACTATTTGGACACCAAAGACCATTTTGGAAAATGACGAAAAAAAGGAAGTTTTACAACCTGTTGAAATAAATTAAGTATAGATGTCGGGGTGTAGCGCAGTTTGGCTAGCGCACTTGAATGGGGTTCAAGGGGTCGCCGGTTCGAGTCCGGCCACCCCGACCACTATAGTATAAGGGGAAAATAATGAAAAAAATAAATGTGGGGTTAATAGGATTCGGAACTGTAGGCTGTGGTGTTGTTGAAGCGCTAAAAGTAAAGCATGCGTATATTAAAACAAGATACGGCGTTGATATAAGCTTGGCAAAAATATGCGATAAGGATTTGACCTCAAAAAGGCCTGTTAAGGTTAACAGTAAACTCCTGACCAAAAACGCCGCTGAAATCATAAACAATCCCGGCATTGATATTGTTATTGAACTTATCGGTGGCACTACTGCGGCTAAAGATATTATTTTATCAGCCCTAAGAAAGAAAAAACACGTTGTTACTGCAAATAAAGCGCTTTTATCTGTTGCAAAAAAGCAGCTTATACAGGAAGCTGAAAGAAATAATGTCATGCTTCGTTTTGAGGCGAGTGTCTGCGGCGGAGTGCCGATTATAAAGGCGCTTAGAGAAGGCCTGGCTGCAAACCGTATCGATTCCATACGCGGCATTGTTAACGGAACCTGTAATTATATTCTTTCTGAAATGACAGAGAAAAATATAAGTTTTAACGAAGCTCTTAAGCAGGCGCAGCAAAAAGGTTACGCAGAAAGCGACCCATCGCTTGATATTGAAGGCAATGATTCAGCTCACAAGCTGGCAATCTTAGCATCTATGTGTTTTGGCATAGATGTTACTCCAAACCAAATATATACCGAAGGAATTGTTGATATATCCGCGGATGACATTAGATTCGCGGATAATTTTGGCTATGCAGTGAAATTACTGGCCATAGCAAAAAAAGAAGACAATGAACTAGCGCTTAGAGTTCACCCAACTCTTGTCGCGAAACGCCATCCACTGGCATCAGTTAGCAGTAATTTTAACGCTGTGTCAATTGACGCAGATATGGTTGGCGAAACCCTGTTTTACGGGCAGGGCTCAGGATCAAAACCAACTGCAAGCGCTGTTATAAGCGATATTATTGACATTGCAAGGGATATAAACTGCAAAAGCCCTGTTAAGACCCATTTTATTGTTTATGATAAGCAGGTTAAGGGTATTAAACCTATAAAGGATTTTTACTGCAGTTATTATATAAGGTTTTCAGCTGTTGATAAGCCCGGAGTGCTTGCTGCAATTGCAAAGATACTGGCTAATTATAAAATAAGTATTGCAAGCGTGGCTCAAAAAGCAAGAGATAAACAGCATGTTGTTCCTATTATTATGCTGACGCACATGGCTAAGGAATCATCTGTTGCAAAAGCCTTAAAGAAAATAGATGCTTTAAAAGTAATTAAGAAAAAGTCTGTTGTTATCAGGTCTGAGAGAAGTACGATTTAACAAAGGATAAAGGTTAAAGGATAAAGGAAGAGAAATATGCATTATAAAGGAGTCATCGAAAGATATAAAAAATATTTGCCTGTTACTAAAAAGACGCCGATTGTTACACTGCTTGAAGGCAATACGCCGCTTATACCATCTGTCTATTTAAGCCAGATATTAGGAAAGGGTTTTGAGGTATATTTTAAATTTGAAGGCTTAAATCCCACAGGCTCTTTTAAGGATAGAGGCATGACCTTGGCTATTTCAAAAGCCTTGGAAGAAGGCTCAAAAGCAGTAATGTGCGCTTCAACAGGAAACACTTCCGCATCTGCAGCTGCATACGCAGCGCGCGCGAAAATGAAATGTATTGTACTTATTCCGAAGGACGCAATAGCGCTTGGGAAATTGGCGCAGGCACTGATACATGGCGCAACTGTTTTAGCTGTTGACGGAAATTTTGACGATGCTTTGCGCCTTGTAAGGGAAATTACTGACAAGCACCCTATTACGCTTGTAAACTCAATTAATCCTTACAGGATAGAAGGCCAGAAGACAGGTTCATTTGAAATATGCGATTGTTTAGGCGCTGCCCCTGATTTTCAATGCATGCCTGTCGGAAATGCAGGTAATATTACTGCCTATTGGAAAGGTTATAAGGAATATAAAAGAGAGGGTAAAATAGATTCATTGCCTAAAATGTGCGGCTTTCAAGCAGAAGGCGCTGCGCCTATTGTGTTGGGCAGAATAATTGAAAAACCTGAAACAATTGCTACGGCAATTAGAATAGGAAATCCCGCATCATGGAAACAGGCCCAAGCTGCGCGTGATGAATCAGGCGGGTTGATAGATATGGTAAGCGATGCTGAAATAATAAAGGCATATCAGATATTAGCTGAGAAAGAAGGCGTGTTTGTTGAGCCTGCATCAGCATCGTCAGTTGCGGGCCTTTTAAAATTATTCAGCAACGGTTATTTTAAAAAAAGCCCAAAGCGCATAGTCTGTATCCTCACAGGCCACGGCTTAAAAGACCCTGACAGGGCGATAAAAACAGTAAAAGAACCTGATATCATACCTGCGAAGATAGAAGCAGTATTGGAAAAAATCGGACTATGAAATATATAATGCTGGTCGGCGACGGAATGTGTGACAGGCCTGTCAAGGAGCTCGACGGTAAAACCCCTTTGCAGGTCGCGCGCATACCTAATATGAATAAAATAGCAAAAGGCGGGCAGGTTGGATTAACCAATACCATTCCTATAGGGCTTACTGCTGCCAGTGACGTTGCGAACCTTTCGCTCTTAGGCTATGACCCTGTGAAATACTATACAGGCCGCGGCCCGCTTGAAGCCGCAGACTTAGAGGTTGATTTAAAAGACTCAGATGTGGCCTTTAGGTGCAACCTGGTTACCATCGCAGATGATAAAATGGTTGATTATTCCGCAGGTCACATAAAGAATAAAGAGGCCGGCATCCTGATAAAACACGTTGATAAAAAATTAGGCTCCGACGCTATAAGCTTTTATCCCGGGGTGAGTTACCGGCATCTTGCCGTAATAAACACCAAGAAACTTGCTGTTGAAGTTGATGATCTGCTGGAAACAATATGCACGCCGCCGCATGATATCACAGGCGAATCAGTGTCAAGATATTTGCCAAGAGGCAAGATGAGCGGATATTTATCCGATCTGATGTTTAAGTCTAAAGAGATTTTAATTACTCACGACATAAATAAGGTGCGCATAGATTTAGGTGAAAATCCCGCGAATTCCATCTGGCTATGGGGCCAGGGCAAAAAGCCGAATATGCCGAGCTTTTATGAAATGTTCAAGGTAAAGGGCTCGATTATTTCAGCGGTAAATCTCATAAAAGGCATAGGAAGAATTATAGGGCTTCATCCGATAGAAGTGCCGGGGGCAACAGGTTATTACGATACCGATTATAAGGGAAAGGCTGATTACGCGTTGGAATCTCTGAAGGAAAAAGATTTTGTATTTGTCCATGTAGAAGCTCCTGATGAGGCAGGCCATAACGGTGATGTGCGCGCAAAGATTACAGCTATCGAGAATTTTGACAGGCTGGTAGTCGGTACGGTGCTTGAGCATTTTAAGAAGAGCAAAAAGGATTTCAGGCTAATTGTTACCGCTGATCACGCAACCCCCGTATCTGTAAGAACGCACACGCGCGAGGCTATTTTCTTCGCTTTATACGGCAAAGGCGTAAAGCCTGACGATGTAGAAGCTTTTGATGAAGTTTCTGCGCTTAATAAGGCCAGCATAAAACTGAAGCAGGGCTCGTACTTAATGGACCTACTTATCAACAATAAACTTCATTAACAAAACACAATAAACATAAAGAGCCCGCCTGCGGGCGAGGCAGGGAGCAAAATACAATGCGCAAGCTGATTGTGCAAAAATACGGCGGCACAAGCGTCGCTGACACCGAGAGGATAAAGAATGTAGCAAGGAATGTGATAAGGTATAAGAAAAGGGGCTACAATCTGGTTGTTGTTGTCTCTGCGCTGGGTAATACTACCGACGAACTCCTGAAACTTGCTGACAAAATTACAAAGACGCCTTCCGAAAGGGAACTTGATATGCTTGTCTCAACAGGCGAGCAGGTTTCAGTAGCTCTTCTCGCAATGGCGATACACAAGCTTGGATACGAGGCAATATCATTTACAGGCGCGCAGGTAGGGATAATAACCGACACCTCTTTTACGCAGGCGCGCATCCTTGATATAAACACAAAAAGAATAGAGCAACAGCTTAAAAAAGGCAAGATTGTCATTGTCGCGGGTTTTCAGGGCGTTACCATGGGTAGCGAGATTACGACTTTAGGAAGAGGCGGCTCTAACCTGACGGCAGTAGCCTTGGCGAAATCACTCGGGGCGCAGGTTTGCGAGATGTTCACCGATGTTGACGGAGTTTATACCGCAGACCCGAGGATTGTGCCTGACGCAAGGAAAATACCGAACTTGAGTTACGAAGAAATGTTTGAAATGGCGTCTTTGGGGGCGCAGATATTACAGCCGCGTTCAGTAGAAATGGCGCAGAAATTTAATGTACCTATTCACGTGCGTTCGAGTTTTACCAATAAAAAAGGCACAATAATATCCAAGGAGGTCAAGACCATGGAAGATATAGTAGTCAGCGGCGTTACCGTAAACAAGGACGAAGCGAAAATAACAATATGCGATGTCCCGGATAGGCCGGGCACTGCCGCGAAAATTTTCAAGCAGATTGCGGATAAAAATATAAATGTCGATATGATAATACAGAATAAGAGCAGGACCAAATCCACGGACCTGTCTTTCACGGTGCTAGGCAAAGATTTAAACCGCACGCTCGCAGTGTTAAAGGATCTATCAAAAAAGATAGGTTCGCACGGAGTAACATACGA
The DNA here is from genome assembly GCA_043797125.1 of Candidatus Omnitrophota bacterium. Lineage (GTDB taxonomy): Bacteria > Omnitrophota > Gorgyraeia > JABMRG01 > JAFGKX01 > JAZDPX01. Next base: position 9,843 of record JAZDPX010000054.1, read on the forward strand.
CAGAGGCATAGCAAAGGTTTCTGCCGTGGGCATAGGCATGAAGAGCCATTCGGGTATTGCGGCAAGGATGTTTATGGCCCTGGCGAAGAAAAAAATAAATATAGACATGATATCAACCAGCGAGATAAAGATATCATGTGTTATAGCGAAAAACCTTGCGGAAAAAGCGGTAAGGGCAATTCATGACGAATTTGGTTTAGGCGGTAAAAAAAGGCCTGCCTGCCATGCCTAACGGCAGGCAAGCCGGCAGGCAGGGAGATAGGAGTTTAAAAAATGAACAAGGTTATGTTGTATGACACAACTTTGAGGGATGGCACTCAATCGGAGGGAATTTCTTTAGGGGTTATGGATAAGCTAAGAATCGCCCAGCGCCTTGATAAGCTCGGCATCCACTTTGTGGAAGGCGGTTGGCCAGGCTCGAACCCTAAGGACATGGAGTTTTTTTTAAAAGTGAAAAAACTGAAATTGAAAAATTCCGTTATTACTGCCTTTGGTTCGACAAGACGCCAGGATAAAACAACTAAGACAGATACAAACGTGCAGACCTTGCTTAAGTCCGGTTGCAGCGTGGTCACTATTTTCGGAAAAAGCTGGGACCTGCATGTAAAGGAAATCCTGCACGCGTCCGAAGAAGATAACCTGAAGATGATATACGACACCGTAAGTTACTTAAAATCCAAAAACCGCCGCGTATTTTACGACGCAGAACACTTTTTCGACGGCTATATCGCTAATCCTGCCTACGCAATGAAAACATTGCTGGCTGCGCAGGATGCGGGAAGCGACACAATTATTTTATGCGACACCAACGGTGGAATGCTGACATCGCAGGTTTTGAAAATCGTGAAGGAAGTAAAACAAAAAATTTCTGTCCCGCTGGGCATTCACACCCATAACGATAACGCATTGGCTGTCGCAAACAGCCTGGCTGCCGTTGAGGCCGGCTGCACGCAGGTTCAGGGCACGATTAACGGATACGGCGAGCGCTGCGGCAACGCGGATCTGTGCCCTATCATCGCGAACCTCAAGCTTAAAATGAGCGTGGATTGTCTATCAGACGCAAAATTAAAGGAATTAACAGAGGTTTCCAGATTTGTAGCAGAAGCGTGCAACATGAAGCACAATGACAACCAGCCGTTCGTCGGCCAAAGCGCCTTTGCGCATAAAGGCGGAGTTCACATAAACGCTGTTATGAAAAACCCCCGCTCATATGAGCATATTAAGCCCGAAGTTGTGGGCAATGTAAGAAGAATTTTAGTTTCGGAACTTTCGGGGAAAAGCACGATTGTTTACAAGGCCCAGAAGATGGAGCTCGATTTAGGCAAGGACAGCGCTAAAACCAAAAAGATTCTAAACCTGATTCAGGACCTTGAGCATCAAGGCTATCATTTTGAAGCTGCAGAGGCTTCATTTGAGTTGCTGGTAAAAAGGGCGCTCAAGAAATACAAGGACTTCTTCAAGCTGGATGGTTTTAGAGTTATTATCGAGACAATTGAGGGCAACAAGATCCGCTCCGAAGCCACAATTAAATTAAAGGTTAAAGACAAACTTATACACACAGCAAGTGAAGGCGACGGCCCTGTAAACGCCATTGATAACGCGCTGCGAAAGGCATTGCTTAATTTTTATCCGACATTGGCAAAGATGCACCTGACAGATTTCAAGGTAAGGGTATTGGATGAAAAAAGCGGTACAGCTGCAAAGGTGCGCGTGCTTATACAATCGCAGGACGCTGAGAAATCATGGTGGACAATCGGAGTCTCTGAAAATATTATACAGGCAAGCTGGGATGCGTTAGCTGATAGTGTGGAGTATAAGCTATTGAAAGGCTAATGTAGTCTATAGTCGATGGTCTATGGTAAAACATGGAAGAATTAAGCAAGCAATATAACCCTAAAGAAGTTGAAGACAGAATATACAAGCTCTGGCTTGAAAAGGGTCTGTTTAAGGCAAAAGTAAACCCCGATAAAAAACCCTATACAATTGTAATTCCGCCTCCGAATATTACCGGCATACTGCACATGGGACATGCCCTTAACAACACTATCCAGGATATTTTAATACGTTTTAAGAAAATGCAAGGGTATGAAACTTTATGGATGCCGGGAACCGATCACGCGGGTATTGCCACACAAAATGTTGTTGAAAGGGAATTGGCGAAAAAAAATATTAAAAGGCAGAATTTAGGCAGAGAGAAATTTCTGGAAGAAGTCTGGAAATGGAAGGAGAAATACGGCAGCACTATTATCTCTCAGCTTAAAAAGCTGGGCGCTGCCTGCGATTGGGACAGAGAAAGATTCACGATGGATAACGGATTGTATAACGCTGTTCTTGATGTTTTTATACAGCTTTACAATAAAGGTTTAATCTACAGAGGTAATTATATAATTAATTGGTGCCCGCGCTGCCAGACCGCGCTCTCGGACGAAGAGGCGCCGCACCGCGAGCTTGAGGGATATCTGTATTATATCAAGTACCCATTAAAAGTCACCACGTCACCAGGTCACCCTTCGGCTTCGCTCAGGGCAGGCAAGGTCACCAGTCACATAACTGTGGCGACGACAAGGCCGGAGACTATGCTTGGAGACGTCGCTGTTGCCATAAATCCAAAAGATAAGCGTTTTAAGACGCTAAAGGGTGAAACTTTAATATTACCACTGTTAGAACGCGAAATAAAAATCATAGAAGATGATTTTGTTGATCCGGAATTCGGCACAGGCGCTGTAAAAGTTACGCCTGCGCATGACCCGAATGACTTTGAAATAGGTTTGAGGCACGCTCTAAAGCCTGTTAACATAATGCACCCGGACGGAAAATTAAATGAAAATGCCGGCGATTACGAAGGCATGGACAGGTTTGAGGCGCGCGAGGCGATTTTAGAGGACCTCAAGGCAAGAAATCTACTGGAAAAGGTCATGCCTCATAAAAACGCGGTCGGGCATTGCTACAGGTGCCACACCATTGTTGAACCCTATTTATCAAAGCAGTGGTTTGTAAAAATGAAACCCCTGGCAGAACCCGCCATTAAAGCTGTTGAGGACGGAAAAATAAAATTTTACCCGGATAGATGGACAAAGGTCTATCTTGAATGGATGCGTAATATCAGAGACTGGTGCATAAGCAGGCAGATATGGTGGGGGCACCGCCTGCCTGTATATTATTGTGCAGATTGCCAGACAAACGAGTCAATAGTCAATAGTCAATGGTCTAAAGAAAAAACAAAACCCATCGACCATAGACCATCGACCATAGACCCGAGAGGGATAATCGTAGCGAAAACAAGGCCTGAGAAGTGCCCGCAATGCTCCGGGATGAATATTACGCAGGACGAGGATGTGCTGGATACGTGGTTTTCATCATGGTTGTGGCCGTTTTCGACTTTTGGCTGGCCATTCGAGAGCCCAGAGCCCAAAGCCCACAGCCCACAGCAGGATGTTGCCAAGAAAGAATTCGAATACTTCTATCCGACCAGCTGCCTGGTGACAGCTCCGGAGATTATATTTTTCTGGGTTGCGAGGATGATTATGGCTGGTGAGGAATTTTGCAAAGATATACCTTTTAAAGATGTCTATATACACGGCACAGTCAGAGACGAAACCGGCACAAAGATGTCCAAGTCATTGGGCAATATTATAGACCCGCTTGAAATAATAGATGTTTACGGCACAGATGCCTTGCGTTTCTGCCTGGTTTCCATAACTGCTGTTGGCCAGGACGTGTTTCTTTCAAAGGAAAAATTCGAGCTGGGCAGGAATTTCGCAAACAAGCTTTGGAATGTCTCAAGATTTCTGCTGATGAATTTAAATACAGATGTGGACACAGACCTGTGTGTTGCTTATAAGCAGCTTAAACTGACAATTCCTGATAAGTGGATATTAAGCCAGCTGTATAAAACGCTTTCTAAATACACTAAGGCATTAGAAAATTACAAATTTAACGAGGCAGCCAATCTTTTGTATGATTTTATCTGGCACAAATACTGCGACTGGTATGTTGAAATCGCAAAGCTGGATATAGCCGGCCAGAAGACTCAAATTATATTATACAAGGTTCTGGAAAAATCTCTGCGCATGCTGCATCCTTTTATGCCGTTTATCACAGAGGAGATCTGGTCAAAACTAAAACAAGGCACAAGCATCATGAACACAACGCTTCCGCATATCCAGGAGCAGATGCTGGATGACACGTCGGAAATGAAGATGAAGTCTTTGATAGATATAACTATTTCAATTAGAAACATAAGGGCAGAAATGAATATTGCGCAGAAAGGCCAAATAAGCGCTGTTATTTGTGCGCACAACGAGAAATCAAAATCCGCCTTAGTTGAAGTTGAAAGTTATATCAAAACCCTCGCCGGAGTAAAAGATATTACGCTTGGGGTCAAGGCAAAAAGACCGAGCATGTCCGCATCGGCTGTTTTGGATGATTATGACATATACATTCCTTTGGCAGGAATTATTGATATCGAAGCGGAAAGAGTGAGAATTTCTAAGCAGATAGAGCAGGAAAAGGTTAATATAAAGATTCAGGAATCGAAACTAAAAAACAAGGATTTCCTTAAAAAAGCGCCGGAGGCTGTTGTAAGCTGCCAAAAGGAAAAGGCGCAAATCGCCAAAGCAAAATTGCTCAAACTTCAGGACACCCTTAAATACCTCAAGTGATTATATGAGGTAGCGGAGCCTTAAGGCTCCGCTACCGTGCCATATGCGTAAACAAATGCGTCTCCAAAAAGCAATAGCGCAAGCCGGCGTTGCCTCTCGTAGAAAAGCGGAAGCGCTTATTGGCGAAGGCAAAGTTAAAGTAAACGGCAAGATAATTAATACGCAAGGGTTTATAGTCGATCTTTCTATAGATTCAATAGAGGTTAACGGTAAAAGCATAAGCATTGCAGCAAGAAAAAAACACTATTTTTTATTGAATAAACCCACAGGATACGTGACAAGCGTTTCTGACCCGCATAACGATAAGAATGTAATGCATCTTATTCCTAAGATTAAAGGGTTATTTCCCGTAGGCAGGCTTGATAAAAACACCACGGGGCTTTTACTTATAACAAATGACGGTGAATTGGCGCACAGGCTGATGCACCCGCGGTTTAATATATCTAACACCTATGTTGCAGGTAGCCACAGCTGTAGCGGCGCCTAACGGCGCCGCTACAGCTGTGAAGATTTGGTAAAATACCTTGAAAAGGGCGTGCAAATAGACGGCGAGATAACCGCGCCGTGCAAAGCGCAAATATTAAAACAGGAAAAAAATATTGCAGTTATTCAAATATCAATACACGAAGGCAGAAAGAGACAAATCAGGCGCATGCTGAAGGAAGCCGGGTATAATACATTAGAGCTTGAGCGCGTTGAGTATGCCGGGATAAAGAAGGATATTAAGCTTGGAAGTTTTAGGGAGCTGGGATCGTTAGAAATAAAAAGATTATATGATTTAGTTGGATTGATTCATGGTTCATAGTTCATGGTTCATGGAGAGATAATCGCGTGATCATCAAAGCAAAGACAAAACAATTAATATTGCAAGCGTTGAAAGAAGACATAGGCGCTGCTGATATAACGACTGATGCGCTTATTTCGAAAAAGCAAAGCGGAAAATTTATCATAATTGCAAAGCAGCCGTGTGTAATATGCGGCATAGCCCTGGCAGAGGCATGCTTTCAAGCTTTGGACAACAGCGTGTACTTTAGGCCTATGGTTAATGACGCAACAGCTGTTGAGTCAGGCAAGGTAATAGCTCACATTGAAGGCAGCGCAAAAAGCATTCTTATGGCAGAACGCACTACGTTAAATTTTTTAGGATGGCTTTCCGGTGTTTCAACTTTGACAAATAAGTTTGTCGAGAAAGTTACGCCGTACAGTGTAGATATAATGGACACCAGGAAGACGATACCTACTTTTCGCCATTTACAGAAGTATGCGGTAAAGATTGGCGGCGGGAAAAACCACAGGATGGGGTTGTACGATCAGGTATTGATAAAAGATAATCATATAGAGGTTACAAGTAATGGAATTAAAGAAGCGTTAGAAAAAGCCAAAAGATATGCGCCGAAAGGTAAAAAGATTGAAATAGAGGTAAAAAATTTAACAGAGCTTAAGGAAGCGTTAAATTGTAATCCCGACATTATAATGCTTGATAATATGAAAATATCGGATATTAAAGAAGCTGTTAAGCTGCGCAACAGCTACAGAATTAAGCAGCAGGATATAGGTTTTAAAACCTTAATAGAGGTATCCGGCAATATAACGCTTGAAAATGTTGCAGATGTCGCAGCATGCGGCATTGAAAGAATATCAATCGGCGCTTTAACCCATTCAGCCCCTGCAGCTGATTTTTCCCTATCAGTAGCGGAGCCTTTCCCTCGACAGGCTCGGGATGGTTAGGGGGATGGTGAGCGAAGTCGAACCAAAGGCTCCGCTACTGCTTCTGGTAACATTATGAATTTTAAGTTAAAAGCGAATTTTAAGCCTTGCGGCGACCAGCCGCAAGCTATCAAGGCCTTGACAGGCGCTTTGCTAAAGGGGAAAAAATACCAGACCCTGCTTGGCGTAACAGGCTCAGGTAAAACCTTTACAATGGCCAATGTCATCAGAGACTTAAACAAGCCGGCCCTTGTTATTTCTCATAATAAAACGTTAGCTGCCCAGCTATACAGCGAGTTCAAGGAATTTTTTCCCGAAAACGCTGTCGAGTATTTTGTCAGCTATTACGACTATTACCAGCCCGAGGCCTATATACCTCAGACAGATACATACATAGAAAAGGACGCATCCATAAATGAAGAACTGGATAGATTGCGCCTTTCTGCGAGCACATCCATTATGTCGCGAAAAGATGTAATCGTTGTCGCAAGCGTCTCATGTATATATAATTTAGGTTCGCCATCGGAATATAAGCAGATGCTCGTATTTCTTGAGGCAAAAAGCTCCACCCAACGCGATAAATTTTTAAAGCAGCTGGTCGATATATATTACCAGCGCAATGACATTGATTTTAAAAGAGGCACATTCAGGGTGAGGGGCGATGTAGTCGAAATCTTCCCCGCTTATCTGCAAGAGGCCATTAGAGTAGAGCTGGCAAACGATACAATAGAAAAACTTTCCGTAATAGACCCTTTGACAGGCGACACTAAACATGAGTTGGAAAAAATAGCCATTTATCCCGCTAAACATTTTGTAACAACCCAGGGCATGATTAACAGCGCGACACAAACTATTTTGCAGGAATTGCAAGAGCGCCTGGAAGAATTTAAAAAACAGGGAAAACTTTTGGAAGCGCAGCGGCTCCAGCAGCGGACAAAATACGACATGGAGATGCTAAACCAGATAGGCTATTGCCATGGCGTTGAAAATTATTCAAGACACTTGTCCGCAAGGCCGCCCGGATCAAGGCCGTATACCTTAATGGATTATTTTGAGGACGATTTTTTTATTATTATTGACGAGTCGCATGTTACAATACCGCAGATTCGCGGTATGTATGAGGGCGACCGCTCGAGAAAACAGACCCTGGTTGATTTTGGATTCAGGCTGCCTTCGTGCCTGGATAACAGGCCGTTAAAATTTGACGAGTTTGAGTCTTTGATAAAGCAGGTTGTTTTTGTGTCAGCTACGCCTTCTGTTTATGAACTAAAGAAGAACAAAGATGTTGTTGAACAGATTATACGCCCGACAGGCTTAGTGGACCCTGAAGTTTTTGTGAAGCCCAGCAAAGGACAGATTGACGATATAATTAAACTGGTCAAGGAACGCGCGAAAAGAAAAGAAAGAGTCTTGATAACAACGCTTACCAAGAGAATGGCCGAAGACCTAAGCGTGTATTTAACAGAGATGGGCCTTAACGTTAAATACCTTCATTCTGAAATTGACGCTATAGGCAGAGTGCAGATTTTGCAGGACCTGCGTTTAAGAAAGTTTGACTGCCTTGTAGGTATAAATTTATTAAGGGAAGGCCTGGATTTGCCCGAGGTTTCTTTAGTCTGCGTGCTTGATGCGGACAAGGAAGGCTTTTTACGCTCCACCACGTCTTTAATCCAGGTTTCAGGCAGGGCAGCAAGAAACATAAACGGCCAGGTTATTCTTTATGCAGACACTATAACAGATTCCATGAAAAAGGCCATTGATGAAACCACGCGCAGAAGGAAAAAACAGATTTTGTTTAACAAACGCATGAATATAACGCCCCGCTCGATCAATAAGGCGATAAAAGAAGGCATTGAAAAATGGGACAGCGCAAAAGAGGCTGTGGCTGAATTTGCAGGCGAGAATCAGGACGAACACGAATTTAACGAAGTGCTTGCTGACCTGCAGATGCAGATGGAGCTGGCAGCGAGAAATTTGCAGTTTGAAAAGGCGGCGTATTTCCGAGACCAAATCGAAGAAATTAAAAATTTAAAATTAAAAATTCAAAATTAAGGAAAGTGTGGAAGAAAAAATACTAAACATATTTAAAAAAACACCTGACGATTTTGTATCTGGCGAGGAAATAAGCCATAAACTCGGCATATCCAGAGCAGGTATTTGGAAGTATATTGAAAAGCTGCGTGAAAAAGGTTATGATTTTACAGCAACCCCTCATCTGGGCTATAAATTATCACATGCCCCTGACAGGCTTTTTTCTAATGAGCTAAGTTTTGGCTTAAATACCAAGATAATCGGCAAAAATATAATATATTATGATGTCATAGATTCTACTAATACAAAATGCTATGAATTAGCTGAAAAAAATTATCCGCAAGGCACTGTTGTTGTTGCAGAAGGTCAAACCAAAGGAAAGGGCAGGCTCTCAAGGTCGTGGATTTCACCAAGATACAAAGGCATTTATTTTTCGGTCATCTTAAAGCCCGATATTCTGCCTATGCAGGTGTCTAAGATAACTTTACTGGCAGCGGTAAGCGTTGCTTCTGCTGTAAGAGCTTTGACACAGCTGCCCGCGCTTATAAAATGGCCTAATGATATTTTGATTAATAATAAAAAGTTGTGCGGCATACTGACAGAAATGAACGCGGAGGCAGATAAGGTTAATTTTGTTATACTCGGCATAGGGATTAATGTTAATGCCGGCATAAACGCCCTTCCTAAGGGCGCTACTTCATTATCGCAGGAAGGCGCAAAGGATATAACGCGATGCCAGCTTGCACAGAAGATATTTCAGGAGCTGGAAAGCAATTACCTTTCATCCAAAAAAGAAGGTTTTGCCCCTGTCATAAGAAAATGGCGCAATTACTCAAGCATGTTGGGCAGCAGGGTTAAGGTGATTTCCTATAGCGATAAAATAGAAGGGCAGGCTATTGGGGTTGATGAAGATGGCGCATTAATCATAAGGCTGGATAATGGTTTTCAAAAAAGGATCTTAGCGGGAGATGTTGAGGTGTTGAGATAATGAAAAAACACTTACTAGCAGTCGATATCGGCAATACGTCAATAAGCTTCGGGATATTTAGAGGCAGGAAGCTTATTAAGGTTTTTAGAGTTGCTACCGGGCTTAATGATAAAGAGACCGAACTACAACTGCGAAAGAACCTTAAGAAGTATTCAGCGCTTATTGAAGATGCTATTATATGCAGCGTTGTGCCGAAAAAGACAATTATTGTTAAAATAATTTTGAGGAAACTGTTAGGAGTTCTGCCAAAGATCGCTGGCGAGGATATAAAGATTCCGATTAAGAATCTTTATAAAAATCAGCGGCAGGTCGGAAAAGACAGGCTTGTTGCCGCGTGCGCGTGCAAGCATTTTTACGGCGCACCGGCTGTCGTGATAGATTTCGGCACGGCAATCACTTTTGATTATGTAAATAAAAATGGCGAGTATGAAGGAGGGATTATTTCGCCGGGCATTGAGATATCCCTGGACGCGCTCGCGCAAAGGACAGCGCTTTTGCCAAGGATAAAAATGAGAAGCCCCAGGGAATTTTTAGGCAAAAGCACAACCGATAGCATAACAAGCGGGGCCGCCAACGGCCTTAGCCTTATGTGCGACGGCATAATAAGAACGTTTAAGATGAAATATTCAAAAAATATCAAAGTTATAGCGACTGGGGGATATGCCTCATTTTTTAAGAAGAGGTGTGCCGGAATAGATCTTGTCGATAAGAATTTAATTCTAAAAGGCCTTTTTCTTAGCAATGACAGGCTGCCAATAGGCACAAAAGCAGCTTGACATTTTTTTCTTGACAAATTTCCTATATTTGATACAATCTGCCTCTCAAACAAGTAAACCATTATCCCCACAAGAAACAGAGAGAATATATTGTTAATATAAACTTAGCACTCCTCTTGTAAGAGTGCTAACAACTAATAAAAAAAGGAGGGATGGATATGGCAAAGATAAAACCCTTAGGCGATAGGATACTAATAAAGCCCCTTGACGCCGAAGATAAGACAAAAGGTGGTATTATTCTGCCTGATACTGCCAAAGAAAAGCCGCAGGAAGGCAAGGTGGTGGCGGTCGGTAAAGGCAAGATGCTTGAAACAGGTAAGATAGAGCCTTTAGAGGTGAAGGTTGGCGATAAAGTGCTTTATGCGAAATATTCCGGGACAGAGATAAAGATACAAGGTGAAGAACACCTAATAGTTAAAGAGGAAGATGTGTTGGCAATAGTAGAATAATGTTAAATAAAGGGGCATTTTGTCCCTCCGATGCTTCGCATCGTTCGGGACAAAGTTTGCTTCGCAAACTTTGGAGGGATTAATATGGCAAAGCAGTTACTATTCAGTGAAGACGCCAGAAAGGCGATTCAAAAGGGCATAAAGCAGCTTTCTGACGCTGTTAAGGTTACGCTTGGCCCGAAGGGAAGAAACGTTGTTCTTGAAAAGAAGTTTGGCTCCCCGACAATAACAAAAGACGGCGTTACAGTAGCAAAAGAGGTGGAACTCGAGGATCCTTATGAGAATATCGGCGCTGAGCTGGTAAAAGAGGTTGCTTCAAAGACATCGGATGTAGCTGGTGACGGAACAACCACTGCAACAATACTGGCTGAAGCGATATACAACGAAGGATTAAAGAATGTCACAGCAGGCGCTAATCCAATGTCTCTTAAACGCGGCATTGAAAAGGCAGTTGAGGCAGTTATTGCCCACCTTGACACAATAAAAATAGATGTAAAAGGAAAAACAGAAATTTCGCAGGTAGGGACAATTGCTGCAAACGGCGACACAAGCATAGGCGAACGCCTTGCTGAGGCAATGGACAAGGTCGGTAAAGACGGTGTAATTACTGTTGAAGAAGCAAAGTCCATGGAAACGACGCTTGAGCTGGTAGAGGGCATGCAGTTTGACCAGGGATATCTTTCTCCTTACTTTGTTACTGACGCGGAAAAAATGGATATATCATTGGATAATCCATATATCCTTATACACGAGAAAAAGATATCTGTTATGAAAGACCTTATACCATTACTTGAGCAGATTGCAAGAACAGGCAAGCCTTTGCTTATTATAGCTGAGGAAGTTGATGGTGAGGCTTTAGCAACATTGGTAGTTAATAAAATCCGCGGCACACTCTCATGCGCAGCTGTTAAAGCGCCGGGTTACGGCGACAGGCGAAAGGCCATGCTTGAGGATATTGCAGTATTAACAGACGGAAAAGCAATAACTGAAGACTTAGGCATAAAGCTTGAGAACGTCACGCTTGATGATCTAGGCACAGCAAAGAGAGTGTCAATAGATAAAGAAAACACAACTATTATTGAAGGAAGCGGTCCGAAAAACAAGATTAGCGCGAGAATCAACCAGATTAAAAAGCAGATAGAAGACAGCGATTCTGATTATGATAAAGAAAAACTGCAGGAACGCCTCGCGAAATTATCCGGCGGAGTTGCTGTTATAAACGTAGGAGCAGCTACTGAAACCGAGATGAAGGAAAAGAAGGCAAGAGTTGAAGACGCGCTTCATGCAACACGCGCAGCTGTAGAAGAAGGTATTGTGGCAGGCGGCGGCGTTGCGCTTCTTCGTTCAATAAGCGCGCTTGATGACCTTAAGCTAAAAGGCGATGAGAAAATCGGCGTTGATATTGTGCGCAGGGCGCTTTCAGCTCCAATTAAGCAGATAGCTGAAAACGCAGGCGAGGAAGGCTCGGTAGTCGTTCAGAAGGTGAAAGAAGAAAAGGGCAATATCGGCTTTGACGCTGAAAAAGGCATATACACAGACATGGTAAAAGCTGGTATAATTGACCCTAAGAAAGTCACAAGGACAGCGCTTCAGAACGCGGCAAGTATAGCAGCTCTTATGCTGACAACAGAAGCTGTTATAAGCGATATCCCAGAGAAAGATAAGCCCGGCCCAGGCATGCCTCCGGGAGGCGGAATGGGTATGGGCGGAGGGATGTATTAGAAATTAAAAATTAAAAATGCAAAATTAAAAATGCAAAATTGCGGGACAAAAAAGGGGATAACCGAAGCAAAAGGGATATCCCCTTTTTTGCTTTTAATCATTGTAGCTGTATTAGTGATAATTTCAGCAAGCCCTCTGTATGCAGTCAATTTAAGCGCTCATAAATTGAATGAAGAGGGCATGAAATACATGAGAGAGGGCGATTTTGAACGCGCATTTTTAGCTCTTCAGGAAGCGCATAATCTCGATCCTAATAACAACGTAGTTAAAAATAACTTAAGCGCTGCAGCTCACAACCTTGCAGTAAACAAGGCGCAGGAGGGTATGATACCTGATGCTATAAAATATGAGAAAATTGCCGCTGAAAAAAACCCAACAAACCCGATGTTTTCCGAGCAGCTTGCTGTTTTGTACAATAACTACGCCATGTCGCTTGCTAAAAACGACAGGTATGACCTTGCCTTACCAAATTTTAAAGAAGGCCTGAAAATAGCGCCTGATAGCCCGGAGTTGAAGCAAAACCTTTATTATACAACTATGAATGAAGCGGCAAAATGCCTTAGAGCAAACCGTAAGCAGGAGTCAATAAATTTCGCAAAGGATTGCATAGCATTTGACCCTAATAACGCAGAGGCGTATATGTTTTTAGGGGATTTTTATTACGCAGCCAATGACCTTAATGAGGCAATCCAATATTGGGATAAGGCATTAACATTGCAGCCTCAATCGGTTGAGCTTAAACAAATGATGGAAAAGGCAAAAAGAGAGCTTCAGGCGGAAAAAGGTTTTAAGAACAGGGCGCGCCCAAATTTTGATGTCCGGTTTGAAGGCAGGCAGGATACAGGCGTAATTTGGGATATAGTTGATTTACTTGAAGATGCGCGCAGGTATGTTAAAGGCGAATTTATGTTTTATACCGACCAGAAGATAACAGCTATTGTTTACGACAGCGACAGGTTTAAGACAGCGACAAACGAACGCGACTGGACATTCGGCCTTTATGACGGCAAGGTTCGTTTGAGGCTTGCGGATGCGGTTTCAGATAATAAGGAAATGCTGAAAGAAATACTTTATCATGAATACGGACATGCCATACTAAATATATTATATCCTCGTAATATACCTAATTGGCTGCATGAAGGTTTTGCCCAGTATGTCCAACCGCAAAACGACCTTACGGCCCCGGACAGGTCGCTGGTTGCTAATTTTTTTAAAACAAAAGGCACTTTTACGCTTGAAAAGGTGAACGCTTTGTTTAAAGCAAAAACTCACGTAGAAATAACTCAGGCATATGTTTTAGCAAAACTGTTTCTCGATTATTTTATCGATAGATATGGAAAATATAAATTTAAAAAGCTTCTTGAGAGGCTTAATTCAGGCATGCCTTTTGAAAAGGCCGTTTACGAGATTACAAGGCTGCATGTTGATCAGATAGAGAACGAGTTTGTGGCTTCGCTGAAATAGTTTTTATATTGACATAATACAACGTAAGGTTATAATAACCTAACAATAAAAATTTCCACATAAACGGGAGTAACCATGGGCCTATATATCGGAAAAGACAGGACCGCGAGGCGCTGCTACGGGTTTGACGAAGTCGCGCTTGTGCCGGGAAACACAACCATAAACCCTAACGAGGTTGATACTTCCTGGAATATAGACGATATAAAACTTCAGGTGCCAATCATCGCGGCCGCGATGGACGGCGTTGTTGATGTTAATTTTGCCATTGAATTCGGCAAATTAGGCGGTTTTGCGGTATTGAATTTAGAGGGCGTGCAGACAAGGTATGAGGACCCGGATGAGGTTTTAAATAAAATCGCAAGCGCCACGCCGACGGAAGCAACAGAGTTAGTCCAGGGTATCTATTCTCAGCCAATAAAAGAAAATCTGGTTATCAAAAGAATAAAAGAGATAAAGGCGCAAGGCGCACCTGCTGTAGTGAGCGCGATACCTCAAAGGGCAGAGAAGTTTGTAAAAATCGCGCAGGATGCAGGCTGCGATATTTTTATTGTTCAGTCAACAGTTACAACAGTAAGACATGTCTCAAAAGAATATAAGGTGCTTGATTTTAAAAAATTCTGCAAAAATGTAAAAATCCCGGTTATTGTAGGCAATACCTGCAGTTATAAGACAGCTCTTGAGCTTATGGATACAGGTATAAGCGGGCTATTGGTCGGAATAGGCCCCGGAGCGGCATGCACAACAAGAGGCGTTCTCGGAATCGGCGTGCCGCAGGTAACTGCGACAGTTGATTGCGCGGCAGCGAGGGATAATTATTTTAAGAAAAAGAAAAGATATGTCTCGATTATTACTGACGGCGGGATGAGCACAGGCGGGGACATATGCAAGGCATTTGCCTGCGGCGCTGACGCGGTAATGGTCGGCTCTGCGTTTGCGCGGGCAAAAGAGGCTCCGGGCAGAGGTTTTCACTGGGGAATGGCAACTCCGCACGCTAATCTTCCGCGAGGTACAAGAATTAAAGTGGGAACAACAGGCACATTAAAAGAGATATTATTCGGGCCAGCCAAAACTGATGACGGCACCCAGAATCTAATGGGTGCCCTCACCACATCAATGGGCAATGTCGGCGCTAAAAACATCAAACAGATGCAAAAAGCCGAACTCATAATTGCCCCCTCAATTCAGACCGAAGGCAAAGTCTTCCAAAGAGCGCAGCAAATAGGAATGGGGAAGTAGCAGTTTACTCGATAAGCCTTTGGGCAATCAATCTTTCCGTCACCTCCTCCAATTTTTTAATTTTTTGCATTTAGCTCGAGTGAGGATTTTGCGCTATTGTTGAAGCGGCTTCTCATGGGTGAGGTTTTTGCAATGTGAGGTGCATTAGAAATTTTTTTCCAAATGTCTTTTTAGAACTTACGACGAGGGAACGGCTAAGTTTAGATATTTGGGAAAGTGACCGAGTCGTAAGTTCAAAAAGACGGAAAAAAATTTCAGCACCAAGCATTGCAAAAACCGAACCAATAGAAGTTGCAATAAATGCACAAAATGACAAATGTGCAAATGTCGGAACGCACAAAATAAAAAAGTTCTTTTGTCTACCTTGACTTTTGTCAATTCGTTATGCATACTTTAGGTGTAGCAAGAAACATAAGCTCTTTAATATAAATCGATAAAGGTAAACTACCTGAAAGGGTAGGGCACAAAGCCTTGAGCCTAACGCTCTGATAAGATAAGATAAAATCTATAAGGGGCTATGGTTGTCAGGCTGCCGAAATTGTTGGAAACAAGCCCTATTTTTTCAGGTTGGTATCTGAAAGAATAGGGCTTTTTATTTGGAGGTGACTTAAAATGGCAAAGTCAATGGGTTGGCGAACAAAACACGTCGGAAGGATCATCGCGTTTTTAAGCAGGGAACAACTTGATTTTATCGACAAGGTAAGCAAGGATGCTCTATTTTCAACTGGTAAAAAACTTTCAAGAACAGACGTGATACAGGCAATAGTGGAAATGGTAAGAAGGCTCAATATTTCAGGCAAGGACATACACTCCCAGGAAGAACTGGAACTGCGTATGATAGAAGTCGCGAAAAAAGGCCTTTCAGGTATCGCAGATGACATTAAGAAAGGAACTAAACATGAAAATGGTTAACATTATATTTGCGGTTGCAATTTTTGCCCAGCAGGAGTGCCAGATACAGACAGGTATTGATAATGAACTGATAAACATGCAGATTACAGAGCCGGTTAAGGCAGGGATGGTCACCTTTGCGCTGCCTAAAATAAAAAAGGTATCGGATTTTGACAGGGCTGTTGAAGAGATGCACAGGCAAAAATCAAAATGCGAGAGGAATGCCTAAAATGGGAAAAAGGGATAAGCACTCAATATTAAAAGGACTGCAGCACATACCGCCTGGGAGCAGGATATTACAGGTAAACACTCCTGCGGCCAGGTTAATCTATGTCGAGGTTTCACCCGTGCACTGCTACTACATAACCGTTGATAAGAAATGAGGCAAATACAATGAAATGGAGCGCGCCTTTTGAAAGAATGGTTCTGGTAATTATATCTTTTATTTTTGGAGCTTTGCTTTTTTCAACCTTTGGCGATAATTACGCAACATGCAGCGAGGAAGTAGTGTCTCCTGATAGCGCTGCGCAAATAACCCAACCAGGTTCAAGCATCATCGTGCCGAATCCAATTGTCCCTTCGCCTGTGCCTATGCCGCCTGAAGATAACGGCAATTCCAAAGATATGTCTGAATTCTGGGATGGAGAAGAAGCCTTTTTAATCTCTGATAGGGAATGGCAAGATGCGTTTTCTCTTGTGCCTGTAACCATATGGACAGAGCATAGCGCTCAAGGGGGAATTATAAAACACCCTACCTTAATATATCACGTTGAAACGGTTGATAGAGAAGTCCGTTTTGACGCTGATTCGATTATTCATTTTCTGGAACAATATCAGACGCAGCGTGTTACGCTTGTGAATGAAACGCCCGCTGAATTAGTTACTTTGCTTACAAAAAAAGGTTACAACATAAATAAAATTGTTGCGGAGGATTTTTCCGCTTATTGGGAATCTATAGGCACGGTTGTAATAGCGGATGTTAATGATTATAAAGCCGGGATGCTGGCTTCTGTGTTTGCTTCATATATTAACGCGCCGTTATACTTTCCCAACACAACCCTCGCAATAGTCGTTGGCGAAGACCCCTATGAAGACCTTAGGGGCAAAAACGTGATGATTGTCGGTTCGCTTGCCTCATTTGGCGCTGAAATACGCGATTACATTAAAACTCACGCGACAACATTTGAGGAGTATTCATTGGAAAGAACTCAAAAAAAATACCTTGAGTTAACCAATACCGGCAAAATAATCCTGGTTAATCCTCTGGATATGAAACCGCACGATATATTAATACAAAATAGCATCTCATTCATACCGGATTTGCCTGAAATGCCAGATGATATAAAGGAAACAAAAAGGCTATCTAATATATATAACAAAACATCTATGGCAGCGCCTATTCTCGCGGCAGCAAAGCACGAACTTATACTTCTGACAGCCGTAGAAAAAAGCCCGTTTGACAGAAACGCTGATAATTTTCCCGAGCTTCTGCGGCATATTGACACTGTCGACGCAGCAGTTGAGTACTCGCTAATAAGCGGCTTGCTCAAAAATAACCAGCCTGACTTTTTAACAATAATGTCAGATCCGATTTCAATAGCGCAGGATTTCAATTGCTCATCAGACCCAAGAGAAGCGCTTTACAGAGCAAAAAACGCGACAGATTCTATTTATTCATCATTTCCGCAATTAGACCCACAATTTTTTGATGTTGTAGTTGATAATGATGGCACCCCCCATATTCTTGCAATAATGAAAACCGAGAATTTCGCTGTATTGCATCATTTAGTATGGGATTCGGCAAGTATGGCATGGCAGGATACGGAGCTTTACAAGGGGCAGTTTTTGCCTGATGGCCTGCATTGGTTAAGAGCAGCTATTGATTCAGAAGGAAATATTCACATAGTTTTTAGAGGCGTGGGATTTCAATATAGAAAATTGGGAATTCAATATCTGAAGATTGCACAGAACAATAGCGTCCTTATAAGAAAAACTGTGGTTGAAAGTAAAGATGAACCTGAAGAACGTGCAGAGCAACCAAACATAGCTGTTGATAATAATTGTATGGCTCATATTACGTATCAAATTTATTCTCCAAGCGAGCGTTTAGATAATAGCACGGATGTAGGTGTGGTTAGGCGATATTATCTAAAGCTAAATCAGTTTGGTGCAATAGAAATAAATAAAGAAGTATTTTCTACGGTATACGAATGGGTAGCTCAACCTGCTGCCGAAATAAGCACAGACAGGGATAATAATGCTCATTTGTTAGGGGCTTTTAGAGCTTATAGTTTAAACGGGTACTGTTATAGTGTTCAAGAAAATACTATCGACGCTTTCGGCAATATTAAATATAATCCACAATTTCAAAAAATAACTTTTAAAACCTATGATCAAGGTTTTTTATACCCATTCATTAAATATTATCGAACCGAACCAATATATTATGTCTGCAAATATGATCCCGATACTGGTAAAAGCGAATTGATAATAAAAAAGGAAAACTTAGCAGACCTAATAAAAATCCCTATAAATAGCTTCGCTGAATCCGGCATAAATAATATTTTAAATATAATAGATGTTGAAATTGATGAAATTGGTAATGCGCATATGCTTTTCGCGGTAAATGGTGGAGGAAAAACTGCATATCTCATGATTGACGTTGATAATAAACCGGTAAGCGGGCTAGGATTAATATCTGCTAAGTCGGTAAATGCTTACAGCCAAAATTTCCCTAAACTTTGCTCAGGAACAGGTTGCTTCGCAGCTTTTACTGAGGATAAGACATTCAATGAAAAATCTGAAAGTTTCTTGCGTGAATTTGGAAATGGAGATTATGAAATTCAGTTTCCTGCAAGCGGCTACCCCAATAAAACTTTGCATACAGGTAGAATCTATGGCTTAACTTTAAGCGACACCACGAGCCATATTAACAGAACAATCTTTTATGATGATAATGATGGTATATTCTCTAAATTGGGAGAACTGCATAAAGGAATGACAATAAGCGCATGGGATGATGAAAAAAAAGAATATATATACCTAAAACTGAAAGCTGCTGCGGAACGGGCAGAATACGATGAATGGCTGCATTTTCATAGTGAAAAGCCAGAAGCAGGAGTGTACAAGGACAAGCAAATAATAAGTTACGATGGTCATGGCGGCACAGATACATGGTGCGGATTTTTAAGCGTATGCGGAAATCCTAGCCAATATCCGGATAAGGAGATACCTGCGGTTCCGGAGTTAAATAATTTACCTTTTGTTCCTGCTTGCGCTTGCGCAACTGCTTATTTTGATTTGAAAGATTTAATTGATATAAAAAATAGAGGTAATACGCCGACAGTTATTGGTTCTGCCATGCTAAGAAAAGGAGCCGGGGCTTATTATGGGACAGTAACATCGCTAGGTATCTCTGCTTATGATGAAGGCTTAGGCGTAGTGCCAGTGCCGTTTTTAGCTATAAAGTATTTAACAGATCCATACGGCGAAAATGTCAGCACGGGCAAAGTTAACACCTTGCTCATAAATGAAATCCCTGGCTTTGGTCAGAAATTTGTAATGTATGGCGACCCGACATTTGTTCCTAATGTTCTTAAGATTGAGCTTAGTGATTTTTCGCCCCCTAAAATTTCAGCAGTTGCGGCATACGGCATGGAAACTACCGCCACAATTACATGGATGACAAATGAAGATGTAACATCGGTGGTTTCCTACGGAACAGACACAACCTACGGAAGCGAAAAAACAGACTCAAGCTCTGGCAATTCCCACTCGATATTACTTGATAATCTAACCGTGAACACAACATATCATTTTAAGATAACCTGCACAGATAACGCGGGAAACAAAGCCGAAACCGAGGACTATACATTTACTACCAAGGATGTAACTCACCCAACTATCACCGATGTTGCTGCAAAAGAAGTCACCGCCACCACAGCTACAATTACCTGGAAAACAGATGAGCCTGCCACATCTGCAGTTTATTATAACATAGGCGGTAGCCCCAGTTATGAAAACTCAAAATCAGACCCGGACTTGGTTATAGATCACTCCATTACGCTTGATGGCTTACAG